>JABXHY010000035.1 GCA_013373375.1 Gammaproteobacteria bacterium
CACGCTCTGCACTGTTTTCATCTTCGATAACACTTCGACGTGAAACAACAACGTTGTTGCGTTTTTGATCAAGCTTGATAACTTTGAACTCAAGCTCTTTGTTTTCTAGGTGAGCGGTGTCACGTAAAGGACGAACGTCAACTAAAGAACCAGGCAAGAATGCACGGATTTTGTTGATTTCAACAGTAAATCCACCTTTAACTTTGCCAGTAATAACGCCGATGACTTTCTCACCTGCTTCATGTGCTTTCTCAAGCTCTTTCCAAGTTTCGAAACGCTTAGCACGCTCACGAGATAGACGAGTTTCACCGAAGCCATCTTCAATTGCATCAAGTGCAACTTCAACGGTATCGCCAACTTCAACTTCTAGCTCGCCAGCAGAATTCGTGAATTGGTCGCGCGGAATAACACCTTCCGACTTAAGACCTGCGTTTACAGTTACCATTTCGCTATCGATAGCAACAACAGTACCTGTGATGATTGCGCCTGGACGCATTTCGACTTCTTGTAGACTCTGTTCAAACAGTTCTGCGAAATTTTCGCTCATTACCTGATTCCTAATTTAAGACTCACGTTTAATTGATGAGTCATTGTTCGTCCAATCATTCTAATCCTGAATGCTCGGGGTCATTAAAATACTTACTCTCGTCCTTGTAGTAAGAGTAACCTTCTAAAAAATGCTTTACATACCAAGCACTTTCTTCGAATATTCAAACACTTGCGAAAACACCTCGTCGATAGACAAATTTGAGCTATCAACGACAAAAGCACCCTCCGCAGGTACCAAAGGAGCCACGGTTCGAGTGCGATCGCGCTCATCGCGCGCTTTTATGCTTTCTAAAAGGGCGCATAGACTAGCATCAATTCCCTTTTGTTTCAACTGCTCAAACCTTCTATTGGCGCGGGTTTCAGCGCTAGCAGTAAGAAAAATTTTGACTGGAGCGTCAGCAAATACAATGGTCCCCATATCGCGTCCATCAGCAATTAATCCGGGAAACTTTCGAAAGTCTCGCTGTCGTTGCAGCAATGCTGTGCGCACCTCTGGGATTTTTGCCACTTCACTGGCTCGTACCCCGGCTTCATCCGACCGAATTAAGTCCCCGACGGCTTCACCATCTAATACTGCGACTACCTCTCCAGTTTCTGGCTCGGCTTCAAAGGTTAAAGGTAACGACTCTGCTAGTTGAACTATTTCACCGACATTATCTGGGTTAGTCGGGTCAATGTTCGCTCGATGTACTGCGAGCCCAAGCACCCTATAAATAGCGCCTGAGTCTAAAATGGGCCATTGGAGTTCTTGAGCCATACGAAAAGCAACAGTACCTTTACCTGAACCTGAAGGTCCATCGATAGTAATAACCGGAGGGATTTGACCTGATTGAGTAGCGCTCATCGAATAAATAAAATGTGGTTCACTAAAAATGTGGCGCTATTGTACTCAATGATTATTAAAAAGCTAGCGCAACCCTTAAGAACTAGGCGAAATGAAAGAAATATCGCTAAAAAGCAAACTTTTTTGCAATATTCCTCGGGTCGCAGAATGTGTACCGATACCAGATATTTCCAGTCGTTAGATATTACTAAGCGTTTCTTTGCTCAAAGGCCTGCATAAATTCGATTAAGGCCTCGACACCCGCGATGGGCATGGCGTTGTACAAACTCGCCCGCATTCCACCAACACTACGGTGACCTTTGAGATAACAAAGACCGCAAGATTCCGCCTCAAAAAGAAACTTCTCATTTAAAGACTCATCGGCAAGGATAAAAGGAATATTCATTCTCGAGCGAAACTTAGAAAGGTTTGGGTTTGAATAAAAGCGACTGTTATCAATAAAGCTGTACAGCATAGACGATCGTTGCTCGGCTCTCTTTGCCATTTCTGCGACACCACCTTGCTGTTTTATCCAGTCAAACACGAGACCGGCCAAGTACCACGAGTAAGTTGGCGGCGTGTTGTACATGCTGTCATTTTCGGCCATTAATTTATACTGCATCAAGCTTGGAACGTATTCAGGAACAGAGTTCTCTAAAACATCCTCTCTTACAATAACAATCGATAAACCAGCAGGTCCGATATTCTTTTGAGCACCCGCATAAATAACCGAGAAATCTTCAACGTTTATCGGCTGCGATAAGATATTGGACGACATATCAGCAACTAAGCGCCCCTTTGCGACTCCAGGAGTCTCAGGAAACTCAATTCCTCCAATAGTTTCATTGGTTGTAAAATGTAAATAATCGAATGAATCGGGTAACCGCCATCGTGACTCAGATTGAATTGAAGTCAGACCATTTTCTTGTTCAAGTGCAGAAATAACCGATACATCTCCGTACTTCGACGCTTCTGCAATCGCTTTTTTGCCCCAGATTCCAGTATCAACATACACAGCTTTATTTCTTAGTAAGTTCATCGGTACAGTTGCAAATTGAAATGAGGCGCCGCCTGAGCAGAATAAAACTTTATAGTGCTCAGGAATTGCCATGAGCTCTCTTAAATCAGCTTCAGCTTTTTCAGCAATTGATAAAAAGTCTTTGCCGCGATGACTAAAGTCCATAACTGAGAGGCCTGTGCCATGCCAGTCAGTGAATTCTTGTTGAGCTTTGTCCATGACAGCTTTGGGTAACATGGCTGGACCAGCACTAAAGTTATAGGGCGGCCAATTAGAAAGTGATGATTGCGTCATTGAATGTGATTACTGTTGGTCATAAAAAATGAAAGACGAGAATGAGTGAAGAGTAACAGAAAACTCTTCACTCACACGATAACTAAAAGTTATTCTTCAGAGGGAGCGTCTTGTGACGAGTCGTCACTGACACCTTCTCCACTTTGAAGCTCCTCTTCACCTTGAGCGTCCTCATCAACTGAGTCTAACTCTTCGATTCGCTCGAGACCAACTAATGCATCACCTTCATCCAATCGAATTAGGCGAACGCCTTGAGTATTTCGACCCATAACACGCATTTCGTCTACTCGAGTTCTGACTAATGTTCCGTTACTGGTAATAAGCATTATTTCGTTACCATCCTGACAAGGTACCGCGCTTATCACTTTACCGTTTCGCTCGCTGCAAACAATCGAAATAACACCTTGTCCACCACGACCTCGGACAGGATGATCTTCCATCGCAGTACGTTTACCGTATCCGTTTTCTGTTGCAGTAAGGACTTCACCTTCATTAGATGCAACAACTAGAGATACAACTTGTTGGCCATCTTGCAATCGCATGCCACGAACACCACGTGCCGTACGCCCCATTGCCCGAACATCTTCTTCACTGAAACGGATAACCTTTCCAGCATCACTGAATAACATTAACTGATCGTTTCCAGCAGTGATTACCGTGCCAATTAGACGATCATCGTCATCCAGTCCAACCGCAATAATGCCGCCTTTGCGAGGACGTGAGAACTGCTCCAGAGATGTTTTCTTAACGGTGCCCGATGCCATTGCCATGAAAACGTATTTATCTTCATCATACTCATTAACAGGCAATATACTTGATATTCTCTCTCCTGCTTCTAACGGCAGGACATTCACAATTGGCTTACCACGTGAGCCTCGGCCTGCTTGAGGCAACTCAAAAGTTCTCAACCAATAGACTTTTCCAAACGATGAGAAACACAAAATCGTGTCATGGGTACTGCACACTAATAGCTTTTCTATGAAGTCTTCATCTTTCATCTTGGTCGCTGACTTACCTCGACCACCGCGCCTTTGCGCTTCATAATCTGTCAGTGGTTGATACTTCACATAACCGTGATGCGACAAGGTAACCACAACATCTTCTTCCGTGATTAAATCTTCAATTAGTAGATCAGCACTACTGTTGGTAATTTCTGTTCGCCGTTCATCACCAAACTCTTCTCGAATCGCTTCAAGCTCTTCGCGAATAACTTCAAGCAACCGCTCATTACTTGATAAGATGGCCAATAACTCAGCAATAATGCCTAGTAAGTCTTTGTACTCGCTTATTAATTTTTCGTGCTCAAGGCCGGTTAATTTATGTAAACGAAGATCAAGAATAGCTTGTGCTTGTTCAGGAGATAGATAGTAAAGTCCATCTCGGAAACCATAACTGGCATCAAGTCCTTCTGGTCGGCAAGCGTCAGTTCCCGCTCGCTCCAACATTTCAACGACTTGTCCCGGTGTCCACCCCTTTGCGACTAACTCTTGTTTCGCTTCAGCTGGACTTGGCGAACGTTTGATTAAAGCGATGATTTCATCAATGTTCGCTAACGCTATGGCTAAGCCTTCTAATACATGAGCCTTTTCTCGCGCTTTACGTAATTCGAAAATGGTTCTTCTTGTCACCACTTCACGACGATGCTTCACGAATGCATCGAGCATTTCTTTTAGGTTAAAAATACGTGGCTGATTATTTTCTAACGCAACCATGTTGATCCCAAACACGGTTTGCATCTGTGTTTGCGCGTATAAATTGTTTAAAACTACGTCCGGCACTTCGCCCTTACGAAGCTCGATAACCATGCGCATTCCGTCTTTGTCTGACTCATCGCGTAAGCCAGTAATGCCCTCAAGTTTTTTATCTTTAACTAATTCTGCAATCTTTTCGATGAGACGAGCCTTGTTAACCTGATAAGGAAGTTCGGTAACAATAATGCTGTCTTTACCCGACCTTTCGTCTGTTTCAATGTGGTGAAGTGAGCGAATATGAATACGGCCGCGACCAGTACGATAAGCTTCGATAATTCCAGCTCTACCATTAATGATCCCCGCAGTTGGGAAGTCGGGCCCAGGAATATGCTCCATCAACTCAGTAAATTCAATATCAGGGTTGTCGATTAGAGCTAAGCAACCATTGATAACTTCATTTAAGTTATGTGGCGGAATATTGGTTGCCATACCGACTGCAATACCTGAAGAGCCATTAACCAATAAGTTCGGCACGCGAGTCGGAAGAACCGTTGGCTCTGATTCACTACCATCGTAGTTTTCTTCAAAATCGACGGTTTCTTTATCAAGATCCGCAAGCAAGCGATGCGCCATTTTTGCCATACGAACTTCTGTATAACGCATTGCAGCAGGTGAGTCGCCATCAACTGAGCCGAAGTTTCCTTGTCCATCAACCAGCATGTAACGTAACGAAAATGGTTGTGCCATACGAACGATGGTGTCGTATACCGCAGTATCGCCGTGAGGATGGTATTTACCGATGACATCCCCCACCACACGAGCCGACTTTTTATAAGGCTTGTTAAAGTCGTTACCCAACTCGTTCATCGCATATAAAACCCGTCGGTGAACAGGCTTTAAACCATCTCGCACATCAGGCAATGCACGACCCACAATTACACTCATTGCGTAATCTAAGTAGGAATTTTTTAGCTCGTCTTCGATGTTGATCGGAAGGACTTCTTTAGCAAACTCACCCATAAACGAAAAAACCTTGTTTTTCAGTTAGTTATTATCAATTGACTAATCCTTGCACAAGCCGGTGATTATACCACAATGAGCGATGTAGTAGCGAAAAAAATATCGCTTTTGAGCTGCTTTTCGGAGAGGTAAATAACCTGCCAAATCAAATCGTTCAAATATTCATCAAATAATGAATTACGAAGAGAAAATTAGTGATCAGATAGTGATTTTTGTTTTGTTATAAAACATTCAGACATCACGTTGAATCAACTGTCTAATTTCGAAATAACCAATGGTATACTTCGCGCAAAATTTAAAAGCTAAGGGCGCTTATGTCTCAGTCAATTGATCAACTCATTTTTGCAAAATGGATATTCACAGCAGACCACAATTCTGAAGTGTTGGAAAACTATGGGATCGCCATTCACGACGGAAAAATTATCGATGTCGATCAACACGAAAACTTAAAATCCAATTATTCAGCAAAACAAGAATTCAACTTAACCGAGCACATTTTAGTGCCTGGATTTATAAATGCTCACACTCATGCTGCAATGAATCTACTCAAAGGCTATGCGAATGATCTACCTTTAATGACCTGGCTCGAACAACATATCTGGCCTGCTGAAGGAAAATGGATGAGCGACGAGTTTGTTTATCAGGGTACTAAGCTCGCGATAGCGGAAATGTTAAAAGGAGGCACAACCTGCTTTAATGACATGTATTTTATGCCTCACCAAACAGCAGAGGCGGCATTAGACACAGGCATAAGAACAAATGTGGGACTTACCGTGCTCGATTTTCCAACCAAGTGGGGAAAAGACGCTGACGATTACATTACCAAGGGTTTAGAAGTTTATGACCAATACAAACATCATCCGACCATAAATTTCAGCTTTGCACCCCATGCCCCCTATACAGTATCCGATGAGCCGCTCAAGAAAATTGCCACGTTAGCATCACAACTGGATCTAACGATTCAAATGCATATGCATGAAACACAACATGAAGTTACCGAAGCTTTAAAAAATACTGGGCAACGACCATTAGCACGCTTACACCAACTGGGTTTACTCTCTCCAAGATTTCAAGCCGTGCATATGACGGCTTTAGATGAACAAGACATCGAATTAGCTGCGAATGAAGGTATTCATTTGATTCACTGCCCGGAATCTAATATGAAATTGGCCAGTGGCATTTGCCCTATCGACGCAGTTAATCAAGCTGGAATCAACATCGCTCTAGGCACCGATGGAAGTGCAAGCAACAATGATCTCGATATGATCGGCGAAATGCGATCTGCAGCGCTTCTGGCAAAAGTAGGCTCCGGTAAAGCCGACTGCTTCTCTGCTAAACAAGTATTAGCCGCGGCCACTCTCGGAGGAGCGAAAGCACTCGGTATTGACGAACTGTGCGGAAGTATCGAGCAAGGTAAGTTTGCCGATTTATGTGCCGTTGACTTAAGCCACATTGCAACACAACCAGTATTCGATCCTGTTTCTCAATTGGTGTACAGTGCTTCACGAGATCAGGTCTCTCATGTTTGGACGAGTGGAAAACTTCAAGTCGAAAATTTTAAACTTAAACATATCGATGAGAACGAATGTCGAAGTATTGCTGATCATTGGCGTGAAAAATTAAAAAACTGAATTTAAGATAAAGTGACTCTAGTTTGAATAAGCGAAATAACTATGAATAATCAAAATTCAAATAGCAAAGCGAATGTCGATGCCGACGAGATAAAAAAATTTGAACAACTTGCCGATCGTTGGTGGGATAAAACAAGTGAATTCAAACCACTGCACGATATAAATCCACTTCGAGTCGACTTTATCGTACAGCAAGTTTCTGGAGTCGAAGGAAAGCGGATTCTTGATGTCGGCTGCGGCGGTGGCATTTTAGCAGATGCATTAAGCCAACTTGGCGCAGAAGTCACCGGTATTGATATGGGAGAAGCGCCACTCAATGTTGCCAAGCTGCACCAACTCGAGAGCGGACAGTCAGTTGAATATAAGCAAATTACTGCAGAAGAGCTAGCGGAACAACAACCCGAGTCTTTCGACATAGTCACTTGTCTTGAGATGCTGGAACATGTTCCTGATCCATCCTCAATTGTTCGAGCTTGTCATAAATTAGTTAAGCCAAGTGGCGATGTGTTTTTTTCTACAATCAACCGCAATCCAAAAAGTTTTTTGATGGCCATTGTTGGTGCAGAATATATTCTAAACATGTTACCGAAAGGCACTCACGAATACGCAAAGTTTATCCGCCCTTCAGAACTTGATCGCTGGGCCAGAGACAATCAACTGAAATTAAAAAATATGACCGGTATGCATTACAACCCTATTACCAAACAATACTGGCTATCTCCGAAAAATGTCGATGTTAATTATCTGTGCCATTATCAAAAATCATTGTGCAATTAAGCGCGGGAATTAAATGCAAACTCTAACTCGACCCGCTTCGGTTTTATTTGACTTAGACGGAACTCTTGCCGATACAGCGCTTGACCTTGGTGAAGCGCTCAATAACCTTCTTTCTTCACAAGGTAAAGCAACATTGGCATTTTCGGACATTCGTCCTTTAGTATCGAAAGGGGCTCCGGGATTACTTAAACTTGGGTTCGACTTAGATCCAGGCGATCCATTTTATGAGCAGTTAAGAGAACGCTTATTGCATATTTATCAAATGAACATTTGTCGAAAAACTTGTTTGTTTGATGGACTGGAAAAATCGCTAACAATACTCGAGCAACATTCTATTCCTTGGGGAATCGTAACCAATAAGCCTGGTTTTTTGACCGATTACCTCCTTACAAAATTGAAACTTCCAAATAGACCATCAGTGGTAGTGAGCGGCGACACTTTCGAACAGAAAAAGCCACATCCAATGCCACTTTTAGAAGCTGTAAAAAAAATCGGCGTTGATGCCAATAAAACTTGGTACGTGGGCGACGACCGCAGAGATATGGAAGCAGCAAAAGCAGCTACTATGCCAGCCATTGCTGCTTTATGGGGTTACATTCCAGAAGATGACGATCCGAAAAGCTGGCCTGCAGATTATTACTGCAAAACCAGCGAGAGTTTTCTAAAACTAATTGAGTCTGTTCTCTAAAGTCGAAGTTTTTACATTCAAATTTTTGATTTTTAGACTACCAAACTTAACCACAAACTTTTTTCAGAGCCTGCGCCACATACTCTAGACATTGAGTATTTAATCCTGCGACATTTATTCGGCTCGAATCTGCCATGTAAATACTAAAATCATTTCTTAACTGAGTGACCTGCTCTTTCGAAATACCCAGGTAAGAAAACATTCCTTTTTGCTCAGTAATAAAGTCAAAATTTTGAGATACTCCCTGCGCTTTTATTTGCTCGAGCAATCCATGTCGCAAACTTTTTACTCGCGTTGCCATTGCATCGAGCTCTTCTTTCCACTCTCTATTTAATGCTTCGTTATGTAATACGATATCTACCAAAAAACCACCGTACGCTGGAGACATCGAATAGTTGGCTCGCGCAACGTCTTGAATTTGAGTTTGAATAGCCTTTGCTGTTTGAGCTGACTCAGTTTGAATGAGTAAACAACCTGTTCGCTCTCGATACAAACCAAAGTTTTTTGAGCAAGACGTTGCAATAACCATTTCCGGGACTCGCTCTGATAAATAACGAACGCCAGCAACATCTTCTTCCAAGCCATCACCCAATCCCTGATAAGCGATATCAACATAAGGAATAAAACCGGTTTCAAGAGCCCTCTCGGTAATTGTTTTCCAATGGTCAAAGGACAAGTCAGCACCAGTTGGGTTGTGACAGCATCCATGCAACAGGACAACATCATTCGGTCCAAGTTTAGCGAGCTGCTCATCCATTGCATCAAAATTAACGGCACCCGTCGATGTGTCAAAGTATGGATAGGTTTTAATCGTCAAACCCGCAGAACGAATCAAAGGAATGTGATTGGCCCAAGTCGGGTCACTTACCCAGACTGTGAAGTCACTATTGAGACGCTTTAAAAATTCCGAGCCGACTCTCAAGGCACCGCAACCACCAGGTGTTTGAATCGCGGCGATACGATTATCTTTAATCGTCGCAGAGTCATTTCCCAGCACTAACCCTTTTATTCCTTCAACAAACCCAGGAACCCCAACAGGACCTATATAAGTCTTTGAGTCTTCTTGGTCTAAATGCATCTGCTGAGCTTTTTGAACTGCCTTCATAATTGCGGTATGGCCTGCTTCATCTCGATATACACCCACTCCCAAATCTACTTTTTTAGGATTAGTATCATCTCGAAACATAGAGATCAGTCCCAACAAAGAGTCCGCAGGTAATTCAGGTAATCGATCAAACATTTTCTCACAGCTCCATAAAGCAACATTTTCCGTTATTGTACCTTTCAGAGTGGACAGCACGCCAGCCTTTCGAGGTCTGATTTTCGGCCTTATTCCAAATAGCTCTCTATAAAAAGCAGTTGAGTGATTCAGGCAAATGGAAGAGTTGAGCAATACTAGCGATGCTTTGGTCTTTTTCTTGGTAAATTAACGCCAATAATCACACCCGATATCTCAGAGTCTGAGCGCCAGTTTCTTGCGAAATAAGTAGCGCCATGATGTTCTGCGATTAAGCGAACAATATATAAACCTAATCCTAAATGCGATTGCGAATCTGATCGAAAACTCTCTTCGCGCTCTGACGTCATCAAAGCAAATAATTCTTGCTCAGATATCTCTGGCAAAGGAGGCCCAATGTTAGCAACAGCAACCGACACATGCGAATCATTAAACTCTGTAATCACTTCGATTTCTGAGCCTGTTTCTGCAAAATCCACAGCGTTAGATATTAGTTTATCCAACAGTTGTGCTAACAACTCTTCTGAACTGCGAACTTTTGGGTAACGGTTTTCTTCAAACTGTTGCTCGTCGTATTTCGATGCATTAGAAATTTGAATTCCGTTTACTTTAATGCTCATTATATTTTCCGCATGCATTGCTTGACTTGCTGCATAATAGTTTCGAATAAAGGCGATTAAATCAATTTCTTGTAATTCGACATTTAAAATACTCTGCTCAACACGAGCTGCCTCACGCATTCGAGAAATTAACTGGCTTAACCTGTCTACTCCTTGCTGCGCATGCTTCAACAAAGGCTCATCCGACAAATCATTTTGCAAGGAAAGGTTATCGAGAGATGTGCGAACAATTGCCAAAGGAGTACGAATTTCATGGGTTAAACGAGACGCCAGTTTTTCAAGATACTCATTGTAATCACTTAATCGCCCGGTCATGCTCGAAAAGCTATTGCTCAACTGCCCAAGCTCATCTCTTTTTCCATCAGGCTTTATAAGCTTTTTAACTCGACCGTAGTCGTCTACAGCTTCTAATGCCTGTCCATTGAGTCGGCTCACCCTTGAAGTAAACCTTATTGCTAACACCATGAGAACAACAATCACGATTAGCATCACGAGCAACACTGTGTTGACATAAATATTCATTGCTTCTCTTTGTAATACTTGAACAGAGGCAACTGTTTGTTCTATCAATGTTGCGCCAACTATCGTGTTATCAAAAACAATTGGATGTACCGCCATAGCAATAGCCGTTTTATTATCCGTAAAAACCTCTAACATTGATGACGGCTCACCTGTTAGCGCTTTCTTTAGTAGAGGAGTGTCAAACTCAATAGCTTTAGCTCGCGCGTCAACTAACTCTTCTCCAGGTGGTGCGAGAAAGAAGTGAATTAACGGGTTTATTGGTTGAATATTCAGTTGAGTGTTTAGCGTTCCTGAGCGAGCTCTAACCTGCCCATACCGATCGACAACCCAAACTCTCTTGCCAGGCGGAATGTCCAGTTTATCAAGTTGTGACTGCACTAATTGGTCTGGCCACAATAAATCACTCAATTCAGACTCATAACTTTGAGCCGTTGAAATATTATTAACAGTAGAATCAAAATCTACGACTTTTAATCCAAGCTTACGCCAATTAAAACGTGCGGATAACTTGAGCTCTAATGTGTATCCTTTTGCCGTTTCTTGCCAGGATGATTGTGATAACCAAAAATTCTCAATTTGATTTTGTTCAGTGGTTGGACGCACTCTTCCAACTGCAACAGGTGCAAAACGCAATGATACTTGTTGACCTTGAGCATTCTTTAAAACAATTAAAACTTGATCACTATTATCTAACTGTTCAACTGACTCTCGATACCTTACTTCGTTGTCAACAACCTCAACCAATAGGTAGAAATCTTTTCCGTTGCTCGCAGTCTGAACTGAAAAGCTGTCTTTTGATTTCACAAAAGAAAAATACTTCTCAAAGCCACGTTGTGCCACCCAATCATCTGCATAACCATCAATCGTAATTTCTTGATGAGCAATTGGCACATAAATTTTGTTTGTCCCTACAGCAGGAGTTTGGTTTTCAATAAAGGAAGTGTTCTTAAGATCGCCACTGGCAATTATATAACTGACCATGTTTGCGTAGTTCGCCAAAGATTCTCGTAAATTATCAACGAGAACTGACTCCATTTGGCGTAAAAAACTCAGGCTAACAACTGGAATAGCGAAGAGTACTACTGTGAAAACAATTAACTTTCGCTTAATCGTCCAAAAACCTAACGCACTCAACTTTTCCAACGATACCCCATCCCATAAACTGTATCGATACAATCAAAGCTATCGTCTAACTCAACAAATTTTTTCCTGATACGTTTAACGTGAGACGTAATGGTAGAATCGTCAACGATTACATTGGCAATACTCATTAATTGCTCGCGAGTTTTTACATGACCAGGCGACTTAGCCAATGCATGAACTATCCAAAACTCGGTTAACGTCAAATCAACGATCAAGTCGTTCCAGGAAACTTTTATTCTATCGAGATCGAGATAAAGAGAACCAACGGTTAAACTCTCAACTAGTTCATCGGCTTTTCCCATCGCTTCTACTCGTCGGAATAAAGCTCCAACTCGAGCCATAAAGTGCGGCAAACTAATATCTTTTGTAACATAGTCGTCGGCACCAAGTCGCAAACCTGAAATCACATCAAAATCCGAATCCAGAGCCGTCAAAAACATTATCGGCAAACCTTTTGAACTTGCTCTTAGTTGTTGACACAGCTTAAAGCCTCCCTCGGGTTCACTTGGTAATCCAACATCAAGAATGGCTAAATCAGGCAACGCCTGTTTAAAGCCTTCTTCAGCGTCGCGATACGTACCATATGCGGTTACTTTATAACCATATTTAGAGAGTGCCTGAACATAGTTTTCTCGAATGGTTGCTTCATCCTCGACCAAAACAATATGTTTTTCCATCATGTTGATCCTGTTTAATTATCTTATGACTAAAACTATTGAAAACATTTTAAAGCAATTCAACACAAAAACAGCTGTTTCACCACCATTGCCATAATGTTGCCACATTCTTTATCCGCTTCGCCATTTTTCGACTCTTATATCGCCTCATTAGTTCGGTTTAATAGCACTGTGTCCAACGAAAGGACACTTCCCGTAGCAATAGTCGCTACCTTAACACGGTAGCATTTTTGGCCAAGGACGGCACTTTTGAAAAGTTTTGTTGTGAGTTACGGGGAGTTGAGTTGATTTTAAATTTAAACAAAGAGGAAAAATACCATGAAAAAACTTGCCATCATTTCTGCACTGGTCATTACCGCGGTTTCTCACACAGCTCCTGCAAATGCAGAGTCACACAAAGAACAACAGACTGGCGCTGTTAGTGGCGCCTTCATTGGCGCAGCCGCAGGTGGTCCAATCGGCTTCATTTTGGGCGCCGCATTCGGAGGTTTAATTGGCGATAACGTTGCAAGTAAAAAGGAGAATGAGCAATTAACCGCAAAAGTTGAAGAAGCAGAGGTTTACCAGTCACAACTTCAACTGGAAGTTGAAAATTTACAATCACAAGTATCAACTACTAGCGACACTTCTTTTAACGACAGCGAGTTATTGCAAATGGATGTACTTTTTCACACAGCAGCGGCAGATTTAGACGATCTTGATCGTGAACGAGTCACTCAACTGGCAAGTTTCTTGAAAAAATACCCTGATTTATCAATCAAACTAGATGGCTTTGCCGACCCTCGAGGAAACGCAGATAAAAATAAGGCGCTGTCTATGGAGCGCATTAATTCAGTGAAAACCATGTTGACGGAAAATGGGGTTAATCCTGAACGAATCATTGCGACCGCGCACGGTGAGACTGCCAATGCCGCGCCAGAAGGCGACCTTGATGCTTATGCTTTAGAACGACGTGTGAGTATTCGATTTCTACCTAAAGAAGTATCAACCGAATTAGCAGAAAAATAGGCAAAAATAAAACACCATTTTTCAAAACTCTACTTTAACTCTTACAGTTATTAACCTCTCCACCCCTTGGGTACTGCAGTTATAAAGGCTCAGTACCCTTTTTTAATTCACTTAACAATTAATTCACTTAACAATGTTTGCCCAGAGTTTATTTTATACAACTTTTACTTTGGTATGCTATCAAGCTATGTCAGACTCAATACTCATTATCCCAGACTAAATTATTGTGGCTGAATTAGACTCGAATATACTCGATGAAGACTTACTGTTCGCGCTGACGATATCGTCAGAAGCGAAAGCACTGCGTCTACAAAAAATGGCTGTTTTTAATAAAGTCATCACAAAATCCATTTGGCTTACTGACCATTCGACATCGATTGCAAAACTTGCATTCTGGTGCGATCAATTAAATCAACAACATTTCAAAGCACTGAGCATTCCAGACTCAGAAATGGCTACCATAAAGCCATGGTTAATCAATAACTTTACGCCTTTACTCAACAAGTTGGCAAAAACGATGATTAATATCAATCACCCACTAGCCGACCTCTCACAAATACTGACAGAAGCAATATATTTATTGGTGAGCACCAAGCAATTCAACTGCGATATAAAAGATGTTCATAACGATACAGGAGCAATATATTTATTGAAATTTAGTTTTTATTTTCAATCGAGTTGGTTATCAAAGCTTATTATTCACACGCTCTCATTAACTGACTTTAACTTTCCCTTTTCCAAGCCGAGAGAAAAAGCCGCCCCCTGCTTCTTATTGTATCGCCAGCTTTTGCAACTCTGGTTAAAAACAAATCTTCCGGCTTTACGTTGCTTAAGAGATCACAAACTCTCAAAACAAATTTTTGTTATCGAACCAGCCTCTTGGCGCAAACTGTTTTTAGTGTGTTATTACTATATAAAAAAGAAATTGAGATTTAATCCATAAAGAAGTTGGATCAACTTATTTGTCTTCTGCTTTTTGGCTTATGTTTATTAGCGTTATCACTGAATAAGATTTGTGACAATTTGAATCATATCTTTATGGTTTATTCGCTCACATGCTAAAATTGCACTATCACGATTTTAATTATTGCGACTTATGACTGACTATAAACTACCCAACAACGCTCTGAGCGGAAAAGTAATACTGGTGACTGGTGCCGGAGATGGTATCGGTAAACAAGCTGCGATAAATTACGCAAAATACGGCGCAACCGTTATTTTATTGGGACGTACCACTGAAAAACTGGAACAAGTTTACGATGAAATCGAGTCTGCAGGAGGCCCGCAACCAGCGATCATCCCACTCAATTTATTACACCTGTCGGAAGAGCAAGCACATCAAATTGCCGAAACTATAGAACAAGAGTTTGGTCGACTTGATGGCCTGTTACATAATGCCAGTACGCTGGGTGAAATGACCCCCATCGCAAACTACCCGGTTGAAACCTGGCTTAATGTAATGCAGGTGAACGTAAATTCAGCATTTGTTTTGACCCAGGCCTTGTTACCGGTTTTGCGTAACGCAGACAAAGCGTCAATCGTATTTACCAGCTCGGGAGTTGGCAATAAAGGACGTGCCTACTGGGGAGCATACTCGGTTTCAAAGTTTGCCACAGAAGGTTTCGCACAAGTGCTTGCAGATGAGCTTGAAAACACCAATGTTCGAGTAAATGTGATTAATCCTGGAGCTACCCGGACTAAAATGAGAGCGAAGGCTTATCCCGCCGAAGACAGTAATCAGTTAAAAACACCTGACACCTTAATGCCGCTATACACTTACTTGATGAGCGATGAAAGTCTGGAAGTAAAAGGTGAAAGATTTAACGGATAGTATCCTACGCATAACATTGCTTTTTTGCTTAATTACCTTAGCATTGCCTTAGCTGCGAAAAAACAAGAGCTTCTTAAGCCTGGGAGCTCTGTTATTAGCAGTAAATTAATGACTTTAGCGGGTCAAGTTAACGGCTAATTCAAAGGTCAAATTACTGGCAATTACCTTAAAAAAAACCACCCCAAGAGCAAGTCAATCTTTTGACAATAGTAATTGTCACCTCAAATCTATCAACTTATCTATATGAAATATAAAGATTTTTAATAAAAATTCAGTATTGGCACGTTATTGGCAAAGACAACATCATTAGATTTTTAAGGTATCAAATGATGGAACTAGCAAAGCAAAAAATTATCGACGGCAAAGCACAAAACTTAAGCTACATCGCCAGTCGCATGCAACACCAGCAAGATGAAATAATTCTTGCGGCACACAGGTTATCGCTTAACTTGCAACAAACCCTAAATATTGAAGCGCTGATAACAGCCTTTTGCGCTGAATCTGTGAGTCTAATTCCCTGTGCCAGCGTCGCCTACCGAAACGACTCATTAAAACTTTTTATCTATCACGGTGATAAAGAACAGCATTTATGCCGCTACTCACTGGAAATTGAAAAAGAAAAGCTTGGAGAAATTGAATGTACTTCAGCTCGCCCATTTACTGAGCAAGAGCTAATGCGACTCGAACACTTATTATCAGTGCTGGTTTTTCCATTAAGAAACGCACTTATGTATAACCTTGCGGTGCAAAGCGCCAAACAGGATCCTCTTACACGACTATTCAATCGCGCAGCATTTAATGAGATGGCAGAATCCGAAGTAAGCCGCGCAACTCGCCAGTGCACCGGGCTTTGTATGCTTGTGCTGGACATCGATCATTTTAAATCTATTAACGATAACTATGGTCACCTGATGGGCGATGAAGTACTTAAGGAAATTGCAACCCGATTAAAACTCTCCTTACGCACCGAAGATCATGTTTTTCGTTATGGCGGAGAAGAGTTCGTCATACTTCTTAGTGCTACAGACTTACCATCCGCAAGATTAACGGCAGAGCGTATAAGAATGATGGTTGAACAAAAACCAATTAAGAAACTGGGAGTAAGTTTGAATATCTCCACTAGTATTGGCGTGACTGAGTGGCAGCGCGGAGAATCCAGTAGCTCATTGTTCCAAAGAGCGGACCAAGCCCTTTACGCTGCGAAAACTGGAGGACGCAATCAAGTTAAAGTTGCGTAAACCAATAAACGAAAGCCTTCAATCATATAAAATCCATAGTCTATCGAGTATGAGACGCTATATTTTGCATTCATCGAGATGTTGAACGAGGAATGCCCTCTGCCCCATTCAGCCAAGGTTAAGTAAACATTTACAACAATTAGCCCCGACCTTTAAAATAGCCAGCTATGCATCCGCTCGTAAGTGTTGCACGTAAATAACTAGCTGATAAACAATTATTACATTTGGGGAATTCATGGAATCTCGTTCAAAAATCGGTCAATGGATCGCCAACCTTGCACTGAATCGAACTATTTTGGTGCTCTTGCTCTTAGTCGTTTGTGTGTTTGGCTTATCATTCAAAATAGGCAACTTCCGACTCGATGCATCAGCAGACTCTTTGCTTTTAGAGAATGACCCAACACTTACCGAATATCGAAAGACTTACCTCGAGTACGGTAGCGACGACTACCTGTTTCTATTATTCGATACTGATGGCGAACTGTTTACCTCAAAAAATATTCAATTACTTGAAGATTTACAAAATAAAATTGTCAAAGTTCCAGCTGTAGCATCAGTAACCTCTATTTTAGATATCCCACTATTCGATCCAAAAGAAGCCGATATATTTACGGTTGAAAGCAAGTCTTCAACCTTGCGTGACGGCGACTTTGAATTAGCTGAAGCAAAGGCAATTCTCACCAAAAATCCGATTTACAAAAACTTAATTATTTCTGAAGACGGCTCTCTCACAGCTTTGCAGATTAACTTGGAGATTCCAGAAACTTTAAAAACCAGTTTACGCGAGATGACAGAGTTTCAAGTGGCAACGGCAGGTAAAACGCTGACTGAGCAACAACAAATTAAAAAAGAACAATTAAAGTTGAAAGTTAGAGCCGAAACCCAGTCTTATAGTCAAACCACAGAAGCCACTATCAAGTCTCTTAGAGCAATTATTGCCGATGGTCCTTCAGATGTTAGGTTGTTTTTGGGTGGTGTGCCTATGATTGCAAATGACTTAATGGAGTATGTCGAAAATGATCTTACGGTTTTTGGAACTGCAATAATCTTTATTCTAATTTTAATTTTAACCTTACTATTCCGACAAAGTCATTGGATTGTTTTACCGCTCGGTATTTGTGCGCTTGTTGTAGCGGCAATGGTTGGGTTGCTAGGTTGGTTAGATTGGCCTGCCACGGTTATTTCATCAAACTTTATCGCTCTCCTATTGATTATGACCATGTCTCTTGCGATTCATTTGATTGTGCGTTTTAGAGAGTTATCGCAGAAACACTCGACAATGTCAGTCAATGAAAAGCTCCAAAGAACATTAAGCACTATGTTTGTTCCCTGCTTGTTCACGGCAGTGACTACTATGGTTGCGTTTGGCTCTCTAGTTGTTAGTGACATTCGTCCAGTAAAAGACTTTGGCCTCATGATGTCGATGGGTCTTGCCATCGCGTTTGTCATTACCTTTTTTGCTTTTCCTGTTTTTGTGAAACTCACCTACGGCAATTTAAAAGAAAAAGCCTTGAGCTCAAAGCTGACTGATTTTACATCAGCACTTGGTAGATGGACCCTTAAAAATCGAGTGATCATTTTTACTCTTTCAACATTGATTGCAACGTTCGCTATTTCAGGGCTTTTCCGTTTGAGCGTTGATAATCGATTTATTGATTACTTCCGGTCACACACCGATATTTATCAAGGTATGAAGACTATCGACGACAAACTCGGTGGAACGACACCTCTAGATATCGTTATAAAAACAGATGCACTTCTACCTGAACCGCCAGCAGACGAATTTGATGATGGATTTAGTGAATTCGAAGAAACCGATCCGGTACCACAAGCATTTACGCAAAACGGTGTCGATAAACTATCGCAGGTTCATAGTTACCTTGAGCAATATGATGTTACGGGTAAAGTACTCTCTCTTACTTCAAGCTTTCGACTGCTCAATGATTTAAATGGCGGGAAAACGCTGGACGATTTTTTACTTGGTCTTTTTTATAAACGTATGTCAGCGGACATTCGACGACAACTGATTGATCCCTACTTAAAAGAAGATGGTTCCGAGGTTCATTATTCAATTCGAATGATCGACTCTCATCCTAATTTAAAACGCGGAGCATTTTTAGCCGACCTTGATAATTACTTTAAAGAAGATTTAGGTTTAAAAGATGGCCAGTACGCAATAACGGGTATGTTTGTACTTTACAACAATATGCTCGCCAGCTTATTCGACTCACAAATAAAAACGATTGCCACTGTGTTTCTCGCAATTTTTATTATGTTCGTATTTATTTTTCGATCGCTCACTCTCGCAATTTTAGGCTTACTACCAAACGCACTTGCTGCAGCGATGGTACTCGGTGCAATGGGCTGGTTTAATATTCCATTAGATATGATGACCATAATGATTGCTGCAATTGCGATAGGTATAGGTGTCGACAACACGATTCACTATATTTTTAGATTTCGAAGAGAGTTTGATAATAAACCCGATTACGAAAGTTGTGTTCAGGCTTGTCACGATTCAATAGGAAAAGCCTTGTATTACACCTCGTTGACCGTCATTGCTGGATTCTCAGTTTTAGTGTTCTCAAACTTTATTCCAACAATCTACTTTGGAATATTAACCAGTATTGCAATGGGAACAGCCCTTCTGGCGAACTTAACTTTACTTCCTAGATTGATTTTATTATTCAAGCCCAAAATTCCGAGTTTAACTTCGAAGAAATAATCTATAAAAATGATTAAGTATAAAAAAAGCGGGTAATCCCGCTTTTTTTATTTACCAGAAGTAAATCGCACGCCCAAAAATAATCGATCTTGGTCTAGCCAGTTATCCCAATCAAGCGTTACAGCAAAGGTTGGCGAAGTGTAATAGTGAAGACCTAGTTTATATCCAGCTTCTTCTAACTTTGCTCCTTCGTAATCGGTGCCGGTTAAATCTGCGTTATCCAGATTAGTCGAATTGTACTCAGCTAAAATTTCCAGTTGTCTCGAAAAACGACTGCGCCAACCTATAGCATATTGAGTATTGTCTTTTATTTTTAGCGTATTAAATTCTAAATCGACTTTGGTATAACTTAAATACATTGAATTAGTTTCTGTTGTGGACCAGAAAAATCCACCTCCAACTTCTTTTGTTTTGTAATCATCTTCTGAAGCTTGGTCTCCAGCAAAATTTGTTTTCGAAACGACAACAAATAAACCTTTCCTTACTGGTAACTTTAATGTGTATCTTTCACCAGTTACCTCTGGATCTGATCCTTGGCCATAAGCCACATCGATAATTGCTTGATGTGGTTGCTGAGCAAAACTTGGGACTGATAATAAGAGCATTGTTGAGCCAATACTCAAATATTTACTTAACTTTAACGTCATAACCCTAAAACCCACACTCTATAAAATATTAATCTTCGCTTATTTTAAGCATCTTAGTTGGGTGAGAATGGTAAGTATCACCCTTTGATCTCTTCGCTCATAGTAACACTCTCCACAGCACAGAGCACTGACTAGATTTGCTGTGCTTAATCTAGCTCAGTGCCACTCAGTTTACCCTGCCATACAGTTTTCAGTGCCACGGGGTTCACAATGCCTTTGAGCTTAGAGAACAACTATGTTTATAACTCGACCAGTGGTGCAGTTCCCAAGCCCGGTCCATAAACAATTGCATTTAAAAGCATTCGATTAGTACCTAACGTACTGCCTCTAAAATTGGGGGAGGTCGCAAATAAAATAATTTGCCCTTTGCCCAAAGCTTCGCGAGTCGTATGTGCGGCATTGAGCATCCTTTGAGCAGCCTCCGGCCATAGTAAACCACTCATGCGGACATGAGCGGTCGTTTCCGCAGGAAGCGTTGACCAGCCCAACGCTTTTGGCTCATCCATTACCGACTCAGCTAATTTAGACAGAGCGCCCTTTTCTTCTTTCTGTAACTTTCCAACTCGAACAACAGCTTCACTTTCTTCAGCCGACATAAAAAGAGGGTTATTCGAAAATAGTAATGGCAAATCCTCTGACACACCAAAGGTTAACCAATGCCTTTGATCCGTGCGACCCGCAACAAATGCACCGGAAGGCATAAAGTTACGTTGCCAGTTATCCCGCTTCACTAACTGTTGCTGATTGAGCCGTTGTACCTTTTGATGCCAAGGATAATCCACTTCTAGTGGAACTTGATGTGACAAAATTGCCTCCATTTCAAGCTCGATATTATTCGCCATCCACTCTCGCTGTATCGCAATGTCAAACTGCTCAGCATTCTCAAAAGAGTTTTCGAGTAATGTAACTGATGAAATATCACTGCCAATCAAAGAACGAGCTGAGCGATCAAATGCTATAAGAGTTCCACCGTTTGAGACCCAGGTTTTCAAAGTCTGGTATGCACCTTCGGACAAACTATTCATAAACTGTGTCGGTAAAATTATGACGTTGTAACGCCTTAAATCGCTGTAACTGAATGTCAAACTGTTTAACTTCGAATGTCGGATCGCTAAGTGATGATCAAGTGAATACCAAGTAGCCCCAACATCGTAGAACGCAAAACCGCCTCTTGAAACTAAGCCGACTCTTGGTTTAGTTAACAACCGAAAGTGAGCGCCTCCCCAATCGGGCAAGTCACCGTCACCAAATCCACTGCTTATGCTAAGGGGCGTCAGGTTCAATTGATGAGCTTGAACTTTTATCTGCTCTAATGCAGTAGTCCAGTTTGGGTTATCCGTTTTGGTAACAACCACTGTTCCCCGCGGCAATGCTTGCTGACTCAATTCCGTTGCTTTATCTACCACTCTTACCTGTAATCCCAGCTCCATAAGTCGAGCTGCAAATGAAACCGAAGCATCGTCTTCTCCGTTTACCGCTATTGCGATGGTATCTTTTGCCTGTGCTTCTGGATTCAGCTCCCATTCTGGACTCGCAGCAGCGTAACTTTCTAAATTTGAATTGATATGCTTTTTGACAATAACAGCTTCTAATCCGTACATCATAGTTAGATTCCACGCCGTTGTGTCGTACATCAACGAAGACCCGTCTCTTAAAGTTCGGTGCCGCTCTTCTTTCAGAACTTCAGGTTTTATATCGACATCAAATTCCAACATTGTGGCAATCAATCGAGCTTCTTGCTGTCGATTTGGTACTATGAGAGTACCTTTAGGTAAGATAGTCGAAACACCTTTACCTCCCAATTGGGTATCCGCCGACACACGCATTTGTTTCGTCAGTTGAAATACTTCTATGTTTTGAAATTTTAAGGTGTCGACAAGTTGATGCAATCTTGTTTTGTTGTCTGTGGGTAAAATGGCAAAACTGCGATCAGCATAAGGACCTGAACTGGATAAGCTTTCACGACGCTCTGCCAGAAAATCTTGGTACATTTCTTTACTGTGCTTCGCCAAAGTGCGTAGGTTTTCTATGGTACTAACAAATTGATGGTGTACTGATTGCTGATAAGTCACCACATTTCCATCTGGTCGCTTTACGCCGTCTTCAGCAATTCGAGCTTGTTCATAAAGAATATGCACAGCACCTCGATATTCTGCGTAATTAGAATAGCCAGGATAAAGATTTTCAAACCACTCTCCGGTGTAATATCGCCAAGCATTGTTATCAAAAGCAGATGCTTGATCTTGTGCGAATTTCCAGCCCCATTTTTTTCGTGTTTTAGGTAAATGAGGATTCACAGGCTCTCTGGCTGGTGCGAATAAATAAGTATCTTGTGCTCCCATTTCATGACCATCAATCATTAACTGGGGATACCATTGATTTATAATCGCAACCCGACCCCGAGTTTCTGGTTGAGTTAAATAAATAAAGTCCCGGTTTAAATCAAAATAATAATGATTAGTTCTACCATAAGGCCAAGAGCCAGTATGTAATAAAGATTGATCGTCCACATTTGGTGCAACGCCTCGGTGCTCTTCAAGCTCTTTTGAAAAACGAGCACGACCATCCGGATTCATCATTGGATCAATAATAATGACTTGCTGCCCGAGCAATTGTTTTACATCATCACTTTCAGAAGCGATCAAATGATAAATTGCAGTCAGTGCAGCGTCCGCTCCGGAAGATTCATTGCCATGAATGGAATATGCCATCCAAGCAATGGCAGGCAATCGACCAATGATATTTTTGGCATCTGCATCGGATAAGTTAACCGGGTTTGCCAATTGCTGAACATCTTTTTGAATATTCTCCAAGTTTGCCAAGTGAGCAGGTGTTGTTATCACCACGTAAAATAAGGGGCGTCCTTCGTGGGTTCGTCCATATTCCACAACTTTGAGCCGATCAGACTCTTTCTGCCAAATGCTAAGAGCATTAGCAATTTGTTCTGGAGAAGCGACTCTCTGGCCTGGTGCAAAGCCAAGTATCTTTTTGGGTTCAGTAACGCCATCTTTATACGGGCCCGACAATATTTCGCCCTTATATTTCAAATCTGGGTATTCGGTGGGCGTCAATTTAATTGCAGCGCTTGCAGTAAAACTGGTGATGGCTAGCACAAATAGGATCGATATTATTCTCATTATGACAAAACTCCTTAAATGTTCTGATGGCACTATACAAGTGGGCTAGCATCAATACAACTCGGTGCTTTGCAACAATTAATGAATAAAATCTTGTTTGCTTACGGCAAGCTGGCCTACCAACGCAAACAAATCACCAATCTCCAACCCCCAACCATCAATCTCTATTTGAGTTTATTGTAAATTTGTCGACCTTTGTCTTTCGATTTTTATCTCGCTTGATCGTACACTCTGACCATTCAACGAAAAACAACAAACAACAAACAACAAAGGAATCGATATGGAAAAAATGACTGAGTTTGTTCAAGGTATGGCCGATCAAGCGATTGAGTGGGTTCAGACTAACTACATCGCGGTTATTTTGGCTGTCTTAGTATTTTTTATCGGTAAGTGGATTGCGAATCTAATTACCAAAGCGACCAAAACACTTCTCAGAAAAGCAAGCGTCGATCCTATTTTAGTCGACTTTTTAGCCGGAATAACAAAAACCGTACTGATGATTTTTGTTATTGTTGCAGCGCTAAACGAGCTTGGCGTCGCAACCACTTCGTTAGTCGCGATCATTGGTGCAGCAGGTCTGGCAGTGGGTTTAGCCCTGAAAGACTCACTGCAAAATTTTGCTTCTGGCGTGATGTTGATATTGTTTAAGCCGTTCAAAGCAGGTGATTTTATTGAAGCCGCGGGAGTAACAGGTGTCGTTGAGAAGATCGCGATCTTTTCAACCATTATGCGTTCGGGTGACAATAAAGAAATCATAGTGCCGAACGGAGCGATTTATGGCGATACTATCACCAATTATTCAGCACGTCCGACGCGACGTGTCGACATGGTGTTTGGAATTGGCTATGGCGACGACATCAAAAAAGCGAAAGAAGTCTTGATCAATCTTTTGAAAGAAGATGAGCGCATCCTGGAAGAACCTGCGCCTGTGGTTGCGGTTTCTGAACTCGCAGATAGCTCTGTAAACTTTATCGTTCGACCCTGGGTTAACTCAGCTGACTATTGGGCTGTGTATTGGGATACTCATGAAAAAGTAAAATTAACGTTTGATGAGCAAGGCATCTCTATTCCATTTCCACAAATGGATGTACACCTGGAAAAGCTTGAAACACAAAGCTAGTTTCAGGCCCTGCGGCGCTTAAGCGAATTGAACTTTAATCCTTAAGCGCCCGATTAAGGCTCCCTACGTTTCTAACTTCTGCTCCACTACTTTTCAACATTAACAGCGATGTTGCTGACTAGGACAAACCAAACGGTTTTCTTCGGGCAATTGGAGGTGACAAACAAGATAAGTTTGTGCATTATTAAAAGCAAATTTCTATTTGTGAAGCCCCGAAAGAGTACTTCATTTGCCTAATATAGCTCCCCTCTCAAAAAATAATTGGTTAATCACTTGCAGCGGTGCGCCTGAAGAAATTACAGCCGAATGGTTTACACCTGAGTTCTGGATGAATCATGAATGGATAACGGGCAGTTCGTTTGGTCGAAATAAAACCTATTTTTGCCAATATCCGAAAAACGACAATGGCTACCTAGAACTTGTTTTGCGACACTACTTTAGAGGGGGCCTTGTTGGAAAAATAAACAATGACGCTTATCACTTTAGTTCTATCGAATCCACTCGACCTTACCGTGAATTAAGTATTCTTGAATCCATACAGAACAAACAACTCCCAGGTCCAAAACCGATCGGAGGATATGTAATCAAACACCGAGGATTTTATCGCGCTGATATTTTGATCGAAAAAATACCAGATGCTAAAGATGCTTATCAAATATTAATAGAACAAGAGGTATCAGAATCAACTTGGATAAAAATGGGACAATGCATTCGTAATTTTCATGATGCAGGAATTTTTCACGCTGATTTAAATATCCATAATATTATGCTAAATGAAGATGGCGACACTTGGCTAATCGACTTTGACAAAGGAGAAGAAAGAGCCCCCAGTAAAAAGTGGCAAAGTGTAAATTTAGAGCGCTTACTTCGATCATTAAATAAAGAAAAAGCCAAACATCCAGAATTTAATTTTGCTGCTGAACGCTGGCAATGGTTACTCAATGGATATTATGGCTAGCAACCAAGCTGAGTGGTAAATTCGATACAATGAAGCGTACACAACAAAGCCCCTTTTTTGAACTTGCAACCCTAATTGACGCGGGAATTCCTCCTGAAAAAGCAATTCACTCATTAAATCGACCAGATAATCGTTGGCAACATGCAGGCCAATTAATTAGTGAAGGAAAGACTTTAAGTTCGGCACTGTTCAACAGTAAATTAATCCAACCCTTTGAACATGAGTTACTAAAAGTCTCTGAAGCGTCAGGTCGACTTAATTATGGGCTTCATGAACTTGCAAAAATAAGTACAGAACGAGAAGCGTCAATTAGTCGAATTAAAGCTAAATTATTTTTACCATTTGCTGTTTTGTTAGTTGCGATTACCGTATCAACATTACTGAGTTTGCTAGCGCAATCGGCCTCCGTTGCATCAGTAATTGTCGAAGGCGTTAT
This sequence comes from Gammaproteobacteria bacterium, assembly GCA_013373375.1. Classification (GTDB taxonomy): domain Bacteria; phylum Pseudomonadota; class Gammaproteobacteria; order Enterobacterales; family Kangiellaceae; genus Pleionea. Next base: position 25,791 of record JABXHY010000035.1, read on the forward strand.
TCAACTTCTAGTTGCTATTGCGATAATAAAACTCTGTTTTAATGTTATTCGCGCCGATACCACTAAAAAATTGTCTTGGTTTTCCAGCTTTAATAGTTTTAGTTGGTATAAAATTTATTTCCAGCAAACACTCTTTCAAGCAATTTTGTGGCAACTTGATTCGGGCATTGATATAAAATCTGCCCTACAACGAATTTCTATGCTATTTAACAAGCCAATCAAAAATAAACTTATTCAAGTTGCAAAACAATGTGCAAAAGGCTCTCCACTAGGAGATGCACTTAAACGCTCAGGTTTGCCGATAGAGTCACACTTTATTGAGCTTATTCGAACCGCAGATGAAACAGGAACTTGGTCCTCAGTTTTAACCAACCAATTAAAACTTAATAAAGAGCTTTTAGAGTTACAGCTGAATACTTTAGTGGAATGGTTGCCCAGAATTTTTTACGCAATGGTCGTCGTCATTGCCATTCGAACAATTTTATAATGACTGATTAATTTAGTTACCGCTTAACTCTGAGCAGTTTTTTTAAAAAAGTCTTTCACCAAAGATAAAGCTTCATTTTTATCGATGTTGTGTTGACGAGAAAACTGAGCCGCAATTTGCTTTAAAGAACGTTGACCATTAACTTGCTTTGCCAACTCCAGGTAAATCTGATGACTGTAAGCGATCGACTGGATTTGTCTTGTATTAGGAATGGGCTGTTCGGAATCCAGAAGCCAATTCGGCAAATTTTGTAAGTCTTGAGATTGCTTTACATGTTTAACTTTTTTCGCTCGCCAAGACCAAACCGTTTCAACTCGGTGTCCAGCATTATACGGTGACTTCAAATAAGCCATTTCAGTATGATGAACAGCTTCCACTTCAAAGCCTGCCTCTGCAGCGACATGCTTAATTTCTTCTGGTGAATAACACAGACTATCTCGAGCTTGTTGAAAAACCAAGCTACCAAAATTGACCCAGTAACCGCCTATTGGTAAATAATGATTTATTGCCGCCAGAAACTTTTCTAGCGCGAAAGGCTGAATATCAATTAGCCAAGGTGTTACGACAGTATCGACTGACTCTGGCTTTAAAGCGGGTTTTACAGCATCTGCAAATAGTAAGTGAAAATTGTCAGGAGCATTGATTGGCTCAATCTTATGGCTTATCGCAACAGCATCTAAGCTTTTAGGGTGCATTGGAAACTCATCTATCTCCAGTCCATTACCGAATAAAATTTCTTTAGCTGCAAAAATAAGGAGCGGATTAATATCACTCGCAATAGTTAACTTGGGATTAGTATGGCAATGCAAATCAAAAGCTAACTTACCACTCCCCGCACCGAGCACCAAAATTTTCTCAGGTGAATAACCGCTGAGAGCCTCTACAACAACTGACGCTGAATCCTGATTCTCTTGTTCTCCCCATACCCAATCGCGATAGAGATTGGCTTCATAACTTAGTAAGTTTTGAGTCGTTGGAGCTCTGTCACTTAACGCATCATTGATCGGCTTTCCACTAACTTTAGCCGTTAAAATTGGCGCAATGAGCGATGATATGGTTAATTGAAAAGACTTTTTGTGCTGTAAGAGTTTTTGCAATCGTTGCAAAGTAAAACCTGTCGATTTTTTGCAGGCATGTTCAAGCTGTTGAATTTCAGCACTTAACACTTGCTGGAAGTGGTTAAGCTTAATACTCCAATCCACCATCGAGTGTAGAGGATTCGGCAATAACCAGGGAATCCCATTAATTATTGGATAGTGCTCTCCTTGCTCTGAGCGTAACTGAACACCGTCCTCCGAAATACCTGAGCGAGTCTTTGGGCAGTAAAGTAGATCGATAAAATCAGTATGAGCAGACATAATCCATCTTAATTAAGTGAAAAAGAAGAGCGTGATAGAAAAAACTTACCTAACGCCTTTGATTGTACAGAGATAATAATAGCACCTTCGAACTATCATGAAATGACAATTGCTTCAAAAAACCAATAAAACTTTTTAAATTCAAAGCTCGCTATTTTAATATTCAGCAGTAATAAAAAGCCTCAAGAAATAACTCTGGCTTTTCCGACTGCTGCTTATCACTTTGTAATTGCTTTAAAACGCCACCAAAAGTATGCTCTTTTGGTTCCAATACATTATCATTTTTTGCATGAGCAATAATGCACTTCTGCTCTGATAAATTGTCATATACTTCATAAACATTATACTTTTCCATTATCGGAATCATACTAAACGTCATGACTTTTCCTGCCATAATTGGAATCATAATAAAGCCTGACAACTTTGTTTTATCATCAATGAATTTTGGTACGCCTTTAATAAGGGTCGCTTCGCCTGAAGTACCTTGGGACTTTGCCTCACTTGGAGAATAAAATTTAGGAGCATATTCTGAGTAGAGTTGTCGTAAATCCGGAGACATTGCACTTTTGATTTGTTGCTTGTCACTTTCATCTAATTGAGACAGTGCCAGTTCAAAAAATAAAAACATTCGCTGACGATCACCAATTACGCCAGCTACTTTACTGAGTTCTGCCGAGTCGACTAAACCGTCACCCGCTTTAGAAAAAAAGTTATAAAATCGACCTCCATTATCCAGGGTGGTCAAAGCAGTCTGCAGAGATGAGTAAGGTTCAATATGTTTCATAGTTTCTCACTATTTCACAACTTATGAGGTTTGATTCTCAACTTCATTCTTGCTAATTTTTTTGGCTGAGTGTTGGGTAAGTCTATGGATGATAATCAATCTCAGTATTGAAACCAATATCAATTAACCTATAACAATAAACCTACATAAATTAACTAATTTCGAGTAATTCATGATTTGTAATTGATATGATTAAAATTCGCACATTACTTAATCCATCCTAACCCGATCCGCAAAATATTACCAGTCAGAGCAAGGTAAAGGTAAGCTTTGAACTGCATTGGTTTAAAAAGGCCAGTGTTGTAACTCGACAAATACGACAATATTTGGTTATCTTAGCTAGAATCACTACCTTATTTTAAAGAGTTAAAGCTCAGGATCACCCATGCAAACCAGTAAATCCACGACACGAATTATATCAATCTCATTTTTCACATTAGCTCTTCTAGGATGTCAGTCCGCCTACTATGGCGCATTAGAAAAAGTAGGAATACACAAACGTGATGTTATGGTTTCACGGGTAGAAAGTGCTAACGAAACACAACTAGAAGCCAAGCAACAATTCCAAACGGCGCTACAAAAATTTAAGTCCGTACGACAATTTAATGGTGGTAATCTCGAAAATATTTATGAAACGTTAAACGATGAGTATGAGACTAGTGCTGCTTTAGCAGACAAAATTAACAGTCGGATAAACGACATTGAAAGCGTTTCAGATGCGTTATTTGAAGAGTGGGAAAAAGAACTCAGCGAATATACGAGCGAATCATTAAAACAAAAAAGCGCTCAACAGTTAACAAAAACAAAAAGCCAATACCGTCGCTTAATCCGAGCTATGAAAAATGCAGAAACAAGCATGAAACCTGTGTTAAACGTATTTAAAGATCAAGTGCTTTTTCTTAAGCATAATTTAAATGCTCAAGCTATAGCGTCCTTAAAAGGTGAGTTGAATAATATCGAGTCAAATGTCGCGACATTAATCAAACAAATGAATAAGTCGATTGATGAAGCGAATCAGTTTATTAAAACGATGAGTCAGTAATAAAAGAGGTTAATGAAAAAAGCCGGCGTCTGCCGGCTTTTTTGCTTAAATTACCCCACCCAACGGCGAGCATTTCGAAACATTCTGGCCCAAGGTCCATCTTCACCCCATTCTGAAGGGCTCCAGCTATTTTGAACACTCCGCTGAACTCGCTCTGGATGTGGCATCATAATGGTAACTCGTCCACTTTCATTGGTAAGCGCGGTAATTCCATAAGGAGAACCGTTTGGATTAGCAGGATACTGCTCAGCCTGCTGCCCATAATTGTCAATAAAACGAGCTGCTATTAAACCACTCTCATTGGTTGTCTTAGCCGCAACACTTGAAGAAAACTCAGCTCTACCTTCTCCATGTGACACTGCAATAGGTAACTCAGAGCCTTCCATACCCGTTAAAAATATTGAAGGCGACGGTTCCACTTTTACCATAGCGAAACGTGCTTCAAACTGTTCCGATTTGTTTCGAACAAAGTGTGGCCAATGGTCAGTTCCGGGGATTAACTCTTTCAAGTTCGACAGCATTTGGCAACCATTACAAATACCAAGCGCGAATGCATCTTCTCTTTGGAAAAAAGCAGCAAATTGCTCGCGTGCCACAGGGTTAAATAAAATTGATTTTGCCCAGCCCTCACCAGCGCCGAGTACATCACCGTAAGAAAAGCCACCGCAAGCAACTAGTCCTTTAAACTTATCTAAAGTTACTCGACCTGCAAGAATATCGCTCATATGAACATCAATTGCAGTAAAGCCTGCTTTTAAAAATGCCGCAGCCATTTCGAGGTGACTGTTAACACCTTGCTCTCTTAAAATCGCAACCAAAGGTTTATCGGAGGTGAGTTCAGAAGTAATATCTTCCGATGGATCGAACGTGAGCTTCGGCGTTATTCCTGGATTAAATTCATCAAGTTTCGCCATATACTCTTGCTCGGCACATTCAGGATTGTCTCTCATTGACTGCATCTTGAAAGTCGTTTCTGACCAGATTTTTTTCAAGTCAATCATGCGCTCATCAATCAAAGATGTACCTTCACAAATAACAGTGACTCGCTTATGACTGCCAACAGTTCCAATTTTATGAGTCATATCGGACAAATTAAACTGAGCAATAACCGCATCAACTTTTGCTCGATCGCTTGAGCGAATCTGAATCACCGCACCCAACTCTTCATTAAATAAAATATCGAGTCCGTTGTCCGACAATTCAGATAAATCAACATCAACACCTGTGTGACCAGCAAATGCCATTTCAACAAGCGTTGTCGCAAGTCCGCCGTCACTTCGATCATGGTAAGCCTGAATGAGCTTTTGCTCATTTAGCAGCTGAACGGCATCGAAAAAGTTTTTCAATGACTGCGGATCGTCAACATCTGGAACTGTCTCTCCAAGTTGATTGTAAACCTGCGCTAATGCAGACGCACCAAGACGATTTTGTCCTTTACCTAGATCGATTAATAAAAGTTCTGTGTCGCCTAGGTCTGTTTTTAACTGTGGTGTTAATGACTTACGAATATCCAGCACTGGCGCAAAACCTGTAATGATCAACGACATAGGCGCAGTAACTGATCGATGCTCTCCATCTTGTTGCCAAACCGTTCGCATTGACATTGAGTCTTTACCAACCGGTATCGTTATTCCCAGCGCCGGACAAAGTTCCATTCCAATAGCTTCGACCGCTTCGTATAAATTTGCATCTTCACCATTAAATCCTGCCGCACACATCCAATTCGCAGATAAACGGACTTTCGAAAGGTCGCTTATGCGAGCAGCGGCTATATTAGTAATTGCCTCACCAACGGCCATTCGAGCCGATGCAGCTGCATTTAACAAAGCAGCAGGAGTACGCTCTCCCATTGCCATGGCTTCACCGGTGTATGCCTGTAGAGTCGACGCAGTCACTGCACAATCCGCCACTGGTACTTGCCATGGACCTACCATCTGATCGCGATTGACCAGGCCGCCAACCGTTCGATCGCCAATGGAAATTAAGAAAGTCTTATCGGCAACCGCTGGCAAAGACAGAACACGCTCAAGCGCAGAAGAAACATCATCTTCAATCTTCAACGGTTGTTTTGGAGAAATAATTGATTGAGCTTCACGATGCATTTTCGGTGGCTTGCCAAACAAGACATCCATCGGCAAGTCGATTGGCTTATTGTCAAACTCTTCATCTGTAAGAGTTAAATGCAAAGCTTCTGTTGCTTCACCGACTATAGCGAAAGGACATCTTTCTCGCTCACAGATTTCTGTAAAACGCTCCACACTCTCCGGTTTAATCGCTAACACATAGCGCTCTTGCGCTTCGTTACACCAAATTTCAACTGGGCTCATTCCGGGTTCGTCATTCGGTACTCGACGGAGCTCAAATCGGCCACCTTTCTCACCATCGTGAACCAATTCTGGAATGGCGTTAGAGAGTCCACCAGCTCCAACGTCGTGAATAAATTCGATCGGATTCTGATCCATCGACCAGCAAGTGTCGATAACTTCCTGACAGCGACGCTCTATTTCTGGGTTATCGCGTTGTACTGATGCAAAGTCCAAATCTTCCTGGCTAGTACCAGAAGCCATCGAAGAGGCAGCGCCTCCACCAAGCCCGATTAACATGGCCGGTCCACCTAGAACGACAACTTTGTACCCATCTTTTATTTCATTTTTTTCCACATGCTGAGCGCGAATATTACCCATTCCGCCAGCAATCATAATGGGTTTGTGATAACCCCGAACTTCTTTACCGTAGGAAAACTCATGAGCTTGCTCGTAGGTTCTAAAATAACCACAAACGTTTGGTCGGCCGAATTCATTATTAAATGCAGCGCCTCCAATAGGCCCTTCTAACATAATATCGAGTGCCGAAACGATTCGCTCAGGCTTACCGTATTCAATTTCCCAAGGCTGTACCAACTGTGGAATTTTCAAATTCGACACGCTAAACCCGGTCAAACCAACCTTTGGCTTGCCGCCTATTCCTGTCGCCCCCTCATCACGAATTTCACCACCGGATCCGGTCGCCGCGCCGGGGAAAGGTGAAATCGCAGTAGGATGATTATGAGTTTCCACTTTCATTAAGATATGGACTGGCTCCAGGTGATATTCATATTCGTGGGAATCTGCATCCGGCCATAACCGAGGTTGCTCAAACCCTTCGATTACCGCGGCATTATCACGGTAAGCCGACAAAACACCTTCATGACCAACTTCGTAAGTGTTTTTAATCATCTTGAACAACGAACGTTGTTTGTCTTCACCATCAATGGTCCAGGACGCATTAAATATCTTGTGACGACAGTGTTCGGAGTTAGCTTGAGCGAACATCATCAACTCAACGTCGACTGGATTTCGATTCAACCCTTGAAATTGTTCTACTAAATAATCTATTTCGTCATCGGCAAGTGCCAAGCCCAGCGATTCATTGGCTTGCTCCAGCGCTGCTTTACCGCCACTTAAAATATCGACAGTGGTAAATGGCTTTGGCTTCTCGGCTTGAAACAGCACTTCGGCTTCTGAAAACTCGCGAAATACAGCTTCGACCATACGATCGTGCAAAAATGTTTGCGCTTGCTGAAGCTGCTCGTCACTGAGCGATCCTTGAGTTTGCTCTAACAAATAAAAAGCAATACCTCTCTCCAACCGTCGAACTTTACTTAATCCACAGTTATGAGCTATGTCTGTTGCTTTTGAAGACCAAGGAGAAATAGTGCCAGGTCTGGGAACAACCACTCGGAGAGCGCCTTCGGGTTCATGACTCGGTATCGAGGGCCCATAAGTTAGCAATCGCTCCAGCGTGGCTCGCTCAGTTGGGTCTAAGTCACTTGAAATATCAGCGAAATGTACAAACTCCGCATAAATTTCACCGACAGGAATGTCGCTTTCTTGGCAATTCTTCAGTATTTTGTTTAACCGAAAATCAGAAAAGGCGGGGGCTCCACGCAGGATCAACATCTGGTCTACTCTCTATTAGGTGCGGCTGGTGTAATGTCAAAGGACATCAGGTATTGATTGAGGCGCAATTCTACTGCAATTGACTGATTTTGATAAGATCTGAGCACCCTTAGAATCAAATAATTACTCGATCTAGAGCCATATTCAGGCACCGTTCATCCAGTTTCGTTTAATTTTCACGCTACTTTTTCTTGCGATATTGCTTGTGAAAGCAGATAATTTAGTGACGCAATTCACAGAAATCTCGTAAAAGGATGCTCGAGCTATGGCGTACATAAATGGGTTTAAAGCGAAATTAGGTGGTTATTTGAAACATTTAGCAGCATTTACAGCCACATTTGGAATTCTTCTACTGACGCTGACAGGATTGTCCGGCTGTCAGGACACTCAGCTGAATAAATTAGAGCAAATCAAAAAGTCGGGGATTTTAAGAATCGCTACCCGTAACAGCCCGACAACCTATTACATCCAAAATGAATCAGCGGCAGGCGTTGAATATGAACTCGCCACCGCTTTCGCCGAGCGACTGGGCGTCACCCCGGTATTTGTTGCAGAAGATAATTTATCGGATATCTTTAATGCACTCGACACCGGACGTGCTGATATCGCAGCCGCAGGATTAACAGCTTCCTCAGAACGAAAAAAACACTACCTTTTTGGCCCGCCCTACCAAGAAATTTCTGCAAAATTAGTTTTCAAGCAAGGTAAAAGTTGGCCACGGCACTTTGGCCAGTTAGACGGAGATTTAAGAGTTATCGCTAATTCGAGCCATGCTCACATGTTGCTCGATGTTAAAAAAGAGTTTTCTAATTTAAGCTGGCGTGAAACCGAGGAGCACACTCCAGAAGAGCTACTGGACATGGTGCTCGACGAGACGATCGACTACACCATTACGGATTCAGTCGAACTCAATCTAAACCGACGGTTTAAGACCGAACTCGCGATAGCATTTACAGTTGGCGATCCACAGCAACTTGCTTGGGCTTTACCGAAAAATAACGATTATTCTTTACTTCAAGAGGTCGTGCAGTTTTTCGGCCAACAACAGCAGCAAGGAACGGTCGCTCAAGTAATCGATCAGTATTATGGACACGTCGATGATTTTGATTACGTTGGAGCGAAAGCCTTTATGGAAGCCGCTCAAAGTGAACTAAAAGATTTTGAAGGTTATTTCAAACAAGCTGGCAATTCCACTGAACTCGACTGGCGTCTACTCGCTGCTATGGGTTACCAAGAATCTCACTGGAACCCCAAAGCTCGCTCTCATACTGGAGTGCGAGGAATGATGATGTTAACCAAGAATACGGCAAAACAACTCGGTATAAAAAGCCGTCTTGATCCGCAACAGAGCATTGATGGTGGTGCTGAATATTTCAAATTAATGCATAGCCGAATACCAGAGCGAATTTCAGAGCCAGATAGAACCTGGCTAGCATTAGCGGCATACAATATTGGTTGGGGACATCTTGAAGATGCTCGAGTTATCACGGAACGACAAGGTGGTGACCCAGATAAATGGGTTGATGTAAAAGAACGCTTACCACTTCTTAAACAAAAAAAATATTATAAGCAAACCAAATACGGCTACGCTCGAGGTGACGAACCTGTACATTATGTTACTAATATAAGACGCTATTTCGATGTACTTGTTTGGTTAGACGAAGAGAAACCGCAATCTATAGACTTGCTCGACGCTGGAGAGATGATGGCAGACGCGAGACCCAATAATCAGAATGTCGAATCGGATAACACTTCTTCGAATTCAGACAGTGACGAAGCTAAAACGATAGATTAGTGTAAAAATGCATTAAACTCACCACACAAAAAGGAGCGATTGCTCCTTTTTTTAATTTGATGCAAATGCTTTAATACAACCCTTAAAAATTTTGACCCGTCAGGAATAAAAATGGGCAATCGACTTTCCAAGTTAGTCACAAAAACAGGCGATGACGGTACTACCGGAATTGGTTCGAATAAACGAGTCGCTAAAGACTCTGCGCGAATCGAAGCGATAGGTGTGGTTGATGAGCTAAACTCTACCATTGGCATGGTTTTGTCCTGCTGTAACAATCAAACAGTCAATGATGTTCTATCTCCAATTCAGCATATATTATTTAATCTTGGAGGAGAGCTGGCCATGCCAGAATATCAACTGGTTAAAGATGACGACCTGTTGAAAATCGAACAGCAAGTAGAAGAGCTCAATGGAGAATTGCCGCCTCTAAAAGAATTTATTTTGCCAAAAGGTGACTTAGCAACCACAACTTGTCATTTAGCACGCACAGTTTGTAGAAGAGCAGAAAGAAGGATGGTCACACTGGCTCGCGAAGAAACTATCTCAAAAACAGGACAGACTTATTTAAATCGTTTATCGGACTTACTATTTGTTTGTTGCCGGATACTTGGCCAGTCTGCAGATGTAAAAGAAGAAATGTGGCAGTCCCATCGCACAAAATAATAAAGCAACTGAAATTTCTCTATCTAAAAATTGAGACAGAAAACACAATCTAAAGCAAGATAACAGGATAATGTTAAACAACTTTAGCTCAATTGTCGCGAGAGACGCAATTTCATCTTTTCTCAAAGTTTAATGGGTAAAAGCAAACTCACTTAGGAACACATTATGAAATCATTAACACCTGCACTCTTGTCTATTTTTCTAATAATTGGATGCAGCGATAGCTCTCAAGAAGCAAAAGAAGACAATCCAATAATTCCTAAAAGTAGTTCAGAAACCCTAAAGAAAGCAAAAGAAGTCGAGCAAAAACTTAAAGAAGCTGCAGAAAAAAGAAAAGCACAAATTGAAAATTCAGAAACTGACTAAACCTGGCAGTAAAATAAACTAAAGTCGATTTACTTGAGTTAATCTTTTAGATTATAAAAATCTTTTTTATATTACATCGACTTGATGAAAAGTAATATTTTAAAAGTCCATTAGAAAAAGCTTAAAGCTCAACTCGCTTTTTAGTTTTCACTCGACTCAGCAAAAAATCTCATATCGCCGAAATTAAAAAACAGTCACCATCTTCAAACCTGATATTTATCTGATATTGGCGAAATCAAGCACATTTCCTTGCAAAAAATCTCATTGAAAATTGTAGAATTGAGTCTTATTTTTCAACTTATCGAGTACGGCACTCTACTTTTCACTTTCCTTGTGGAGTACCTTAGTTTTACTTAAAAGAGATTCCCTTGAATAACGATCATTTGCAGCGATTGAACATTCCTAATACGACTGCGGTAGCAATTGCTTTAATACTTTTAGTCCCAATTGTTTTTTTCGCTTTTAAACATTTGCTGTTCGACAATACGGTTATTGGTATAGGCCTTTCTTTTGCGGCTATTTCTTTAGTTGTCGCAGCTATCTTACGTATCACAAATAGAAACTATATTTACTGGTTAGTTGTATTTTTATTATTAGTTGGCGTTACGCTACTCCTTACAACCTATTATTACGGCTTTCGTGGCCTAATATTTTTATTTCCTTATATTGCCGCATTATTTTACTTGCTTCCAACAAAGTTAGCTTTAATAACTGGCACCATCATTTCCTTGGTCGGTACTTATTCAGCAACTTATTCTGTTGCAGATTATCTTATATGGAGAACTCTTCTTGCGCTTGGGTTTACACTGTTACTGTCCTACTTTTTCTCAACAATTATCTCAAGGGAACGGTCAAAAATGCTCTCGGATCTGGAAGAAGATTACTTAACTGGAGCACTTAATAAGCGAGCTTTCCGCTCCTTTTTGGATAAAGTGTTACAGTCTTCAGAAAGAAGCCATCAAGTAAGCGCACTATTTTATATTGATATAAATGACTTCAAAAATATCAATGATACTTACGGACATGAAGTCGGGGATCTATTGTTACAAGAATCCAGCAATAGAATGCAATCGATAGTCCGCTCTAACGACATGCTCTTTAAAACTAAAAAGTTATCTGGCTTAGCTCGGTTAGCTGGGGATGAGTTTGCTTTATTTTTATCTCATATCGAGTCTGTCGACAACATTAGAGAAATTGCTGTGAGATTATCGGCAGAACTACAAAAACCATACGTATTCAAACGCCAAACGATAAATGCCAACGCCAGTATAGGTATTGCAATTATGGGTAAAGATGGAAACTCCGTTGATGAGCTGCTTCGAAATGCAGACGCGGCTATGTATCTGTCCAAGACTTCTAAAGATTGTTCATTTCAATTTTTTGATAAGACATTATCAAGTACTAACAATGATTTATTGAAAATTGATGCCACCGTCCAACAACTTAAATCACAAGAAGACATTATCTTACAACAAACTCCGATAATAAACTCACTTACGTCAGAGTTACGAGGGGTAGTGTATTCTGCCGAATTAACGAACTCCTTAGGTGAAGTACTTACGAGTACGGCTATAGAGCACTATTTCGATAATAGCGTGATAAAAACCGAAGCATTATTGATTTATATCGAGACTGTATTTAAACAAATAAAACTTAGTTTTTACGACGATACAACGAATTATTACTCTCTTCATATTCCGGTTCGAGCATTTAACTCGGAAGCATTTTTAAATGGTATAGATAACTTGCTGTCAAAATATAATATAGCAGCCACATCGGTAGAGTTATTAGTTGATGGTCTAAATATTAAAAATAACTTGCGGAATATTTCGATCTACATGGATAAAGCACGAGCTATGGGATTTCGGTTAGCATTAAGGAACTACGGACTCGATGATCTACCAATCGGAAAGCTTATTAGTTATTCGTTTGATGCATTTTTCATCCCGAGAAGTATAGTTTCAGCGATGAAAGAGACTCATGATTTAGAAAAAATCGACGTGTTATTTCGCGAGTTTATCGACATTTGTGTGGCTGTTGCCAAAGTCAACAACGCAGATGTTATAGTGACTGGCATAGAAGATAAACGTGATATCGAGTTGTTGAAAAATCATGACATGTTGTACTTTGAAACTTTCAACAGTATTGACGACCACCAATAATATCATTTGTTGTTATCCGCAGTTTAAACATAATTATCGCCTACGCCAAAGGCAATGATTTGACTAATTTCCTGCAGAGAACGTCCACTTTGCTCCGACCATTCGTTAAAGCATTGTTGAATGGTGGATAACGATTTTTTAGTATTGAGTCCACCATCAATAAGTTTAAAGTTTCTAAAATAAGCCTCTACGTCTCGGCTCAATATAAATGTGTCCTTACCTAACGCTCTAAGACTGTAGGGACCTGTATTTCCCCCTAATCGATCACCTCTTTTTTTAAGCTCTTGCCATAACCCAATAATATTATCAGTCGGCCAGTGTGCTACCCACTTTCCAAATGAGCCGTGTTCTCTTCTAATTTCATCTATCATAAGAGCATTGTTCTGAATGGTTTTTACTTTCCTTAAATTCCTAATAATCCTTTCATCAGATGCTTTTCTTTCAATCATATCTGGAGGCATCATCAGTATTTTATCAATATCAAATTCGAAAAAAATCTCCTCAAAAGCAGGCCATTTTGCACGGACAACTCGCCAGACAAATCCAGATTGAAATATCTTTTTTGATATCTCCGCCAAAAATCGATCATCACCAATACGGCTGATCTGCTTTACAGTAAGAGGTTGAGAAACAAGTGACTCTAATCCTTTCTTGCCACCCTTTCGTTTAGCCGCTCTAGAATAAATATCTGAAAACTTTTCCATCATTAATAAGTATTATTTGAAGTGACGATAATTAAACCAATAAAAAAGCCCGTTGTAACGGGCTTTTTTAATTTGGAGATGAATTGTTTAAATAACGTTTAGCAACTAACCTATGTCCTATCTTCGAAGAGTCTTATGCTCTGAACAAAGCTTCTAATGATAAACCTTGCTTCTCAAGTAGTTGTCGAAGTCTACGCAATGCTTCAACCTGAATTTGACGTACTCGCTCACGAGTGAGCCCAATTTCAACACCCACTTCTTCCAATGTCGACGGTTCGTAATTAAGCAAACCAAAGCGTCGAGCGATGACTTCGCGTTGCTTGTCACCAAGCTCACCTAGCCAAAACTCAATATTGTTTTTAAGATCGTCATCTTGTAATTGCTCTGCAGGACCGAGATCTCTTTCATCTGCAATCGTGTCTAACAACGACTTATCTGAATCCGACATAAAGGGAGTATCAACAGATGCAATACGCTCGTTTAACCCTAATAAACGAGAAACATCCTCTACCGGTTTATCAAGTTTTTGAGCTATATCTTCTGCTGTAGGCTCATGATCTAAAGTCTGCGCGAGCTCTCTTGAGGCACGCAAATAAACATTGAGCTCTTTAACCACATGAATAGGCAAACGAATAGTGCGAGTTTGGTTCATAATTGCACGTTCAATCGTTTGTCGTATCCACCAAGTGGCGTAAGTTGAAAAGCGAAAACCTCGTTCAGGATCGAATTTTTCAACAGCACGAATGAGTCCTAGATTACCTTCTTCAATCAAATCGAGTAATGCAAGACCACGATTACTGTAACGACGGGCAATTTTGACGACTAGCCTAAGATTACTTTCGATCATTTTTGCTCGCGATCGTTCACAACCTTTCTGGGCTTTTCGAGAATAGAAAACTTCTTCTTCGGCGGTGAGTAAGGCATTGACACCAATTTCACCGAGATACAATTGAGTTGCATCTAATGATTTTTCATGAACCTTGCGATATTCGGCGTACTCTTCCGATAAATTATCGAAAACCGAATCACTTTCATCCGTAACGCTACTGCTGTCCTCAACCACTGCTTCTAGTTCTTTGCTCATAACTCACCTCTCCACCAAAATAACGGTTTGACCGTTTGAACATTCGCACCAGCCACCGTATCCATTCGGCACCAATGCAAAAAAACTTTGTTTTGTTATAGCTTTGGTAAGTACTTTATCGGATCGACAGGCTTACCTCGGTAACGGATTTCAAAGTGTAATTTATTTTGTTCCGCACCACTGTTACCTATATCGGCAATAATCTGTCCAGCTTTAACGATTTCGTTCTCCTGAACATGAATTTTGCTGTTGTGTGCATAGGCACTTAAATAATCATCGTTATGTTTTACGATTATTAAGTTACCGTAACCCTTTAATGAGTTACCCCTATACACTACACGACCCGGAGCGGCAGCCCTAACGGCTTGCCCTGGTTTCCCGGAAATATCGAGGCCTTTATTGCCTAATACTGATCCCGAAAACCCATCTAAAATCTGTCCTCTTACTGGCCATAGCCAGCGAGAGACTTTTGAAGCGCTAGGTAGACCATTACCTGAATGCGAGGATGTTTGTCGAGTGTTTTTTTTCTCGACCAATCTGGTCGGAGGAGTTTGAACAACAGGTTGCGGGGTTTGTTGCGAGCGATTGCTCACCACCTTTTGAGATGAAGTTGATTCTTCTTTTTGTTCGACCAGTGTGGGAACAGAAGTCTCTATACCTAGTGCGACTAAAACCGAGCTTCTCAATGCATTAGAGTCAAAACTGCCATCGCTTGGCTGATCTTGTATTGGTGCAAAGAACAGTTTTTGGCCGGGATAAATTCTAAAGCTGTCAGCTATTCCATTTATTTCAGCTAGCTCCCGGTAGTCAACACCATAACGCCAAGCAATCGAAAAAAGCGTGTCGCCTTTTACAACGTAATGAAACTCAGGAGCATCATCATCCGAATGTAAATTTGGCGGCGCTTTATATTCAAGCGGTGAAGACAGATGAATCACAGGAGCTGGACCATACTTACTGCAAGAAGCAATCAACGCCCCCACTAAAATAGTGGAGACAGTTTTGCAGAGTTGCTTTCTATTAGTGGCAGTCTGTAAAAGCATCACAATGTTAAAACACCGACATTATTGGATTGAAACAACCTAGAGCGTGCCCGTTAGCAGGCGCGAATAGCTCAAAATCAGATATATCACTGACAGTTTAACAAATAATTTAAAATATTACTTTAATAAATGCCAGTAACTTTATGATTTACATATATTTGTATACTAAATATCCAACAACTGCAAGTAGAATTACGACCCAGCCTAACCAATCAATTGTTTGCTTAAGTTTTCGGTCGATGGCTTCTCCACCCCAATAAACTATTGCAGCCACCAAATAGAACCGAGCACCACGTCCAATAATCGAGGCAACGAGAAAAATTATCAGTGACATCTCGATTACCCCGGCGGTAATCGTGATTAACTTATAGGGGATTGGAGAAAAGCCTGCGGTGAAAACCACTACATAACCAAGCTCTGAATTCATTCTCTCTTGCAGGCTAGTAAAGGTATCCCGATATCCAAACTGATCGATTAGCGGCTGGATTAATTCAATTAAAGTCATTCCTAATAAATAACCCAAAATGCCACCAACCACAGAGCATGCGGTACAGACTGTTGCGTAAAACCAAGCTTTTTCACGTTTCGCCATCGCCATTGGCGCAAGCATGACGTCGACTGGGATCGGAAAAAAGATTGATTCAGCAACGCTCATTCCGCCAAGGTAATAGACTGCATGACGATGTCCCGCTAATAGCAAGCACCGCTCATACATTTTGCTAAACAGCTTCATAAGGAGAACTATCCGTGTGAATTGATAAAAAGATAAAAGGTTTAATCGATAGTGCCAGTCACTAATGGCACGAACTTTACTTTCTCCAAGGAAAGCTGCTCAAGTTCTCCATCGATTTTCTGCAACAACACAAGATCTTGAACGTCATTTTGTGCGCCTACGGGTATCACCATCCTTCCACCTTCCGCTAACTGTTCAATCAATTGTTCTGGAATGTTTTCTGGTGCCGCAGTCACAATAATGGCGTCGAACGGTGCTTTTTCTTGCCAACCCAAATAACCATCACCGTGTCGATAAAAAATATTAAATAACCGCAAATTACGCAGTCTTTTTTGGGCAGCTCTTTGGAGGGGGCCGATTCTTTCGACTGAATAGACTTCTTTAAACATTTGCGACAACACTGCCGTTTGGTATCCGGAACCAGTGCCAATTTCAAGTACGGTATCTAGCTTACCTGAGTCCAATAACAACTCACTCATGCGAGCGACAATAAATGGCTGAGAGATTGTTTGCCCCATACCAATAGGCAATGCAGTATCTTCGTAAGCTCGATGAGAAATCGCTTCATCAACAAATAAATGCCGAGGTGTTTGACTCATTATATCAAGCACAGCTTGCTTACTAATGCCTTCCTGTTTTAGGCGGCTCACCAGTCGCTCACGTGTTCGCTGCGACGTCATTCCGATCCCGGATCGTTGAAATGAATTCATAACTCCGACATCCACTCCCCAACTTGTTCAAAGCAATCGTGTGCGGTGAGATCGACCGATAATGGAGTTATCGAAACGTAACCATTGTCCACCGCGTAAAAATCAGTCCCTTCAGATTCATCCTGTGCGCCCGGAGTTGGGCCGATCCAGTAAACTCTTCGTCCTTTGGGATCTTCTGCTGGAATAATAGTATCAGCTCTGTGCCGACTTCCCAAGCGAGTTAATTGATATCCAGCAATTTCTTCAAACGGAATATCAGGAATATTAATATTCAAAATTTTATTTAACGGTAACGGGTTAGTTTTTAATCGCTCGAGAACCTTCACTACCACACGAGCCGCGGTCTCGAAATGTTGACAATCAGGTCCAAGCAGCGACACTGCAATTGCGGGTAAACCAAGTGATCTTCCTTCCATGGCTGCTGCAACAGTACCACTGTAAAGGACATCATCGCCTAAGTTGGCACCATTATTTATACCGGCAACAACAATATCAGGCGCTTGCTCACAAATATGATAAGTACCAACATGAACGCAATCGGTCGGTGTTCCAGACACTGAGAAAAAGCCATTTGTTCGAGGAGTCACTCGTATTGGAACCTCAAGAGTTAATGAGTTTGAAGCTCCAGAGCAGTTTCTATCAGGGGCGATAACAGTGACATTGTGTAGCTCACGCAAATACTCGTACAAACACTCCAGTCCTGGCGCAAAGTATCCATCGTCATTACTCAACAAAATATTCATGATTTTTGGCTCTCGATTAATTTACTCTTTAAGCTCGTTTGAAGCCTGTTGACTGATCATTAATATTGCCAAGCTCAGTTAATAACTCAGTCGCATAACTTCCGCTGGATAAGGAAAATCTTAATCTTAAATCAGAATTAGAGTGCCACTCCCACTGTAAATTGTCTGGGATTACCCTTAGCGGCCTAAAGTCTGACTTTACTCTTAACTGTTTAAGTGCAGGTAAGTAATCTTCCCACAACGACTCATAAATGCTTACGAGTTCATCAGTTAGATATTCTGCATAATCCTGTCCGGGCATAATTCCGCAAATATGAACATCGCCAGATTCAAGTCTTGATTCGATAGACTCATCATTTTGTTCATACTCAAAAAAAGAACGACTGCCAGACAAATTGATTTTGTCATTTTCACCAGGCTGTAACCAAGTACCTTGCTCTATTCGAAACCCCAAAACTTGATTAAAACACCATGAACGCAAAGCAGAGAAATAAATGGATTCTTGATGTCGTTTTACACGACGCTTGTCGACCAACACGTCATGCGCGCGCTTTATGTTCTGCATATCGTGACCAAAGCGCTGAGTACCAAAATAGTTAGGATAACCGGATAATTTTATTTTACTTAAATGCCGTTCAATCGCATCGGTTTCACCTTCAACTTCACGAAGTACAATATCAAATTGATTTCTCGCTATAGCACCTTGTCGTAATTTTTTGTTATTTCGCACTTGTTTGATCAATCGACAACCTTCTATTGCGTCTATTGCTTCAGGTTCGATCAAAGAGTCCTTTGTCAGGCTGAACCATTGCTGAGTAACCGCATGACGATCTTTAAGTCCGGCATAACCGATATCCCGTTCTTTACACCCGACTAATTTTGCCAGCTGTTGCGCCACCCAATTAGTGTTTGCGCCACGCTTTTCAATCAGCAAAAAAAGATGTTCACCTTCATTACTAGGGTCAAAACTTAATATTTCATTGACCAAAAAGTCGTCAGGGCTACTTTTCAGCTTTGCAGAAGTAATCGATGACTCAAGTGTTTTCGGCCAATTGTAACGAATGATTGTTTCATTATTCATATGCGCATTAACTTTTTGGTAGAATTAATACAAATTTTCAGTAGAAGAATCAATTAAAGATCGCTTAAAAAGATTCACTGGTTAGTAATACAACTGCATGAACAGCGATACCTTCTTTACGACCAACGTATCCCATACCTTCAGTCGTAGTTGCTTTTACATTCAGTTGTGAAAGATTACATTTTAGGTCATCAGCTAAATGGTTTTTCATTGCAGAAATGTGTGGTGCCATTTTGGGCGTTTGAGCAACTATGGTGACATCTAAATTACCTACCGCCAAACCTTTGGACTGGACCATTTTAAAAACGCGTTGCAGTAACAGTCGACTATTAATATTGGAAAATTCCGCGCACTGATCCGAAAAATGTGTACCAATATCACCTTCTCCGATGGCGCCTAATAACGCATCGCAAACTGCATGCAACACAACATCTCCATCAGAATGTGCCAGCAACCCAATATTCGAATCAATCGTCACACCACCTAAAATAAGCGGTGATTCACCACCGAATTTATGAGCATCGAAACCATGGCCAATTTTAATCATTTTAATTCTCTGATAATTTATTTTTGTTTTGTGACTGATGAGATTGAAGAATTAACTCTGCCAACACTAAGTCGTCGGGATAGGTAATTTTAATATTATCTTGTCGACCTTCTATAATATTCAAATGATAACCAATTCGTTCGATTGCTTGAGCCTCATCCGTCGGAATAAAAGCTTCATCTCGACAGCTCGACAATGCTCGAATGAGTAACTCAGATCTTACGAGCTGTGGAGTAAATGCCCTAAATAAATTATCTCTGCTAACAGTCGAAAGGCTTTCATTTTCATGACGCTTTTTCAAAGTATCAACAACCGGACCGGCCAATAAAGCGCCTGCTTTAAAGTTTTCTCGTTGCTTCAATAAACGGCACAAGTCGGCTTGATGTAAACAAGGCCTTGCGGCATCGTGCACTAATATCCAATCAGCATTGCAATTGTCAGAAATGTATTGGCATCCCGACAATACCGAGTCTATTCGCTCATTGCCGCCCGGAACACAAATTACTTTTTGATACTTATTAAGTAATACAGAAAGAAAGTTATTGGTCGAATCACCGACCACCACAATGCCTGCGATGTCGGCTTGCAATAAAAAAAGCTCTAGAGAATATTCGATAACAAGCTTTTGATTGATGGTTAAAAATTGCTTTGGAGTTTCAGATTGCATTCGCGAACCAGAGCCAGCTGCGGGTAACACCACCCACACATTTGCTTTGGACGAACTCATATCTTTATTGTTTCACATTTTTCTTTGAGGGAACGAAGCGGTAGAAAGTCTCTCCAGGCTTAATCATACCAAGGTGAAAACGTGCATACTGCTCGATAGCATCGTTATTGTCTCTTAACGCTTTTACCTGGCGCAATAGTTCATCATTACGGGCCCGTAGCTGCTTATTAGCATTGCGCTGATCAGCCACTTGCTGTTCCAGTTGGCGTAATTCAATAAAGCCACCGTCAGAAGACCACAAGCGGACTTGTAATCCGATCAACATCACTGTTAAAACTAATGCCCACCACTTCATATGTCTACTTCCGAGGCGCAATAAGCGCCTCATATCAATCAACGACTAATTAAAGCAGCGAAAAGCCGATTTACCTGGATAAAACGCTTTATCGCCTAACTTTTCTTCAATTCTAAGTAATTGGTTATATTTTGCAACTCGATCGCTTCGACACAGCGAGCCCGTTTTAATTTGGCCTGCTGCTGTTGCTACCGCCAAATCCGCGATTGTTGCATCTTCAGTTTCACCACTTCGATGTGACACAACGGCTGTGTAGCCCGCGTCCTGAGCCATTTTAATAGCCGCCATCGTTTCAGTTAAAGTGCCGATTTGATTCACCTTAATTAATATCGAGTTTCCGATTCCCTTGTCGATACCTTCTTTTAAAATTTTAGTGTTGGTCACGAATAAGTCATCACCCACTAATTGGACTTTGTCCCCTATTTTGTCGGTGAGCAACTTCCAACCTTCCCAATCACCTTCATCCATTCCATCTTCGATAGAAATAATTGGGAATCGGTCTACCAAATCAGCAAGATAATCCACAAACTCAGCAGAAGTTAACGTTTTATTGTCACCAGCCAAATGATATTGACCATCTTTATAAAATTCTGAAGATGCTACGTCTAATCCTAACCAAACATCTTTCCCAAGTTTGTATCCCGCTCGATCCACTGCTTCTGAAATTGCCGCTAAGGCTTCTTCATTAGACGCTAGATCTGGCGCAAATCCGCCTTCATCACCGACCGCCGTATTTAAGCCTTTTTCTTTTAATACGCTGCGCAGTGCATGAAAAATTTCAGTTCCACAACGCAATGCTTCAGAGAAAGATGATACACCCGCAGGCAAAATCATGAACTCTTGAATATCAACGTTATTGTCCGCATGGGCTCCACCATTGATTATATTCATCATTGGCACTGGCATGGCAAATTTTCCAGTGTTAATGAAATCGAATAGTGGTTTTCCAGCATCAGCTGCGGCTGCTTTTGCGGTAGCTAAAGAAACCGCCAAAATCGCATTTGCGCCTAATTTTGATTTGTTTTCAGTGCCATCTAAGTCCAGCATAATTTGATCGATAGCGGCTACATTGGAAGCTTCTTGACCTAGAAGTGCGGTTCGAATGTCATTATTAATATTCGCAACGGCTTTCAATACACCTTTACCAAGATAACGACTTTTATCACCATCTCGAAGCTCTAGAGCTTCGCGAGATCCAGTTGACGCTCCAGACGGCGAACAGGCAGTACCAAATGCTCCAGATTCAAGAGTAACATCCGCTTCTACGGTTGGGTTTCCTCGAGAGTCCAATACTTCGCGAGCTTTAATTTCAATGATCTTTGCCATAATGTTTCCTGTATACCTTTCTTTCTATTCAGAGCTGGATAGCTGTATTTGTTAAAAGTTTAATTAGTGAACTTTCGATTTAATTCATCAATTCGTGTTCAATAAATGGTGCTGATTTTACCGTTTGATCGATTTGTTTAAGCATTTCGAGCATCGATTCAATTCGTTTCATTGGGAAAGAGTTAGGCCCATCACTTTTCGCGTTCTCAGGATCAGGATGAGTTTCCATAAACAATCCAGAAATGCCGGCCGCCATCGCTGCTCGCGCTAAAACAGGAACGAATTCTCTCTGGCCACCACTTTTAGCTCCTAAACCACCTGGTTGTTGCACCGAATGGGTTGCATCATAAACCACCGGGCAACCGGTTTCTCTCATAATTGCCATACCGCGCATGTCAGATACCAAAGTGTTGTATCCAAAACTAACACCTCGTTCACACACCATAATGTTTTCGTTACCAGTTGCTTTTGCTTTGTTTACCACATTGACCATGTCCCACGGCGCCTGGAACTGTCCTTTTTTAATATTTACTGGAATGCCCGCTTCACAAACTCGCTGAATGAAATTGGTTTGACGAACCAAAAAAGCCGGTGTTTGAATGACATCCACAACTGCCGCAACCTGATCAATTGGCGTGTCTTCGTGAACATCGGTCAACACCGGAACGTTAATTTGTTTTTTCACTTTATCAAGAATTTTTAAGCCTTGTTCTAAGCCAGGACCACGAAAGCTGGTATGAGACGAGCGATTGGCTTTGTCAAAACTCGATTTATAGATAAACGGAATACCTAATTTATCGGTGACTTCTTTCAAGTAGCCAGCTGTGTCTAACGCAAGTTGCTCGCTTTCGATCACACAAGGTCCTGCAATCAAGAAAAATGGTTGGTCAATACCAACATCAAATCCACACAGTTTCATATTGCCTCCTGACAATTACTCTTCTTGATGAGCTTTAGCAGCTTCTACAAATGCTGAAAACAATGGATGCCCATCGCGAGGAGTAGAAGTAAATTCCGGATGGAACTGACAAGCCACATACCAAGGGTGATTAGGTAACTCCAATGTCTCGACTAAATGTTGAGCAGCAGAGTAACCTGAAATTTTAAGTCCAGCTTCTTCTAATTGGCTGATGTAGTTATCGTTCACCTCGTAACGATGGCGATGTCTTTCATTGATAACGTCAGCTTCGTATATTTCACGAATTTTTGAGTCTTTAACCAAGTTCGAAGGTTGTGCACCCAGTCGCATGGTACCACCGAGATCGCTTTGATTATCACGAACTTCAACAGAGCCATCTTTGTCTATCCATTCGGTTATTAACCCTACAACCGGATGCTCAGTTTCGGTATTAAATTCGGTGCTGTGTGCACCTTTTAATCCAACGACATTTCTCGCATATTCAATGATCGCCACCTGCAAACCAAGACAGATTCCCAAAAACGGAACATTATTTTCTCGAGCGTATTGCGCAGTTAAAATCTTTCCTTCAACTCCACGCTCACCAAAGCCACCTGGAATTAAGATCGCATCCACATGCTCAAGTATTTTTGTGGTTTTCTTTTCCACATCTTCGGCATCGATATATTCGATATTAACCGTTAATCGAGTTTTAAAACCTGCATGGGTTAGCGACTCAGTGAGAGATTTATATGCATCGGTTAAATCCATGTACTTACCCACCATCGCAATGGTGACTTCACCTTTTGGATTCGCTTGCGCGTACAAAACCTGTTCCCACTCTTCGAGGTTAGCTTCAGGAACATCAAGATTAAAACGCTCACAAATAATATTATCCAGGCCCTGGTGCTGGAGAAGTGAAGGAATTCGGTAAATACTGTCGACGTCTTTCATCGATATAACGGCTTTTTCTTCCACATTGGTAAACAATGCAATTTTAGCTCGCTCACCAGCTGGTAAAGGTTGTTCTGATCGACATACCAAAACATCAGGTTGAATACCGATCGAACGCAGCTCTTTTACTGAGTGTTGAGTAGGTTTTGTTTTAAGTTCGCCGGCAGTTTTAATAAAAGGAAGTAAGGTTAAGTGCATGAACAAAGCTCTTTCACGACCAAGCTCGTATCCGAGTTGCCGAATAGCTTCGAGAAACGGCAAAGACTCGATATCACCCACGGTTCCGCCAATTTCAACCATGGCAACGTCTGCAGTTCCGGCACCATCGATGACTTTCTTTTTGATTTCATCAGTGATGTGCGGAATTACTTGTACCGTTCCACCGAGGTAATCACCTCGTCGCTCTTTACGCAAAACGTCTGCATAAACTCGGCCTGTCGTAAAATTGTTTCGCTGACTCATGCGGGTACGAACAAATCGCTCATAGTGGCCGAGGTCAAGATCCGTTTCAGCCCCATCTTCGGTGACATACACTTCACCGTGTTGAAATGGACTCATAGTTCCAGGGTCAACATTAATGTATGGATCCAGTTTGAGTAAGGTAACTTTAAGACCGCGCGACTCTAGCAAAGCTGCTAATGATGCTGACGCAATACCTTTTCCGAGAGATGACACCACGCCACCGGTCACAAATATAAACTTAGTTGCCATTAACCCACCTGAAATTGAACTCACTCACCAGCTTTATATGGCCTCAAACCATACACCTAAATGCGACTATTAACGCCGGTAAGTCACTGTAATATGAACGCTTTTTAGATAATTTTGTAAAGATGCAGGAAACCACATCAAGACGGGACGATAGTATATCAAATAAACTCACTCTGTTTCGACAAAAATTCCTTTTTGGATAGCTTTTTATTGGTTATGGTAGCGAAATATTTATAACTTCCGCTTCACAAGCGCTTGCCAGAGTTACCCACCTTGGTCAGCACATCAGCGATTGGAGAATACTTTACATGCAAAAGCATATTGTACTCTTTGGCATTGGGCTTGCCATTTGTGCCTGCTCAGATAACAACCAGGTTGCTAATGACGACTCACTGGCTGGCAATGCAAGCAATAACTCAGGAACAACAATGGTTAATAATACTGTCCAAAAAGTTCAACCTCCGGTAGCCAAGAAAATACCCCATAAACTTGTACAACACGGTAATACCAGAATTGATAATTATTATTGGATGCGAGACGACTCGAGAAAAAGCCCAGAAGTGATTGAGCATTTACAGCGTGAAAACGAATTTGCAGCTCAACAACTTGAGCCGATGGAAGATTTAAAAAACAAAATTTTAGCTGAAATAAATGGTCGTATAGAAAAAGATGACTCTAGTGTTCCTTATCTCGACAGAGGGTACTACTACTATTCACAATTTAAAGGTGACCAAGAATACCCTGTATACGCTAGACGTAAAGGCTCGCTTTCGGCCCCCGAAGAAATACTTTTAGATGGCAACCAAATGGCAGCCGAGCATGAATATTTTAATATCGGTGATCTAGAAGTAAGCCAAAATAATCAATTACTCGCCTTCTCCACCGATACCCTTAGCCGCCGAGTTTACACCATTCAATTTAAAGATCTTCAATCAGGGAAGTTATTGAACGACTCGATTAAAGAAACAAATGGTCAAGTTATTTGGGCAAACGATAATAAAAATCTTTTTTATATCCGCAAAGACCCTCAGACATTATTAGGATATCAGGTTTATCGCCATACTTTAGGAACCCCGCAAGAAAGTGACACCTTAGTATATGAAGAAAACGATCTCACCTATTACACTTCTCTAGGCAAAACCAAAGACGACTCCATAATCTATATATATCACGACAGTACCACGACACGCGGAGCATCGATCGTTGACGCAAATAATCCTGAAGCTTCATTTGTACCTTTTACAGAACTGGAAGATAACCACGAATACGAATTCGATAAAATTGGCGAGTACTTTTATATACTGACGAATTGGCAAGCCAAAAACTATCGAATTATGAAAGTGCATCAGTCAAATCATGCCGACCGAAGTAAGTGGCAAACAGTGGTAGAACATAATGACGATATTTTCTTAACTGATTTTGAGCTGTTAAAAGACTTTCTTGTAATCGAGCAAAAGCAACGTGGAGTTAGCGAGATCAACATTCGAAAGTATGACAATGCAGAGACAGAGTCATTACAGTTTGACGATCCGATATTTGTTGCAGGGTTTAGCAACAATGTATCACTGGGCAGCAATACACTTCGCCTCTACTACAGTTCAATGACAACACCAACAACGATCTTTGATATCAACTTGGACTCTGGTAAACGTGAGACTTTAAAACAACAAAAGGTTTTAGATAACGATTTTCATCCCAGCAATTACGAAAGCAAAAGAATTTTTGTTAAAGCAAGAGATGGCGTTGAAGTTCCAGTATCCTTAGTGTATCGAAAAAATACTTTCAAGCAGGATGGAAAAAATCCACTTTATGTTTACGCCTATGGCTCTTATGGAATAACCATAGAACCATCGTTTTCTGCCAGTCTTTTATCTTTGTTGGATCGAGGGTTTGTTTACGCAATCGCTCATATTCGTGGTGGCCAAATGTTAGGAGTTCCTTGGTACGATGGAGGAAAGCTAAAAAACAAGCGAAATTCCTTCACCGACTTTATCGATGTCACTAATAATTTGCTCGAACTTAAATATGGTTCAAAGGAAAAAGTATTCGCAGCCGGAGGAAGTGCAGGAGGATTACTAATGGGCGGAGTTATTAATATGGCTCCTGAACTGTATACCGGCGTTGCTGCACACGTTCCTTTTGTTGATGTTGTCACAACCATGTCAGACCCATCAATTCCTTTAACTACCAACGAATACGATGAATGGGGTAACCCTGCCAATAAAGACGATTATGAATACATCTTGTCTTATTCGCCTTACGACCAAGTATCGAAACAAGATTATCCAAACTTATTAGTGACGACAGGCCTTCACGACTCACAAGTGCAGTACTTCGAACCAATGAAATGGGTTGCCAAACTTAGAGAGTACAAATCTAATGACAACCTACTTATCTTTAAAACCGATATGGAGGCAGGCCATGGCGGTGCATCGGGTCGCTTTAAGCAAAATGAAACCAAAGCACTTGAGTATGCCTTTTTTGCCTATTTGGCAGGAAAAACGGAATAAAAAATAAATTGTATAAGAATATAAAATTAGTTCATTTAGTTCGGTTGGATTTATTTTGGATTGCAAAATCTATCTGATAGTTTCAAGTTTAGCTTCTTTTTTTCAATACGCACCAGCCTAATCAATAGGCTGGTGCGCTGAACATACATTCTTTATTGGAGTTTTTTAGTTACGCACTTCGAAGTTGAACAGAATTGATAATTAGCAATGTCTGCTTGTTCTCTATGCGCATTCCCAATATTCCAACCAATCATCGAGCGCTTTTGTTCTGACAAAATAGTCGTTTTAAAAAATTCCAGAATATCCGCACGCGAGAGCGCGTTTATCTCTTTAATAAGATTATCTCGAGTATCAAACGCATAATTGTCTTCAAGTAATTCAGAATGATAATAAAAAACCTTTTCGCCCACATTCTTAAATTTCTTATCAATATCAGACAATAAACCTTCACGATGTTGGTCAAACTCCTGCTGAGAAACCGTCGATAAAAAAGATTCTTGCTCTAAAAGAAACTCCTCCATCTTTACCTTTAGCTCAGCAGGGTGAGCTTTAGGTGATTGTATATGCATCATAATTGAAGGCGTTTTATCAATAGCACGTCTGGTTAAGCCAACGATATAACCATACTGCTGATCGGTACGTAATGATTTGTAAAAACGCTGTCGCAAAACCTGCGCTAGCATCCTAAACTTCACATCTTCTTTAATTGATTCGGTCTCTCCGCTGATAACATATAAAATTGAGGAGTCATCATGATCAATCTTAACGTTTCGAATTGGCTGAATTGACTGTTTCAACTTCACTGTCTCAAGTTTAGGCTTAGCGTTTTCAGTAAGCGAGCCATCAAATTTTTTCTTAAGTAGATCACCAACGCTTTCAACTTCGGCTTTACTCACGTTCCCAGAGTAAACTCCATCAATTTCAATTTTTGATAGTAAAGTTCTAATTTCCGATTGAAACTGCTCAAACTCTAAGTCACTCAACAACTCGAACTTGGCTTGTGGAGTAAGGCCGTCGCTGTAAAGCTCAGTCAATGTTGCGGTATACACTTGTTGTATAGGATAACTAAACTTAAAGTTTTGATACTCTTGTAACTTGTTCAGTTTGATTCTCTCAAACACGTCTTTGGGAATTGTAGAAGCATTAAAATTTTCAAGTAAACTTGATAATAACAAGTCGACTTTCTCATCAAACCCACTCACACTCAAGCCATAGCCCAAAGGAGAACTCCATATGTTATAATACAATCCAGCAAGGCTAGCGTTATAGGCGTCTGTGTTTGCAATATCACTAATAATTTCAGCGTGAAGCTCCTGTACAACTTGTGATAACTTTGACTGTTGAAGCTCTGGGCTATAAATATTGAAAGATAAAGCCGCTTTTGGAAGACCAAACTCATTTTCATTTGTCATCCAAAGTTTAATCCCTTTAGACTCATAAGTAAGCTCGGGTTTAACAACAGAATTATCTTTTTCCAAACTCAAATTCTCAGCTATGTATGGGTTTGCTTTTGGTAATGAAAACTCTGAATAAATACTTACATTGCGCCATTTTTCTACTCTTTCCTCCTGAATCTTACTCATAGAGTAAGAGACATCGTAAAGAGGCTCGTTCTTATCTCCTTTCACATCGGGAGAAGTAACAATGATTCTTGCGTTTTCAGGAGTGATGTAGGACAAGAACTCTTGTATCATCTTGGGATTAAACTGCTCATAAACTCGCCAGTGATCAAGGGCGTGTTCAGCCGGATAGTGCTGTAAACCAGACGCAATATTTGCAGCTAAGTAAGACGCTGTATATTTCTCTTGAAACTCAAATTGATTATGTGCAATTTGGGCCTTTTCAGAAAAAATAGATTCTTGAATCCCCTGCTCCCTGATTAACTTTATGTAGCTGAAAAATAATTCTATGACCTCTTCTCGATTCTCATATCCTTTGTTGGTCAACTCTATATCCACTCCGAGACGTGTGAAGTCATGAGGTCCCCAGGTGGGTATTGAAAGTGATTTAACATAACCTTTTTTCTTCAGAACGCCATAAAGCGAACCTTCGACTTCATGACCGACTAAGTGGCTTAGGTAGTTAATGGGTTTTTCTTTAAAAAACGGCATGCTATCTGGTAAAGCAAAACGTATAGTGAGATTACGCTTGTTCTCGAGTGTCTGAACAAAAACTTCTACGCCTCTTTGCGAAGGAAGGTAAGGCTCAGGTCGATCATAGGATTTTTCAAATCCATTATTAGGTACGTCGGAAAATTTATTCTCAGCCCAACTCATTAATTCTTGAGTTGAGTAATTCCCTACAACCACAAGCGTCATGATACCTGCGGAGTAATATGACTTATAATGCTCTATCACATCATCATAAATCGAGCTATTCTTGTTGTCACTCAAGGTATCCAAGTTACCAACAGAAAACTGAGTCATTGGATGTTCAGGGTTTGCCGTTTGTTTAACCGCTTCATTAAAACGGCGCCAATTGTCTTTAATTTTTAACTTGTACTCAGAGTGAACTGCTTCGCGTTCTTTTTGTACGAACTCCTTATCGAATAATGGATCGATGAAAAAGCGAGAAAAGCGGTCGAGTGCAGGTTCAAACTGCTCGTTATTAATTTCAAAGAAATAAGTTGTATGCTCCATTCCAGTGCTGGCATTTTGACTACCGCCGTGCTTCTCGATGAACTCACTGTACTCTTCAACTTTGGGATATTTCTTGGTACCGAGAAAAAGCATATGCTCCAGATAGTGACTAAGACCCTCTCTGTCTTTAGGGTCGGCCAGGTGCCCTACATGTACATCTAAAGCAGCAGCAGCTTTATCCGCATCCGGATCAGAAATTACAACCACCTTTAAACCATTCTCAAGAGTTTGAAAAGCATATGAGCGATCATCAATTTCTGGTTTAATTACTGTTACGGCCGACGTTGCACCGATAGAAGAGGTACTCTGGCAGCCGACCAAACTTAAAGAAACACCGGTTGTCAACAGAACAGCAGAAACAATAGTTTTAATGCGAAACATTTCAATATCCTTGTATAAATCAGTTGGTTTAAATACCGCAGTTGGTTTAAATACCGTGAATGACTCATTTGCTCTTCATAACAACTAAATTTTAATTTTTCTCGAGTCAATTCATAACTTTCAATAAGAAAAGGATTTAACGAGACCAGTCATCAAAACGGTCTAATTCACCTTCTTAGTGATAAACGTATCACCTCAGATTGCCAGCATTACGCTTTCAGTTCCACCTCAAGTCCTATTTGCAACAAATATATTACTGTGAAAATTACCACACCTAACAAACATCTCAACCCTTGATTCAGTACTTTTTTTCATTTACTGCGAATAAGATAAATGAATTTGATAGCCTAAAGTTAGAGATAAGAAAACCAAAAACAAACAGTAGATTCCTAAAATTCGAACGAATACGTATTGATAGGATTAATCAGGAAGAGCTTAATAATGATGTCATTTCATTTATTACTTTGTAAAGTTTATCCAACTGGATTGGTTTTGCAATAAAATAGTCCATACCAGAAGCATAACAACGCTCAATATCATGCTTCATTGCATTTGCTGTCAAAGCAATAATAGGCGTCTTTTTCAAACGATTAATTTGCTCATGCTCACGAATTTTCTTTGTCGCTTGATATCCGTCGAGGACTGGCATTTGACAATCCATAAATACGCAATCAAAACTGGTATTAATGAATTTTTCAAAGGCCTCTTCACCATTTTCTGCCACTTCAATACTTTCTGCTACCTTGCCTAATATAGCTTTTGCGACTATTTGATTGGTTTTATTATCTTCGACCAACAAAATACGCTTCATGCTTGCTTTTTCTTTGGAGCTTGACTGCGTAACTACCTCTCCTAATTGAGCGGTATCAGCATAGGTTAACAATTGATTATTGCCGGATTGATAGAGTAATTGCTCAATCATACTCACAATTCTCAGGCTTTCAGAAGGTTTTAATAAAAAACCATTTATTAAGCCATTATCGAGAACCTCACCTTTCACATTAGTGGATGATAGTAGAACTATCGGATTATCAAATCCGCTAATTCGTAACTCCTTCGCTAAACTTACTCCATCCATATTGGGCATCATATAATCGGTGGATATCGCATCATATTTCTCTTTTTGAACCGCATCAATTGCTTCTCTCGATGAAGCTACGGATGTCACAATAGCACCGTGATGAGTCATCAAGTTTGTCACTATTTCACGACCGACGTCGTTATCATCAACCACTAGAATGCGCTTATCAATAAGATCAACTCTCCTATCATGTTCGGTAACCACTCCATTTGACTTCCCTACGATGATATTAAAAGTAAATACAGAACCTTTCCCTTTTTTACTGGAACAATAAATTTCACCTCCCATCAACTGAACAAGTTTCCTTGAAATCGCGAGACCAAGACCCGAACCTCCGTATTTTCGTGTTGTAGATGCGTCCTCTTGCGAAAATTTATCAAAAATTGATGAAAGCTTATTTTCGTCAATTCCGATCCCAGTATCACTAACAGCAAACTCTAGTGTGCAGTCATCAGAGTTAATCTTTTTAATAGAAACGTCTATGCTTATCTGGCCTTCTTCAGTAAATTTAAGCGCATTATTTAGCAAATTATGCAGCACCTGTCTTACTCGAATAGGATCAGAGTGTATTCCGTTCGGTACATCGGGACTAATGTTTAGTAGCACCTTTACCTTATTATTTAAAACATTCATTGCTGCAATTTCAGCGAGCTCTTCTAAAAGCGGCCGCAACTCAAAACTCACATAATCCAGCTCTAACTTATTTGCTTCAATTTTTGAGAAGTCAAGGATATCATTTAATAAGTGGAGCAACGTTTCTGAGGAGCTACGAATAATGTTAGTAAACTTTTTTTGTTCTTTATTTAATTCGGTTTCTTGTAAAAGAGCATTCATTCCCATAATGCCATTCATTGGCGTACGAATTTCATGACTCATATTTGCAAGAAACTCAGACTTTAACTTATTGGCTCGCTCGGCAGATATTCTAGCTTTCTCTAACTTTTTCGCTTCTTGTTTTTGTTCAGTAATATCATGAATAGTGCCTAAAAAATAAATACCATGAGGCAAGTGCATTTCACTAACACTAAGAATAATGGGAATTTCTTTACCACTCTTGTGCAATACTGTCAGTTCTCGAGACTTACCGATTACCTTGGCTTGATTTGTCCTTAAGTACTTTTCAATGTATAGGTCATGTTGGCTCTTGTGAGGCTCTGGCATTAAAATAGAAATGTTTTTACCGATCACTTCATCAAGACTATAACCCAGCTCATCATAAACAGCTCTATTAGCAGATTGTACAATTCCATTCTCATCAATGATTAAAGAAGGGGCGAGAGTGGAATTATAAATGGTTTCCATTTCAATTGCGGTTTTTACTTTCTCCGCTTCGTCATTTTTAACCTTTCTGAGCAAGAATACTCCATAGATAATAGCCAAAAATATAGTGCAAACGGTGATAGTACCAAATGTTAACTCGATGCGTTTTAAGTAAGCTGCATCTTCCATTTGCTTGCCAATACGTATTGACTGTTTATTTTGAATGATTTTGATCGCATTGGAAATTTCTGTAGCCATCACTGCATACTGTTGGTCCATGAGAGCCATATGAGTTGCAGCATATTTAACTTTATTCTTCCTTATCTGCTGAAAAACCAGGAATACTTCAGCATCCAATACGCTAAAACTCTCTTTTGCTCGCTGTAAAGCTTGAAGTATGGCTTCTGGATTGTCTACTAAGGGATGATTTTCAATGGCTTTATCAACTCTTTGAAATTGAGTCAACAACTCTTGCTTAGATTCCAAGTATTTATTCCATTCATTGACAACATCAAAAGAATTAAAAACATCATTACCTGGAGAATTAACTTTTAGTACTATTTCCGACAGTGAATACAATTCAGCCTCTAACTCGGTCCACAGCTTGTTCTCATTTACCGTTTCAAAATAAAGAGTATTAACTTCTTTATTGAGATAAAACTCAGAAAGAACGATAAATACAGAAATGCAGGCTACACCAAGATAAGCTAAAAACCATCGCGGTCTGTTAGAATTGTAGAGCTCTCGAGTCGTCGTCAATTACCATGCCTCCTTTCGACTCTTAAAGTTTAGTATGCGAGGGCTGATAATCAATATGCGGTGGTCGGATATTTCAAATACTATTCAGAGGACTCACAAGGAAAGTTGCCGAAAATGAAGTAATAGGAGATTCAACACCAGAAAATATGACAAATTTTTGACGTAATTTAATTATACATGCTTGAATTTTACATGCTTAAATTTGACCTACTCATCCTTACGTTTTACTTGGGTTGCCGTCCACCTACGTAAAACACCCTCCGTGATTTCGAGTGGTTTGGTGGAGTGAGAAAGTACAATCACATTAAATTTTTTCCAGTTGAATGGCTCACCAAAGTCTCGCTGGGCATTTTCAAGTAGCTGCATTAAATTAAAAAATCTCAAAGCTTCTTGCGACATCACACCTGGATTATTAACAGATTGCAAAATAAGCATTTCTAATTCACTTTTATTAAACGGTGTATTTTGTTGTAAAATTCTAATTAAACTTTCTTTAGACCATTCTTTGTGATGCAAGCTTACGTCAACAAATAACCTTGTCGCCATCCATAACTCTTCAACACTGGCGCCTATTCTGTTTTTATCTGAAATAAATGGTTTGCTGAGCAACAACTCTCTACTGTACTTGCGCCATGCAAGTTCATTACTTTTGAGGTTCAAATGTACTTTATAAACAGGCTCTTCAGAGTTCTCGTTTCTGAAGGATTGATAAAAGTGCTGACCCGGAGCTCCAAATTCGACTAATTTCATTGGCATAAAATAAGGATTGCTCGTTAACGGATGTAATTTATTGACCACAACTCGAGCTGGCTTAAGCTCTTTAATGCCAACTTCAATGTAAGCAAAAGGTAGTGATTGCTGGCTTTCGATCAGAGAAACCTGATAGGTATGTGTAGGAAAATAGTCAAATAACTCAGTACTCGCTCTGTTTATTTGCTTAACGACTGCATCCAACCGTTCACTATTATTTGTTTGAGCGTCGAATTGAGATTGATGTAATTCTTGCCAAAACCTTTTTGCATCAACTTTTGATATATCCATCTGTAAATCATTAGATATATCAGGCTTAGATTTATCAATCGCTGATACGTTGTTACTTTCCTCAGACTGACTTTCCAATTCATCTTTTAATAGAAGAGTCTTAAGCTTTGAGTAACTTGACTGTAATTTTTGATAGGCAAGTATTTGAATATTTTCCGTTGACTGCTCGCTTAGTGTTTCTGTCATTAATTGTGAAAAATACAGAGACTCTCCAAATGGAACTTGATAAATACTCATGACATCTTTTGTCTTTGGCAGATAGTCACCTTCTAGAAAATCAATCAACTTCTGGGTAGCAGGAATAACTTTTGCTCGGATGACCTTTGAATATTGTAAAATTAAATACTGTTTCTGGTTTGCCAGAAAAAATGACGGCATCTCAGTAATCGGCTTGTAGAACAAGCTATTTTCATACTCTTCAACTTGTAATTGATTTAACTGCTTTATTTTTTCCTCTGTTAGCAGTCTCGACATTACAAAGCCATTTTCTACACCATACTTTAAATTTAAAATAACGTTATCTATAAAGTCTGGGTAAGTCTTAATTGTCTCCAACCATTGCTCGTAAGCCGAAATCGAATCGAACGGTATGGTAACTGAATCGTTAAATACACTGACTGATTGGCCACTTGCAAGCTGAAAAACTGTCACAACATCATTGCGATAAGGACCCAACGGAAATAAATAATGAGGAAATTTAGCTTGCTCCGATAATTGGTGTGCGCGCAATTTAAGTTCAAGCAAATTTACTTGTGCTGAACTGTCCTTAGTTAATAGCTTTTTAGCTTTATTTGCAAACGATTCAAATTTATCTTGAGTGTTTTGATAAGCTTGGTCAGAGTAATTATAGAAACTTGTAATAGGCTGACCAATAGCATTACTTTCAATTCGTACGCTATTGTTCAAAGCAGGAAGAAAGGGACTAGACAGAATAACACTTTCAAATTCTCGCTCAAGTTTCTCAACTCTTTGTGATGATGACTCCGCAGCTATTAGATGCATTGATAATAAAAGCGATACAAAAATGAGAGTTGATTTAAAAGCACTGTTTCTATTCATACGAAGTAATTAACCTTTTCTCTTATTAATAATGAGAGTTTATGGATGAACTACCAAACTCGTAAATTATAAAGTCATAGCCTATCACTTTAATATCAAGGTATTTTCAATTAAACCTCTGACTTTGCACGCTGCCACAATAACTCAAGTTCTTCAATTGATAGATTTGCAAAGTCTTGATTTTTGTTTTTTACTAATGTTTCTACCACTCTAAACCGACTGTCAAATTTCTTCGTTGCTCGGCGCAACGCAGTTTCAGAATCAACGCCTAAATGTCGAGATAAATTTATAATTGAAAATAGAACATCTCCAAGCTCATCTTCAACTTGCTCATTACTGCCTTTTGCACTCTGTTGCTCAGCTACAGCATCCCTTAACTCTTCAACTTCTTCGTATAGCTTGTCCCAAACCCCTGAGTCATCAGGCCAGTCGAATCCCAATTTTGCTGCTCGCTTTTGTATTTTTTGAGCTCGAGCTAATGCTGGCAATGTAGCAGGCACATCATCCAGAATACTAGCAGATTGACTTTTTTCTTGTCTTTCACGATGCTTTTCTTTTTCCCAAGCTTGGTGCAATTCTTGTTCAGAGGTGAATTCTTTTTCACCAAATACATGGGGGTGTCGCCGCTCTAACTTATCGGCAATCGCGTTAACAATATCATCAAATTCGAAACGAGAGTCTTCTTTGGCCAGTTGAGCATAAAATACTACCTGGAACAACAAATCACCTAACTCAGACTTTAAATCGTGATAATCTTCTCGCTCAATAGCATCAGCGACCTCGTAAGTCTCTTCTATAGTATAAGGCACAATTGTTTTGTAGGTTTGCTTGAGATCCCAGGGACAGCCTGAATCAGGATCTCTTAACTGTGACATGATCGATAATAGTCTTTCGATCGAGCCTTTTGACATTTCCATTCCTTAATCCATGTTTTAGTTCTGTTTAAACTAAAGTTTTAACGTTTACGTTTTACTTCAGTCACATTTGGCACCTGAGAAAGTTGCGCTAGCACTCTTGAAAGCTTATCCGTATTTTCCACATACATTCGAATATTTATCACGACACCTTGAGATTTTGTATTAGTTGACGTATTCATACTCTCAATACTAGCTTTCGCATTGGCAAACACTGTGGTGATATCTTTCAATAAACCTTTTCGATCGTAAGCTTCAATTCCAATATCAACTTGGTAATCATCGTTTTGCTGATCACCCCATGATACTTTTATTAGCCTTTCTGGTGTCGTTTCAATTGCCTTTAAAATATATTGGCAATCTTTTCTATGAACAACTACGCCACGGCCTTGCGTTATATAACCTTGTATTGAGTCACCAGGAACAGGTTTACAGCAACCTGCAATCTTTGTTAACAAACTTCCCACACCTTCAATTTGAATATCTGATCCATCAGACTTTCGTTTCGAGTGTGGTTTAAACACAGATTTTTTCTTCGGCTCTACAGCACCTAACTGAGCTCTGGCACTATTAATAACCTGAGTCATTCCTATATCGCCAGCTCCAATAGCGGCATACAACTCTTCAACCTGATGGAAGTTAAATTTTTGTGCGAGAGCTTTTAAGTCAACATCGTCCAAACTGTGTTGATGTAAATCTTTATCCAGTATGGTTCTTCCGGCAGCAGAATTTTTGTCTTTATCCTGATGCCTAAACCACTGATGAATTTTAGAACGAGCACGAGAAGATTTGATATAGCCGTTGTGAGGATTCAACCAGTCGCGGCTGGGATGACCATTTTTTGTGGTCAGTATTTCAACTTGCTGTCCTGTTTTTAACCGATAAGTTAAAGGTACAATTCGTCCAGCAATTTTTGCCCCTCGACAATTATGTCCAACATCGGTATGGACGTGATAAGCAAAATCAATCGGCGTTGAGCCAATTGGTAAATCTATAACTTTTCCTTGAGGTGTAAATACATAAATTCGATCTTCAACAACAGTACTTCGAAACTCATCGACCATTGCGTTTGAGTCTGCAACTTCGTCTTGCCATTCCAAGAGTTGTCGTAACCATGCAATCTTTGCTTCAAAACCCGCTTGCTGCGCTTTTGCACCTTCTTTATAGCGCCAATGGGCTGCAACACCCAACTCAGACTCTTGATGCATTGCTTTAGTTCGAATTTGAATTTCTAAAGTTTTCCCCTCGGGTCCGACTACTGCGGTGTGTAATGATCGATAACCATTTTCCTTCGGTGTCGCAATGTAATCATCAAACTCTTTTGGAATGTGTTTCCAAAGGCCATGAACAATGCCTAAAACTGCGTAGCAATGTGGAATTTCATCAACTAATACACGAACTGCACGAACATCATAAATTTCTTCAAAGCCGACATTCTTTCGCTTCATTTTACGCCAAATACTGTAAATATGTTTCGCGCGTCCCATAACTTCCGCGTGCTTAATGCCAAACTTATCAATCTCAGCGTTGATCATATCCAGCACACGACTGACGTAGTCTTCTCGATCTAAACGTTTTTCATCCAGTTGTTTGGCAATTTTTTTATATTGCTCTGGTTCCAAGTATCGAAAAGAAAGGTCTTCCATTTCCCATTTTAATTGGCCAACGCCCAGTCGATTAGCCAATGGCGCATAGATATCTTTAATTTCTTTCGCGATTAAAGCCTTTTGTTCTGGCTTTGCTTTTTTAGCTAGTCGTAATACGGACAGACGTTCCGCTAGCTTGACTAAAACAATTCGAACATCATCGACCATTGCAAGAAGCATTTTACGAAAATTATCCAATTGCTGTGGGTCAAGGTGAGAGTCAGAAGTAGTCGACTGTAAGTTCTGTAAAGCGTCCATTTTACGAACACCTTCGCATAACTTAGCGACATCTGAATTAAGTTTATTGCTTATGGTTTCGTTATCTAGCAACCCTAAATAAAAACAAGGATAAACCACAGCCGTTGCTAAGGTCGTTGCATCAACATGGAGTGGTGTAAGCGTATTGATAATATTATGACTTTCATTTAACAATTCATCATCATCAACAGAACTAATGACCTGATTGATTAAATCAATGCTGGCGATAACTAGATTTCGACGCTTCTGATTGTATTTCATTGGCAAACGATCTAGCCAATCTGTCGGCTCGCAATCGGCCGACAGATCGACTGGAAAATATTCAGCAACTTTTACCATATCTCAATAAATTTAATTGTTACGTTCAAAAACAGCAATTGATTCAACGTGTGCAGTATGAGGAAACATATCCATTACACCTGCTTTAACTAAACGATAGCCCTGCTCTTTCAAAACGCCAGCATCGCGAGCTAAAGTTGACGGATTACAAGAAACGTAGACCACGCGTGAAGCACCAAATTTTGGCAAATACTGAACAACGTCAAGCGCACCACTTCGTGGAGGGTCAATCAATATCTTATCGAAGCCTTCCTTCGCCCACTCTTTTTCGCTGAAGTCTTGTTGCAAATCGGCTTGATAGAAATCTACATTTTCTAGATTGTTCCGTTTTGCATTTTCGTAGCCTCGCTTCACCATTGAGTCGACGCCTTCAACTCCAATGACCGCCTTTGATTTTTTTGCCAGTGGAATAGTAAAGTTTCCAAGTCCGCAAAACAGATCGAGCACTCTTTCTTCACCATTTAACTCGAGTAAATCGATAGCTAACGATACCATTGCTCGATTGACCGAAGTATTGACTTGTGTGAAGTCCATCGGATGAAATGCTAACTCAACATCAAAGTCCGGTAGTTGATAGTGTAAACGATCGTTATTGTCGTTAGGCCAAACTTTATGAACGGTATCAGGGCCTTTCGGTTGAAAATATAGGTGAATATCATTTTCCTCGGCGAAGTTTAACCACTTTTCTTTATCTTGCTCTGAAAGCGGTTCCATATGCCGAACAACAAACGCGAGCGCATCATCTCCAGCCGCGAGTTCAATTTGTGGTGTCGATTGCTTTGCATCCATCGAGCCAATCAAGTTGCGCAATGGCACTATCAGTTCGCTTACTTTTGGCATTAATACAGCACAAGATTCTATTTCCGCTAAAAAATTACTGCGCTTTTCTCGAAAACCGACCAAGCAACTGTCTTTCTTTGTCACAAACCTAATACCAAGACGAGCTTTCTTTCGATAGCCTAATGTATCGAGTTGCAATGGCTCTAACCATGTCTCAGGCTGCACATTACCAAAGTGTTCAAAATGCTCTTTTAATATCGATTGCTTAAACTCTATCTGAGCCTCACTCGACATATGCTGTAAACTACAACCACCACAAATTTCAAAAAACTCACATGGAGGTTTAACACGATCGGCCGATCGCGAAAGCACTTCTTTTACATAGCCTTCGTCAAATTTCCCGCGAACCGACGAATATTGCATAAGCACAGACTCGCCTGGTAATGCACCATCAACAAACACGGTTTTACCTTCAATATTTC
>JABXHY010000075.1 GCA_013373375.1 Gammaproteobacteria bacterium
AAAGCCTCCCGAAGGAGGCTCTTAATAAGCTGCGAACAATTAATCTATTCAGTCTAGAATGAATAACCTGCACGCATGTAGTAGTAACCACCATTAAACCCATAGGGAGAGGTGACAGGGTATTTTGCACCAACAATATCCGCATAAGGGTTTTCATCAGGGTATTCATCTAACAAGTTTTGAGCGCCAAATACCAAGTTAAGATTTTCATCAACATCATATCCAAACTCAAGGTCAACTAAACCCGTACGTCCCACTTCGATTGGCAAAGTGCCATCGTCAAGATGCGCTTCATAAAATCCAGAATAGTGATTGTATCGAACCGTGGTTCTTAAATCGCCAGTTCTATAGTTCATCGAAATAGTAGCTCGCACGTCAGGAAGGTTTTCTTCTAATTGACGAACTCGCGTATCACCAATGTTGTTAGGATCGAAACTATCAACTTTGGTGTCAGTCCAGTTGTAGATGAATCCCCAGTCAACACTACCACTCCACATGTCCATGCTGTAGTTAGCTACTAAATCAATCCCTTGAGTTGTGGTATCAAAGTCATTGGTAAAGAATCGAACACTTGAAAAGCTACTCGCATCACTGATGCCTTGAGCAAGCAAGTCGTCAATGTCATCTTGTGTTAAGGTCTGTGGAGAACTCAATGTGATTCGATCTTCCATTTTGATTCGGTAGTAATCCAAAGTAACGAATAGTCTGTCAGATTGATAAACCGCACCAAACGACATGTTACGAGCAGTTTCAGGTTGAAGCTCTTTACCACCTTTTTGTACCGAAATTGGATTCGTTGGCGGTAGAGTTGCTTGATCCGAAAGCTGACCATTTTGGAATGCAGTAGTAACGTTTCGAACATTCGATTGGCCAACTGTCGGCGCTCTAAAGCCAGTGCTCACAGCACCACGAAATGCTAATGTTTCAGTGGTTTGCCAGCGGCTCGAAATTTTGAAGTTTGTGGTTGCACCAAAGTCATCGTACTCTTCGTGACGCACGGCTGTGGTCAATAAAAAGTCGTCACTTAAATCCGCTTCAAAATCGACATAAGTTGCCCAATGTGTTCTGTCATTTGAACCAGCGTCCGTGTCTTTGAATCCAGGAAAACCATTTGAACCTATCCCGAAACCTTGAGCAGCCAAGTTGGCATTGAACTCATAAGACTCAGCTTGTCCTGCAATGATCGTGAACTCTTCATTTCGAGTTTCGGCACCGACAGAAATGAAGCCATATTGCATTGGAATTGTAAAATCAACATTTAATCCGTTTTCTTCTTGCACATATGAACCCGGTGCAAACTCTGTTGGAGAAGTAGGACCAAATGCAGCGTTAATAGTATTTTTGATAAAGAAATCAGCCTGGTTTTTACCGTATGTATAACTGAAGTCATAAGACACACCAGAATCAAATTCACCTTTATAGCCAACCGCTAAGGACTCATCACTGACAGTTCCACCAAATCGTGGTGTGAAACCTCCTGGGAATAAACTGTAAAAAGTAAAACAGTTTGGATCTGCCTCTACGAGTGCAAGTGCTGTTGCATCTGGCTGTAAATAAGTTGGGCTATTTGGGTCTTGATCGATTGTTACTGTTGGACAGCTCGGGGTTGAAGTCGTTGGATCACCAACCAATAACGTTTGACCACCATCATTCGAGAAAACACCCGGTCGAGTTAATGGATTACGGAAAAAGAAACCACCTTCAACTTCACGCTCAGCGTAGTTACCGAATGCATAAACTTGGCGACTGTTATCTAGGTCAACACCAGCATTAAAAAATAACTTTAGATCATCTTTTATTTCTGGCGACCCCCAAATTTGAGCAGGGTCTGCGACCGCAGCACTCGTAGCTGCATTACCAAATTGTATAAGGTCGGCAGCATCGGATCTTTGAACCGAACGGCTAGTTGGGTCTGATTGTTTGTATTCTAAACTTAAATTCAAAAAGCCACGTTCAGTCAGCTCAAAACCTTTATTAGCAGACAATTGCACACTTGTACCATCGCCTTCATAAAATTGCCCCGTCGACAATTCCACAAAGCCGCCAGAAGCTGAGTCATTCAATACAAAGTTCATAACACCTGCTACAGCGTCCGAACCATATTGAGCCGCCGCACCATCACGAAGTACTTCAATTTGTTTAAGCGCAACACTTGGAATCACTGAAATATCGGGACCTTGCGAACCATCAGAAATACCGCCGCCCAAAAAAGCAATAACAGAGGCACGATGACGGCGCTTTCCATTCACCAGTACTAAAGTACTGTCAGGTGAAAGTCCTCTTAAGTTTGCAGGACGTACTAAAGTTGCAGCATCTGAAATAGGTTGTGCATTAACGTTGAATGAGGGAACGGATACTGCAAGCATCGAGTTCATATCAGTAATACCCTGACTTTCGAACTCCTCGCCCGAGATAATATCAACTGGGACTGCAGAGTCTCCAACTGAACGTGGCGCGGCTCGAGAACCTACGACCACAACTTTTACATCTGATTCTTTATCATCTGCAGCTTCTTCATCTTCTGCACTGAACACAGGAAATGAAATTGCAGCTGCCACCGCGACTGCAGTTTGCCGCAGCCAAAATTTATTTTTTCGATTAAAAAAGGTCATTGGTCGTACTCCCCGTTATTACTTTTCTTATTCGGAAGCCATACAACTTAGATTGGCGGGTGTGTCGATCGCACGTCGACTCCTCTGGCATTAAAAGGAGTTTTTTAATCTAATACAAGCATTTGAGTAAAAAAATCAAAACACATTGAGCATTGAGATAGAGCCAGTTACTTTTAAAATTCAGAAAGGACTTTTAAGAGCTTATATGAACGGCTACCTGACGAGAATGAGCTTGATGTCGATGTTCCCATAAAAAGATGCCTTGCCAAGTACCAAGAACAAGCTCTCCCATGCTAATAGGAATACTTATGGATGTCGCCGTTAGCGCAGCTTTGATATGAGCAGGCATGTCATCTGGACCTTCAGCGGTATGAGTATACAAAGGATCATGCTCTGTAACTAACCTAGACAACCAAGTTTCCAAATCGCGCTTGGCGGATGGATCAGCGTTTTCTTGAATCAGGAGGCTGCAAGAGGTGTGTCGAACGAACAAAGTACACAAACCATCTTGCCCCTTAAACGACTGTGTTAATTGACGCAGTTGACCAGTGAACTCATATAAACCTTGTCCGTTAGTGTTGACTGTCAAAAACTCAGTCATTATTCACTCCAGTGATATTTAACTCGTGCGGTAACACCACAAACCAAAGTATAAGGTATTGTATTTGCGGCTAAAGCCACACGCTCTACCGGTAGTTCAGGCCCCCACAAAACAACTCTATCACCAATTGAGTCTTTAGAGTCTTCTCCAAGATTAACGGCAAACATATCCATCGATACTCTTCCAGCAATAGGGACAATTCGGCCATTAACCCAGACTGGAGCGTCATTTTCAACATGCCTCGGGTAACCGTCACCATAACCAATCGCGACAATTCCAATTGTCGTTTTATGTTCAGCTCGCCAATGAGCCCCGTAGCCGACGGACTCACCCTTCTCCACTGTTTTTACTTCGAACAATTTTGACTCTAACGTCATCGCAGGAAGAAGTTTATGTTCATGACCTTCTTTACCCAGCAGAGGCGAGTATCCATACAGCATAAGTCCTGGTCTAACCCAATCAAAATGGGTTTCAGGCCAAGCTAAAACAGCAGCTGAGTTGGCAGCGGACTTTTCGACATCAAACTCGGCCGTAACGCTTTTAAAAAGGTCCAACTGTTGTTGAGTCATACTGCTTGCAACATCATCAGCGCAGGCAAAATGAGTCATCAAACGGAGCACGGATACAGAAGGTAATTGCTGAACCGATTCAAAGACTTCGGCAATTGAGTCAGCAGCAAATCCAAGTCGGTTCATGTGAGTGTCAACTTTGAGCCATACTTCAATCGGCTTATCTGTTGGGTTCGCTTTCAGAAGATCGATTTGATGCTGATTGTGTATTACGAGTTGCAAATCCAGTTGCGCCACCAAGGGTAATTCATTCGACTCAAATATTCCTTCGAGTAAAATTATTGGCGTTGTGACCCCACCATTTCTTAGCTCAATGGCCTCTTCAATACAAGCAACCGCTAGCGCATCAGCCGCAGCTAAACTTTTGGCAATTGGAACCAAACCATGACCGTAAGCATCCGCTTTCACCACTGCCATAATACGGCTTTGCGGCGCCATTTTTTTTATTTGCTCTAAGTTATGCTGAATTGCAGAGCGATGAATAATGGCTTTAGTCGGTCTCATTAATATCCTTCGTCATACTCATAAGCTAAATTGGCGAATCTGTTGTAGTGACCTTGAAACGCTAAATGAACCGTTCCGATTGGACCATTTCTTTGTTTACCGATAATAACTTCTGCTTTCCCTTTGTTATCTTCCGAGTCCTTGTTGTAAACCTCATCTCGGTAAACAAACATAATAATATCCGCATCTTGTTCAATTGCTCCAGACTCACGGAGATCAGACATTACAGGGCGTCTATCGGCACGTTGTTCTAGCGATCGGTTTAACTGCGACAGAGCAATTACGGGAACTTGTAGCTCTTTCGCAAGTGACTTTAAAGATCGAGAAATTTCAGAAATTTCTAATGTTCGGTTATCGGACATTCCGGGCACTTGCATCAACTGCAAATAATCCACGACGATAAGCCCTATTTCACCGTGTTCTCTGGCAACACGGCGTGATCGAGAGCGAACCTCAGCCGGCGACAAACCAGGAGAGTCGTCAATAAACATCTTACAGTTGTTTTTAAGAATGTTAGTCGCCACCATTAAGTTGTCCCAATCTTTATCGTCCAGGTGGCCGGTACGCAACCGGGTTGCATCAACACCTCCAATAGACGCAAACGAACGCATTAATAACTGATTTGCCGGCATCTCCATACTAAAAACCAAAACTGGCTTGCCACCATGTATGGAGGCATGCTCTGCCATATTCATAGCGAATGTGGTTTTACCCATAGCAGGTCTGCCGGCAACGATTAACAAGTCCGTCTTTTGCAAGCCATTGGTTTTCTTATCCAAATCGGAAAACCCAGTCGATAACCCGGTAATACCGCCTTTGGAGTCAACAGCGTCTTGAATTCGGTCCAGCGTTTCCTGCAAAAAAGACGACGCTATCTTTAGACCTGCGTCTTTACTCTCACGTTTTTCAGCAATTTTAAAAACCTTCGACTCAGCCGCATCCAAAATCTGATTGGAACTTTGCCCTTTTGGGAAAAACGCTGAGTCAGCAATGTTATTTGAGACTGAAATAAGTTCCCTTAAGATCGCGCGCTCTCGCACAATTGATGCGTAGGCCTCAATATTGGCAGCGCTCGGAGTATTTTTTGCCAGCTCGCCAAGATAGGACAAACCACCTACATTATCTGACTCACCCTCTCGCTCTAAAAACTCATGCAGTGTTATAACGTCCATCGGACGTCGGTCATTCGCGAGGTGAGTAATGGCTCTGAATATGGCCCGATGTTCTCGAGTATAAAAGTCGTCGGGGACTAATTTATCGCCTACTT
The DNA here is from genome assembly GCA_013373375.1 of Gammaproteobacteria bacterium. Classification (GTDB taxonomy): domain Bacteria; phylum Pseudomonadota; class Gammaproteobacteria; order Enterobacterales; family Kangiellaceae; genus Pleionea. Next base: position 5,554 of record JABXHY010000075.1, read on the forward strand.
TATCCCAGGCATCATTGTCCAACATTAAGCCACCGAGTACGGACTGCTCAGCCTCCAACGAATGAGGGGGCACTTTTAACTGGGATGTCGCTGGGTCTTTCTCGGCCATAAATTGCGTGAATCTCTTATTTAAAGGTTACGGCTAGGACAACAAGAATCAATAAGATAACTGTTATAATTACAAGGATATTGTAGCGGATATAAATTAACAAAAATAAAACTTTTTCGGAAATAAAAAAAGGGAGCAAAATGCTCCCTTTTTTAACTAACAAGTCAGAGACTCGAAAATTAAGCTTGCTCAGCAACTACATTAACTTTAACAGTTACAGTAACGTCTGAGTGAAGTACTAAGTCAATTTCGTACTCGCCAGTGTTACGAATAACACCGTGAGGCATTTTAACTTCAGCTTTTTCAACTTCTGTGCCCATCGCAGTGATCGCATCAGCAATGTCTTTAGTTCCAATAGAACCGAACAACTTGCCTTCATCACCAGCATTGGCTTCGATAGTTACCACTAGCTCATTTAATTTTTCACCACGAGCTTCAGCAGCCGTTAATAGCTCTTGAGCTTGTTTTTCTAACTCAGCACGACGAGCTTCAAATGCTTCCAAATTGGCTTTGGTTGCTGGAACTGCTTTACCGTGAGGTACTAAGTAATTGCGTCCGTAGCCATTTGCTACAGCCACTTTGTCACCTAAATCACCTAGGTTACGAATTTTTTCCAATAGAATGACGTCCATCAGTCTATCCTCTTAAATTAATCTGACAACACTAGCTCTAAATAGAGCCGCTCAAATATCAGCGATTACTTGTGTGAGTCGCTGTATGGCAATAAAGCCAAGAAACGGGCACGTTTGACAGCACGAGCTAGCTGGCGCTGATATTTAGCGCTAGTACCTGTGATACGGCTAGGTACAATTTTACCAGTTTCAGTAATATAAGCTTTCAAAGTTGCCAAATCTTTATAATCGATTTCTGTTACGTTTTCTGCAGTGAAACGGCAGAACTTACGA
>JABXHY010000083.1 GCA_013373375.1 Gammaproteobacteria bacterium
GCAACAAACTGATGGTGCGCCGCCTGATACATCGCCTGCTCTGGCTTTTCCTTACTGGTGTACTTAACGCCCGAACAAGTCCAGCCAAAAATATCATTTGAAACATTCGCCTGATTGTTGATTTCGTTAAACGTCATCCAATACTTAACTTTGTGCTGATAGCGTTGGATGACGGTCATAGAGAATTTGACAAACAAATCAATCACCTTGCGGTTCATCCAACCATCGTATTCTTTCGCTAGGTGATACGGCATTTCGAAATGACTCAGTGTAATCACTGGCTCGATACCATGCTTGAGTAACTCATCAAACATATCATCATAGAACTGCAGCCCCGCTTCACAAGGCTCATCTTCGGTTCCTTTTGGAAAGATCCGTGTCCAAGCGATACTGGTTCTAAAACACTTAAAGCCCATTTCAGCAAATAGCTTAATGTCTTGTTTATAGCGGCCATGAAAATCAATCGCTTCATGATTAGGATAGAACGCTCCGTCAAGCACCCCATCAGTAATCACACGAGGCTGGCCATGTGACCCCGCAGTCACCACATCGATAATACTCGGGCCTTTACCACCTTTGTCCCAACCGCCCTCAAGTTGATGAGCCGCAACCGCGCCCCCCCATAAAAAGTTATCTGGAAATTTTTGACTCATCTTACCCACCTTCACTTAGCTAATGAGCGTCTAACCGCTACGCAACCTTGGTTCAGTTAGAGTTCATGTATTCAGAGACTCACCCGTCAATATACTATTCTAGTGATTGGCAAACTGGGCTGGATATCAATTCAGCAGAAGTTGTAGAGTAAAACGTTATGGAAGAAATGAGTGATAACCAACCTAGTTGCACAGGTCGGCGAATGGGTAAAGCACGCTTTCAAATTTACTATTTATGGAAGCAAGTTCAATTAATTCGAAAAATTTGAATTGCGTCGAAAATTAAATATCCCCCCATATTATTTTGCATTTAATCACTAACGATAGTTAGCATTGCGACCTACAATCAAAAAAACATGCTAACAAATGTGACGATTATGCCTAGATTACTTGTACTTATGAGTGTTTTCATTGCTACTTCATCTTACGCAGCTGGCGTTAACATTGCGTGGAAAAGTAAAATCCCTACCTTTATCTCTTCGATAGAAACGTCAAAACATGTCTTTGTTGAAAACAACAAAGTCGTGTGGGAAGAAAACGGCATAGAACATGTCACACCGTTTGCAAACAGCAACGTAGTCCAATTGAAAGACCAAACGCTGGTCTCAAAGAACAAAGCCGTCGCAATGGTATCTTGGGATCTGTGAACATTTCTGAGCATGGCATAAGAAGCCATTTTTGATGGCTTCTTTTAGTCTCGAGTTACATCCCTTTAAACAGCTCGTCTCTGTGATAAGCCAAATAAGGTTTATGCTCTCGCATAACGTGGAACGACATATCCTCTCTCAAGCCAATCACCTCTGGCGCTTCAAGGTAATCCGAAATAAGCACTTGGCCATCGTCCTTAAACGAGATAAAGCCGAGATCAAAAGCCTTATCAAGATTAGCCAAAAGCAATATTCCATTAAACTTATCTAAACGTTCTTGGTTATTAGAATCACGCCAAGGCTTAATGTGAGAGGCGAGCAACATCGACGTGTTTCGATAGCCCGTAACAGCGCAACCACCCCACATTTGGACCAATTGAGAGCGAAAATGTCCCTGACCCATTCGGGTTTTCACCATGATCGCTTTTTCTGTATCCGTTAGCTTTCTATCCGACATAACTTGTCGAATGTCTGCATTGACATCTATTTGGGCTAAATCGGCTAAAAACTTACGGTAATGGGACAATGCGGCACTATACATGCCCTTACCTTTCTCATCCCTACGTTTAAAAATATCGAGTTGCTTCGCTTTTTTCTCGTATTCAATAAACTGGCTGAAAGACTTAACCTCGGTAAGCGGTTCACGAATTTCGCCTGTCTCTATTAACCAATTGGAGATAGAACTTCGAACAGCGCCAAGATAGTTTCTCGCCGTCTTCTCTGTTTTACCGATATCCATTAACCAGTGCTGGTACCGTGAAGCCAAATCAGACAAGTTACAAACTAAGGCTTCTTTGAGTTCATTGGTGACGATAAAACTCTTCATAAACTCAAAAAGTTCATCATCGAGATAGACGTAGGCAATTGCTTTAGCAGAATAACGGTTGGTATTCGACTCGTTGTATCCATCATTGTAAGAGAGGTGCCAAAATCCTTCACTCCTCAGATGGAAAAATGGATTCTCCGGCGTATTTTTATCATTACCTTGAGCAAAGTTGTCAAAGTGTCGGGTAAAAGCGTCCTTTAGCGGCTGATTAAATACAATGTTGTTAGAGACGATATTGCCCGCTTGAATTAAATCCATAACGGCCAGCAGCATACAGACTTTGTGAGGACTTTTCTTGCCACCTGAGCTATTCATGTTCAGTTGTCGAAACTTGTCTAAATAATACTCGTGCGACATAGCTTACCTCCCCGAACCAACGCCAAGCACACTTGAGCCACAAACACGCCAAAATTGATGAGCTGGCTCAAATTTAAATGAGTCATATTGATCATCAAACTGCTTAGAATTTTGTTTGTAAAAATAAATAGTTGCAGACATAACTAAGTCATTTATTAACATGTCTAGATGATATACGGCCCGATGTGAGAACGCGATAAAGTATTAGAAATGAATAAGTTGTTGTGACAACTATCAAATCAGAATCTATGGATAAGCTTAGTAGTTGATTTTGTGGATGACAGATACGAAAAAAGGCCTGATAAATCAGACCTTTTAGAATGTGGCGGTGAGTGAGGGAGTCGGACAAACACAATACCTGACTGAAAAATAACAAATTATGCCAAGTCGACTTTTGGGGGCATACACTCTGTCATACATGCATAATTTTGTGATGCAGATCCTGTTTTATATTTTAGATTCGATTTTTTCATAAAAAATACTCAGCTTTTAAGAAACAGCGTGAAAGTTCCTCTTTCCAGAGTACAATGGTTAAAAGTTGGTAATATCATTACAATAATATCTCTATGAAAATTTTAGTACTATCTGATTTGCATGCAGTATTAGTAGATGAAGTTGATACTCATGAACATTCGCGGCTAATTGTAGATGACGATGGAAGTGGCGAGTTTGGTGATGGCCTAATAGGTTATATTCAAAGCATTGACTCAAAACTTGACTACATCATTTGTTGCGGAGATATCGCGAACAGAGGACAGAGTCGCTCTTTTGTAGCAGGTTGGAAGTTTTTAAACCGATTGAGTTTCTCTTTTCCAGGCTCAAAGCTGATATGTGTTCCAGGTAATCACGACCATCAATCAAGACCTGATACGACGGAAGATCCTACGGGTTTCTCGCCAAAGCATCAATTACAGTTTTGTGAACCATCGTTTCCGTTTGACTGTTTTCAGAAAAATACACATTTCTGGGCTTGGAACTGGGCGATAGACTCCTTAGCAGATTGTAATGTTCTTAGTCTAAATACAAGCGCTTACCACGGATACTCAGATGAGTATAAGCATGGAAGAGTCTCGTCAGAAACCATTAATCAAATATGTGACTTCATTGAATCCGATGAATATGTCCCTAAGCCAATAAATATACTTGTTTGTCATCATCACCCTCAAAGAATGGAACATGCTTACGAGGATTACGATGGTGAGCAAATGAGTGGTGGGCAAAGCTTAGTTAATGCTCTCCAAGAAATTGATGTTGGTCCATGGTTGGTCATACATGGACACAAACATTTTGCGTGCGTTAGTTCAACTTTCTCTCAAGCACAAACACCACCAATAGTTTTTTCCGCAGGTAGTACCTCAGCCAAGTTGTACGAAGGTATTAAAGACAAAACATCAAACCAGATTTATCTGCTTGATATAGATATTAGCAAAACCGATCAGAAAGAGCGTGTGGTCGGAAAATTCAAAACCTATGAGTACACCATGGCAAATGGCTGGCTCCCGTCTAAGTCAGAGAATTTACCAGCAAATAGTGGGTTTGGTTCAAGTAAAACAGCTATAGATTTAATATCTGATATTAAATCAAAATTAGTCGATGAACCTTTTTTGCAAGAAATAGACCTAATTGAGATAAATGAAGAGCTTGGATACTTCACCCCTAGAGAATTTGTTCGTCTAAAAACTAGAATAGAAAAACATAATCTGATTGCAGAGATAGATGAATCCCATCAAAAAATCATTGAAATAGGATATGGAAATGCACACTAATATACCAAGCATAAGTGAATCATTTAATGCTAAAACTACTTCAACAGAAGAGTTGTGCAATACATTTATCACAAATGATTTTTTTGACCAATTAGCTTGCCCCAACAATAGTATCATGATTGGTCCTAGAGGAAGTGGTAAAACAACTCTAATGCGTATGCTAGAGGTCGAGTCTCTTGAAATTTGGAACAGAGAAAATTCGGACAAGTATCGAGATATTATCGATTTTTCAGGTGTTTTCATTCCAACAGACCGATACTGGAAAAAGCAATATGAGAAAATTCAAGAAGTAATAAATAGTTCTAATATAACGCAGGTAGAGCGAGAAAGAATGGATAAAGCTCTATATTTATTAGATGTCCTATTTATCTATCATGTAATTGAACAATTTCTATCTGTTGTAAACTATCGTTGTAGTCGAATAGTTAATAAAAAAAATAAATTTAGATCAGTTGATATTTCGAAAGAGGATGAGATGGAACTGGTTTTAGAGTTATCTTCTCTTTATGGTTGCACACCTAAAATAAATTCCATCAGAAGTTTATTCTCCTCTATTGTTATAAAAAAACAAGATATATCTAAATCAGCAAATAGACTAATAAAAGGTAGTGACGAAACCTGTGATTTAGATGAGATTTCATTGATTGAGATTTTAAATAGCTCGGTATCCATAGTTAACAATTATCTCAATGAAAGCCATGGAAAATGGGCATTCTTGTTTGACGAGCTTGAACTCGCTCCCGATCTAATAATACAGCCGCTAGTTGATGAGATGCGAGGCGGACACAAGGATATTATATATAAACTTGCTCTATCTCCATATCACCAAGACATATCAATAACACATAATACTGATAGCTCAATGAAAGAGCAGGATCTTAATTATATAAACCTAACCGGTTTGAATGATAAAGAAGGGAGTAAATTTGCAAAACAACTTTGTACATCACTTTTTGTAAGAAAGGGCCTATTCGAAAATATAGAAAATTATTTTGAATCTCCGAAACCCACAAACATAGACAAGGACTTTAAAGAGCTAATTTCAAAAGACGAGTATTTTAGGCTATATCTTGAAGACAGAAACTTGATCAGGGATGAATACAGAGCTAATGATAGTTTGCTTAGAAAGGTTAAGTTTATAGCCCATCTTAGAAACTATAAGAGAGATGAAAATAATCAAATAAAAAGACGCAGACGACCAGCAGATTATTATGCGGGCTTTGACCATATCTGCAAGGCAGTAGAATATAACCCTAGAATGTTGATAGGGCTGATGAACAAGTTTATTCCTATAGCAAAGGAAGGAAAAGTATCTTTAGCCGCACAATTAAACTCTTTAGATGAGTATTTCCAGTCATTTAAAGCATTGTTGAGCACAATAGCCTTGGATTCAAATAATAGTAAATTTAATAACATATACGATTTTATTGATGAAATAGCAAACTACTTCAACAATGAAATTTATGGAGTGGAATTTAAGTCTGAACCAAAAGGTAGCTTTATTATCAATGATAAGATAAATGAAGGGTTGCTTGAAATTGTAGGCTACGCTCTGAATGCAGGAGCGCTGATCTCTGTAGATACTGACATTGGCACATTCAATAAAAAAAAGGAAGGGTTAAGAAATGTATGTAGATTATCTTATATGTTTTCACATAGTTATGGTCTTTTAATGACTAGACAAAAAGAAATGGATTTGGATGAGCTTATATACTCAACCGCATTAAATAAGGCCAATGTAAACATAGTTAAGTTGTTTAAAAACACAAATCCAAAACAGTACAATTTGGAGTTGAAATGAAGGTTTTAAGTAATCCATATAACGGTTCATATGATCTATCTATAATCGGACTCGGTTATGAAAGTAGAGCCGAATATCAGTTTAATAAAAACAAAGAAATACTAGGTCATATAGTTTCTGTTGGCTATGATAAATATACTAACTTCTTTAATTATCCTGGTTTAAAAGACAAGTATAAATCCAGCGGTATAGATATCATCGAGGGTAATGATGATGATGTTATATTTAATACTATCAACTGGCTTAATGATGAAATATGCACTGACAAACCTATAAATGTTTTTATTGACATTACGGTAATGAGTAGAAAAAGGTTATCCGCTTTAATATATCACTTGTTAGAAAACTTACCTAAAAAGTCAACTTTAACCATTTCATATGAGCTTTCATCGTTCGTACAAGCTCCATCTGGTCTATCACCTATCAGAAAAGTTGGAGAAGTCATTCCACAACTATCAGGAGATATAGGCGACTTAAACTACCCTACATCAGTAGTTTTGGGTTTAGGATATGAAGAAGGGAAAGCTCTCGGACTAGTCAACTTTATTGATGCTGAGTACAACTATATATTCGTACCGATAGGGAAGGATATTCGCTTCGACAGGACTGTTAGTGACAATAATAGGATTTTGTTCGAAGGAATTCCTGAAAACAGAATATTTAAATATCGACTTGAACATCCATATAATACATATTTAGATTTAAGGGACCTAGTTCTATCAATCTCAGAGTTTTCTAGCCCATTATTGGCACCCTTAGGACCAAAAATTTTCGCTGCTATTTCTGTTGTTTTGGCTAAGGAACTTGACCAGGGAATGCCTGTTTGGAGAGTTTCATCAGAGCAAGAAGAAGAACCCGTAGATAGAGCAGCCAGCGGTAATACACTTCAGTTATCAATAGTCCTTTAAGCATGTTGCAATGAGCTATAAATAAAAACTATAGCTCATTTAAGCTGGAGTAGTAATCAGAAAAGAGGTTGACGAGAGAAACGTCACACCAAAGGAACGTCAAAATAAACATCCTTTCGTTTACTTTTCACCTTTAACTGTAAAAGAGCATTTGTATGGGTGTAAAACCCTGAGGGAATGCTACTTTTTTCGTGAGCTTTCATTTTATCAGTATACAGTTCAACTATGGTCTTAGTATCATGAAGAGGAAAAGGCTTTTGCTTTTCATGACCAAAACCTCCTTTACCCTCCCAGAGTATCATGCCTCCCCTCATTAAATTTCTAAAGAAATTCCACTCATAAAAATAAATTCCATTGCATTCGTACAAATTTAAAAATGGTACATTGTGAACAAAGATAAAATGCGAGTTATCCGCTCTAGCTCTTTCCAACCCTTCGTACTTATCCTGCCTAAGTTTTCTTTGAATGCTAGGGTGTTCTAAGTTATCTCGAAAAACGCGCAGCTGCCTCTCGTAATCTCTCATAAACCCTGTTTTCAATTCGTAGCATCTTTCTGAGAAAAATTTAGGGAGCCGTGTTTTTTTATACTTCACCTGGATGAAATAGAACTGACCAAACAACATATCCTCTATCACAAGGTCAATGTCATACCCCTTAACATCCGCTTTATTGCCTGGACTTATACTTGGGTAGACTTTAAACCGACTTTTATCTAAAGTGCTCGCGTACCTGTAAATATAATCTCTTTCAAAGGCATCCCCAAACACCAATAAATTATTATCTCGTTTATTTCTTTCACTATACAAGTTCGACGCAGCATAAACTATATGCCGAGTTGCTAGATTAAACTCTAGATTCCCCCTGGAGAATTCCCCCTTGACAAAATTCAACACAGAAAAAACGCTCGTTTGTTTAGGGTTTAACGCTGATAGATTGTTTACCACAAAGTTAATAACACTGACACTGCAAATGCCGTTATTAACGAAAAAAGAAGCGGGAACATTGCATTTGTGCATAGAAAAAACTTCAGACACTAGCATAATAGCAACGCAGCCCTTAATTAATTCAAAATGCTCCCCTTCTCGAACCTCTTCGCTTAGATATATTTCTTGAAGAGATAGCACCTTATCAAGGACGAATGTAATCGCCTCTTGAGCCAATTCTACTGGAATGAATCTTCGATTTATTTTTGTAGCAATACCACTCAAATAGTATTGAAGGCTTAGTGTTGAATTCGATTCTAATAACTCAGTTAAAGTATGAGCATGAAACTCCGGCAAACAGCGGTCATTCATTTTGAGAATAAATCCGCCTTTTCGGCGCTCAATATTTATATAGTTCAACCTAATAAAAGCATAAATTTCACTTAAGAGTATGGGGGGAATGATTACAGAGCCAGCAGAACTTAGTAGCCTACCGGTCTCGAGTTGATACAGTTCAGAAATACGGTCAGCATGGTACCCAAAGGTGGTAGCAATTTGATTGTCGATATATTCATACATTTCTGCTCTATATGAGAGTCGATTTAGCTGTGTTGGGTCTGCTTTAACAAGAATACGTAGAAACTCTTTTATTTGCTCTAGCGCGCTGTCTCTTTCGATTTCGACCACCTCACTTGAATCACTCAGTAGCGACTCAATTTGTTCTTCCGCTTGAAGTAACAAACTAAACAAACACTCTTCAAATATCTGGAGATCGGTCTTTTTCTTGGTAATCCTATCAATTAGCCCTCCAATACCTTCTCTTGTAGGACCAACTTTTCGCTTCAAATAGTCTTTGTTCTTGATTGGATTATAAACAAAATCCACCAAGCCCCTTTCCAACCCGTGATAAATCACTTTCCCACCTTATATCCAATACTGAATCAAACTACTTTATGTTAGCTAAGGAAAGGTTGCGTCCCCTTTAACCTAACCACGCTGCACAACCAATTAGACCTTAACTAGCCACAACCTCAAGAAAACTAGACTCGTTCATTCCTATCACCCTCTTAAATGTAAATGTTTTCCTATACACCAGACTGACGTCTTACTCAGCTGTCCCTAACTTGGAAACTGATCTTTTGCAAAAATCGATAAAGGGGGTGAGCTATTTCCAGTTTTCTTTCTTGCGAGTTACGAGACCTAGTCCCTCTTTACAGCACCTCTTACTAGTTAATTTTTAAACAGAAACAATTAGCCTAACACAAGAGGCACTTTTGACTGTTTGAATAACAATCAAAGGATAATCAAGACCTTGACTCTGTAAGCCAGGCATCTGGATTAATGATTTTTATTTGTATCTTCGATATCCCTCATACCACATTGTTTCAAGTATTCGAACGTTTCCTGGTCATCACATTTTATGACCAAACCACTACGCCCGCGGCTGAGCAATACCCTGTAACTACCCTCGGTGTAATGCTCGTACTGACGTCTATCAGTAACCACCAGCTTTCCATTCCTAAAGACCATATCCTGCCCCCAGTTAAACAGAGCAAGTGATAGTTCTAAACCTTGACAACTAAACTCAGTACAAGCCGCTTCAAATTGACAACATGAATTTTCAGAACTTGGTGGCTCAACGTACCAAGGGCCAATATGTTTACCTGGTTTGTATTTATCTTTCTGGACTTCCTCAATATACTTGCCACCTTGGCTGGACATCAACCAGCCTGTTCTAAAGGCATCTTGAAGCTTGTTTCCTTCGTGCATAGTTTGTTGTACACCCAGAGCATAAGTTTCAGCAGTTTGCTGGTTTTGAGTCAGTCGCAATGGGTAGTAAGCCTGAATATCCAAAGCGACTTTTTGAGCTTGTTCAGAATTGTTAGACAGAACCGCTTCAATCCACTTGTCTAAACTCTCTGTATAGGCCTGCCGAATGGGCGTTTTAAGGTTATACACGTCTTTCTTAATTGGCGTAACGAGTTGCATTTTACTGGCGTGCAGCGATGGCATAATAGGGATGACTTTGCCGTTTTGCGCTCTTATTGCTGCATCTAGGTCTGCTAGCATCTGATCTAACTGCATCTCATTGCGATGAATCGCTTGGCCATCCCCCACCAAAAGCACCAATACCCCGAACGGTTGACAAGCAATCCAATTACAAAACAGCATCAACTCAGATGGTGATTGTGATTCTCTAGGGCTTGCTTTGTCCCACGCTCGTTGTGCTTCATCAAATACGACAAAAGTCTCTCTGCGTGATGTTAGTGAGCGCTTCAGATCCTTCTTGAACGGGAGCAGATCTTGGATCATCACTCGACCATCAATGACCTTATCTCCTGTTCGGCCAACTGACTGCTTACCACTATAATCCAACGTATGTTGTAGTACCTGAACGAGAGGTCCATTGCCAGAAAGAAAAATAGGTTCACTCTGCTTTGCGCTCTCACTACGTGCAATTTCCGCTACAGAACTAATGCCCAGTAGAGTCTTACCGGCACCAGGGCGCCCATGAACGACAACAACATATCTTTGCTGCTTATCCCTAGCATGCTGATAAAGCTTTAAAAGTGCCGCACGTGCCTGGTCAATATTTTCACCGGCCGAGGTTTTTAGCGTAGGTATTTTAGCGTCGAAAAAGACCTGAGCAGTGCCATGCAATATGCTTGGCTGGCGATAAAACTCACCTTTTGCCCACTGGAGTACATTATAGTAACTAGGTTTACTTAATGACGTTAAAAGCTGTGAAGCTAACTGGGGAGCCAGACCATCATCTGCGATGTCACACACAACGTTTGGGTGTTGGAACTGCTTAGCACCAGGTTTGGTGAGAACAACAAAGCCATGACCGACTAGGTCGATAGATTCACTGTGATAGCGTCGCATTGTTTGCAAATCAGAGTTTGCTCGAAGAATCTCGTATTCAGAGGCTTCTTGCTTATGTTTGAACTCGACTACAAACAATTCGCCAGCTGGAGTAACTAGGTTAACATCCGCCGCTCGTTTTCCGCCTTCACCAATCAATTCTTGTTCAAAGGCTATCCAGCACTTCTCTGGTTCGACTTGAGTTTCTGTAATAACGTGATTAAGGGTAGACGTCATTACATCGTATTCAGTTTCCCATGCGTAGCGTTGCGCAGGATCGAGATCTTGCGTCCAACTCAAACTACAATGGAAAGATACTAACGACTCTAGAAAACTAGCTTTGTCTGTAGAAAGAAAGTCTTGCCAAGTCCCATCCCAGCCTGCTTTTAGGTCCATTTTCGTTATCCTTCAGAACGTAAACTGGAGTTTTTCAACGGCCGGTATATCGGCCGCAGCCCAATCAACATCCCAAAGTTGGTCTTTGGATAACCAGCGAGAGTCAATATGCTCAGTAAGCTCAAGTTCGCGCGTTGGTACCTCAATAACAAAGCAATGCATGGTGATATCAAAATCAGGGTAGCTATGCTCAATCGTCAACAAAAACTGTGGGTCAGTAACGGCAATTCTTAACTCTTCATCTAGCTCCCTGGTAATAGCTGCAACAAGCGTTTCGCCTGCTTCTACTTTACCGCCTGGAAATTCCCATTTTTCGCTAACATAATCTAGCTTTGATGGCGCTCTTTGTACGGCTAGGAATTCACCTTCATTTTTCAGTACAGCCGCAACGACTTCAATGTGTTTCTTACTCATTGATTTAGCTCTTCTAATAATTTATTGCTACGAGACTTTAAGACCTCAACATCCTTTGCGTCATCTACGATATGCATTTTCTTGTGGCAATTGGGGCATAATGCGACTGTATTTTCAGACGTATCGTCTCCACCTTTGGCGAGCCAAACAATATGGTGTGTCTCGAGATATGGCTCGCCTTTCGCATTTTTAAATGGCGCCGGTTGTAGACAAAGTTGGCACTGACCTTTAGCAAGGCGTTTAGCCAGTTCTGCTACCCAAATATTTCGCTCATAGCTAGTGGATTGTTGTTGGTACCGTGTAGCGGTTTTTCCACCTTTTGTCACCAAAGACTGAAGCTCCTCAAGAGTCAATTTCTTGGCCTTGCGAATTCGGACGCTCTCAACGTTCTCGCGATCTTCTTTTCTAACCTGGCGCTCACCCGTTACAAGCTTTAGAGGGAATATATATGCTCTTCTTGGATTACCTTGTTCATCATCTTGCATTTCCGAGTACGGTTCACCGTCGAGAGCGACTTCGCCAACATAGGTGTATTCTTGGTCCGTAAACACCTCAAATAAGTGAACAGCGACGCCATTGGTTCTCGATTCAGCTAGCGTTTTATTCTGCTGAAACGTTAGGCTTTGATCGCCTTTAGAGCCCATGCCTGTATAGTGGAGAACGTCACCTACCCAACGATCATCATAAATAGACTTGATGTGGTTCGATACAATGACCAATGTATTGGTTTTATGTGAGCGGCGCATCCCACCTTGCGGGCTGCAGCCGAAGACTTCACATAGGTCTGCGTTGTTTAATTTGGCGCCCGATGTAAGAAGCGATATTTTGGACATCATATACTGACTCTCTTTTGTCCGTAATTTATTCTCAATTGCGTAGAATTAATCCTGTTGACTGCTATATCTAAAACTTGTAGCACTAATATTGTAAATACACGGTTAATTCAATCGTTCGTAATCGTCCAATTCTTCTTTGGCATTTCTTGGTAACAAGAGAACATTTTTACTAACTCTCTTAACCAAAACATCTGGCAGCATCTCCATAAGCTCTTTTCTCTTTAGCAAATCAAAACTACTCTTAAAGGCTTGCGCAAAATCATTTGAAAGTTTGACCATAATATCCAACTGCTCAGATTTTTTTTCATATTCCGTTCCGAGCGACTGGCATTGGTCTTTAATAGACTTAAGCTCTTGCATTCGTTGATTAAGTGTTTCTCTATAATCAGAACGGGCGAGGCAGAACTCCTTAACTTCAGCAATGTTTCCTGCATACGTATCAACAAGATCTAACTCAACAAGCTTTTCTTTAACGATAGAGGTCAATTGATCTACTTCCTTGTATAAAGCGTCTCTTTGTTCAGCTAAAGGTTTAAGTTCCTCTTCTATTTGCTTAGCTTGCTGATCTTGGATCTGTTGCTTACGAGCTAATAAAGATTCTATTTCATCATTCAAGAAGTCTTTATCATGCTCGAAAACCTTTAACTCATTACAGAGTTTTTGATGTTCTACTTGCCTGCGATTCATTACATCTAATTGTTCCTGAAATCTTCGTTGAAATTCATCAGCTAAAGTATGCTCTAGTTTATCTCGCCTATTGACTAACTCACGCTGCCAGTCTGATTCCAACTCGCTCTGGAGATCTCTTAACTTGATTGTGTTTTGTTCATCCAACTGGACTAGCTTATTTTGAATGAGTTCATTGATCTCATTTTCCAGATTCAATTTTCTAGCTTCAATAGCTCCCACAGCTTGTTCTAATTCGGCTAATATTTCATCTTGAGCACTTTCCCGTACTCTCATCTTCTCTAATCGTTCTTCATACTTTTGCTGTTGAGCCTTAACACGTTCTTCTAATGTTTTTTCGTCTTTTTTCTGCTCGTCAGATTCCTTCTCTAGCTGCTTTTGAGAACGCATCAATGCTTCAAATTGTCTTCTCACCGTTTCATGCTTACTAGCTGTTCTGCTCGCAATCTCATCAAGATAATCATTACAAATGTTTATCGATTGAAACTTAATCACGCAGTTATCTAACGAATCGAACTGATCTAAATGACCACAATCTGAAACATCAATTTCGATTACATTTTTGTTGTTAGCTCGGCATTCCCAAATCTTGTCTCCGCCACATCTATGTTTGTTAGCTATTTCAATCCAATATTGTTCACTTCCAACTTCAACAACTAAGTCTGGTCGACGGCCATCCATATAGACTTCGACTTGCACACCGGAAATTTTCAGCTCGGAGCAGCTGTCAGGCGTTACCCAACCGGCATCCATAGGAACCGGTATTACCCCTACTCTAGTAAAATACTCTTTTGCTGTAAGATGTAATTGAGTCTCATATGCCAGTGCGCAGGATTCATCAGCATAGTGAGAGAAATGCCAAGCCTTCTTCTTTCCTTTATTCGCAATAAGCTTAGCTCCACAACATGCACACACAACATTATCTTGAAGCCCACTTTCAACAACATCTATAGATACCAGTTCATTTGTATCTTTATACACTGCACGCGTGATATGAATTTCACTCATAGACATCTCCGGGATGATCCTTGACCTAAAACCGACCCTAAAATAATATGACGCCAATAACGACAGGTAAATACTGATTACATATACACGTCGCATAAATAGACAGGAGTTAGATGATGAGCAAATGGCCAATACGTTGGGATCTACTATTCCGCTACAGAATGATAGAAGTCATCGCGCTGTGGGAAGGACGGTTAACAACCAATCATCTGATTAAGAGCTTTGGTATTGGCAGACAGCAAGCATCGAAAGACATCAACACCTATCTAGCCGATATTGCTCCAGGAAACCTTGTTTATGATAAACAACTGAAAGGCTACAAGCCCAGTGATAGCTTTATCCCACAAGTAACAAAAGGTCATGCTGATGAATATTTGCACATTCTTTCAAGAAGTGAAGATATGACTATCACATTTAAAGAACTCGATATGGGGTTTGAGAATGTTTCAATGATCCGCCCTGTGACTCGCAATATATCACCACAAGTCTTGCGTCCTTTAGTTCAAGCTATTAGAGAGAAAAAACGTGTCGACATAAGCTACACATCCCTCAAAGACGGTATTGAAGTTGAACGGATTATCTCTCCACATACCCTCGTTTGCACACCTCTACGCTGGCATGTTCGGGCCTATTGTGAACATGCGAATGATTATCGTGATTTTGTGCTCAGCCGCATTAGAGGCATTCCATGCCTTGAGGCCAAAAGAGTAAAAGGAAGAGAGCATGACGAGTTATGGAATACTCCCCTCACAGTTGATTTAAAGCCTGACCCACGACTAACAGAAGTTCAAGCCAATGTCGTTGAGCATGATTACGGTATGGAAAAAGGTAAACTCACAATACCAACCAATGCTGCGTTGGTTCGCTATGTTCTCGATACCTATAATATCGATATTAATGTATTGGATTCGAATCCTAAAGGTCAGCAAATTATTGTGGGGAACTTTGAGGAGCTAAAACAGTACCTGATATTCTAATCGACTATATTTATCGAAATTGCATAACACATCACATGGCGAACCGACTAGGACATCTTTGGACGCTATCGGACGATAACTTATTGATTTAGAAGTATAATAGGCATAAAAAAGACGTCCTAAGACGTCTTTTTTCTAGAATGTGGCGGTGAGTGAGAGATTCGAACTCTCGATACGTTGCCGTATACACACTTTCCAGGCGTGCTCCTTCAGCCACTCGGACAACTCACCGAATCAGATTGTGGTTGGTATGTTTAACCAACGAGGCGCTAATTTAA
>JABXHY010000041.1 GCA_013373375.1 Gammaproteobacteria bacterium
AACTCTTCTATTTGAATTTGTTCCCCAACAAACACGAATAGTCCATTGTCACTTTTAATTAAGTTGCTTGCACAAGCATTTAGAGAAAAAAGTGTGATTAGAAGTATTAGATTTTTCATGTATTCCTTAAAGATAACGCCCCAAGTAAAAGCGAGCGTTTACGCGAGTCCAGTAGCATGAATTGCTACGAATTTGGCTTGCTTTGTTATAAGCCACTGGCAAGCCACCATGTTGTTGCGACGATTATAGCGGGCACTACGCAAGCCACGAACCTATGCCAAAATGTACCAACTACATTTTTTAATGAGACTTGCTCGTTACGCCCAATAAAATTGTATAAATGCTCAGCTTGAAAAAGTATGAAAAATGCTGAAACAAACAAAAATATCGTGGATGAACTGTCATAGTAAGCAAAAGAAAATACTATATACAGGAAAAATGAAACAGCCAGAATAACACCACTACCCATATATTTATCTATGTAGTATTTACCTAGCATTGTCGATTCTCTAATTGCTTATAACAACTTACTATGTCCACGTTGCATGCTCATGGACATTTTTAAAAATCTAATTACAGCTGAATTTTCCATTCTATTCAATCAGTTAGTGAATTTTATCGCATTTTCCAATTGCGTACTATGTGCACGTTGGCTGCATAGTACGCAAACCACCAACTTTTTTCTTCAATTAAAACAATAAGATAACATTTGGCTTGCTGTATCAGCGGAAAGGAAATTCGACATTAAGCTACTTGCCTGAGTAGTATTTGATTTTGCATTCACTGGATGAATTATGAGCAACAAACCTAAGTTATTGTTGCAAGTCCGAACTGCTATTCGAGCAAAACATTACTCGAACTTAGCAGATAAAAGTTATATCCAATGGATAAAGCGGTATATTTTCTTTCACGAAGTGAAACATCTCGGCAAGGACTGTTCTATTAGAGCGATTAAAGCTCAACTGAATTATTAATCACAATTTTAACTATATGAATTAAGCCAAATATAACGCCAATTAAATTTATAGAATATGAGGTCTTTAGTGACTTCCTTGCTTGATGAAGAAGCATTTCTTGATGCGCAGATTTAAATTCAATGTACTCTTTATTTAAAAGCTTGTGTATGAATCGCCAACGACTTAACAGGAAAAAGTCATGTATAGGTCTTTCTCCCATTATGTCGAGGTTATTTTCTTTACTGTATTTCACACACTCCTGCACTTTTTTCACACAAAGATAATAGTATATGCAACTTACAAGAATCAGAATGAAAGCTATATTCAAAAACATTTTGACTCCAAAAGTTAAGTTCAAGCTATCGAAATTTCGAGCATTCGCTCAATACACATTTAGGATCATCGGTGAAAAAATGATTACTGTATTCAATCGACTTTAGTATCCAGTTGGAAACCATGTCACCTGAATTTATCGGATGACTCTTTATAAACAAAGAGTTGTTCATTTAAATCCTCTAAAAACTTTTGGCCAATTTTATTTGCCTCGTTTTGCAGCACCTTACAATCTCCTCTTGGTTTAAGATTCTTTATTCCTTCATCAATTTTTGCTGCATAATCTTTCGCGATCTCACCTTGCCCTTCTAAATAACTTTGAAGATCAGGAAACCACCGGTCCCAGGCTTTCTTAACTTCAGGGTCGTCTGATTCTAACTTTGGCATGGTAAATTCTAGCTTTAATTTAGTTTTTACCTTGGTCACTCTACACGAATGTCTTTTTTGACTGGTTCTAAAATTCCAATTGATTTTATATTTCGTATATCCCTGATAACTTCCGCCGCTTTTATTGAGAGGAAACGCCTCGGTAATTTCTCTCATCATGGTTTCTGGGGATGATGGCGTTACAGTATAATGAATGGTTTCTTCGTTCACGGTAAGTTTTGCGTTAACACTCAATATAGACAGACTTAACAATACAACTAAGTATTTCATAAGTAGCTCCTTCTAAAGTTTAAACCGAATCGCCACTCTATTAATTGGGTTAAGTGCGATCGTCTTATTGGCTATTAAATCTAAACGAGGAGCTTACGACAATGGGTTGTGAATATTATCATTTAGTGATTTTTTCACTAATTTGAGAACTACTTATCAATTAGGTTATCGCCAGACGACCTTAGAAAACGGTTTAGTTTAGACTCCTCATCCAGAGACTGGCGTGTTTTACGCTCTACGAACCACAATAACACTTATCCAGCAATAATAAGGATGGCAGCAGAAATGAGACCTATTACTCCTTGGAGCAAGAAAGGAGTAGCAAAACCAATCATTATCAAAAAACCGGTAATTGCGAGCAGGACTAATCTTAACATTAATTTAACGATCCATTTTCAACCGCAGAACTCTTAAATTTATTATTTAGCCCAAATATTTTCGGAGTTAATACTATATTTATACAAACACACAGGAATGCCAACTAAAGGTATAAACGGACCATATGTGTACAGTAGATGCAAGAAGTTAACGACGTATAAATTTCCAGCTGAATATAATATATAAATTTCATACGAGGGTACCGCAAGATACCACAAAGCAGAGACAGCCGATAAAGTGAGCCACACACCTCTTATTAAAATTGCTTTATTAAAAGCAAAACCGAATACACCTACAATAAAAACAATATCAAAAATCAAACTAAACTGATTCGCATCCTTATTAGTGAATGAAAACCAACCTCCAAAATAAAACACCGTGAATGACTTTAATATAAGATAAAGTAACAATACAAATAAATAGATTTTACTTATCATAACCATACCTAATTTGATATTTATACAATTAAATCTAACTCAACAGCCCACCATCAACTGGTAAATTAACCCCAGTAACATAACTGGCCGCATCGCTGGCTAAAAACAAGAATGCTGGTGCAATTTCTTCTGGCTGCGCCATGCGGTTCATGGGAATTAACGGCAGAATCATTTTTAACATTTTTTCGTTCTTGGTTAAGGCAGAGGCAAATTTAGTATCGGTTAAGCCTGGCAATACTGAGTTAACACGAATATTGTACTTGGCGCACTCTTTCGCCATTGCTTGTGTCATCGACATAACAGTTGCTTTAGTCATTGAGTAAATACCTTGCATGGGCGCTGGGCTAACACCATTAACCGATGCAGTATTAATTATGACCCCACCCCCGGTATCTCGCATCATTTTGCCGACTAATTGACTCATTGCCAAATAACCTTTGATATTTACATCGATGGTTTTATCAATTGCACTGTCGGGTGTGTCCAACACTTCACCGAAAAAAGGATTGGTTGCAGCGTTGTTTACCAAAACATCAATTCTACCGAATTGCTCTTTAATATCACCTAACAGCTTGTCCATCGCTTCGCGTTCTCCAATATGACACGCCATAGCAATAACATTTTCGGGATCAATGGTTTTGGCTAACTCATCTAACGCTTCCTGATTACGACTGGAAATAATAACCTTTGCTCCATTTGCAACATATAATCGAGCGACGGCCTCTCCTATTCCACGGCTTGCACCGGTAATTAATGCAACCTTTCCTTTAAGGCCGAATAAGTCTTCCGCTTTCAATGTCATTGTTTGTTCTCCAGAGAGTTTTTTATCGTAAGCACGAATCTGTTGAATGGCCGTAGAAACAAGAATGCCCACCAATTTGCCAAAATCTTTAAACATTGGATTATCGGTTTGACCATGATAAAACCGATAATAAATTTGCTGTGCGATACCCGCTAATCGAAATAAACCAAACACATAATACGGCTCCAGCTTGGCATCTTTAATATTCATTTTTACGCAATAAAGATCGAACATCTGCTGGCGAGTGAGCATACCTGATAAATGTGTAGGCATACGACGGATCATTTGCATCTCCATCGAGTCGTTTGCTTCGACCCAATACGCCAGCGAACAACCAATATCCATTAAAGGATCGCCAAGCGTTGTCATTTCCCAATCAAGTACACCCACTATGGATTTGGCATCAGAATCAATAACAAAATTATCGAACTTATAATCGTTATGAATCATACTTTGGTGTCCAGAGGATTCTGGCAAATGCTTGTCTAACCAGTCAGTTACATAATCAACATCAGGAACATCGGGCGTTTGCGCTTTTTTATAGCGCTCTGTCCAGCCTTTTAACTGTCGCCCCACATATCCCTCTGGTTTACCTAACTCGGCTACGGGTGATTCATTTATCGGTAGCTTATGCAGCGAAACAATTTTATCCAGCCACTCTTCACACAACTTCTGACAATCTTGCTCCGATGCTTTAAAAGGTAACTTTTTACCTATGGTATCGCCCTTAATTTGCTCCATGATAAAAAATGGTGCGTCCATAACCGATTCGTCTTCACATAATGCTAGTGGTTTTGGTGCATAGGGATATTGCGTTTCAATAGACTTAAGCACTTTAAATTCACGCACCATGTCGTGCGCGGTTTTTGCTTTTGTGCCCATCGGTGGTCGTCGTAAAACAACCGTCTTATCATTACTGGTTAATAAATAGGTTAAATTGGATGCTCCACCCGTTAACTGCTCAACGTGAATATCCTGGTCGGCTTTAAAAATATCGGGCAAGGCATCCACAAGAAACTTTACCAATGGCTCTTCGGGTAATTTATCTTGCTCTCGCGTCTTTTGAATCAGATTTGTTTTAGTATCGGCCATAAGTTTTCCCATTCATGTATGGAATATTTATATTATTTGATTAATGACGTACTGAGCATACTGCTCAGGATTAATATTTTGTTTTTTATACAAAGGTCGCTTTAAGTACCAGGATTGCAATAACGACTTACATTCCATAGTGCGCAAAAACAACCTCTGCTTGTTATCTTTGCTGTGACACTTTTTTATAAGTTTTGATAATTGCTCATGTGTATTGGCTTCGTTATCAAGCGCCATCTTTTTAATCGCGGGCGAGGTATACTTTGCTTCCATAAAAGCAAAGAAAAACCAAGGCTGTAAAAACTCGCTGATGTAAATGTGCTGCATAATGAACAATCTTAAAGCTTGCTCATCCTTCGACTGTATTGTACGAGCTTCGACTTTGTTACTCATCTCATCGAGATGTTTGCTGACCACTTCTTGATAAAGATATGGCAGAAATTCATGCACCATCAGTGCAACTTGCTCTTTACTACCAATGTAACTGTAAAGTCCTCCCAGACTCATTTCCGTTGCTCGACTTAAATCTCTCAGTGTCATTAAAGCAAACCCTTTGTCGTGACTTAACTTAAACATGTTCTGAAAAATCAGTTTTAATTTAGCAACGGCAATTTTTGGCTTTTTGATATCGATTTTGCTTTGATGCAATTGATAAAAGTGCGCCCATAAGTTTGCATCGGTTAATTGACATCGTTGTTTAAAGTCGGCGTAAGACTCCATACTGCTTGTGCTTCTCATAATGATTTAGCCGCCACTTATTACCGTAATAGTTCCCGAGCCACTACGCCTTTATGAACCTCATCCGGGCCGTCGTAAATTCGAGCAGCCCGTTCGTGACGATAAAAATAAGCAATAATTTTATCATCGGTCATACCGATACCACCCATCGACTGTAATGCTCGATCGAGTACTTTGTGCAAAATTCCAGCGGTAAAATATTTAATCATCGATACCTGCGCTTTTGCCGATTTAAAACCAACATTTTCAATTTGCCACGCGGTTTGCAAAACTAAAGTTCGCGCTGCTTCGATTTCTGCAGCCGAATCGGCAATCCAATGTTGAATGGTTTGCATGTCACTCAAACAAAAGCTGGACGATACTGAACGCTGCTTGGCATAGGTAATCATTTCATTCAATGCTCGCCGACAAATCCCTAACCAGCGCATACAATGGTGTATTCTTCCCGGACCCAGCCTGGTTTGTGCAAGAGCAAACCCTGCCCCCTGCTCACCAATTAAATTTTCTTTGGGCACTCTGCAGTCTTTAAAAACGACTTCTGCATGACTGAAATAGCCAGAACCTGTTTCGCCCATTACAGGTAAGTTTCGAACTAACTCAAAACCTTTTGTATCAGTGGGTACTATTATCATACTGGCGCGTTGATGTTTTGCTGCGTCTAGATCGGTGACCGCCATAACAATACAAAACTGTGCACCGTCTGCACTTGACGTGAACCACTTGCGACCATTAATGACCCATTCTTCACCGTCGAGTGCAGCAGATGTTTCGAGCAAAGTTGGATTTGAACCTGCAGTGTCGGGTTCGGTCATACCAAAGCAACTGCGAATATCTCCGTCGATTAATGGTTTCATCCATTGTTGTTTTTGCTGGTCAGAACCGAAGTGATGCAGTAATTCGATATTGCCAGCATCGGGCGCCTGACAACCAAATGCATAATGTCCCAATGGCGATTGACCGAGAACTTCCGACAATAATGCTAATTGCATTAGGGACTCACCACTACCACCAATTGATGCCGGAATATGAGGCGCCCAAAGTTTCATAGATTTAACTTTTTCGCGCAGCGCTTTTAACTCAGCTTCGACTTTGAAAAAATCGCTGTGAATAATTCTTTGCTCAATCGGAATAAGCTGTTGTTTGACAAACTCATCAGTAAGGTCAAGTTGCAGCTGTATATGTTTGGGTGTTGAGAAATCCATGCTAGTTCCAGTATTAAATGTATTTATATTAATTCAGTTACAGTTCGTTCAATTACAGTTCATTCAATTACAGTTCATTCAATTACAGTTCATTCAATTACAGTTC
>JABXHY010000013.1 GCA_013373375.1 Gammaproteobacteria bacterium
GGAAACACTGGAGGTGAACGAAAGTGGCACTTGGACTTGAAGGCAAAAAAGCGATAGTCGCTGAAGTCAATGATGTGGCTTCTAAAGCGCTGTCTGCTGTTACTGCCGAGTACCGCGGAATGACAGTTGAGCAAATGACTGCATTACGTGTGAAAGCCCGTGAAACTAACGTGTATCTGAAAGTTATCAGAAACACATTAGCGAAACGTGCTATCGAAGGTACCGAGTTCGCCTGCATGTCGGACGCTTTGGTTGGTCCTGTAATTTGTGCTTTCTCTATAGAAGAGCCTGGTGCGGCTGCACGCCTCATCAAAGACTTCGCTAAAGAAGTAGAAGCACTAAAAGTAACCTCGGTTACTATTGGTGGAAAATTACTTGGCGCTGAACAGCTTGAAGCTGTTTCTAAGCTACCAACGAAAGAAGAAGCGATTGCTTCTTTGATGCTCGTAATGAACGGACCAGTTACCAAACTGGCACGTACTCTAAACGAGTTCCCATCGCGAATTACTCGAGTAATAGCGGCGGTCAAAGATCAGAAGCAAGCAGCGTAATCGGTTTGAAATCAAACTTCGGTTTAACGATTTTATTTTTTAAATTTTATTTACCCAGGAGAAAGAGTCATGGCTCTATCTAAAGACGATATCTTAAATGCAATTGCAGAAATGAGCGTAATGGACGTTGTTGAGCTTGTTTCAGCGATGGAAGAAAAATTTGGCGTATCTGCTGCAGCTGCTGTAGCGGTTGCTGGTCCTGCAGCTGCTGGTCCTGCTGAAGCTGCTGAAGAGCAAACTGAGTTCGACGTAGTAATGAAAAGCTTCGGAAGTAACAAAGTTGCAGTTATCAAAGCAGTACGTGGCGCAACTGGTCTTGGCCTTAAAGAAGCGAAAGAGCTTGTTGAAGGCGCGCCAGCAACTGTTAAAGAAGCTGTTGCTAAAGAAGAAGCTGAAGAGCTTAAAAAGCAGCTTGAAGAAGCAGGCGCAGAAGTCGAACTTAAATAATATTAGTTCGGCCTTGGCGATTTACTCGCCAACAAATTATCGGCTGAGTGCAATTTTGCACTCGGCCGTTTTGCCGTTTTAAAAAATGGCACTTTATATAAGTGATACGGACCTGAAAGACAGGTTTAATTGAAATGAACACAGTCAGCATAACCGTATCACGTGTTGATTGATTGTTTCACCCATGTAAGCTAACTGAGGAACCCAGATGGCGTATTCATATACCGTGAAAAAGCGTATCCGTAAGGATTTCGGGACTCGTTCTCAAATACTCGATGTTCCATATTTGCTTGCCACTCAGCTGGACTCGTATCGATCGTTTATTAACGATTCTAATTCGACCGAGAACTCCGGCTTGGATCAAGCATTTAAATCTGTTTTTCCAATTGCCTCTTATTCGGGCTCGGCAGCCCTGGAATATGTCAGCTATCGCCTCGGCGAGCCGGTATTTGATGTTAAAGAATGTCAAATTCGTGGCGTAACTTATGCTGCTCCTCTTCGCGTGACTATTCGTTTGGTTATTTACGATAAAGAATCTAAGTCAGGCGCTGTCAAAGATATCCGTGAGCAAGAAGTCTACATGGGTGAAATGCCTTTGATGACTGAAAACGGTACATTCGTTATCAATGGAACAGAGCGCGTTATCGTGTCTCAGTTGCATCGATCACCAGGTGTTTTCTTTGATTCTGATAAGGGTAAAACACACTCATCAGGTAAATTATTATATAACGCACGTGTTATACCTTATCGTGGTTCTTGGTTGGACTTCGAGTTCGATCCAAAAGATGCTGTATTCGTGCGGATTGATAGACGCCGAAAACTTCCGGCAACAATTTTATTGCGAGCGCTCGGCTATTCAACAGAACAAATATTAGAAATATTCTTTGAAAATGATTTTGTTGAGCTCGACGCTGAAGGTAATGCAAAGCTTAAGCTTATCCCTGAGCGTTTGCGTGGCGAAACTCTTAGCTTCGACGTTAAAGACCAGAAAGGTAAAGTGATTGTTGAAGAAGGGCGTCGAATTACCGTTCGTCATATAAAACAGATGGAAAAACTAGGTCTAGAGTTGCTTGATGTTCCTTCTGACTTTTTAATCGGTAAAGCAATTGCTAGAAACGTAATTGATAAAGAAACCGGTGAACTGATTGTTGAAGCGAATGCTGAGATTACAGAAGAGTTAATTTCTACGCTCGTCGAAAATAACGTTACTCAAATAGAAACCTTATACACCAACGATTTGGATCGTGGTTCGTATATTTCAGATACATTGCGCTTGGATCCAACTCGAGAGCAATTAGACGCGTTAGTCGAAATTTATCGCATGATGCGTCCTGGTGAGCCACCGACGAAAGAAGCTGCTGAAGCTTTGTTCCATAACTTATTTTTCACTGAAGATCGTTATGACTTATCAGCTGTTGGTCGAATGAAGTTTAACCGACGTGTTGACCGAGATGAGTTAACTGGGCCTGGTGTTTTGTACGACGGTCAGTATTTTTCATCATTAAAAGACGAGTTTTCAAAAAATCTTCACGAAGAGCATAAAGCAGACTCTGACATATTAGAAGTTATCAAAACTTTAGTCGACATACGTAATGGTATCGGTGTCGTCGATGATATCGACCACTTAGGTAACCGACGTATTCGAAGTGTTGGTGAGATGGCAGAGAATCAATTCCGTGTTGGTTTGGTTCGTGTGGAACGTGCTGTTAAAGAGCGTTTATCGCAAGCTGAATCAGAAAATTTAATGCCACAAGACTTGATCAATGCGAAACCAGTTTCAGCTGCGATTAAAGAGTTTTTTGGTTCGAGTCAGTTGTCTCAGTTTATGGATCAAAATAATCCATTGTCAGAAGTCACCCATAAGCGTCGTGTTTCTGCATTAGGACCTGGTGGTCTTACTCGAGAGCGTGCAGGATTTGAGGTTCGTGACGTACATCCAACTCATTATGGTCGTGTATGTCCTATCGAAACGCCAGAGGGACCAAACATTGGTCTTATTAATTCTTTGGCATGTTACGCTCGTACCAACGATTATGGTTTCCTTGAAACTCCATATCGACGAGTTGTCGATGGAGTAACAACTGATGAAGTAGATTATTTGTCAGCGATTGACGAAGGTAAATTCGTTATCGCTCAGGCGAACGCAACAACTGATGCAAAAGGTAAGCTGGTTGATGACTTGGTTCCTTGTCGTCATCAAGGTGAGTTCCAATTAACAACGCCAGATCGCGTTGAATACATGGACGTTTCGCCACAGCAAATCGTATCGGTCGCGGCATCTATGATTCCTTTCCTTGAACACGACGATGCGAACCGTGCATTGATGGGATCGAACATGCAACGTCAAGCAGTTCCAACTCTGATAGCTGAAAAGCCGCTTGTTGGTACTGGTATGGAAAGAACGGTTGCGGTTGACTCTGGGGTTACTGTTAAAGCGCGTCGTGGTGGAACAATTGATAGCGTCGATGCGTCGCGAATTGTTGTTCGAGCAAATGACGATGAAACTTCGACCGGTGACGCAGGTGTTGATATTTACAACCTGACGAAGTACACGCGTTCTAACCAAAACACTTGTATTAACCAGCGTTCAATCGTAAGTCCTGGTGATATTGTTGAGCGTGGTGATGTTCTTGCCGACGGTCCTTCGACGGATTTAGGTGAGTTAGCGCTTGGTCAAAACCTTTTAGTAGCCTTCATGCCTTGGAATGGTTA
>JABXHY010000016.1 GCA_013373375.1 Gammaproteobacteria bacterium
GAACCTGCGACCAATTGATTAAAAGTCAACTGCTCTACCGACTGAGCTAACGACCCAAATTACCTACCGTCAAAGTACATCAAACTGAAATGTTGCTGTGCCCTGCCCGGTGAGATGCGTATTATGCTGATTTGAAAAATTAAATCAAGCGCTTTTTCAAAAAAAACCTAATTCAACTCATTACCTGTTGAATTAGTGTCGAATCTATTGATTTTTCACGAAAATAGCGGAGGTTTTCTGAACAATTCAAATAATTTTTTACTCAAAAA
The DNA here is from genome assembly GCA_013373375.1 of Gammaproteobacteria bacterium. Classification (GTDB taxonomy): domain Bacteria; phylum Pseudomonadota; class Gammaproteobacteria; order Enterobacterales; family Kangiellaceae; genus Pleionea. Next base: position 270 of record JABXHY010000016.1, read on the forward strand.
TTAATCACTTAAACCTCAGTAATGACTTAACTCCCTCTCAATTGAGAAATAACGGTTTTCAACTCATTTACAGCAAACTCTATTTCTTCATCGGTAGTAAAACGGCCAACACTTAGACGAATGGCGTTATGCGCTTGCTCATCAGAAAGCCCCATTGCTTTTAATACGTAACTCGGCTCTACGCTCGCAGAGTTGCAAGCAGATCCTGAAGAGACAGCAAGGTTAAACAGCGACATCAATAGTGTTTCACCATCGACACCATCAATACTGACATTGAGGATATTATTCACGGTCGAATCAATATCACCATTTATCTTGATGCCCGGAGTATCAGCTAGACCATCCATCAAACGCTGCTTTTGACTCTTGTAAATAGTTTGCTCGGATTCCAGTTGATTCGCCGCTAACTCAAATGCCAGTCCCATTCCGACAATTTGATGTGTCGGTAATGTACCCGAACGGTACCCTCTCTCATGTCCTCCTCCGTGAATCATGGGATCAACCGAAAAATCAGCCGTGCGACGAATGTAAAGCGCCCCGATACCTTTCGGACCATAAGCTTTGTGAGCTGAGAATGACGCCAAATCAATAGGAATGGCCGAAACATCAAATGAAATCTTGCCAATAGCTTGTGCAGCATCGACGTGGAAAACAATACTACGCTTTCGACAAAGCTCTCCTACTGCCTTTATATCCTGAATAACGCCAGTTTCATTGTTAACCGCCATAACCGATACCAAAATTGTTTTATCAGTTATCGCTTCAGCAACCTGCTCTACAGAAATAAGTCCTGATTCCGTTGGCTTTAAAAAAGTCACTTCAAATCCCTGCGCCTCAAGCGCTACACAGGTATCGATAACAGCCTTATGCTCGGTAGCCACCGTAATAATATGATTACCTTTGCTTTTCTGAGCCATCGCGGCGCCTTTGATGGCCAAGTTGTCCGACTCAGTGGCTCCAGAGGTCCATATAATTTCTCTTGCATCGGCACCAACCGCTTTTGCCAATTGATTGCGGGCAATATCGACGGCTTCTTCTGCTTGCCAACCAAACCGATGCGAACGTGACGCAGGATTACCAAACTGGCCATCAGGCGTCATAAACTGCATCATCAACTCGGCAACTTTAGGGTCGATGGGCGTGGTTGCTGCATAATCTAAATAAACGGGTTGTTTCATCTTTACTTTAACGGCTTCTGCTAAGTTACGTTTGGTATTAATTAAGCTTACTCGATTCAACTACCTAAAAAAGAGAGACGAGAATCCTAGTTTAGTCTTTCTCTGGCTTATTTTTAGATTCACTTTTTTGAGATAAGTGTTCATCCAAAAAATCATTCGCTTGAATTCCAGGAAGATCAACTTTTGGTACTTCAATATTGGCTTTTATCAAAGCGTCACGACACAATTTCAATTGTTGATCGACAGCCCTGGAATGCTGCAACATGCTAGATATAACTTGAGCGACAGGATCATAAGCAATCGATGTTTCACCGTAAGCTTCGAAACCAATCAACTGTTCAATACGCTTTCTCAACTCAGGGTTGTTACCGTCACCATCTCGCACCACATGGCCTGGAATACCAATGACAGTCGCCCTTTCTGGAACGTCTTTTATAACAACTGAATTTGAGCCTACTCTGGCACCTTTTTTAACCGTAATCGGCCCGAGCACTTTGGCTCCAGCACCGATAACAACATCATCTTCTAAAGTTGGATGTCGTTTGCCAGGGTTCCATGTTGTTCCTCCCAGAGTTACCCCATGATAAAGCGTACAATCATTGCCAATTACGGCTGTTTCTCCAATTACAACTCCGGTCGCATGATCGATAAAAAAACGTCGGCCTATTGTGGCACCGGGATGAATTTCTACCCCTGTAAACCAACGCGTCAGTAATCCTAAAAACCGAGCGAGCCATTTTACTTTGTGACGCCACAGCCAGTTATAAATGCGATAACTCCAAATCGCATGCATGCCTGGATAACATGTCAGCACCTCGAACCAATTGCGTGCCGCAGGATCGCGCTCAAACACACTTTTAATATCTTCTCTTAGCCGACGGAACATTCGTTTACCCTTTGCTATTCATTTAGTTGTCGTTGGGGTCGAACTTTTTAATAGAAGCTAAAAAGCCTCTCAATAACTTTATTTCACTCACGGTTAATTGTGATTTGTTAAATACACGGCGAAAACGCATATGAATCATCCGTGGTTTCATTGGATTGAAAAAGCCGGTATTTGCCATAACTTGTTGCCAATGCTGATAAAACTGCTCAACATCTTTTGCTGCCGCAGGCATTTCTCCTTCCTCCAGCTCTTCATTTACTTCTACAGAGTTTGACTCCACATTTAAAGCGGCCAACCTCATTTCGTAAGCGATTAGCTGAATGGCTGATGCAACGTTTAACGAAGAATAATCAGGATTGGTAGGAATGAAAACATGGTAATGACAAAGTTGAAGCTCTTCATTTGTCAGTCCTGAATTTTCTGTTCCGAACATAATGGCGACAGGTCGTTTGTCGGTATCTTGCGATATTTTTTCAGCAAGAGCTCTTGGTTCTAACATCGGCCAAGGGAGCGTGCGACTGCGAGCACTGGTTCCAATGATTAACTTACAATCCGCAATAGCATCTTCAATAGATGAGTACACCTCTGCATTCGCTAAAATATCATCTGCTCGAGACGCTCGTCGAGTTGCTTCAGCACTAGGAAAGTCCGTTGGATTAACCAGCCGTAAGTGTTTTAACCCCATGGTTTTTAACGCACGAGCGGCTGCGCCAATATTTCCAGGATGAGTAGTGTGCGAGAGAATTACTTTAATATCGTCTAACATAATGTGTATTGAATTAACGCTACCTTTAATCAAGTTGGCGGCATTTTATCAGAAGCTTCACCAGAAACCGCAATTCTTCTGAAATATCACCTTATATTTGTTAATTATTGGTTAATTCATATTCATATTAACGAATAGTTCTGATAAACTCCGCGCAATTTTTGTCGGTCGGTGTCCGACATTGCAAGAGCAACCCATTAAACGCTCTTTTCGCAAACGTTCTTAAACAAGGTGATTTCTATGCATCCATTGCTAACCATAGCGGTTCGCGCAGCGCGTGCGGCTGCCGATACTATTACTCGAGCAGCTGAAAATATTGATAAAGTAAAAGCTGATGTTAAAGGTCGCAACGACTTTGTTACAGACGCAGACAGAAATGCAGAATATCGAATCATAGAAACCATCCAAAAAACTCATCCAAATCATGGCTTTTTCGCCGAAGAAAGTGGCCAAACCGGTAACAACTCAGAAGTTGAATGGGTCATCGACCCGATTGATGGCACCACGAACTTTATTCGTGGCATTCCTCATTATGCAATATCGATTGCCGCTCAAATTAAAGGCAAAATTGAAGTGGGCGTCGTCTACGACCCAGTAAGAGAAGAATTATTTACCGCTTCACGCGGTAACGGCGCTCAACTAAATGGAAAGCGTATTCGAGTTGCCAACGCGACTAATTTAGAACAATGTCTATTAGCAACAGGCTTTCCTTTTCGCTCAATGGAGCAATTTGATAACTACATGACGCTTTTCGGCAAGCTCTACCCAAAAGTAAGCGAGATGCGAAGAGCAGGATCAGCAGCCCTCGATCTTGCTTACTTGGCCGCGGGTAGGTTTGATGGGTTTTGGGAGTTTGGCCTTAAGTGGTGGGATATTGCAGCAGGAAGTTTATTGGTTACAGAAGCTGGCGGAATTATGGGTGATCTTCAAGGAAATCCTAATTTCAAAAACGCGAATTCTTTATTGGCCGCTAACCCTAAAATATTCAAAGCAATACTCGCTGCGTCTAAAGCAAATTAATCCAAACCAAAATCGATTTATTAGTAGTCGACGGCTCGCAAAATTAAGCTTGCCGTCTTTTTATACTTGACGCTCAGTAAAACTTATCTCAGGAGAACTTACACTTTTATATAACTACCAGTTATTAACTACTACCTTTTAATTAACACTTCCCTAAAAATTTAAGCTGTTCCTTTATACCTTATTTATAAAAATCGTCAGAGAGTCCTTAGTAAAGAACATTGTAGCGATCGAAACACACCCACAGCAGTTCGCTTTGTTTGTACCAGCTTCGTATAACCTACTAATCTACTAGGTTATTTACCCTACTATTTTACTCAGGTATAATTAAGTAAGATTTGAATGGAGAAACCATTATGAAACTGACCACAAAGGGCCGATACGCAGTGACTGCGATGTTGGACTTGGCAATCCATGCCAAAGCGAGTCCCGTTACATTGCAAGATATTTCTGGGCGACAAGGTATTTCGCTCTCTTATCTAGAGCAATTATTCGCCAAGTTACGTAAAAACGACTTGGTAAAAAGCATTCGTGGGCCTGGCGGTGGTTACCAATTACAAGGTGCAGCGGACAGTGTGAACATCGCAAAAGTTATTGACGCAGTAAATGAGTCGACCGATGTGACCGCTTGTGGCGGTAAAGGTAACTGTCATGATGGTCAGCAATGCATTACTCACGATCTTTGGTGTGAGCTTAGCGAGCAAATTCATAGTTTTTTATCTGGCATAACATTGCAAGATGTTATCGATAAGCAACAGCTTAAAAAGCAAAACCAACCCTCGACAGATAAAGGGGCTGAATCACTGACACACAATACCTTTATTCTTTCTCAGGTAGGTTAATTAGGTATTAATCTGATATAATTCGCGCCCTATTTTTGGCGTGTTAATACCTTTTAGATCGTCATCGTCAGTATTTCATTGAGATAAAATTCTCAATGCCATTAACAAGATTGATGGCTTTAAGTAATGGTTCTCAATTAAACGAACGTCAATCAAAAGACAAATTTAAAAAGACACTGGAGTTTATTTCATGTCTGAAGTAATTAACGAAAGAATCGGTAAAGAGTACAAAGCAGGTTTTATAACCGAAGTCGACTCAGAAACTATGCCACCCGGCCTCAATGAAGATGTGGTAAGAGCCATATCGGCGAAAAAAGGCGAGCCCGAGTGGATGCTTGAGTGGCGCTTAAAAGCATTCAATATTTGGAAAAACATGAAAGAGCCAGAGTGGGCACACGTGCATTATCCAAAAATTGACTTTGAAGCCATCTCTTATTTTTCTGCACCCAAAAGTATGGCCGATAAACCCAAGAGTTTAGATGAAGTTGATCCGCAGTTGTTGGAAACCTACGAAAAACTTGGGATACCTCTTCACGAACAAGAAATTCTTGCTGGAGTTGCTGTCGATGCCGTGTTCGACTCTGTGTCAGTTGCCACTACTTTTCGCGCGAAATTAGAAGAAGCAGGCGTTATCTTTTGCCCTATCTCAGAAGCCGTTCATAAACATCCTGAGTTGGTAAAAAAATACTTAGGAACAGTTGTTCCTGTTAACGATAATTTTTACGCTGCTTTAAATTGCGCAGTCTTCTCTGACGGTTCATTTGTCTATATCCCCAAAGGCGTTCGTTGCCCGATGGAGTTGAGCACCTACTTCCGAATTAATGAAGCAAAAACAGGGCAGTTCGAACGAACATTAATTGTTGCTGAAGAAGGAAGCCATGTTTCTTATCTTGAGGGCTGTACAGCACCAATGAGAGATGAAAACCAATTGCATGCTGCGGTTGTTGAACTTGTCGCTTTAGATAATGCTGAAATCAAATACTCAACTGTCCAAAACTGGTATCCAGGTGATGAAGAAGGTAAAGGTGGCATTTATAACTTTGTAACCAAACGTGGCGTTTGCCATACCAACGCAAAAATTAGTTGGACGCAGGTTGAAACAGGTTCAGCCGTGACCTGGAAATATCCAAGCTGTGTCTTGAAAGGTGACAACAGTATTGGTGAGTTTTATTCGGTTGCACTAACGAATAATTATCAACAAGCTGATACTGGCACTAAGATGATCCACTTAGGTAAAAATACTAAATCAACTATTATCGCAAAAGGTATTTCTGCGGGTAAAAGTCAAAGTTCTTACCGTGGACTCGTAAGAATGAGTCCTATGGCAGAAGGCGCACGAAATTTTACTCAGTGCGATTCGCTATTAATTGGCGATAAGTGCGGTGCTCATACCTTCCCCTATATTGAAAGTAAAAATCCATCAGCGATCGTAGAACACGAAGCAACCACTTCGAAAGTTAGTGATGACCAAATGTTTTTATGTCAACAACGTGGTATCGATCCGGAAAAAGCTGTCTCCATGATTGTTAATGGCTTCTGTAAAGAGGTATTCAAAGAATTGCCCATGGAGTTTGCGGTAGAAGCAGGAAAATTACTTGAAGTCAGCCTAGAAGGCTCAGTCGGATAATTTGAATTTAAGCTCATGTTAGAAACGAAAACAAATCGCTAAGGAATTTTTAACGCATGTTAAATATTAAAAATTTACACGCAGCAGTAGAAGATAAAACAATATTGAAAGGTCTCAACCTGGAAATAAAACCAGGTGAAGTACACGCGATTATGGGACCAAATGGTGCGGGCAAAAGCACACTCGGAAATGTTCTTGCTGGCCGTGAAGGATACGAAAGAACAAACGGAGAAGTTCTATTCAATGAAAAGGACATCTTCGAAATGGATCCTGAAGAACGCGCTGCTGAAGGAATGTTTTTAGCATTTCAATATCCTGTCGAAATTCCAGGCGTTTCTAATCTCGAGTTTTTGAAAGCGTCTTTAGATGCCATTCGAAAATATAACAATCAGCCAGAGCTGGATGCCGTGAGCTTTATGAAAATGGCGAGAGAAACCTGTAAAGCGGTGAACTTAGATCAGAGCTTCTTAAAGCGTGGTGTAAATGAAGGCTTCTCTGGCGGAGAGAAAAAGCGTAACGAAATTATGCAAATGATGTTATTACAACCCAAACTTTGCATTCTCGATGAAACTGACTCAGGACTTGATATCGATGCATTACAGGTCGTAGCGAAAGGTGTAAACGATTTGCGCGATTCTAACCGTTCTTTTGTCGTCGTAACTCATTACCAACGATTGTTAGATTATATCGTGCCAGATTATGTGCACGTTCTTGCGGATGGAAAAATTGTGAAGTCTGGAGGAAAAGAACTCGCACATGAGCTTGAAGATAAAGGTTATGGTTGGTTAGACAATAACGAGGTTGCGTAATGTCAACGACACATAACTATATACAAGAGTCGATCGAGCTATCCGAAGCGCTCGAAAATAACTCTCCAACAGCTTGGTTGAGCGATTTTCGAAAAATGCAACGTATAAAGCTGGAAGGAGCAACTGTTCCTACTCGAACAACAGAGCACTTTAAGTACAATAATCTTACCGCTTTAAATCAAGGCGGTTTAGCGAAGTTTCCTGAGTCTCCTGCTGTTTCAGCTGAACTGCCCAGTTTAGTGAGTAGCTTAGAGGGCGATACCATTGTATTAATCGATGGAAGATTTGATTCAAGCTCATCAAAAATTAGCGGCTCTCACTTAGTCGCATTTCATGAAGCGAATGAAGATCAACAGAAAACGATTAAAGATGCTCTATCACGGCAAAACTTTGCGAAAAATATTTTTAATAGAGTCAATGCAGGTTTAACTCATTCCGGCTGGCTAGTTGAATTTAACAAGTCCGTCGACTATCGACCTCTGCACATTGTGCATATAACGACTCAGGCGGCCGTTGACTCGGTCATCAATGAACAACTGATTGTCAAACTCAATTCAATGGCAGAAGCGACTGTAATTGAACACTTTGTTAGCGACAATAATATAAAGTCAGGCAAAACAATTAGTCATCAATCTGCCCACTTTGATATTGGTGACGCTGCCAATTTGCAACATTATCGATTGCACCTTGAACATTCGGCACATATTCATTTTGGTCAGTGTACATTTTGGTTAAACCGAGATTCTCAGCTTAATAGCTTTCATTTAGCAACCGGCGGCATAATTAAACGTATAGATCTCGATGTCATCCATCAAAGTAATGGATCTCATGCAGAAATTAACGGTGTCTATTTGGCAGCAGACAAACAACAAGTGGATTATCACACTAATGTTGAGCACCGAACACCTCATTGCACAACTCAAGAAGTTTTTAGAGGTTTAATTGGTGGTGAAGCAAAAGCGGTTTTTAATGGTCGCATTCACATTTATCCTGATGCACAAAAGACATTGGCAGAACTCAGCAATAAAAATTTATTGCTTTCAAATAAAGCAGAAATTGACACAAAGCCTGAATTGGAAATCTATGCCGATGATGTTCGCTGTGCTCACGGAGCCACCATTTCTCAAATGGACTCAACGGCAATGTTTTATTTAACATCTCGAGGAATTCCAAAAGAAAAAGCAAAATTAATGCTGAGTTTTGGATTTGTAAACGAATTAATTAACAATATTAATAACGATGCAATAGTCGATTATTTGCAACCTTTGTTAACTCAATTTTTCAAACAAACTGTGACGGAATAGCTGGTATGACCGCAACTCAAAATAAAGAGCTTGGAGCTGTCGATTTTGAATTGATCCGGCAGGACTTTCCTATATTACACCAAGAAGTTAATGGACACGCATTGGTGTATCTTGATAACGCCGCAACGACGCAAAAACCTAAAGCCGTGATAGAAGCAATTGAACATTATTATCAATTGGATAATTCGAATGTTCATAGAGGTGCTCACGCATTAAGTGATCGTGCCACCCAAAAATTTGAAGCTGCTCGAAGTTCAGTCCAAGCTTTTTTAAACGCACAGAAGCGAGAGGAAGTCATTTGGACACGAGGAACAACCGAGAGTATCAATTTAGTTGCTCAAAGTTACGCTCGTAATGTCCTAGATAAAGGTGACGTTGTGCTTGTATCAGCACTGGAACACCATTCTAATATTGTTCCTTGGCAAATAGTATGTGAACAAACAGGTGCAAGCCTAAAAGTTATCCCTGTTAATGGTGCTGGTGAAATCGAAATAGAACAATACGATCAATTACTCAATGACTCAGTGAAAATTGTCTCAGTAAATCATGTATCGAATGCACTGGGAACTGTTAACCCGGTTAAAACGATCATCGACAAAGCCCACGCAGTTGGAGCAAAAGTCATGATTGACGGCGCGCAGGCAGCTCCTCACTTTGAAGTAAACGTTAAGGAGCTAGACTGTGACTTTTACGCATTCTCTGGTCACAAGCTGTTTGGTCCTACAGGGATTGGCGTGCTATATGGTAAAGAGAATCTGCTTGAGCAAATGACGCCTTTTCAAAGTGGCGGAGAAATGATTGAAGTGGTTAGCTTTGAGGGAACAACCTATAACAAGTTGCCGTATAAGTTCGAAGCTGGCACACCTAATATCGCAGGAGCCATTGGTCTTGGAGCTGCAATTGACTATTTGAACCAATTTGACCGTCGCCTACTCTTACAATACGAAAATGAACTATTGTCGTATTCGACTGAGCTTGCATTAGAGGACTCAGACATACAACTCGTCGGAACCGCAAAAGATAAAACTGGTGTTATGAGTTTTTTAATTAAAGGTGCTCATCCACACGATGTTGGAACCTTACTCGACCAACAAGGCGTAGCCGTTAGAACCGGTCATCACTGCGCCATGCCGATTATGAAGCAATTTAAAGTACCGGGAACAGTAAGAGCATCTTTTGCGTTTTACAATAACAAGCAAGATATTGATCGCCTGTTCTCAGCGATTAAAAAAACCAAAAGCTTTCTGCTTTAGACACTCACTTGAACGAAGTAGGAATTTTATATGAGCGTTGAAACATTTTCTTTAAACGATATTGACTTAACAATGAGCGCTAAAGCCATCAAACACTTTGAGCGTCAACTGAATAGTAAAGCGGAATCAGCCGTAAGATTGTCAATAAAAGAAAGCGGCTGCTCGGGGTACATGTATGTGATGGATTTTGTCAATCATGGTGATGCTAACGATCAGGAATTTAACTTCGATGATATTAAGTTGTTCGTTGCGAAAGATGCATTACCTCTATTGAATGGCACCGAAATCGACTTTGTTACCGAAGGGGTTAACAGTAGCATTCAATTCAAAAATCCAAATGCCAAAGCTATGTGTGGTTGCGGCGAAAGTTTTACACTATAGAAATAGCGGGAATTTAAATGGAACGAAAAATGGTTGTAACGCAGCGCGAATGCCCTGCTCGTCTTGTTCCCGCAGGAACAAAAATTAACATACCAAAAGACACTTTTTTAACCATTACACAAGCTTTGGGTGGTAATTACACTGTATCAGTAAATGGTAACATGGCACGTATAGATGGCACCGATGCAGATGCTATTGGCTACGAAGCACAAGAACTCAATTTTACAGCTTCGGAAGATGGAAGTATTCTTGAAGTTCAAGTTTGGGATGCGCTGAAAACCATATACGACCCTGAAATTCCAGTAAACTTAGTGGATTTAGGTTTGGTTTATAAAGTGGATATAAATCAAGAATCGAAAAGCGTGAACATCGATATGACTTTAACCGCACCAGGCTGCGGCATGGGCCCAGTGTTAATCAGCGATGTAAAGTACCGTGTTGCTAAAGTTCCAAATGTCGAAACTGTAACCGTTGAGCTGGTATTTGACCCTCCTTGGTCGAGAGACATGATGTCGGAAGAAGCACAGCTTACTACTGGTTTGTTTTTCTAATCTTTTCAATCAAATTTAAAAATTAATAATTATGACAAATCCTTTTGGTAACGACATTACAAACGATAACGTTATAGAAGACTTGGAGTTTTTTGATTCTTGGGAAGATCGCTATCGATACATTATTGATCTAGGAAAACAATTACCAGCAATGGAAGACAGTCTCAAAACTGATGATCGTTTAGTTCCTGGCTGCCAAAGCCAAGTTTGGCTAGAACCTGAACTCTCTGATGGTCAATTAAACTTTATAGTCGACAGCGATGCGCATATTGTCCGAGGACTTTTGGCCATGGTCATGGCGGCTTATAATAATAAGGCGCCACAAGATATCATCGAATTTGATATAGAAGATTATTTTGCGAAAATCGATTTAATTAAGCACCTTAGCCCGACTCGAGGCAATGGCCTCCAAGCAATGGTAAAAAAAATTCAAACCATTGCAAAAGAAAATATTAATTCGAACTAACGTGAATATAACGCTCTAATTTGTTTTCCAATACAGGCTTTAATTTCAGAACAAATGATTTTGTAAGGTGTTGATTATCTCTAAATACAACACTACCATTCTCAGTTAAGGATTTGCATATTCTGTTAGGACAAACATAGGCGTTTAAACTAATTGTTCCTGCTCTATTATAATTCTTTACAGCATTTCTCTGGGCTTCAGCGACCATTCCCTTATATTCGCTTAATGGCTCAGAACAAAGATCTGGTGTTTTCATAACTAATTGTTTGGAATAGCGATCGATACACTCAGCGCCAGAAAAAGAAAGTGCCGGACTACTTTCGATAATCAGACTCTGTTTCGCAAAAGACTCTAGAGTTGTTAGCATTTTCATCGTCCCCTCTGTCCACTCAGATTGCGTAAACGGATAACTATTGCTATTACCAAGAATAACTAATTCTGGCTTCATCTCTGATAAAATACCTATTAAATTATCTTTCCAGATTGAGCATACCTCATAATTGCTCTTTATCCTTTCATAGTAGTAATCTTGAAAAACTATTGGACAAGCTGATTTTGTGAATAAGATAAATGTCCAGTCATTCTCAGCGAAAATCTGAGTCAAAGCGGGCTCCCATTGAGCTCCTACGCTATCTGAAAGTAAAATTGCAGTACCTTTGCTACCAGATGTGAGCAAGCAACCATTCGCATCCGAGGAATGATACCAACTATCACAGCCCATTTCATAAATTCCAGAAACATCCCTATAGCTCATTGCCTGTATAGAATGTTCACTTATATAAGAGCCAAGCTTATGACTTAAATGATAATAAGATATGGAAATCATTGCACTGAGTAATAGAACAGAGAGTACTAAATTTCTCGAACTAATCTTACGGTACTTTCCTTTCCAAAAAGGGAATTCAATGAATTTATAACTCAATGATGACAAAAAAAGTAAAAGTAATAAAAGCAGTGAATAGTCCAACCATGTAAAGTCACTTATTAAGCTTTTAGCTATTACAATGATTGGCCAATGCCACAAATACAATGAATAAGAGTGGTTACCAACCCAGAGCAATAGTTTTGATAAAGGTTTCTGTGATGCCGGTTTAGCTGAAGTTGCGTTACTTACTAAGAGAATTAAAGATGCTGATAAAGTTGGTAAAATTGCTCTCCAGGATGGATAAGAATCTTTTGAGTCAAAATATAAAACACTGTAGGCAATAGTGACCATGGACAACGAAACTATAATTACTTTACTCATAGTTCCAATTTTAGCTTGGGTTAGTATAATTCTTTCTACTATTATATACGAGGCCCCCCCGAAGGCGAATTGCCATGCTCTTGCAGGTAACATGTAGAATGCGAATAAATTATCACTCTCAGTGGAGTAAAGGCTTAAAGAGAGTGAAATAAACGTAACTAATAGAAAAGCAACTAAAAGTTTGCTTGATATATCTCCAAAATCTTTAATGGCTAGTTTATAACAGACTATAATTAATATTGGCCAAAATAAATAAAATTGCTCTTCTACTCCAAGCGACCAAGTATGAAGATAGAAATCATAGTTATCGAGATCATTAAAGTAATCGTGCTCGAAAATATAAAAATAAATATTACTTAACCAAAATGAGCTTGCTGGCAAAGATCTGGTTTGATTCAAAAATTGATAGTTTGTAAGTAATAAATAACCAACAATACTAGAAGACACCAAAACCATTAACAATGCAGGCACTAAACGTCGAACCCTCCTTGTATAAAAAAGAGATAGTGATATTGAATTTTTTTCACGTAACTCACCCACTAAATGTTTAGTTATCAAAAAGCCAGAAATCACAAAGAAAATATCAACTCCTACAAAACCACCACTGAAACCTGAGAGTTCAAAATGAGATCCTATAACTAACACGACAGCTAGTGCTCTTAGATACTGAATATTAGGTATTAGCTCTTTTTTAATATCAATCGAAGACATATTCTTTATAAAGTTATCCGATAATTTAAACACAAGTTATAACTAGGATTAAGGTCCAATAAGTAGTTCATAAATTACACTCGAAACAACTAAATGTCTATTTATTAACTATATCTTGCGTATCGATACTTAGCAGCCTAAACTGACAATTCCTCCAAAAACTCTTGATTACTAAATGCATTGATAATTCTATATTAAACTCTGCTCAAAAGAGGTCAAGTTTGAGTCATTATGGACAAACCAAATAAAATACGAGTTAAATACTCAAAATGGATTTCACTATCCCTAAGTTTATTTGGTTTTATAAGCTTATTTTTTCTTTCAAAACTTTATTTAAGCAATGACTTTCGAGTTTACTTTAGCGAAGAAAATCCTCAATTACGCTCCTTTGATAATTACGAAGAGCAATTCAGTTCTCACGATAGTATTGCATTAATCGCTCATTTAGACAGTGGCAGCTGGTTAGAACCAGATAAGTTACCCCTTCTCAAGCAGTACACAAAAAAAATGTGGCAACTGCCTTCTGTTACGAGAGTCAACTCTTTAACTAACTATCAATACACATATGCAGATGAAGATACGCTCTACACTCAACATTTATCGGACTATTCAAACCAACCTGAAGCGCTTAGGAAAGCCATAAACAATGATCCTCAACTTCGACAAACCTATTTATCGAAAGATGAAACTGTAGCAGTTATCCAAGCTGACTTAGAGTTTGATAAAACTAATAAGCAACTTGTTAAATCGATTTATAACGAAGTACATCGATTACAAACTGAATGGGAGCTGGAACTCAAGCAGCCCGAATATTCTAAGTTTCCAACGGTCGACTTTTATTTTGTCGGCTCAGTTATCTCTAACATTACACTGGAGCAGGCCGTAAAAAGTGACCTTACCATATTGGTTCCTACCAGCTACTTAATCATTACATTAGGCTTATTATTCTTCCTACGAAGTATTAAAGCTACGTTATACACATTATTAATTGTTACCCTCAGTATCATTTTTACTTTCTCTATATTCTCCCTTTTTAAAAGTGAATTGACACCCGTTGCTGGATTCGTTCCTTCTGTTGTGCTCACTCTTGCGGTTGCCGATTGTGTCCATTATTTAAGTAGCTATCGTTACCTGATAATGGTTGAAAAGAAGTCTCCGAAAGAAGCTAACAAAGAAGCCTTTGCGATTAACTTTAGTCCTATTAGTTTGACCAGCATTACTACTGCTATTGGTGTACTTTTTCTGAATCTTAGCGACTCACCACCCTACCGCGATCTTGGCAATATGGTTGCTATAGGTGTCATTCTGGCTTGGTGGATGAGTATCACGCTATTGCCCTGGTTAATATCAAGGTACCCAATTAATTATGATGCATCAGAATCGAAAACAGACAATGAGCCATTAGTAAGTTTTGCTCAGTTGGTGATTCAAAACAGATGGTTGATATCTGTATTGCTTATTACATTTACCTGCATTTCAATTTTTGGGATACGACATTTGACGGTTACGGAAAATTGGAGTCGTTATTTTTCTGAGCGCTTCGAAATTACTCAGGCGATAAATTTACTAAAAGATAAATTTCATCGATTGCATCGTTGCGAAGTAGTGTTATCGACCGAATCCGAAAAAGACGTGCACTCACCCGAATATATCTCTGCACTTGACCAACTTATTCTGTTTTTGGAAAGTCATCCTAAAGTAAAGCATATCCAAAGCTATGGTTATATTTTAAAGCAACTCAATAAGTCGATGCATGGCGATGACGACTCCTACTTTAAAATGCCAGAGAGTCGAGAATTGGCAGCTCAATATCTGCTGCTTTATGAATTATCGTTGCCAGAAGGACTCGGCATAAATGCATTTGTAACTTCAGATCGAACGGCCAGTAGAACGAGCCTTTTGCTGGAACCCATGGACTCGCAACAACTCATAATGTTTGAAGAAGAACTTCACCAATACTTTATAAACGAGGTAAATCAACCCAATCTGAAACTCGAAATTTCTGGAATGGACAATATATTTGCGCATATTGCACACAGAAATATAAAACAGATGGTTATGGGAAGTGTCGTAGCATTAATCATTATCAGTTGTCTTTTGGTATTTATATTAAGGTCTTTTAAGTACGGTATTATTAGTTTAATACCTAACTTAATTCCTGGTGCGATTGCTTACGGCATTTGGGGATTTTCTTTCGGATACATCGATCTTGCATTGTCGGTCGTCATTTGCATGAGTCTTGGAATTATAGTGGACGACAGTGTTCACTTTTTGACAAAGTATGTTCGTGCGAGACGCCTCCTCGCTAGTAATACAGAAAACGCATTAAAGTACTCATTTCATATTGTCGGTAGAGCACTAATCACGACTACCGTGATTCTCGTGGCAGGGTTTTCAACGTTATTGTTTTCACCTCTTAATCCTACTGCAGCCACCGGCGCCCTCTTATGCTTAACACTTTTAATTGCTTTACTGATCGACTTTACATTACTCCCTCTTGCTCTGTACTGGCTCGACAAGTCAAAAAATGACCGTATTGCAGGCTAGTTTTACCTAAGTTTTTGCTCATACTTTCTGCTCATATTAAGAGTAGAAAGTTAACTTTGAGATTGATCTTATTCGTTAAATAAATGATAATAATTCTCAATTAAAACTTTCGCATATATCAACTTTTGCAGATTTATTGAAGTACTATGAAGAACTTGAATGTAGAAACAGTATTGGACGTCCATCACTGGAATGATAAATTGTTCAGCTTTAAAACCACACGTCATCAGTCGCTAAAATTTCGCAATGGTGAGTTTGTTATGATTGGTCTTGCTCAAGATGAGAAGCCCATTATTCGAGCTTACAGCATCGCCAGTCCAAACTATGAAGAATACCTGGAGTTTTTCAGTATAAAAGTCCCAAATGGTGCCCTCACCTCAAAATTACAACACTTAGAAAAAGGCAGTGAGATTGTTGTCAGTAAAAAACCAACAGGCACTTTAGTCATTGATGACTTAAAACCAGGTAAGAGGCTATTTTTATTTGCAACGGGAACCGGACTGGCTCCGTTTTTAAGTATCATTCAAGATCCTGAAACTTTCGATAAGTTCGAACAGGTTGTTCTATGTCATGGTGTTCGGCACATTAGTGAACTCGCTTATAAAGAGTTTATTGAACACGAGTTAGTTGAACATCCCTATATTGGAGAAATGATACAAAGTAACCTGTTGTACTTTCCTACTGTAACGAGAGAGGATTTCAGGAATCAAGGACGCATTACTACTCATATCAAAGAAGGTACTTTATTTAGTCACCTAAATATTTCTTCTCTTGATCCTGAGCACGACAGAGCCATGATTTGTGGCAATCCAGAAATGCTGAGTGACATTTCAACTTTGTTGAATTTTTACGGATTTGAAATTAGCCCCAAAACGGGCATTCAAGGCGATTATGTCATTGAAAGGGCCTTTGTTGAGTAGTTTTCAAAGGCCAATCCAATTGAACATTAGGTGCTACCTATCTCTAATATGAGGCAAATATCTTGTTGGATTCTTGTTGTTTAATCTGATTAAGTAGAGAGAAAATGCTATTCCAAAGTAACAGCTTACTTTCAAGTATCTGTTCTATCACCGATAAACAATCTCGATATTTATTATTGTTGTTATTACACAATCTTACGAGCAATGAGAGCGTCAGCGTTCCATGCTTTGTAAAGTCCTCCTTTACATAGCGCTCTTGATAATAGCTCTTGATGTAATAATGAAAGCTTTTAGTTTGTTTCGGGTGTTGTTTATTTAATGATGAGGTCGCCTTAATAAAAGGCTTTGGTAATCGAACACTCTGTTCTGCAGAAAAAGCCGCCGCAATTTCTCTAAGAGAGCCGTTCTTGATGATTTGTTGTATTGTAATTATGTAGTTTTTCAGCGGTGACGAAAGATAACTCAAATCTAGAAAAGAATGTTCTCCATGACTCAAAGAGTCGATCATTTTATTAATACTTGAAGTGTTTGCATTACAATCGCTCATCGACTGAAGATACCACTCAAAGGTTGAAAGCCCTCCTACCAATTCATTAGATTCCTCTCGACATACAAGTTCGTTAATCATTCTTCGTATTGAAGGATCACCTACAGGAATCCAAGGAGCAGAAGCACAAGTCAGGTTACACTGCATAGCTTTGAGTAAAGATAAATATCCCCACACTGTAAATATATGATGCTCCATAAATACTTTTAAATCTTCAATAAAATGTATGCAGTTAAATAGCGGGTGATTATTGAGAGAGTTATCCAAATATTGAATTCTGGAAGACTTGAAACTTAGCATTACAACTGCCTCCAAAGAAGGGTTATAAGATATAAGCTAGGAAGTGACCAGGCAGAGTTCAAGAATGACTGCTGGAATCTGTAATGTTATTCATCAAAAGAAAAACAAATATCGGATTGGTGCGATTTTATAGATTATTGATTTGAGATAGCAGTGTAGACGGAATCTCTACACTGCGATTAATTTATAATGGTCATTACTGCCTATTCAAAAGCGCCATTTGGACCAGGAAAAACAACCGGGCTTTCAAATCCATCATCACTGACAGCAGCAACACCAAAAAAGTAATTATCAATGACAACATTTTCTAAAGTGAACTCATTGACCATTCCAACGTATCGGCTAAATTGCCATTGAGGTTGATCGGTATATCGCCAATAAATTTTATAACCACTAATTGTTTTTGATAATGACTTGTCAAGTTGTTGCCACTTTAACGTTGTGTCTGGCTGAACAGCGCCTGAAATTTCAACCTTAGTTGGGGGCGCAGGAGCCCATGCCATTGAAGCCAAAGAAACAGCATTTAACGCAGTTAGCTTCGCGGCATATGGGAAGTTGACACCTTCAATAGTGTCGCCATAAACAATATTGTCTTCCGTTCTCAAATCCTGATGCTGTCGATGATAGTGTTCGTTAGTTTCCATAATCCTAACGCCTGGGAATCCCACTTCATTAAACGGACGATGATGACCGCCTCGTCGGAATCGATCCAATCGATAAACCATCATAGTATCGAGATTAGGAATATAGTGATCCGCTATTCTATCGACATAACGAGCTAAATTACGACTGGGAGAGTCGACTTCTCCACCAGTGAAACGCCTTAATCTTCTTTCTTCTTCTGTTTCGACAGCTCGGGTTCCTTCAGAAAAAATGCGTGCAGTAGTGTTGTTTATAATCCCATTGATACCTTCGATATTTCCAATCATATCGTTATTAAGAACTGCATGTATTCGCCATTTTTGTTTCAATGCATAATCAGCAACTATTTTTCCGCCAAACAGTCCTTGCTCCTCGCCTGCGAGTGCTGCATAAATAATTGAGCCGTCAAATGTATACTGACTTAAAACACGAGCCGCTTCTATAGTTCCGGCAACACCTGAGGCATTGTCATTTGCACCTGGCGACTCAGATTTATAATTCAAAGGGTCTGTGACACGAGAATCAATATCTCCCGACATCATTACAAATCGATTAGGCTCGGATTTACCTCGTTGGATAGCGATAACACTCACCACTTCCGTAGGTTCAGGAATGCGCTTTTCTCCTTTAATTGTGTCGCTTACGTAAATAACTTCAAGACATCCACCACAGCTAGACGAAATTTTCTCAAACTCCTGTTTAATCCATCTGCGCGCGGCACCAATCCCTTTTGATTCAGACTTGGTATCTGACAATGTGTGGCGAGTACCAAAACTTACCAACTTACGAATATCTTGCTCAATACGTTTGGCGGAAACTTTCTTTACAATGTCATGAAGTTTCTGCTGGTCTTGATCGCTGGCATGCCCCAAGTTGTTCATTGCCATAATTATCGAAAAAGCGAGCGGAGCTATAAGAGTAGTCATTTTGAATTTCACAAGTAAACCTCCTACTTTTCAATAAAGAAGCCGATAAATATCGGCTTCTTTTTGATCATTGATAAACGAGCAATATTTAAACTCGAATTTAAAGGTATACGCTAAGATTCGTCATCAAGATTCTTAGCGTGATCGAGCTCATAAGGTGGTAACGACTTTCCTTTGTTCTTGCCCATTAAGTAAAACTCCATCCAACGCATGAGACGTTTGGCGTAATCCAATTGAGCAGGTGCTTTACGGTTTCCATGACCTTCACCAGGATAGTAGACTAGTCTTACTGGAGTATCAGTGCGAGTTTTTATGTAGCGATACAGCTCCATAGATTGTGCAGGATGAACTCGAGTGTCATTTTTACCATGCATGATTAAAATCGGAGTTTTAGCTTTATCTGTATGGAAAATAGGACTTCTTTCGAGCATCCACATCCATTTATCCCAAGGGTAATTGCGCGCGTGTACATTGTACATTTCTTTAGGAATATCGGTAGTTCCAAATTTAGACAGTTGATTGGATATTCCAACAAACATAACGCTGGCAGCAAAATGTTCACTCAACGCAGTTGCAGCCCAAGCCGATGCATACCCACCGTAAGAGCCACCAGTTATCCCTACTTTTTCTTTATCAACTAATCCAATATTTGATAGGTGATCAATGGCATCAACAAGGTCATTAAACTCAGCACCAGCATAATCGGCTTGTCCAAGTTTACTGTGCTCGACACCTTTACCAGTGCTACCTCGATAATTCGGTAAAAACACAGCGAAACCATTCGCTGCCGCATATTTAGTCGGGTAACTGTAACGATCCAGCCATTCATTCGAAATATGCGCTTCTGGACCACCATGCACCATCATAATTAGTGGATAGCGTTTTCGTTTACTGTAATCAACCGGATAAACCAAGACGCCATCAAGTTCTACTCCATCTCTTGCTTTGTAGGTTATCGACTCTTGCTTCGGCATTTTAATATCTTTCAACCAATCATTAGAGTCCGTTAGCCTGGCAAGCTTCCCATCATTAATTGAATAAACTTCTCGTGGATGTTTTGAAGAGCTAATCGTACTCACTAATTTTCCATCATTAGATCTGGACAGTCCTCGGAGTACGGCTTTGCCAAGTGGCAATAACGATTTACTTTGTTTGCTATCTAAATTAATGACGCCTAATTCAGTGCTAGTGCCTTTTGCTCCAACATAAGACAATTGATAGTCCGATAGCCATTCGATAATTTGTACGTGTCCAAGATAGTTAGGTAACACCTCTTCTATTTTTCCATTAGACGCTCTTGCAACAAACAATCGCCCATCTGCAGGATCGTTCTTATCAACTGCACCTATAATCGCCACATACTTACCGTCTGGAGACCACTCAGCTTGTCCAAGCTTTCCTTCAGTTTTAAATGCCTGAATTTTTACGCCATCCATTTTATAAATAGCATACTCAGATGAAGTATAGTTATCATCAATGTGTGGTGTTGGCGCGGTTCGTAGTAGCAAGCGCTCTTTATTGGGATGATATTGAATCGAGAGTACATGCGCATCAATATCTAACTTTTGGGGCTTCGCATCTGGCTCGTTTAAATCTAATGTGTAAACATGATTAAACGTCATGTCTTCTTCGTAAACTTCGGCTTTAAACCCCTTCTCTTTTAATTTTTTATCATCGGCAGGTTCTTTATCTTTGGCGATAAAGCTCAATTCGCTACCATCAGGTTTTAGACTATAAGAACCAATATTGTTGACGTGACTGACAATTTTTTTAGACTCTCCACCATCAACCGGAATTGAATAAATACTGGTAAACTTATCGTCGTTACGCTTCGCCAAATAGTAAATATGCTTTGAATCCGCAGACCAATTGATCGCTCGAACACTTACATCACCAGTTATATAGGAACGACTGTTGCCTTTTTCATTGACAAGATGAAGCTCAACTCTGTGACTACCGTCTTTATCTTTATAGGGCGTTCTAGGCTTAACTAATGTGTAAGCTGTAAAACGACCATCTGGAGAAATTTTGCTCGTTCCAACGTAGTGAGCAGTAACCGTTTGCTCAAGCGTCATTGCCTCTGGTTTTGCAAATAACGAAACCGAAAAGAAAAGAGGCAATAATAATATGTACCAATGTTTATTCATGAAAAACCTCATTGTAATTTTATTAAAAAGTCCGATTGAAATATCAATGGCTTTTATATTAATTAAAATCGTTTAACTAACGATAAAATTAAAATGCTTTTGCTAACTATTCAGCAGTAGAGAGCATTTTTTTATCTAGACAACTTTTTGTCCAGACCATTTGCTGTACACCAATAGTACATTTGAAATGACAATTATTGAAGCTCCAATGATCATTGCGAGGGTAATATCCTCTTCGACAAATAAAATACTAATGCCTATCGCCAAAGGTATATACAAGTAGTACAGCATTCCAGATACCACTCCTGAGAGTTCTGTCGTAGCCTTAATCCATAAGGTGTGCGCAAATAAAGTTGAAATAACACCGAGTGCTAATAATCCCAACCAATCGTTTGCCGATAGTGTCCAAGACTCACCAATGCCCCACGGCGCAAATACAAGCAGAGCAAAGAAAAACTGAGCCCATGCTCTCTGATTAGTGTCTATCGAATTTGTTTTTCGATGTAGAATTGGCAGCACGGCGTATAAAAATCCACTCAAAATACCAGCTACAGCACCTATGAAGAATTCCGACTCCCAGTGCAATTCAGGAATCACTAAATACAAGCCTATAAAAGCGATGACAACTAAAAGTAATTCTATTTTTGTTACGGACTGTTTAAGAATGACAGCACTCAATAATAATAAATGCATACCATAAGTCGATACTGTGATAGCAGCAATAGATGGGGTTGATAACTTTATGCTTTTAAAATACAAGAACCAATGCACTGCAAATACACAGCCAATCGATATGAGGCTCAACCATTGTCGCTTTGACAAATTATAAAAACTAATCTTTTTTAATAGTAACCATACGGATAAGCCTGCACTTGCGATTAATAGTCTAACAGTCGCTATTTCAATTACACTGCCAGAGTTTAATTTAATCAACGTAGGCACTGCTGCCATTAAAACTATGGCACTAATTGCGGCTAAAACTGCATTAGTTGTCGTATTAGTTAGTTTCATTAGTACAGGTTATTACTGCTCTATAAAGTCTATGATTTAATTAAACTTCTTCGAATTGATATTTGTTGAATTAGGTTTTCTGACCACTCTTCTGATTTTTCGAGCATAGGAAAATGACCACAATCATCAATCCACTTTAATTGACTTACAGGACACTCTTTTTGAATGGTTGTTGCGATAACTGACTGTGCTATTGGATCATTCCGGGCCCAAATCAAATCGACTGGTAACTGAGATGTCTTTAAAGCGTTAATCCAGCGATGCCAAAATTTTTCTCGTTCAAGGGAATATCGGCTTATATTAGCAAGAACTCTTCTTCCTTGTTCTCTTATAAGCATTGCCCAGTGGCTCTCTAACTCTTCGTTAGTAACCATGTTTTTATCATAGAATATAGCTTCAATATTTTTTTTAAATGAAGAAAAAGGTGTAACTCGAGCGATAAAAGGACCAATGATAGGTCGTCGTAATAACTTTTGAATCAATCGTAGTTTTGCTAGTTCAATGTAAACTGAGCCATTAGATAAAACGTAGTTAACTATTGAAACAGTACTATTTTCAATTGGTTGTCGCGCCATTATTTCAGTGGCAATACTCGTTCCATAATCATGTGCGAAAATTGAAACATCTTGAACGCCTAATTGTCGCCACAGTAAAATTGCAATATCCGCTTGCTCAATTAAAGAATACGAATAACTAACAGGTTTATCAGAAGCCCCAAAACCTAAGTGATCATGTACAATCACTCGAAAATGCTGAGACAAAAGAGGCAATGCTTTGTGATAGTCGAAACTTGATGTTGGAAAACCGTGTAAGATACATAACACAGGTTTATTACCGCCCGTATCAATAAAGAAGACACGATGTCCCTTCACATCAATCGACTCTCCTTTATCCAACCATTGTTGAGCGAGCTTATTCATGTCGTAGACTAATTATAGTTGTTCAGTATTTAAATCACTGGTATCACACCATACAACACTGATCTTTTTTGAACTTGGATTTTGCTCAATCAATTTTGCGTAACGTTTATCAATTTCTTGTCGACGTATTTTCAAGGTTGGTGTCATTAAACCATTTTCGGTCGTCCAGTCTTCATCAACAACCAGTATTAGATTAATTCTCTCATGTGCTTCAAGCTGTTGATTCGATTTACTCAATACTTCAAATACTTGTTTTTCAAGCGACTTTTTATTTTCTTTACTCCATGATTGTAAATAACTAACAATCGCGACTGGATGGGGTAAATTAGCACCGGTAACGCACAAATGATCAACCGATAGTTGAGGGTGTAATTTATTTTCAATAGGAACTGGCGAAATATACTTCCCTTTTGATGTTTTAAAAATTTCTTTCACTCGCCCAGTAATAGTTAAGAAGTTATTGTGATCGATCTCGCCTAAGTCACCCGTTCGGAACCATCCGTCTTGAATTGCCATATCACTGAGTTCTTGCAGCTTGTAATAACCATCCATCAAACTACCATTTCTTAATAACACCTCTCCATTTTCAGCCAACATACATTCGGCTCCGGGGAAAGGTTGTCCGACAGTTCCAGGTTTTCGACTGTCGGGTAAATTAATATGTGAAAATCCTGCCGTTTCACTTAAGCCGTAAGCTTCGCAAATATTAATATCAAACTGCTCAAACCAACGAATCACAGACTCGGGCAAGCTCGCGGCAGCGGACAAGGATAACCGATTCTCATCAAAGCCTAATCCACATTTAATTTTCTTTTTTAAACGATTTCCAACGACAGGCAAATTAAGAATAAACTTGGTGAGTTTTGGACCTCCAAGTTTGGCTTCTACTCCTTGTTTTATTTTCATCCAAATTCGAGGTACACCAAAAAATATTGTTGGCTCAACAGATTTCAAATTTTTAGCAAAATGGTCGATCGACTCGACAAAACTAACTTGGGCACCGAAATAAAATGCGGCCATTTCAACGATCATTCGCTCCGCGACATGCGCTAACGGCAAATACGAGAATAATCGATCAGTCGAGTCAATTCTAAAAACTTTTTCAACAGTAGTTAATGCTGAACTAATTGCACGATAACTCAGCATCACTCCTTTAGGATTACCTGTGGTACCACTGGTATAAATAATAGTCGCAAGATCATCTGGTTTAGGCTGGTAAATATCTGACAGTAAGGTTTCTGCTCGTATTTCTTTTTCCCAAAACTTGAAATGTTCCTTTTCATTAAAGAATGAAATAACTTCGTAGGACTGGAAACTAGCCTTCTTATCGTTCCAATCAAATAGTTTTCCTACAAAAGCTAATTTAATATCACCATGTTGAAGAATGTAATCGATAGTTGATCGCCCGGCAGTTGGATAAATAGGAACCGAAATATGACCTGCTAATAAAATAGCAAGGTCGACAATAAACCATTCTGCACAGTTTAAAGAATAAATTGCCACATGACTTCGTGGTGGTAAGCGAGTCAAATATTTCGCTAATTTTAATGCTTGCTCCCAAGTTTCACGGTACGTAATTTCTTTCCATTGACCTTTGGATGGCTGGCGCAAGAAAACGCCATCTGGCGAAGATTCAACCCAATCCGAAAAACGATTGATAGGAGAAACATACTGAGACACAGTCATATGATCGATTTTTAATCTTGTTATGCTTTAGGTTGACTGAATGTACCACAGTTATTAGCTTTGCTCACATTGCACTGCAATACATTGGCTTAATTACTGGCAAAAAAAATCCCATCATTTCGATGGGATTTTTAAATGAAAACTATGCTTTCTCGTCAGCTAAATACAGCCAGGTTTCAATCACGGAATCAGGGTTGAGTGAAACGCTATCTATCCCTTGCTGCATCAACCATCGAGCTAAGTCGGGATGGTCTGACGGACCTTGCCCACAAATACCAATGTATTTATCAGCATCGTTACAGGCCTTAATCGCTTTCGCGAGTAATACTTTTACAGCTTCGTTCCGCTCATCGAATAAATGCGAAATTATTCCTGAATCACGATCCAAGCCTAAAGTTAATTGAGTAAGGTCATTAGAGCCGATAGAGAAACCATCGAAATGTTTGAGAAACTCATCAGCTAACAATGCATTTGATGGTAACTCACACATCATAATAACTCTTAGCCCATCTTTTCCTCTCTCGAGGCCATTTTCAGCGAGCAATTCAATAACCTTCGCTGCTTCAGCCGTGGTCCGCACAAATGGAATCATTATTTCAACATTTTTGAAACCCATTTCATTGCGAACACGTTTAATCGCTTCACATTCTAATTTAAAGCATTCACGAAACTCTTCAGAAATATAGCGCGACGCTCCACGGAACCCAAGCATAGGGTTTTCTTCTTCAGGTTCGTATAAATACCCGCCAACCAAGTTTGCGTATTCGTTTGATTTAAAATCTGACATACGAACGATAACTTTCTCAGGAGCGAATGAGCAAGCGAGTGTTGAAATACCTTCAACCAGCTTACCAATGTAAAATTCTCGAGGCGACTCGTATCCCGCCATATGTTCCTGAATTTGTTCTTTTAACTCATCATCTTCTAAATCATCAAACTCCATAAGAGCTTTTGGATGTACACCAATCATTCGATTGATAATAAATTCAAGACGAGCCAGTCCAACACCTGCGTGAGGAAGTCTTGCAAAATCGAAAGCACGATCTGGGTTGCCCACATTCATCATGATTTTAAATGGTAAATCAGGCATGTTATCGACTTCATTTTTACTGATTTCAAAATCGATAATGCCATCGTATATGTTACCGGTATCGCCTTCAGCACATGAGACGGTTACTTTTTGTCCAGCTTTAATGTGGTTAGTTGCATCGCCGCAGCCCACCACCGCTGGAATGCCTAATTCTCGAGCAATGATAGCCGCATGGCAGGTTCTGCCACCTCGGTTAGTCACGATAGCAGAAGCACGCTTCATAATCGGCTCCCAGTCAGGGTCTGTCATATCGGTGACTAAAACATCCCCAGGCTTCACTTGAGACATCTGGCTAATATCATCAATCACCGCTGCAGGACCGTTGCCAATGCGTTGACCAATCGCTCTTCCAGTTGAGATGACATCTCCGGTGCCTTTTAACAGGTAACGCTCAATTACATTTTTGTTGTCGCGGCTTTTTACCGTTTCTGGTCGAGCTTGAACAATGTACAGTTTTCCATCTGCACCATCTTTTGCCCACTCGATATCCATGGGTCTGCCATAGTGTTTTTCAATTATCAGAGCCTGCTGAGCGAGCTCCTGAACTTCACTATCGTTGATACAAAACTTTTGTCTTTCTTGCATCGAAACGTTGACGGTTTCAACTGATTTTCCATGCTCGTCTGAATCGCCATAAATCATTTTAATGGCTTTGCCACCAAGGTTTCGACGAACTACAGCAGGGTTTCCTGCCTTAAGGGTTGGCTTGTGTACATAAAATTCATCTGGATTGACGGCGCCTTGAACCACCGTCTCACCGAGTCCATAGGCTCCAGTTATAAACACCACATCATTAAAGCCTGATTCCGTGTCCATAGTGAACATAACGCCACTTGCAGCAATGTCACTACGAATCATTTTTTGCACACCAGCTGACAGTGCGACCAATTTATGATCGAATCCTTGATGAACACGATAAGCAATCGCTCGATCGTTAAACAGCGATGCAAATACTTCTTTGAGCGCTAATTTGACGTTATCGAATCCGCGGACATTCAAAAATGTTTCTTGTTGACCAGCAAATGATGCATCAGGCAAATCTTCAGCAGTTGCCGAAGAACGCACCGCAACGGCAAACTCTTCATTTGCGTCGCCTTTTAAAGTTTTATACGCCTCTTCAATAGCCGTTTCTAATTCAGGCATAAAGGGGGTGTCAATTATCCACTGGCGGATTTTCTTCCCAGTCTGAGCTAGGGTATCAACGTCATCAACATCTAAAGTCTCAAGTTCTTTATGAATGCGATCATCGAGTCCGCTTTGACTTAAAAATGTACGAAATGCTGAAGCTGTGGTTGCGAAGCCGTTTGGTACACTTACTCCGACATTTGCCAGGTTACTAATCATTTCACCCAATGAGGCATTTTTGCCGCCCACTACCTCGACATCATCCATGCCTAAACCGTCATACCAGAGGACAAAGTCTTGCACTGTTTCTCTCCTGAATTATTCGTTCACACCAGATGGTTGTGTTGTGAGTTAAATCTGGCGATACTTTGTGAGCCGATATTGTACTTGATGGACATAAAATATGAAACGCACGGTATTCTTTATTTCCGATCGAACGGGCATAACAGCCGAGATGTTAGGACAATCCCTGCTCAGCCAGTTCGATGAAGTGGATTTTACTAAGATATCCCTCCCGTTTATTGACAGTGAGAAAAAAGCGCTCGACGCCAAACGCAAAATTGATGAGGCAGCCGCTCAAGGCGAAAAACCCATCGTTTTCGATACCATAGTAACGCCAGAAATAAGAAAAGTGATTATGGAAAGCCAGGGGCTGGTATTCGACTTTTTTCACACCTTTATCGATCCGCTCGAAGCAGCGCTCGGCATTAAATCTGGATTTCGAGTTGGGAAAACCCACTCTTATGACTCACAAGGTGAGTACGACTCGAGAATCGAAGCGATAAACTTTGCCTTAAATAATGATGATGGTGCAACTACTCGGCACTACGATAAAGCGGAACTCATCCTGGTTGGCGTTTCCCGGTGCGGCAAAACACCGACTTCACTATACATGGCAATGCAATTTGGTATTCAAGTTGCCAATTACCCTTTCACAGATGAAGATATGGAAGATTTAAAGCTTCCAGCCATGTTGAAAAAATACCGCCACAAACTATTTGGATTAACCATAAACGCTCAGCGCCTGCATGAAATACGAACCGAGCGCCGAGCCAATAGTCAATACGCCTCATTAAAACAGTGTCAGCTCGAAATAAGAGAAGTTGAAGCTTTAATGAGGAAGGAAAAAATCCCCTATATTTCGACGACAAGCAAGTCGATCGAGGAAATAGCGACGAAAATCATGTTGAAATCTGGATTAAAACGGATCTCTTTTTAAGTTAGTTTTTTAACTGTTTTAGAACAAAGGAAACTTAGACAAGAAAATTAAAAAAGGCGGTAATTAACCGCCTTTTTAATTTATATAATTCGCAATGATTTACGGCATTATCTGGTCTTGATCGGCACCTTCTTTTTCAATTTCAGGTGGCATCAAATCCTCTTTTGTAACACCGAGGGCTAATGCTGCTGCACTCGCAACATATATCGATGAATAGGTTCCGATTACCACACCCGCTAACAGCGCGATTGAAAAACCATGAATTAACTCACCACCAACTAAGAACAGTGCTACTAAAACCAACAAAGTCGTTAATGAAGTAATCATCGTTCTGGTAAGAGTTTGGTTCAAAGAACGATTCATAACATCCATCGGAGAGCCTTTACGCATTTTTAAAAAGTTTTCTCGAATGCGATCGTAAACAACAATGGTATCGTTTAACGAGTAACCAATCACTGCCAAAATGGCAGCCAATACAGTTAAATCAAATTCAATTTGTGTAATAGAAAAGAAACCAGCCACAATAATGACATCATGAGCTAGAGCGGCAACAGAGCCGACAGCAAATTTCCATTCAAATCGAATTGCAACGTAAACCATGATACAGAATAAAGCGACCAACATAGCCAGGCCACCCTCTTCTTTTAGTTCTTCACCGACTGTTGCATCAAGAAATGCTCGGCGAACTTTAGTAACATCTTCACGCTCTGCTTGCAGTGCATCCATAACTTTCGCATCAAGTTGTTTATTCGGAATGTCTATATTGTTTGGCAATCGAATGGTGACATCTGACGAGGTACCAAAATATTGAATCACGGCGCCTTCAACTCCGCTACTCTCAAGCGCTTTTCTCACATCTTGAATTTCAACTTGAGAATCGTATTTCACTTGAATCATAGTACCGCCAGAAAAGTCTAGCCCTACATTTAATCCTTTAGTGAATAGTGATGTTAAAGAAGCGATTATCAATAATATTGAAAATACAACTGCGATATTTTTAAATTTTAAAAATGGGATATTGAAATTCATAGCTCCCTCCTATATCGCTAATTTCTTTACGGACTTCTTGCCGTAAATTAAATTTATTAATGCTCGACTTCCAACGATAGCTGTAAACATCGAGGTTAAAATACCGAATAATAAAGTGATAGCAAAACCTTTTATCGGTCCGGTTCCAATTGCAAATAAAATTAATGCAGCAATCGCCGTCGTAATATTAGCATCAGCAATCGTCGAGAGCGCTGCATCGTAACCATTATGGATCGCTCTGGCGGGAGACATACCGTCTTTTAATTCTTCTCGAATACGTTCAAAAATAAGAACGTTGGCATCAACCGCCATACCAACCGTTAATACAATCCCTGCCATGCCAGGTAAAGTTAATACAGCACCAATCAAACTCATGACACCGACTATCAAAACCAAATTGCAGACCAATGCGATATTAGCTACCACACCAAACACTTTGTAACGAAGTAACATAAAAATAAGCACTAAAACAAAACCTATAATAATGGAGTTTGTTCCGTTTTGAATATTCTCCGCACCCAAGCTAGGTCCGACTGTACTGTCTTCAATAACGTATATTGGCGCTTTCAAAGATCCTGACTTGAGAATAAGTGCAAGATTACTGGCGTATTGTTGAGTAAATTGTCCGGTGATTCGAAAGCTACTGCCTAATGTGGACTGAATCGTTGCGACACTGACCGCTTCTTTAGTGATGTTTTCGCCAATTTTGATTAATTCACCTTGCTCATTTTTGACAAAATCACCGTATTCGTTCTGCTTAAAAATAGGAGTGACTTCGGTCAAAATGATCGCCATAGGTTTATCAATATTTTTCCCGGACTTTTCAGCCATAATAGAGCCACCTGCTCCATCTAACTGAATATTGATTTGTGGGAAACCACGTTCATCAGCGCTAGTGCCAGCACCAGTCACATGTTCTCCATCAAGCATTGCTTCTTTAAATACGAGAACAGGACGTCCATCCGACTCTTTTAATAATTCTGAGTCAAAAGGAACTCGACCGGCAACAGCTTCAGATACACTTCTTTTTGTATTAACTAATCTAAACTCGAGAGTTCGAGTATCCCCGATAATACTTCTCGCAGTAGCAGTATCTTGGATACCTGGAAGCTGAACGATGATTCGATTTGTACCTTGCCGTTGAATTAAAGGCTCTGCTACACCAATGGCATTAATACGATTACTAAGAGTCGTTACGTTTTTCTTTACGGCGAAATCACGAATTTCTCTTAATTTGTCTTCGGTCATTGTAAAGGTCAGTAAATAACTGCCATCAACTTCCTGATCTTGAATAGTAAACCCTTGAAGCTGCTGATTGATTTCGCTGAATGCTTTTTCTTGTAACTCTTGTGTTTTAAACCGTGCAACAACAGCCGTCTCATTTCGTGGCTCTATCGACTCGTAATAAATTTTATTTTCATAAAGAATTGCTTTAACCGACGTGACTGCTTTTTCTTGCTCTTTTTTGAACAATCCATCGAGATCAACTTCTAATAAAAAGTGAACCCCACCTCTTAAGTCTAATCCAAGTTTCATTGGACTTAGACCAAGGTTTGATAACCAGTCTGGTGTTGCAGCTGCAAGATTCGCAGCAACAACTAAATTGTTTTTAATATCATCACTCTCATGATTTTGAACAAACTGAAACGCAATTCGCTTAGCTTCATTTTGATCGTCAGAGTTGATCAAACGAATTAAGCCTCTACCATCCGTTAATTCAGTCTGTTTGATGGAGATTTCATTTTCAGAAAGTTTCGACTCAATTGCCGTTAGCACTTCCTGCGGTACCGGTTCTCCTCTTTTATCCGAGATTTGAACCGCATAGTCTTCGCCAAAAATGTTCGGCAAAGCCAGTAAAATACCAAGTAAAATGACAGCGACTACCATTAAATATTTCCATGTTGGAAAAGTATTTAATGGCAACTGTTTTGGTTGCCCTAAAATCATGAGAGTTCCTTGATTATTCTTTAATTGACTTTAACGTGCCTTTTGGCAAAGTCGCAGTTACCGCGTGTTTTTGAACTGAAATATCAACGTTGTCAGCAATATTGATCATTAAATAATTGTCAGTCACTTTGGCAACGCGACCGAGCATTCCGCCAGCAGTTACGACTTCGTCACCTTTTTCAATAGCTTCCATCATTTTCTTATGTTCTTTCTGACGTTTTGACTGAGGTCTGATAATCAAAAAATAAAATATGACAACAAATAACCCCATCATTACCCAAATACCAATTGGGCTTTGCTGTGCAGCTGCAGTTAATAACATGAAGGTTCCCCTTAAATTTTCGAATTGTTGTTATCGCCAATGGCTGGCACATCCATTCCACGGCGTTGGTAGAAATCGGTGACAAAGTCGGCCAATGTACCTGTTTCAATTGCGGTACGCAAACTTGACATTAATCTCTGGTAATAGCGCAAATTATGTATTGTTGTGAGTCTTGCGCCCAAAATTTCGCCACACTTATCTAGGTGATGCAGATAAGATCGCGAGTAATTTTGACAGGTATAACAGTCACAGCCTTCTTCTATCGGCCCCGTATCCCGTTTATGGGGGCTATTTCTTAATCTTACAACTCCATCTGCAGTAAATAAGTGTCCATTTCGCGCGTTTCGTGTTGGCATTACGCAATCAAACATATCAATTCCACGACGCACCGCTTCAACTATATCCTCCGGCTTACCAACTCCCATAAGATATCTAGGTCGATCAATAGGAAGCAATGGCACCGTATAATCAAGGACTTGCTTCATTTCTTGTTTGGTTTCCCCCACAGAAAGTCCACCGAGCGCATATCCATCAAAGCCTATGTCAATTAATCCTTTGGCAGACACATCCCTTAGGTCGTTGTACATTCCGCCTTGAACTATTCCGAATAAAGCGTTTGGATTATCACCATGAGCGACCTTCGAGCGTTCAGCCCAACGCAAGCTCATTTCCATCGACGTCTTGGCTTCTTCCCAAGTTGCAGGATAAGGCGTGCATTCGTCAAAAATCATGACTATGTCTGACCCTAAATCGCGTTGAACCTGCATTGATTCCTCTGGCCCTAAAAATACTTTTGAACCATTAATTGGAGAACGAAATTCAACACCTTGCTCTGTTATTTTCCGCAACTCACCAAGGCTAAATACTTGAAAACCACCAGAATCCGTTAAAATAGGGCCCTGCCAGTGCATAAAATCGTGAAGATCACCGTGCTGTTTGATTATTTCGGTGCCAGGTCGAAGCATCAAGTGAAAAGTATTTCCTAGTACAATTTCTGCACCAATGGATTTAACTTCATCCGCAGACATAGCCTTAACAGTACCGTAAGTCCCCACTGGCATAAAAGCGGGCGTTTGAACCGTGCCACGGTCAAATTTTAATTCGCCTCGCCTTGCGGGCCCATCATTCGCAAACAGCTCAAATTTCAAATTCAAAACCTATTTTGTTTAGTCTATTTATTGGGTGACTCAATAAACATGGCATCACCATAACTGAAAAATCTATATTTCTGCTCAACTGCGTGTTGATAGGCGTTCAAAATAACCTCTTTACCGGCAAGAGCACTTACCAACATGATGAGTGTCGATTCTGGCAAATGGAAATTGGTAATTAATCCATCAACACATTTGAACTGATATCCCGGATAAATGAAAATACTGGTATCACCCGACATAGCTTTTAACTGAAATCCCGAGCCTTGTTCATTTTCAAAACTCGCACTTTCCAACGATCGCACTGACGTTGTACCAACCGCTATAACACGCCCCCCACGAGCTTTCGTTCTGTTCACCAGCGCCACAACACTTTCCGGTACCTCAAACCATTCAGAGTGCATTTCATGACTTTCAATATCATCAACTCTTACTGGGGCAAAAGTTCCAGATCCAACATGTAAAGTAACGAAATCTGTCTCGATACCTCGAGAGTTTAACTGCGCCAAAATGTCATCAGTAAAATGTAAACCAGCGGTAGGTGCTGCTACAGCCCCCTCCTTTTCAGCATAAACTGTTTGATAGCGAGATTTATCAAAGTCGGTATCAAGGCGATCGATATAGGGCGGTAAAGGCATGTGCCCTTCACTTTCTAAGACATCAAATATGCTATCTGTTCCCTCAACTTTAAATCGGTAAAATTGATTGACACGTTCAACCGCTATCAAAATATGTTTGCCAAAATGTAATTCTGTTTGAGGTTTTAAACTGTTGCTGGATCGAACCATCGCCAGTAATTCTTGATCATTAATAATTCGCTCGACCAACACCTCGACTTTTCCACCAGACGCGCGATGACCAAGTAACCGAGCAGGAATCACTTTCGTATTATTAAAAATCAGACAGTCATTGGGACTTAACAAATTCATTAAGTCTCGAAATTGTCTATCCTGCGGATTGCCGTTAGAGTCAATGTGCAACAGACGACTGGCATCTCGTTGCTCAGTTGGAAATCTTGCAATTAATTCGTCCGGTAAATCAAAGCTAAATTCAGACAGCTTCATAGTTTCGATGCTTTACAGCTACTCCAAGAAAAAACGGCGCAATTCTACCTCATCTACCGTATGAAAACGAGAAACACCAATAAAAAAGGCCGCAGAAGCGGCCTTAAATAATTTAAAAAACTAATTAACTAGCAAGTAGCACCGCCTTCAGGCCAACAATTATTGGTACTTCCAGAGCTATCCACCCAAGTTTTTTGGCCGGCTTGATTAATAGTCAATACGCCTTCCCGCCCCGCCATTGCATTCACCGGCGTCGCAGTGAGCGTATAAGTGGTTCGAGTAATACCACCAACTGTTATCGTATAGTAAGGCGTACCACCATCATTGGGTACATTTTGGTTGAAGGGTAAATTGGTATCCGCTCCTACATAGGTCATATTGACTGCGCGAAAGCGCTCCATTGCACTAGCGGCATTCATTAACCCTCCCATTCCGTCCGCTCGCATAGACCGCGTAACATAAGAATTGTAGGACGGAATGGCGATAGCAGCGATTAAAGCAATAATCGCCACTACAATCATCAACTCAATTAAACTAAAGCCTTTGCTTTGTTTCGATAAGGTCATTAATTCGTTACCTCTCTCCATTTAACAGGCATTACGGTTAACGGTGTGCCTAGTGGTATTTCAGGCAAACAGTTACGACCGACACAAACAGTCAAATCAACACCACCGTCTCCAACTTCACTAATAACCTGCGCTTCTGGCGCGATACCAGAACCAGGTAGCGAGACAAAGAGATCGTCTTCATCAATGGTGCTATCCGAGTTAAAGTCATACACCGGAGAACCATCCACTACAGAGAGCGCATAAAGTCTGGAGCTACCCGCTGGTGGTGCACAACTTGTCGCATCAGATGGATCTGGCGGTATATACGTTGTAAAGAATAGCGTATTTGCAAAAGTTAGTGTATTCGCGAGGACCTTTTCACCTTCAGTAGGTAAAATAAAGTACCAACCCGCTTTGCCTGAAGTACTATCTGCGAGAGATTGTGTAGCATCAAAAACACCATCATTGTCGTTATCAGTAAAGTCTTGCTCAACTAAATCAGCCAAAGTTAAATCTTTCGTAAACTCGTTCTGCAGCACCCCTGTGTCTCGGAATACATAAAGCTGATCTTGCACCACTTTACTTAACGGATGTGCACGATAACCAGAGCCTATTGATACCGATACAAAGGTATTTCCAGGGGTTCTAATCAACGCAACATCAGGCGAATTGTAAAAGCGTCGATTTTCAAATTTCGTCAAACCGCTTTGAACTCTAGCCAAACGACCTCCAGAAATTTTCTGATTTTCATTGTCCACATCAAATCGGAAAATTTGGCCAGCGGTATCGGATACATAAATGTTATCGACCAAACCGTCACTGTCAAAGTCAACCACTCGAGGTCCAGCAGGAACAGCATTCATCGTCGAAATGGCGCCAGCATTAGTTTTAACATCCGCCTCACTTGCTTTCCAAAGCATCTCTCCAGTTAGCGCATCCGCCACATAGACATCATTACCCACCGTAACCGCTCGACTAGCAGTGTCATCGAGATCTTGCTCAATATCGTAGCCGCCACCGAATATCATGACTAGACGATTTTTTTCACCACCAATGTGCATGCGACCCACTGAAACTCGAGACCAAGTTTGGCCAAGGCTTGCATAATCAGTTTGGCCATCATCTACTCGAGCAGGATTTATAGTGAACATTAACTTTGGCGCATCCATGTCACTGATATCAAAAGCAAAATACGTACTGCCTCCACGACGCATACCAACGTAAAGGTAGGCTTTTTCACCCGCATCGACAATTCCATTAAACACATCATTAATTTTGGTGTCTTCCAAGTGAATGGTTATTTCACCATCCATACCGTATTCATGAATGCTTCCGGTAATACCAGGGTTATTCTTTTTAACTTTCAACAAGTCGAGTAACTCTTCTGGAACGAAAGACCACATCTCAGAGCCATCAGTTGCATCTACAGAGTGAAGATAACCATTATTAGTGCCCACGTAGATCACATTTTTGGGTACCGAAATAGGGTCACCATTGGCATCTACCCCGTCTTCATTGTATGTAAGTAGAGTCGGCCGAGAGTGCAAGGGATCGCCAATCAAATTGTGTGGAGTAGTCCCCGTTGTTTCATCATAACCAAGTGCCCAATTAATCACCGATGTTCTCTGTTCCGCTGTGGTGACATCTAACAGTGCTTGAGTAAAGTTGGTATTGCTATCCGACATAGTGTTGGCAGCATCGGTAATTTCTCCAGCAACGATGTTGGAGTAAAGCTTACGTGGTACCGTTTGTTCGCCGGCAAAACCACCGAGAGCCACTTCATTACCGTCAACGACACCGTCATCCGTCCAAAAACTTTTCGACGTTGGACGGAATTCCCCATTGAGAACATCAACCGCACCATTACCATTCGCATCTAAAATCGTTCCGTTATCAAAACGATATCGTTTCACGTTACCCGGCCAGCGTTCGCCATTAGAAGGCTCGAATAATGAGAAGTACAACTGATCATCATTGGTTAAGCGATTATATTGGTTCACAGTCAAACCAGCGGACACGAATGTCGCATTGGTTTTTAAAATTGAGTCGGCAATGTCGTTTAAAACTTCCAGTAGTTCATCTCGATCGTTAGCAGTTTTATAAAAGCCACCACCCTCAGCAGCGAGATCGCTTAAGAAAGTTGAATCATAGTTGAACCCAATAGTATGAGTGTTAACAGTTTGTACTCCAGCAATGGTTGCTGACTGGTCATTTTTTGACATATAGCCAACGATTTTTTTAGCACAATCTTGACCTGCATTTGCGGTATCGCACGTTCCGCCATCAGTCCAACGGGTGTAAGTTTCGTCAGTACCTTCTTTACTGTCACCTTCCTTATCCCCGTCTGTTCCGCTGGTATGCCAAGTTGGCGCGCCATCCGTTAACAATACGATATGGTTTTTCTGACATGCATCGACAATCGGAGAAATATAATTCGGAAAGTTAGTTATCCGCTCGTCAGCACATACTTTATTATTCGGATCAGTTTTACAAATCGGATCCGACTTTACAGCACCACTCGCATCAAAGCTGTTCGGGTTACTGATTCGATTGTTTGGATTTTCAGGGTTACCACGGAATCGTCCATATTTCACTTTTTCGCCGCGATAATACAAACCAGACTCTAACAAAATATCAGAGATTGGCGTTACGCCTCTGGCCTGAAAATCAGTAACGATTTGCTTCATTTCGTCTCTTTTTGAGTATCCAGTACCGTCGTAAGCGCCCCGATATTGAATAATCAGCCTTGGTGATCGTGTTGCGGACTGATTCCAAGAATAAACATGACGCCCCCCACCTTGACGCTCTAACATTAACGACATGCCATTTCCAATAGCCCAGCTAGCAGAGTTCACTAAACTCTGAATCGGCGTCACTAAAGAGGGCGATTTATAGATAATATTGTTTTCGAAGGATTCTGGATTCCAAGTTACAGTCGATAATTTTGCAGCATCTTTTATCGTAGCAGGATCCGATGAAGCATTGGCTGAGTTCACAAATTTAATCGAAACTTCTGAATTATTGTTTTGTGGCTTGTCACTCCTAGCGGTTACTTCAAGGTGAGCACTTAAGATAGTCGCGCCTTGAGGCACTAGAATATTATCAAAATGCAGTCCCGTGTCAGTCGAAAAGTTTACGCTTAGCGTTTGACTGGTTGTATCAATCGCATTGCCTTGCACTTCGAAGTCATAATCCGATTGAGAAATCTGGCGAATAGCTTGATTTACGAAACAGCCTGCCGTTTTACCTGCGGCTAAAGCATTAGCTTGAGCCACTGAGTTAGCAGCTATCTTTGATGGGTCTGGATCGAACTCAACACGCAACTTCGGTGCATACAGCGGGTTGCTATCATAAGTAATAAACTCTCGAAGGCTTGCCTGACTAAGCGTTGAAGTGATGTAGAAAGACATATTATTTGCGCCACACCAATCTCCATTGTTTACTATTTCTTGTACAACTGTCGCTAAATTTGAAGTCGAATAACTTGTAGGAGGATTCGTATTACCATTAGTGTCCACTAAAGGATCTGGCGCTGCAGTTTCTTCAGGTGTCCACAAAGCCGTTGTAGTGGTACCCCAGGCCGCTAAACGGTCGGAAAGACGGAACCCTGCAAAACTTGGAGAATCGCCCACATTTTCTCCGGTAATGGTAAAGGTAGGGCTTCCCAAACGTGTTTCATAGGTTGAGAAAGTAATCGATGCATCGGTAATAATAGCGCCTTGTGGAATATCCAGATCAGAAAATCGTAAACCAATAATGCTGACATTACTGCTATCAACAATTTCTATAGATGGTGTTGTATATTCAACTTGATTACCTGTTCTACGTTGATAGGCATCATCATTGCTGTCATTAACCTGAGATAAAGCAACAGGATCAGTGGCCGCATTAACATTAAACACAGCATTTAAAATTGGCCCGCCTGGACGACCATTGAAACGCGCCATCCCAATATTCAAATTATCAATATCGGTTAAAAATTCGTACATAACATCGCGCATAACTTCTATACGAGATTCGTCCGCACCACCGGCATTCGAGTTCATACTTCCTGAAGTATCAAAAATAAACAATACATTTGGCACAACACCGCGCGAAGCCGTACTGTTGAAAAAGATTTCGGTGTCATCAGCAAAAGCGGATCGAGACGCACCAAAAAGATAGAGCGAGAGTAAGCTCGCGTATGTAATAAATCTTTTAAGTTTCATAATTACCTCCAACCTCTAAGGTGCACTAATTAATTTCCGCCCTGTGCTATCGACGAGCAAGCACTGGAAAGCTGAAAACCATACCATTCGACTTCGGCATTCATACCTTCTGCCGAGCCAACTGAATTAACTTGAAACACGAGACACCCAGGACTGCCTGGCTGACCAATACTGTAACCAAAACACATATCATTTCGGCAACCTAAACTTTGAACACTCACTGCAACTTGTAGGGAATTACCGTCCAGTCTTGCACCATCACACGGAATCATAGTGCCTGTGCCATCATCACACATCGCCGTGCAGTCGGCTTCTTCGCCATTTTCGTCAACACAAAATGAGACGGAACCACTTAAGTTAGCTCTCAATAAAATATGATCTGGGTCGAGTTCGTTTCCAGAAACGGCCATATTATTAAATGCGCCTATACCAGAATCTGCAGCAGCAAAAACCCAGTTGCTTTGATGAATGTTAGCGGCCATGCGCTCTTGAAAAATACCATTTTGTACCGCAACTACTCCAACAATCATGAGTACAGCTAACAAAATTAATCCAACAATTAAAGACGCACCTTTCTGATTTGGAACACCTTTACGAATCGTTACACTCATAACTTCACCTACTATTGCGAGGGACTACTAATGATTGCAAAAGCCGCATTTGGCATCGCAATGGTTTTTGAAAAATTTCGACGAATTCGGTTATCAGTAAAATCAAAAGATTCGTCTAACACATTGATCGTTGTCGCCGGAACATCGAATGAAAAGTTTTCATCTGAACGAACTACCAAACCAATTTGAACGGCAATCACGCTACCAGTTAATGCTCCGGTACTAACATCTCCGGCATCTATATAAGTATCAACAACCGCATCGCCATCGTTATCTACTCCGTAAAGCACTTGAAAAGTTTCGATGTTATTAATGACCGGCTGAGCAGCAGCACCGCCATTTCCCTGACAAAATAATGAGTTGTTTTGCTGGAAAAAACGGTTTCGAACGACTCTACCTGTGACGGTGGAGCCATTACAGTCGATACCAGTATCAACGATAGCTTGTCGAACAAAGGTTATTGCGTCGGGTGCACCGTCAGCCCCTTCTGAAGATAAAGCAATATCCACAGGCATTACCGCATCAGCAGACGAATCAATCGCTCCTTCGAACCAGCCTGAGTTTCTTGCTGTTTGCTCAATATAAAGCATCGCAAAACGCCCATCCGTTTGAAGGTTAGCGAGTTGTTCTTGCATAGTGAAAGAACGCTTGCTTCCCATGAAAACTGAGATGACGCCTCCAAGTAACAAAAGCCCTAACAATCCAGCAACCATCAACTCGACTAAACTGAAACCTGACTGCTTAGAGAAATTCATTTTCATGGTATTACCTCCAGAATTACGCAATCCTTGGTATCGGCAACTCCTAATCCAGTGCATCGCTGATTGAGCACCTGCACTTGGCCAAGGTCCGTTCGCGCGGACGTTGGAGTCCATGCAACAGCGATTCGAGCACGAATGCCGTTTACAACGGTTACAAAAACTTCGCCATCAGGAAGATCGTTTTGAGCTGCATCGCAAACCTGCCAGCGATCGTAAGCAACCCGCTGTGCTTGAGTACAGACACTATCGACGCATGATGTAGCAGCTGCAGTACAGGAAAATGCAGTTGAGGTACTGTCATAATCCGCTACGATATCCGACAGTAACGAGCTACCGTTGTAAAGTTCATTTTTAGCAACTCTCATTTTAGACGCCAAATTTTCGGCTATCTCAGTTGCCTGAGAGCGGTAATAACCTTCTTGATTTGCATTCAAACTGGTTAGCTGTAACGCAGCAACACCAAGTAACCCGATACCTAAAACAAGCACGGTTACTAAAACTTCCATTAAAGAAATACCTTTTTGATTAATCACAATCTCAGCACCCCCCATCCGGAGTATCGACACTAGAGACACCACCACCAGTGGTGACCGTCATATCTCTTCCATTTCCAGTGATGCTACAAGTTCTAAAAACTATTTGCCCTTGTCCATCTGCTCTGAAACCAGTCGGAGCAAACGATAAAAAAGTAATTGTTGGAGTGGGTGTCATTGATATTGCATTACCACCATCGCAAGCAAATGACTGAAGTAAATCAGCTCCATCTTCTACTTGATTGTTACCATCTGGGTCTCGACCAACTCGAAAGGCTGGCTGAATTGCTGATGCAGCGTCAGCTGCAACTAACACGGTTTGTCGATTACCAATGGCTTCAGACTTAGCATACTGAATAGCGGCTACCAGTTTATTGGCACAAGCCACTAGTTGATTATTTTGAACCGTCGATTGAAACGCAGGAATAGCAAATGCTGCCAGTATCCCGACTATCGCTATCGCAAACATTAACTCCAAAAGCGTGAAACCTTTTTGCATGGCACCTGTCTCTTGTTTTTCCACCAAGTAATAATAACAGTAGCAAAAAGTCTAGCTAGGATAAGCAGATAAGCGATAAAAGCACGCCGATAAGCGGTAATTAGAGGGCTGTAGGTGTGAAACGCATCACATCCTACAGGCACAATTGAGAATAAACGTGTGAATTATGTAAACAGTTGATTTTTACTATCGTAGTTCGGTCGGCAACACAAAAACGATATCTTCGGGTTGACCACTAAGCTCTTTTAACTCTGAGCCTCCGAGCTCTTTTAGTCTTGCAACCACATCTTCTACCAATACTTCAGGAGCAGAAGCGCCAGCTGTTACACCCACTCTGTCGACATTTAACAACCAGTCAGACTCTATTTCGGAAGCATTATCAACCAAAAAAGCTCTGGTTCCTTGCTTTTCAGCCAGTTCTCTCAGGCGGTTAGAGTTCGAACTATTTTGTGAACCAACCACTAAAACTAAGTCGACTTGAGCAGCTATATCACGAACTGCATCCTGTCGGTTTTGGGTCGCGTAACAAATGTCATCCTTTTTGGGGCCTTGTATATTCGGAAACTTGGCCTGCAAAGCTTCAATAATTTGTTTGGTATCGTCCACGGAAAGGGTCGTTTGAGTAACAAAGTGGAGATTGTCTGCATTAGTCACGTTTAATCGCTGAACATCTTCGACTGTTTCAACTAAATAAATGCCCTTTGAATCTTTTGCATACTGCCCCATTGTTCCTTCAACTTCCGGATGGCCTTTATGTCCTATCAAAACACACTCTTCGTCCTTGCGACTGGCACGAACAACTTCCATATGAACCTTAGTTACAAGAGGACAAGTAGCATCAAATACTTTCAGGTTTCTTTGTACGGCTTCATCCTTAACTCTCTGGGACACACCATGAGCGCTGAAGATACAAATACTATTTGCCGGTATGTCTGCAATATGCTCAACAAAAATCGCCCCTTTTTCTCTCAAACCATCCACTACGAATTTGTTATGAACGACTTCGTGACGCACGTAAATAGGAGCTCCAAAAACTTCCAGAGCTCTGTTCACTATTTCTATTGCACGGTCGACACCAGCACAGAAACCTCTTGGGTTAGCCAGCAATATGTCCATTATTACTCCTCAAATAGTTACTCCTCAATTCGTTCGACCTGCTCAATGTGTTGTTGGAGGACTGTCAATTGATAAAAGTTCAATTTCAAATGTGATGCTATGA
Organism: Gammaproteobacteria bacterium; assembly: GCA_013373375.1. Taxonomy (GTDB): domain Bacteria; phylum Pseudomonadota; class Gammaproteobacteria; order Enterobacterales; family Kangiellaceae; genus Pleionea. The sequence continues at coordinate 42,282 of JABXHY010000016.1, forward strand.
CCTGCAAGCGGGTGATTAAAGTCGACTTTGACCGAGTGTCCTTCAATACTTCTAACTATACCGGGCATAGTACTACCATTAGGTTGCTCAAATGCAATCATAGCCCCATCTGACAATTCAATATCTTGCGGAAACTGAGAAATGTCCATGAATTGAATAAAATTTGGATCAGTTTCTCCAAACGCGTCTGCTGCAGTTAACTTAAACTTTTTCTTATCACCTTCTTTCATTCCTACAAGATGCTGTTCCATAGCCTCACTAACTGCATCAGTACCGAGTTCAATAATGGCGGGCTTACCATTCGCTCGACTTGACTCCGCGATACTGCCATCGTCCAGCGAAAGTGTCATATGCACATAAACTTGTGAATCGCTTTTAACTTGTTTCATTTTGCTGCACTATTTTTACTGTCGCTCGATTCTGACTGACTCATAAACAAACTTTCGATTATCAACATCGCAGCGCCAATCGATATCGCTGTATCCGCAATATTAAAAGTTGGCCAATGCGACACACCTTTTTCCCAAAACCAGTCGATAAAATCTATTACGTAGCCATATGCAATTCGATCATAAGCGTTACCAAGGGCACCACTTAACACTAAAGCAAGAGATATCGATAGCCAACGGTCAGTTGATTTTATTCTCGATAGCCAAACAATCAACGCGACACTCACACAAACGGCGAAAATTGACAGCCCCCACTTTTGCCATCCTCCCGCGTCAGCTAAAAAACTAAACGCCGCGCCGTAATTAAACGCCAACCGAAAGTCAAAATGCGGCATTACCTGAATAGTATTGCCTTCAGCCAAAGCGGTTAATGCCCATTGCTTGGTGACTTGATCAATCACGAGTAAAACAATAGTTATCCAGATCCAAAACAACCCAGATTGTTTTAATTTGCTTATCACTAGGCAAACTCCCTTGATTCACCTTCACCGTCGACATTTTCAATGCAGCGACCACAAATTGTTTCATGACTTTTGATTTGCCCCACGTCTTCTATACGATGCCAGCAGCGCTCGCACTTTGAGCTCGACGAAACATTTATTTCAAGGCTAAGTCCTTTCAACTCGGTTGAACTGCCTTTGTCACCGGATACAACTTTTGCACTCGACGTAATCAAAACAAAACGTAACTCATTGCCTAATTTACTTAGTGAGTCATACCATTCGTCACTCGCGTATAAAGTCACTTCTGCTTCCAGAGAGCTGCCGATAGTTTTTGCGACACGCATGGCTTCAATTGCTTTGTTAACCGCAGTTTTAACGTTACGAATTTTATCCCAATCGGCAAGACTGATCGAAGAATCCTCGTATGCGAACAAATCGTCGTACCATGTCGCAGTAAAAACGGTATCGCTATTTTCACCCGGTAAGAATTCCCACGCTTCTTCAGCTGTAAAAGTTAATACAGGAGCCATCCATCGAATCAAAGCTTGCGAAATTAAGTACAACGCCGACTGACAAGAGCGATGAGCTAAGCTGCCTCGTTTTGCTGTGTACTGTCGATCTTTGATGATATCAAGATAAAAACTTCCCATATCCATCGCGCAAAAATGATGTATTTGTTGAACCACTTGCCAGGTTGTGTAACTCTCATAAGCAGACTGAATCGCTTGCTGTGATTGTAAAGCTGCATTAACAGCCCATCGATCCAACGGAAGCATATCGTCTTTAGAAACCATATCTTTTGCAGGATCAAAGCCGTGTAAATTAGATAATAAAAATCGAGTTGTGTTTCGAATACGTCGATAGGTGTCAGCAGTACGTTTTAAAATTTCTTTCGAAACTGCAATTTCACCTCGGTAATCGGTCGATGCTACCCAAAGTCTCAAAACATCAGCACCAAGTTCATTAATAACTTCTTGTGGCGAAACAACATTGCCTTTTGACTTCGACATTTTTTCGCCTTTCTCGTCTACCGTAAAACCATGAGTCAACACAGCTTTGTAGGGTGCCCGCTCATTTATTGCTACACCCGTCATTAGTGACGATTGGAACCAACCACGATGCTGATCAGAACCTTCAAGATAAATGTCAGCTGGCTCTTGTAACTCCTCGCGTACCGCTAGCACGCAGGCATGCGTAACTCCCGAGTCAAACCAAACATCAAGCGTATCATCTATTTTCATATATCGTTCGGTGTTTTCCTGCACTAACTCAGACAGCTCCATATCAAACCAGGCTTGAATCCCCTCTTGCTCTATTTTAACTGCAGCTTTCTGCATTAACTCAACAGCATCAGGATGTGGCTCGCCGGTTTCTTTGTCTACAACCAAACATAAAGGAACACCCCAAGTTCGTTGACGAGAAATACACCAGTCTGGACGACCATCTACCATACCTTCAATACGGGCTTGCCCCCAATCTGGAACCCATTGAACATTTTTGATTTCAGAAAGTGCTTGGTCGCGCAAACCATTTTTGGTCATACTGATGAACCACTGCGGTGTCGTTCGAAAAATAAGAGGCGTTTTTGTTCTCCAGCAATGAGGATAACTATGAGTCAGCTTTGTTCGCCGGACGAGTGCTTGGCGTTCAGCTAACAACTCACAGATATTATCCTCGACTTTGTAAACGTGTTGGCCAGCAAAAATCGGAGTGGCATCACTGTAAACACCATCTGGTCCAACGTAATTTAATAAACTTAAATTGTATTTCTTGCCAACATTAAAGTCATCCGCACCATGATCGGGTGCAGTATGAACCAAACCAGTACCTGCATCGGTAGTAACATGATCGCCAAGAATTAGCGGCACCTGCTTTTCATAAAACGGATGCGACACCAACACACCATCTAAATCTTTGCCGCTGGCTGTACCAACTACTTCGTAGTTATCAATGTCGTAACGTTGCATGATGTTATCGACCATTTCACGAGCGAAAACTAACAGCTCAGGCCCATTTCCAGCGTCTAACTCAACCAAGGCATAATCTAAGTCGGGATGGATTGAAATAGCTTGATTCGATGGGAGAGTCCACGGAGTCGTTGTCCAGATAACAGCTGAAACAGGCAGTGAGTTTGAGTTTTCATAATGAAAAAGTTTGCTGAGTTCACTTTCCGCTTTAAAACGAACATCAATAGAAGCGGAAGTTTTTTCATGATATTCCACTTCTGCTTCAGCTAGTGCAGAACCACCGACAACGCTCCAATAAACAGGCTTAACACCTTTGTGCAAGTGTCCATTCGAAACGATTTTTGCAAGCGCTCTTACAATATTAGCTTCAAACTTAAAATCCATAGTTAAGTATGGGTTATCCCACTCACCAAAAACACCGAGCCTTATGAAGTCTTTCTTCTGACCTTCGACTTGCTTTGCTGCATAATCACGGCACTTTTTTCTAAAATCAGAAAAAGGAACTTTTACTCCTGCTTTACCAATCTTCTTTTCAACATTATGTTCTATTGGTAAACCATGACAGTCCCACCCCGGAACATAGGGAGCATCAAAACCGCTCAATCCACGAGATTTAACGACTATATCTTTCAGAATTTTATTCACCGCATGGCCAATATGAATATCGCCATTGGCGTAAGGAGGACCATCATGCAAAATAAACTTTGGACGTCCTTCACTGGCTTTTCTAATTTGCTGATAAATTCCTTTCTTCTGCCATTGCTCAAGCATTTTAGGTTCACGTTGCGCTAAACTGGCTTTCATTGGAAAGTCAGTTTTCGGTAAATTTAGCGTCTGCTTGTAATCAGCCATTGTGTTTTCCAGTCAATTTAATAATTCAATTTTACGTTTTGCGTTATCAACATCGATAGCAATTTGCTGTTTTAAAAATTCCACCGAATCGAATTTCTTTTCATCTCGAATTTTTCTCACAAATTCTACGGTTACTTCTTTACCGTAACAATCTTTTTCAAAGTCAAAAACATGCACTTCGAGTCGATTGATATTTCCTTTTACAGTTGGTCTTCGTCCAATATTTGCAACGCCCCAAAAACATTCGTTAGCCAGTCCGAAAACCTTCACAAGAAAAACACCTTGTAATGGACTGACTTTTCTTTTGAGCGCCAGGTTTAACGTCGGGAAATTGATCGTTCTTCCAAGTTTGTCGCCATGAGCAACCTTGCCTTCGATCGAATAGCGACGACCTAGCAATTTCTCTGCTAAGTCAAATTTTCCGTTCGCCAAATATTGACGAACCAAAGTGCTACTAACTCGATCCACACCATGAGTTATTGAAGCGGTGTTTTGCACCTCAAATTTTCCAGCACCATGTTGTTGCAACAGAGCATAATCGCCACTTCGCTTCACTCCAAACCGAAAGTCATCTCCGACAATTAAATGTTTTACTGCTAACTTTTCCACTAACAAGTCGTCAATAAAATGTTCAGCCTTCATAGACGCTAACGCTTCTGAAAACTTCAGGCAAATAACTTTTTCGACTCCGAGCTGTTTAAATATTCGCCACTTCTCGCGAAATCGAGTTAATCTTGCTGGTGCATTTTCACCAGCAAAGAACTCCTGTGGATCTGGTTCAAATACAATCACTGCAGACTCTCGATTTTGCAGTTTAGCCAGCCGAATAACTTCGTTTATTATTTGCTGATGACCAATATGAATACCATCGAACTTACCGATTGTGGCTACACACGGCTGCAACTGCTTAGTGATTGACTCAAGCCCTCTTATCAGTTGCATGTTTTTCGGTCACCTACTTGCTCAAAAAGGGCTGGATTATAACCGATAGCCTGCGGATACAACAGGTTAGTGGTGGGATTTGATATCACGTAACCGAAACCCAAGTCCGAACAGTGACACTATGTAGACAAACCCACCAAGTCCAATCATCAATGCGAGCTCTACCCCCCGGTCAAACAAGTTACTTGCCCTAAGGTTTTCGATTGGCTCAATCGTAAGCAATATGACTGCAACCATTAACCCAGCGGAAATAAAGCCGCGAACGCCCCACCATACCCATCTCGAATCCATAATGAGTGTATTATTTTTGATTAATCCCAGCCATAACAACCCTGCGTTCACAGTAGCCGAAATCGTTGTAGCTGCAGCAAGGCCCACATGACCAAAAGGCTTAAACAGCAGAAGATTGAACACCATATTGACCACTAATGCGATGATGCCAATTTTGACCGGAGTTTTTGTGTCTTGCTGAGAAAAATAGCCCGTCGCGAGTACTTTTATGAACATAAAGCTCAATAGCCCAACAATATAAGCCTGCAAACTTAATGAGGACTGATAGGCATGGTTTAACGTGTACTCTCCGTGCTGGAAGACGGCCAACATGACGGGTTCGGCCAGTATAAACAGACCTACTGCTGCGGGTAAGCCAATTAAAAACACCATGTGTAACGCCCAGTTTAATAACGATGATAACTGCTCGTGTTTTTTATCTGCGACTGCCCTGGACAGGCTCGGCAAAATGACAGTGGCTATTGCAATACCAAACAACCCTAACGGAAACTCCAGCATTCGATCAGATAAGTAGAGCCAGGTGATACTTCCGGTGACCAAAAAAGACGCAATCACAGTATCCAGTAATAAATTCACTTGGGAGACAGACACACCAAACATGGCGGGAGCCATCAACTTTAAAATTCGTCGAACACCTGAGTCGTGCCATCCCCATTGAGGTTTTACAAGATACCCAAGTCGCCACAAAAACGGCAGATGCAAAAGCAACTGTAAAACACCAGCAACGAAAATCGCCCACGCCAATGCCTCCACGGGTTCACTTAACATCGGGGAAATCCAGATAGCGGCAAAAATAATACACAAATTTAATAAAACAGGGGCAAATGCCGGAATAGCGAAGCGACCTAAGGAATTTAAAATACTCCCTGCAAATGCCGTCAAACTAATGAAAAAAATGTACGGAAAAGTTACTTTGATTAGATCGGATACCAACAGGAATTTATAAGTCTCGCCCTTTTGAACAAAGCCAAAGCCAAATAACCCCCCTATTATTGGCGAAAAAATAACACCAAAAACCGTTACTATAAAAAGCACACCACCCAAAGTGCCTGCCACTCGACTTACTAAATGACGAAGTTCTTCGTAACTGCGCTGTTGCTGATACTCACTAAGCACAGGAATGAACGCTTGTGAAAATGCACCCTCGCCAAACAAGCGACGTAGAAAGTTTGGGATTTTTTGTGCGACTAAAAAAACATCCGTTGCGGCTTGCGCTCCAAGAATATTCGCAATAACAACATCACGAACAAGACCAAGGATACGCGACAAAAATGTCATGGCACTCACAACAGCACCGGATCTAAGCAAACTGGAGCGTTTCAAAAATTAATTTCCAACATTGATTATTCTTATCATGGCGTAATTTACCTAAGATTTGATCGTAGAGAAACAAAAAAGCCTTCGAATACTCGAAGGCTTTAATTGTTTCACGAAGCGATTGAACTTTATTGAGCTTTTACTACTTTCGCTTCGATTACAGCTTCAACACGTCTATTTTTCGCGCGTCCAGCAGCTGTATTGTTATCAGCTATTGGTTGAGTTTCCCCGACCCCTTTTGCTTTCACTCGATCGCTAGCGACTCCGTATGTATTGATTAATTCATCGGCTACAGATTGAGCACGCTTTTGTGACAGCCACAGGTTGTAAGAGTCTTTACCGACGCTATCTGAGTGACCTTCAACCACAACGTTAGTGTCAGGGTATTGAGTCATAAAATCAGCCAGACGTTTAATATCATCTTTATGTGTGCTTTGTAACTTGCTGCTGTTGAGCTCAAACTTAACATCTAAGGTCATCCGAACGGTTTCTTCTAACATTAACCGACAGCCCTTAGAGTCAACCTTTGCTCCTGCAGGTGTTGTTGCGCAAGCATCCTTAGAGTTAGGAACTCCATCACCATCACTGTCTAACTCACAACCTCTTGGATCAACCACAACACCAGCAGCTGTTGCTGGACATTGATCGACATCGTCAAACACACCATCGTTGTCAGAATCTGCACGAGTGTTTTTAGTGACCTGTGTGGCAACAACCGCAACTGGCGCTACTGGTTTAGCATCGGAACCTGAACCACCGAAATTCATCGTTAGGCCTAGCAACAACTGGGTATCAAGTCGCTTGGTAGTATCATCTCGAATAGCACCTATTTCACCACGCCAGCTAAAAACACTATTGAGTTGATCTTCAAAACCTAAACCTGCTCTTACGACGTCAGACTCATCCCAGCCTCCGCCTGCAGTTTCATCTTCAAACACGTACTTTCCAACCCCCAGTCTCACGTAAGGGCCACCTGATGTTTCGCTATTGAAGTAATACATGTAATCAATCGACTGCATAATTAGGTCTTCGTCGCCGAACCCTATTGCATCATCTGGGTTAAGCTTTGTGTAACTTAGTTGCAGTGCTGAGTTTCGAGTGAACATGAAACCTAACTCTGCCGCGATAGCATCACTTTCATCCAGAGAGTTACTAAGAATTGGTCCATTGTCTTCGCTGCTCGAATGAAAGTCCTGCACACCACCTAAAATCGAAAAATAAACATCGCGGTCTACCTGAGCCGTTAAACTCATGCTCGACGCTAGCAACGCTACTCCAAGCCACTGTTTTTTCATTTTTATTCACTCCTGCTAATCGATAATTCACAAATGTCTTAATAAGTATGATTATGGCTTTAATCACACAGGGTCATTTCGCCGTCCTTCATCGAATGTGTACATGTCTTCAATGGCGCTCCCCATAATGGCTGTGTGGATAATAACACTTGTCTGTCCAGTGACAAAGTTCCATTCCAAAATAATCCTTGCTGTACTTGACAAATCAACATGGAACAGGCATAGTTCGCGGCCTTAAATTTCTGGAACGCAACCGAATTTGCAGGAGTAATACCTTGGCTAACATTAAATCCGCCAAAAAACGAGCTCGCCAAGCGGAAGTTCGTCGCAAGCACAATGCAAGCCGTCGCTCAATGATGCGCACGCAACTTAAATTCGCACTTGCTGCTATCAGTGGCGGTGATAAAGAAGCGGCTCAAGCTGCTCTTGTTAAAGTCACTGGTGTACTCGATCGTGCAGCAAGCAATGGCTTAATTCACAAGAACAAAGCTGCTCGTCATA
>JABXHY010000058.1 GCA_013373375.1 Gammaproteobacteria bacterium
ATTCTGCTGGGACCGATACGCCATCTCAACTAAGTAATCAAACTCAGGCCGCTCTGTGTATCCCTTATTGATAAAGAACACCCAATCATTCAACATTAATAAATATTTACTGTAAGGGTCTTCATCATCCTCCAAAAAAAGACACAAGTAGCTCGCAATCCTTCCAAAATTATTTCTTAAAGCCTGAAAGTAATCTACTTTTTTCTTAAATTGCGATTCTTCGATCTTAAACCCGCTTGGATATAGCGCTTTATAAATTAAATGGTCAAGACCACAAAAAATTGACTCTCCAGCATATTCGTTAGCATATCTTGGGTTCTTTGAGTTAAAAATATTTTTAGCTATTTCTATTTTTCTTGCGTCGACTGATTTAACTAATAATTTGTAACGTTCTAATGAAGGCTTAGCATCCAACCACATTAAAAGAATCAGACCTAAATTATAATCGAGTATCTTATTATAATCACTTTCATTGTTATCGATAAAATATGATTCAAGCAGAGACAAGTCTAAACTCTCATCTTCTAAAATTCCACTCTGCTTTACGTTATGTAAAACTTGATCCCAATCTCTTCTGTAATTTTTTATGATATCGTCGTTGAATAAAACACTATTATTGTTCACTTTAAATTACCCGTTGCTAGAGTCATAACCCGCCACTAAATCATTAATTGTATCTTCATCTATACCCTCAAGCAAAAACTGCCTTGCTTCGTTCAATAGCCACGTTTTAATATTTCGTTGTTTAAACTTAGCTTTAGCTGCTTGGAACATGAAAAGTGTGCCATTAAGCTTTTCACTTTGGTAACCTAGGCTAACATATGTTTCATTACCTCCCAAAGGTAACTTTCTAATTTTCCTAATTATTTTGTCAACTTCCTGAGTATAGACCTTTGGGCCTTTGGGGTCAGGTCACGTTATCAATAATGCATTGACTAATAACGCTGATATCCTTTTGTAATTTGGAATCAGTCCCTAAACGCTGCCTCAACTGACTCGTTACATAGCTCACTGAATTTGGATGACTAAAACCGAACACCTCGGCTATTTCAAGCAGTGTCTTATCAGCGACTTCCTGACAGAAATAAATAGCAACGTTTCTAGGTACGCTCTTAATACCTTTGCCTTTTCGAATGGCAACAATATCATCATAGTCCACTTTATAATAATCGCTTACGATGGTAATTATCTGCTCGATTGATGGTGTATTAATCACCATCGACGCTTGTTTCGTAATCGATTGTTCTGTCAGCTTTTCATCGGCCACCCACTGACGAAACTCTTTACTGCCGTAAACGATTGGCCACCGCTGCTTACTGTACAGTTTAGCAGTGTATTCATCGACACCCGCTTCTACAAATTGTCGCATCCCAGCGTACCGTTTAGCAGAATCTTCCAATCCGTAAAGAAAATCTCTTGATAGCCATTCCGGTGCCTTTAACTTATTGATATAAGCGGGATAGCTTGAATGACGATAGTCCTCCAGCCGGCTAACAATTGGACGTTTCATGTCAATGGGATTTCGATGTATGTAACGACTGACATAGAGTGCATAAACATCATCTTCAACTAAGATTGACTTGTATCGACCTCGAAAGAGTGGGCCATCGGTCTTCTTAAGTCGATTATAGCGCTGAGTGTATACGCCATTGATATGCCTCATGACGCGGGCAAGGTTGGCTCGTGGTGTTTGCAGCAGTAAATGGTAGTGATTGCCCATCAAACAATACGCATGCACTTTTGCATCAAAGCGCTGATGAGCTTCGGCTAGCGTGTTCTCAAAGGCATTGTAATAGTCGGCGCCGTGAAATATCGTTTGACGGCTACGGCCTCGATTCATCACGTGATAAATCGCATCTTCGTATACTATTCGGTCAGGTCTAGGCATTGCTTAAGGTTACAGAAAACTTTATTATTTATCCAGTGACCTGACCCCTAATTTTATTCCAGGTTATTCATCCTTAACTTATCTAAAAAAGCTTCCCGTTGAGGAGCTCAAAATCGATCGTGCCTTTGTAACTAACTTTCAAGAAAATCAAGATGACAAAAATATCGTAAAAACGATCATTGAAATGAGTCACTCGTTTGGCTTACATGTAGTGGCAGAAGGCGTAGAAGATTTAGAAACGTTCGATGAGCTGGCCAGCTTAAACTGCGATTTGGCCCAAGGCTACTACATGAGCAGACCAGTTAAAGTAGATGAACTAAGGCCTTCTATCATTGAGGCAGAAAAGAAAGTTAATGAGTCAAAAAATACATCGACTGGCTAATAGGTGCCCCTTCCCACTTTTTTCTTACACTTTCTTCCATATGACATTCGAGAATTTTTCACTTAGCTCAACGAGTACTTTCTTTTTGATTGGAGAAAGTGTAACTACTTTTAGTGAGGACGTATCAATATCACTATTTACTTCGTAATTAATATTTAACTCATTACATGTCAGCTCCTCAATTGAACTAACTTCCAAAAGGTTCTTTAAGTCAACGTCCCTTTTACAGGATGAAATCATTAAGAACCGTGTGGAAAAACAATTCTTCAATTGATTCAAGTCTAATCGATTGCACGTATCAATGGTAATTCCACTCAAGGAAACTAAAGAGCTAGACTTTATAGTTTCCAATTTTTGACAATTAGAAAAGGAAAGTCTACTTATATTTTTTATTTTTTCAAAACCATCGAGCATAGATAATTTCGAGTTATATATATGCAAACCGCCAACCTCAATATGACTCAGAAAGCTCAAATCTGAAGTTTTTAAATTATGAAGCGTTAGATTTTCAATTTCACGGATATGAGAAAATGAACCTACCTCCTCGCTCTCTAGAGACTGAATCTTTAAAAAACCATAGTTTTTTCCATTTATAGAGTTCAAAATATCGTTATCAAGTCGATCAAAGTTAATGCTCAAATCTTGTAGTTTTTGACACTTTTCAATTCCATTTAAGGACTCAACTACACCAGAAATAACAAGGACTTCGAGATTTACAAAAAGCTCTAAGAACTTTAAATTAGGTATCTTAGCATTATGATCTATAAATACTGACTCAACGCATTTACAATCTGAAATCATTCCTAAATAAGCTGATAGTTCATCGGTCGAGCTATTTAAATTACCAATAATTTCAAGGTCATCATCAAACTCTTTGCATTCCAAATAATTACTTAAATCAAGCTTCGTAGTCATAAATGCTTCTCTCTACTTCTAACTCTGGTATAAGGAGGCCAGGCTCCCAATCAAATAGCTTTTCTTTTCCGAACGCATCATGAGCCTCCTCTTTTAGTATCTCAAACTCTTCTTTGGTGATTTTGTCTACCCTGTCTGAGTCAATGTAGGTTTTAACGTATTCTGTATCGTGTAGCCAGCTTTTTCTACTCGAGCCGATGGTAAATGAACCATCAGAATCCGTTAATACATAATCTGCTCTATTGTATTTCTGATCGTAGAATCTCTCTATAAACCTGAGTACTTTTAAGGGAAGTAGAGCTTAGATAGCACAGTAATAATGGTAAAAGATAGTCTAATTATCTAATGAAATTTTACTCTGCTTCAGGACTCGATAAATAAATAAAGAGAGAAATGAAATAAAACCAAGGCTCGAATAGATTAAAACTTCATACTGATTGAGCGGGATTCTTTTTAGCAATAGAACAGACGTTTCGGCTTGATCATTAAGAATTAAAAATAATGACTGTATGATTGTTCTCAGAAAAGCTAGAATCATCAATAGAAACAGTGCTTTTCCTACTGTCCACTTAATATTCTTGAAAAGCTTCATTTGAATAAATCAACGATATACTTAAGTGCTGCATCATTAAAATCAAGAGACTCTAATTTTTCGTCAATTGAACTATCATGTTGTCCGAAGTCTTCATTATAAGGAAGGTAGAGCGTCTTAACTCCCCGAGCAGAAACCTTTACATAGTCTTTTTGCTCTGCTCCAGCATCTAAGAAAGCATAAATTTCTGGAGTACCAAAGTGTTCTGAAATTTTAAAAATGGCAATTAATGTGTTATCTGCATCACTATCCAAATTAAAGTCCAGAATGACCGAATCTTCCTCAATTTGTAAGATTGAGGATGGATAAGGTAAGAATTCTGAGGGCTCTACTAAATGGGCCTCCGTATTTGAAACATCATCAGTAAACCGAGGGCGTTTATCAAAATCGAAGTATTTTAAAAAACTTTCTTTGCTCTTTTTCGTCTGAAATGATGCGTAAACTTTGCTATTTAAGTATGACATTTCGCTAGAGTTCTAATTTTAAATTAAAATTGGCTACGAATATCGCTAATAGCCTGCTTCATTTCTTTTGGAGTTGCTTCTGAGTCAAATACAGCTTCTATTTCACCAACCATCTGAAGATGCAACTCATGCGCAGAATCACCTTTTTCTATGACACTTTGCATGGCACAAAGTAGTTTTTTCAATCCGCCAGGATCCTCATACCCTATCTTAACAAGACTTTTCCAAAAATTGATTGTAACTTGACAGTAATCAAACTGATTAACAGGCTCTCTAGTCAAGAAATCTCGGTACAACCTCATAAATGACATATGATAACCATATGCAAGATCTTTATATTCTTGATCACTCAGATTAGCGTAGTTGTCTCTGTTAAATGTATCTGGAAAAACAAGCTGGAATAGCGAAATATCTTTTCCATTGTATGGACTTTTTCCTTTGAAGTCGTGTTTAAAACCATAGCTTGTAAAAAAGCGGCTTAATGCTTGAAGATTTTCATTTTGATTAATTAGCAAACGCCCTATCGTTAAAGAATCACCAGCATGTAACCAAAAAGCGACTAACCAAGAAAGTTTGTTATCCAGTCTATAAAAATTATTAAAGCTAACCTGATCTCCTGTCAAAAAATATTCTTTATAAAAAGGATATTCCTCTTTCGGATACTCAAATCTCTGGCTTATATTATACTCTACATCTAGCCATTCTCTCTTTCTAGAAGCCATCCAGGCCTCATCATTAACTTTCCAAGCTTTTTTATTAGGTATTTGAGTAATCATTTTAATCGTTTACCAAAATATTGTTCAATCAACTACTTTTTTCTGATTTTAAAAATAAGCAATAATAGTAAAATAAAGAAGCCTAAACTTGAATAAATTAATACTTCGTACTGGTCGAGTTCTAAACGATTAAATATTGTAGTTTCATCACTTTCTTGACCATTATAAATAAGTATCATTGACTGCAATGACTTTCTTAAAAGAGCAAAAGCAAACAAAAGAAGAAGGATGTTTAACGGATTCCAAATGGTTTTTTTCAAAATTTCTCCGACATTTAATAAATCCAACTAGAATTCATATAATGGTATAATGATAATGGCAACTCTGGTAGTTTACACTTTTGTATAATATGTATCATCTTATAGCTAGGGCTTTTTGAGGATTTGCTATGGAAAACTATGCAACAATACTAATAAAAAGTAAGGAGAGCTTAGAGACTACAAAAGTCTATCTCGAGCAGAACATACTTTCTGACATATCTTCTAATGTAGAAGAAATAAAGAATAATGGCACTATGGTTGAATTATCGATCTTGGGTGGAGCATCAACTGAAAACGACGTTGAAATCATAATGGAAAAGCTAAATGAGAATGATTTTGAACTCGTAAAAGGCTATGTGACAGGAGATGAAGATCCTTGGTGCAGCCTGTATTGGATAAGCGATAATCAGATATTATCAGAAGATTTAGATGGAGGCATTTATGAATATATTGCTGACTGTGACGAATCTGACTTAGATGACTACGATGGTCTTAGAGAAGCTAAGGATAAAGGCCCTGAGCAATACTTCAACGAGAAATTTAACTATTGGAAACAAGGACTCGAATCTTGCGATTTGTCATCTATTAGAAATGAAGTCGAACGTATTATAAAGTCTTCAAGTTGTTAAAACCGGCCGCAGTATTAGCTGCCGGCTTTAAAAGCTTAATTGTTAATTTTAGACTTAATTGAATCGATTCTATCTTGTGGCGGCTTGACGAACTGATTACTTTCAAATAATTTAAATAGCTCTTCGCATAGTGTTTTTCTCAAGCCATTAAACTCAAAGTTATTCTGCTGGGACCGATACGCCATCTCAACTAAGTAATCAAACTCAGGCCGCTCTGTGTATCCCTTATTGATAAAGAACACCCAATCATTCAACATTAATAAATATTTACTGTAAGGGTCTTCATCATCCTCCAAAAAAAG
>JABXHY010000010.1 GCA_013373375.1 Gammaproteobacteria bacterium
GTTCGAGTCCCGTCCGCTCCGCCAGAAAACGAACGCGCCTCAAAGGCGCGTTTTTTTTATAATTTTACTTTTTTGATAATATTACTTTCAATTTTAATTAAGAAGAATAACTCAGGTATATCGCTATGATGGAGAGTATTCGCACGGGTGTGCAAAAGCCTTGGATCAAAGTTCTTTTGGGCGTTGTCATTATCTCATTTATTTTTGCCGGTTACTTTACTGGCGGGATTGGTGGACCTAGCCCTGATGCAGTTGCCAAGGTAAATGGTGAAGAGATAAAAATAAACGATTGGAATAATGCGGTTGCTCTTGAAGCTAATCGTTATGGCGAGCAATTTGATGCTTTGTTCCCAACTGATGAACGTAAAGCACAGTTCAGAAAAGATGTTCTGGACAAGTTAATAAATAGTCGTTTGGTTGCTCAATACGTAAAGGACCTTGGGTTTACAGCCTCTGAGCAACAGGTTGTAGAACAGGTAATGGACATTGAAAGCTTTAAAGTTGATGGTAATTTTTCAACTGAGTTGCTTGATCAAGCTTTACGAAGCCGAGGTTGGTCACGTGAAAAGTTTCGGGCAATGGTCGGAGAAGATATTGCGAACGCTCAATTTATCCAAGTATTTTCAGATACACAGTTAGCGACAAATGATGAAGCGATTAAGCGTTTAAAGCTCGAAAAACAAACTCGAGATGTTCGTTCATTAACTATTCCTGCAAAGCAATTTTTAGAATCAGTTGAGTTAACAGAGGAAGACATCGAGCAATATTACCAGGCAAACCTTAATGAATATCAGCAGCCAGAGTCGATGACCGTTGATTACATTGAGTTAAGCTTGCCAGATTTAATGTCTACAGTTGAAGTTTCAGACGCAGAAGTGGAAGAGTATTACCAAGGTAATATTGATCTTTATCGTGCCGAAGAACAACGTCGAGTCGCTCATATTCTTATAACGACTGAAGGTCGTTCAGAAGAAGAAGCAAAACAAAAACTTGAGTCTTTAGCTAAGCAGCTTGAAGAAGGTGCAGAGTTTGCTGAACTCGCGAAAGCTGAGTCCGATGACTTTTCGGCAGCTGATGGAGGTGATTTAGGCTTTGTTGGTAAAGGTGTAATGGACGATGCATTTGAAGAAGCAATGTTTTCTTTGGCTGCGGTGGGTGATGTTTCAGATATCGTCAAAACTGAGTTTGGTCTCCATTTAATTAAGTTGTTAGAAGTAAAAGATGGCGATGCAAGACCTTTAGCTGAAGTAAAAGATGACATTGTGAATCGAATTAAAAGAAACAAAGCTGAAGAAGCTTTCTTTTTGAAGAAAACAAAAATGAAAGAGTTAGCGTTTCAAAATTATGATTCGTTATCGGCTGCTGCCGCTGAAGCAAATGTTGAAATAAAAACGAGCGAACCTTTTCCTCCATCGGGAGGCGCTGGAATTTTTGCGAATCCAGCCGTCTCTCAAGCAGCTTATAGCGACCAAGTCATGATCGAGAAGAGAAATTCTGATGCGATCGATATTTCAGACGAGCAATTAGTGGTTTTACGTATGAATACGCATACTCCTGCTCGAACACTTTCGCTTGAAGAAGTTAAAGCAAAAGTATCTTCAGCTTTACGCCAAGAAAAAGCGACTGCCGAGGCACAAAGCCAAGGCCAAGCAATTATTGCGTCATTGCAGAATGGTGGAACGGTTCAAGATAAGGTAGTGGAGTTAGGTCTAGAGTGGAAAAACGCGACTAATATAAGACGCAATTCATCTGACCTGGGATTCGAAATTACCAAGATTGCTTTTAAAGCTCCTAAGCCTACCAGTGACAAAGCTGTTGCTTTAGGTGAAAAGTTATTGAATGGTGATTATGTCGTTCTTGAGGTGAGCAAAGTTACTGAGCCTGATTCAAGTAGCTTCACTGAAGCTGAGCTAACTCAATCGAAAGCTCGAATACAAAGAGCTTACCAGGATTCTGGATATGCAGCTCTTGTCGACGCTGCGAGAGAAAATGCTGATGTAATCATATATGAAGATAAAGTTGAATAATCTCTGTCTTTATTAGATAAAAAGGGCCTATATAGGCCCTTTTTTCGTTTCTGAACATAGCCGACCTCTTTTATTCATCTTTTCAAGCCTGGTTAGCCAAGGTAACATGCGCATAACTTTAAATGAGAGGAATTTGTTCGATGGTGATCAAACCTAAAATCCGCGGTTTTATATGTACGAATGCACATCCTGCGGGCTGCGAAGAAGCGGTGCGTCAACAAATCGAGTATGTAAAAAGTAAAGGTTCAGTTAATTCTCCGAAAAGAGTGTTGGTAATTGGTTGCTCAACTGGTTATGGATTAGCTTCTCGTATTACTTCAGCATTTGGTGCGGGCGCTAAAACGCTAGGCGTGTGTTTTGAAAAGGAGCCTAGTGAAAAGAAGACGGCAACTGCGGGTTGGTACAATACGGCCGCGTTTCATCACTTTGCAGAGAAAGAAGGATTGTATTACAAAACGTTAAATGGAGACGCTTTTTCTGATCAGTGTAAACAAGATGTAATTGACGCTATCAAAGCAGATATGGAACAAGTTGATTTAGTTATTTATAGTCTCGCTTCTCCTCGCCGAACCGACCCTGAAACGGGTAATGTTTATAATTCCACTTTAAAACCTGTGGGCAATTCTTACACGACTAAAACCTTTGATACTTCTAAAGAAATCGTTCATGAC
This sequence comes from Gammaproteobacteria bacterium, assembly GCA_013373375.1. Lineage (GTDB taxonomy): Bacteria > Pseudomonadota > Gammaproteobacteria > Enterobacterales > Kangiellaceae > Pleionea. The sequence goes on from JABXHY010000010.1 coordinate 2,699, forward strand.
ATATCACTTGATCCTGCCACTCAGGAAGAAATCGATAATACGGTTAAAGTTATGGGTGGAGAAGATTGGGAACGTTGGATTAATGCGCTGGATAAAGCAGGTGTTTTAGCCGATAACTGTAAAACGACCGCTTATACTTATATTGGAAAAGAACTTACATGGCCAATTTATGGTCATGCTACGATTGGTAAAGCCAAAGAGGATTTGGACCGTGCAGCGTCAGTTTTAAATGAACAGTTTAAATCGAAAAACTTAAAAGCTTATGTGTCATCATTAAAAGCAGTGGTCACTCAGGCAAGTTCGGCAATCCCAGTTATGCCATTGTACATTTCTTTAATGTTTCAGGTCATGAAAGATGAAGGTTGTCATGAGGGAGTTATAGAGCAAATATATGGCCTTTTCAGAGATCTTCTTTTCGCTGAAAATCCACCCACAGACGAAGTAAATAGACTTCGAATGGATGGTGTTGAAACTAATGACGACATACAGGCAAAAATTAAAGCGCGCTGGGATAAAGTTAACTCTGAAAACTTTTCCGAACTAGCCGACTATAAGGGTTATCACTTGGACTTTTTGAAGTTGTTTGGATTTGGCTTTGAAAATGTGGATTATGAGAAGGATGTTGATCCGGTAGTAAACTGGTAAAGTTTTCTTTTCAAAATAGATGACTGGTCACTCTATGAGTGGCCAGTGACATTTTACTTTTTGACCATCAAAATTATGTTGCTCTGGTTGCTCATCTAAACATTTTTGCTGAGCGTAGGGACACCGACTGGCAAAAACACAACCATTGGCCGACTTAGCGCGTTGTTTAAATTCGGCGCTTGGCGTAACTTTAGATACTTTTACTGTGTGACGGTAAGTCGGTGTGCTAGAAAGTAATTTTCGAGTATATGGATGTTTAGGTGCATCAAAGATTTGCTCAATGTCTCCATATTCCATTACCTGTCCTCGATACATCACCAAAACTTGGTCACTAATGTGCTCTACCACTCCTAAATCATGCGAAATAAAAACATAGGACACGCCAAGGTTTTCTTGTAATGCCATAAGTAAATTTAATATTTGAGCTTGGACAGATACATCCAAAGCACTTAAGGGCTCATCTGCGACAATAACTTTTGGCTCTAGAATAAGTGCTCTTGCAATTGCAATTCGCTGTTGCTGACCACCAGAAAACATGTGTGGAAATCGGTTTGTGTGTTCTGGCCGAAGACCAACTTGTTGTAATGTTTGATTAACGATATCTTTTCTTTCTTTACTTGAAAGACTGGTATTAATTTTTAGCGGCTCTTCAAGCGTTCTGCCTATTCTAGAGTGAGGGTTTAACGAACTAAAGGGATTTTGAAAAACCATTCTTATTTGCCGAAAAAGAATGGCTTGTTCTTTTTTTGACTCTTCACTTAAATTTTTCTCGTTAATAAAAATTTTTCCTGAAGTAGGTTGCTCAATTCCGACCAGTTGCCGAGCAAGTGATGATTTTCCGGAGCCAGACTCTCCTACAACAGAAAGAGTTTGTCCCGGAAATAACTGAAATGAAATATCATCAATCGCGGCGATTACCTTTTTTCGATTGCGCCATCCTGACAGTGAATAATTTTTACATAGGTGATCAACTCTAAGTGCTGGTGAGTGCATAATTAAGCTTCCTTTTCCTGTGCTTCTGGCAGCGGAAAGTGACAACGAACGAGGCCATGGTTTTTAACGGCTTCAAGTCTTGGTGTTTTTACACACTCTTTTGCTGCACGAGGACATCTTGGTCCAAGTCGGCACCCAACGGGTAAATGATCGATTGCGGGAATAGTGCCTTTCAAAGAAAAAAGTCGCTCACCCATATGGTGTCGTTCGCCAATATGAGGAATGCTCTCAAGTAATGCTTTCGAATAAGGATGTCGGGGACTTTTAAGAATATTTTGTGAATTAGCGTTTTCCATTATTTGGCCACTATACATGACGCAAACTCGCTGAGTTGATTCTGATAGCAAAGCGAAATCATGAGTAATTAACATCAGGCCCATATCGTTATCTGTGTTTAACTGTAAAAGAAGCTCGATAATTTGGGCTTGAATAGTAACGTCTAATGCTGTTGTTGGCTCGTCAGCGATTAAAAGTTTGGGTTTTGACGCAATAGCCATCGCTATCATGATACGCTGGTTCATACCTCCTGACAGTTGATGTGGATATTGCGATAACCGAGTTTCTGGATCGCTTATACCAACATCACTTAATAATTCAATCGCTTTCTTTTGTTGCTCGCGATACCGCTGAACGCCGTTCAGTTTTAACGATTCTCTTAATTGATCGCCAACACTAAAACATGGATTTAAGCTGTTTTCTGGTTTTTGAAAAATGATACTGGCATTCTGTGCAATGAATGAACGGCGCTGTTCCTTTGTCAGCTTCATAAGATCTTGGTGGTTCAAACTCAAAAAATCTGCTGTGAGTTTTGCATTTGGTGCAAGCAATCCCATCACTGCAAGCGCTAACATACTTTTTCCAGAACCGGACTCACCGACTACACCGAGCACTTCTCCTGACTTCATTCTAAGTGACACTTTATCAACAACTCGAACGTAGCCTTTATGAGTAGGAAACTCGATGGTTAGATTTTCAATATGTAACAAACTCATTCGCGATGGTCCTTGGGATCAAGAGCGTCTCTTAAGCCATCACCCATTAAATTAATGCTCATTACAGTTAATAAAATTGCTAATCCTGGAATAGTAACTGTCCATGGAGCAAGTTGAATGAAGTCTCGGGATTGAGAAAGTATTGTGCCCCATTCTGGATTAGGAGGTTGAGCGCCTAATCCTAAAAAGCCTAGAGCGGCTATATCGACCAATGCGGTTGAAAAAGCTAAAGTTAATTGAATGATAAGTGGAGGCAAAATATTAGGGAATATTGAATGAGTGAAAAGACGTATTGGGCTAGCACCATCAAGGCGTGCTGCAATCACATAATCTTTGCTCATTTCTTCTTTTATTGCCGCTCGAACAATTCGAACAAAATGAGGAATCAAGACTATTGCTACAGCATATACAGCATTTGGTAATCCAGGACCCATGATGGCAACGATTACAATTGCAAGGAGCAGAGACGGAATTGCTAATATGACGTCCATAAAACGTAAGATAATAAACTCAAGAGTCCCTCTGAGTAGCCCTGCAATTGCTCCAAGCAAGATGCCTAAACTTGCTGCAATTATAACAACGGTTGCCGACAGTCCTAACGACAACCTTGAGCCATGAATAACTCTTGATAGTAAGTCTCGACCTAGATCATCGGTACCAAAAATAAAATGATTGATACCATTTTCATACCAAGCAGGGGGAGTACGTAAATATTCTGTGAATTGCTCTGCAGGATCAAAGGGGGCGATCAGTGGACTAAAAACAGCCATTAACACCATAAAGCAGAGAAAAATAAAACCAGATAAAGCACCTTTATTCCTGCGAAATTTACCCCAGAATTGCTTCCACCGACCTGGAATAGGAGTTTCTTTGTACAATATTACTTCGTTCATTTTGGCCGCCTCATTCGAGGATTAATAACGGCATAAAGAAAGTCGACCGATGCGTTTATGAGTACCACAAAAAAAGCAATTAGCAGGACTCCTCCCTGTATCGTCGGAAAATCTCTTCGGAATATTGCTTCAACCATCCATTTTCCAATGCCCGGCCACGCAAAAATTGTCTCTGTCAGTATCGCTCCTGTTAACAGGACGCTGGACTGCAATCCAATAATCGTCACCATTGGAATAAGCGCATTTCTCAAGCCATGAACCCAGATAATTTTTGTATCACTCACACCTTTCGCTTTTGCGGTTAATATATAATCAGCATTGAGAACTTCGATCATTGAGGAGCGAGTCATGCGCGCAATAGCGGCAAGTGGAACAGTGGCGAGAACGAACGCTGGCAAAACTAAGTGACTAAGAGCATTATAGAACGCAGCAAACTCATATTTTGGATAAGCGTATAAACTATCAATCAACATGAATCCCGTCACGGGTTCAATATCATAGACGTAAGAAATTCTTCCTGCGACCGGGGCCCACCCAAGATCTAGCGAGAAAAAAAGTATAAGTAACATTCCCCACCAGAAGATTGGCATTGAATACCCTACTAACGAAGAACTCATTACTAAGTTATCAAGCCAAGTTCCTTTTCTAACTGCAGCGAAAACACCAAGAGACACTCCAAGTATTAAAGCGATGAGAGAAGCAAAAATACTAAGCTCAAGAGTTGCCGGGAAAAAAGTGAGAAACTCATCAAGCACAGAGCGATTTGTAATAAGCGAATAGCCGAAATCGCCCGATAAAACTCTTTTTAAGTACAAATAAAACTGGTCGAAAAAGGATTGGTTTACGCCTAATGACTCCGCTGCTCGTTCATATTCAAAACTTCCAGGCGTAAGGTTTCCGTAGTTAAGCACTACTGGATCGCCCGGAATAAGCTGAGTTAACAGAAAGAAAATAAAAATAATTCCAAGTAAACTTGAAGCAAATATACTTAATTGGCGCAGAATTATTCTAATCATTTGACTGCTCTACTTGTTCAGTATTTTCAAGCATTACGCCTGAAAAGAATATTCCGCCAGAAGGAGATAAAAGTAAATTATGCACTCTTTCGTTTACAATTAGATTTTGTTTAGTGTGAGCTATGGTTAACCAAGGAGCTTGTTCTTTAAAAATTTCTTGTGCCCGTTGATATAACTTTGCTCTGTGTTGTTGGTCTGAAATTTTTTGTGCATCTTTAATAATTGCATCGAACTCTTCGTTACACCAGAATGCAGAGTTTTGTCCCGGAATAGTCGCGTCGCAACTTAGAAGTGAAGCAAAAAAATTGTCTGGGTCTCCGTTATCTGCAATCCAACCTTGAATTGCTGTTTGATGTTCGCCTGCTTTTACTTTTTGCAAAAATGCACCGACTTCGTAAGTAATTATTTTGGCATTAACTCCTATCTGTCGGAGATCTTGTTGGATGAGTTCTGCTGTTTTTGTAGCATCAGGGTTGTAAGATCTTTGTTCTGGAAAAGCCCAAATATCGATGGAAAATCCTTGGGGGTACCCAGCCCGGTACAATAAATTTCTTGCTAGTTGTGGGTTGTATTCATACTTTTCAATTGATTTGTCATATGACCACATATCAGGAGGAATAGGGTTCACCGCTAATTCAGCTGAACCATAGTAAACAGCATCGAGAATAGCTTGACGATTGACCGCATGATTTAGTGCTTGCCTAACTAAAGGATTATCGAGCGGTGGCTTTCTAGTATTAAAGCTCCAGTAAGCTATATTCAGTCCACGTTGACTTAAGATCTTTAAATGACTTTGCTCTCTCAAGGCCTGCAAGTGAATCGGTAATGGATTACTCATTACGTCGCACTCTCCTGCAGTTACTCTTGCAAATCTAAGTGAAGGATCCGGAGTAATCGCAAATACTAAATTTTCAATAGATTCGGCACCTTTCCAATAATTATTATGTCGAGCGTATCTAATATAAGCATCTGCTTGGTAGCGAACTAATCTAAATGGTCCGGTTCCAATAGGTTTTTGGTTTATGAGAGTCTTTTTATCTACGGAAGCTAAAAACTCGGCATATTCTGCCGACATGATCGAAGTAAACTCCATTGCTAAAACGGACAGAAATGGACTGTATGGTCTGGTGAGTTTGAATTGAACCGTATGACTATTAATTTTCACTACGTCTTTAATTAAACTATGTAATCCCTGAAAGTTGAAGTAGGAAAAGTCGCGTTTTCCGACGCGATGGTAAGAATGTTCTGGGTCACTTTGTCGAGCAAAGCTGAAAAGAACGTCATCTGCATTTAAATTTCTTGTTGGTGTGAACAATTCATTACTTTGAAATTGCACATCCTTTCTTAAGAAAAAAGTATATTGTGTTCCAGTGGAGTTTATTGTCCAACGCTCTGCGAGCGATGGTGTTAGCTCAACGGTGCCCGGAGCAAATTCAACTAAACGATTGTAGATTTGTCTTGCTGAAGCATCGAAGGCTGTACCAAAAGTTACCGTATGTGGGTCAAAACTATCGGGACTTCCTTCAGAACAATAAACCAGAGTTGAGCTTTTCGCTTTTTTCTCGACGTCATCATAAGAACATGAGCCAGTCAACACAACCAGCGCTGAAGTGATAATTATTCGGTAAATGGAATTACAATAAGTTTGCATAATTGTTTTCAATGACATTATGTTTCTATGATGTCGTATTTTTTCAAGTAGCCTCGAAGTTGATGGTAAGTTAAGTTTAATATTTCGGCTGTTTTTCTTTGATTATATTGTGATTCCTCTAGAGCATTTTGGATGATTTCAATTTCTTTGTCTTGAATCATTTGCTTTAAATCGAGAGGAAATGAGATATTATCGGCAGCAGTGGAAACTTTTTGTTCCTTACCTTCACTCTTAGGTTGAATTGAAAAATTATTCGGTCGAAATGGAGACGCAAAAGGGTCAATGATTAATTCGGAAATCGGTTCGTCGGATTCTGTTTGATACAAACTGCGTTCGATTACATTTTTAAGTTCTCTTACATTTCCCGGCCAAGGATGCTCAAAAAGCTGTTGTTCTGCATTCTTACTAAAACCTCGAAAAACCGAGGCGCCCATTTCAAGTGACATTTTTACCGCAAAATGATGCGCTAAAACCAATAGGTCTTCTTTTCTTTCGCGTAATGGAGGAAGAGTAATAACATCGAAGGCTAAACGATCGAGTAGATCGTGTCGAAATTTTCCTTCTTCTGCCAGAGTTGGTAAGTCTTCGTTAGTTGCTGCGATAAGGCGTACATTCACGTTTAAGGTTTTGTTGCCTCCCACTCTTTCGAACTCGCCATATTCAATGACCCTCAGCAACTTTTCTTGGACCAGTGAACTCGATGTTGCTAACTCGTCAAGAAAGAGAGTTCCGTTGTCAGCCAATTCGAATCGCCCTGCATGGCGTCCTTTTGCACCTGTAAATGAACCAGCTTCGTGGCCGAACAGTTCGGATTCAAGCAGATTTTCATTTATCGCAGCACAATTTAGTTTAATGAGCGGCTGTTCCCAGCGAGCGGAAAGGTAGTGCAAACGTGACGCGATTAACTCTTTGCCGGTTCCTCGTTCACCAACAATTAAAACTGGCCGGTTTAAAGGCGCTGCTCTTGATACTTTTTCCAAAACCTCTAAAAAGCAAGTTGACTCGCCTATGAGATTGTCGGGTTCTCTGTTTGACATAAGAGTTCGCTAAGGGGCTTTTGCCACTGGTGAATTTCACGAATAATTAGCTAGTTTAACCGTAAGCTTTATACTAATGCTAGGCTATTTCAGAAAAAATCACGAATAAACAGCAAGTTACTTAAAATATAAATTTGGCTTGGTATTTGCAAATTCTCAATTAGTAGTTAGAAAACGTCACAACATGAATTGGTTTGCGCGTGACAGCTGGTCGACACTTTATGACGAAATTGGGTCGTCATAGAGCAAGGAGAAATGAAATGGATAGGCCTACATTGAAAACTAAAGCTCAACAGGTGAAGCGTCCTGTGATTATAATATTGGCAACAATTGGAATTTGTTTAAGTCTCATTTCATTTGGGCTAGGGGAACAAACGCCAGAAGAGCATAGGTCATATTTTAAAAATCCTGTTCGATTACTTCTCGAGCCGCTGCCATTAATTAAACACACTAATAAAATGAGTGAGTCATAATGAGTATATTTTCAAGATTTGCTGACATCATTAACTCAAATATGAGTGCGCTTTTGGATAAAGCGGAAGATCCTCAAAAATTAATCAGAATGATTATTCAAGAAATGGAAGATACATTAGTTGAGGTGAGAACTGAGTCAGCACGTTTACTTGCGAAGAAAAAAGAACTTCAAAGAAAACTCGACTGGTTTCAATCTGAAGTCGATGATTGGCAAAATAAAGCTGAGCTAGCGGTCGCTAAAAATAGAGAAGACCTGGCAAAGGCTGCATTGAGTGAAAAGCACAAGCTAGAATATAAAAAACGAGACTTGGAAAATGACTTGCTCAGTCATGATCAAATAATCGGCAAGTTAAGCCTGGAAATTAATCAATTGCAAGACAAGTTGGTTGATGCAAGAGCTCGGCAGCAGTCGTTAGTGACTCGATTATCGGCTCAAACAAGCAGAGTAAAAGTAAATCGTTCTCTTTACGATAGCGGATCGACGAATGTCGTCGAAAAGTTTGAGCAAATTGAGCGAAAACTAGATGCGCTTGAAGCGGATGCAGAAACATTTACTTCTGCAGATAGCCAGTCACTTAAGTCTCAATTCGATGACTTAGAAAGCGAAGATAAGATTGATCAAGAATTGCACTCATTGAAAGAAAAGTTGAAAAGTTCCAGTAAAAACAAAGAAAAGCAGTCTTAAGGAGGGAGAATGTCAGATTCAATTTTTGTATTACTCATTATTTTTGGTGTAGTTGTACTGCCTTATTGGTTGAAGTTGCATTATCAGAAGAACAAAACGAACCCTTCTACCAAAGATGACGTAAACATTGATGAACTTCAATCATTAAAAGCGTGTGCAGAAGATCTGGAACAAAGAGTTCAAAACTTAGAGTCAATTTTGGATGTTGAGGCGCCAAATTGGAGACGCAAATATGGGTAATCCAAAAGCAAGCTCTTCACTCTATAGGTTGCCGGAAAAGGCAAAAGTCGCAGGTGTTTGTGCTGGAATTGCGGATTATCTAGGCTTTGAAATTTGGCATGTTCGTCTTGCTGTGGTGTTGGCTTTCTTTCTAACCGGAGGTGGGCCAGTAATATTAGCTTATATTATTGCCTGGTTCATTTTGGAGCCTAGCTCAATAAGTTCACGTGTTAAATCGGAAACTCACTCTACTTCTTCTAAGAGCGCTCAGTTTAGCGCTAATTTAGAGGCTAAATTACGTGATGCCAAAGACAAAATATTTTCTTCTAAGGGTGTTGAACAAGAAATGTCCACAAAAGAATTGAGGACTAAACTTGAAAAAATTCAGAAGCGAATTCAGTCTTTGGAGGCCTACGTAACTTCGACTGAATATACCTTTAAGCGAGAGTTAGCAGAATAGCTGCAAATAACAATTAGATACAGGTCTGGTCTGACCTGTATAGCCATTTCATTAAGCCCCCGCCACGTATTCCACACCAAAAAATCAAGTGAATTTTAAAGCTTTTTCAGATAGTTAATCATTGGTGGTTGGATTGACTCAGCATTCAATAGTGTTTATATTCGAGGCGATTCGCGGATCTTGTTATTTGCGAGGTTCGCTGTTTTCTTTTTAAAGCAAAGAAAATTGTCTGTCTTTTAGCCAATTTCAGCTTGTTTGAAAGAAAATTGGTTAGAAGCTGGGCGCCATGGGGCAGTTTGGATCACTTACAAGCTGTAATATCCAGCATTACTTTCATAGCAAACTCAGGAAGTCACATGCTAAATAAAAAAACATATCGAATTTTTTCAGTCTGTCTGACGGCCCTTTTGGGGGGACTCTCGTCGACTACTTTCGCGGGCACTTTAGAGCCATCAGTCAAAGTCGAAACAAGAATTGACAAAGCGGCCGTTACAACTCAAAAACAGATAGATCGTTTAGCCGAGCAAACGATGGATCTTAATTCTGAATATAAGACAGCTTTGACGCGTATTGAGCAATTTAAAGCGTATAACGCTCGTCTTGAGCGAACGATTGCAGAACAAGAAAAAGAAATGGAATCGTTACAAAATCAAATGAACACAATCGATGACACTGAACGTGGTTTGATGCCGTTGATGGATGAGATGATTAATGCACTTGTTCAATTTGTTGAGCTTGACGTTCCTTATAAGAAAGAAGAAAGACTAGATACTGTGGAAGGTCTTCGCACAACTATGTTGCGTGCTGATGTTTCGACTTCTGAGAAATATCGTCAAATATTGAATACTTATGTGCAAGAAATCAGTAACGGTAACTCAGTTTCTGTCTACGAGTCTAAAATGGACATCGATGGGATAGAGAAGCAGGTTGATTTCTTACAGTTTGGTCGAACTGCGCTTATGTTTGCTACTCGAGGGGACAGCCCGAAAGCTGCAATCTGGAATAAAACTGCGAAAGATTGGTCATGGCTAAACTCAGAACAAACTGATGCTGTTAAAAAAGCTATTAAAGACATTAGCTTGAAGTCTAAAAAATTAATTGTAGTGCCTGTAGCAACTCCGGAGAAATAATAATGAAATTGAATAAACTTTTACTAACTTCATTATTTGCGGCGGCTGTAGGTTCTATTCAGGCGGCGCAAGTTCAGCAAGCTGACTCGTTAGACAAGTTACTTAACATTGTAAAGAACGCAGAGCGTGCAGAAACACGTGAAAATCAAGAACGTTTACAACGCTTTCGTTCTAACCGAAATGAGCAACAACGTTTACTTAACGAAGCTAAAGCAGAATTAGCTCGTGAAGAAGAGCGTAGCGATCGTTTGAAAGAACAGTTCGACACTAACGAAGTTCAGTTAGGTGAGATGACAGAGCAGCTCAGAATTAAGCTTGGAAACTTAGGTGAAGCCGTGGGTGTTGTTCGTCAGGTGTCTGCAGACGCAGCCGCAACGATAGACAACTCAATTGTTAGTGCTCAATATCCAGGTCGTGACGAAGTTTTGCTTGACTTAGCCGGTCGAAAAGAAATCCCAACAATCCCTGAGCTACGTACTTTGTGGATTGAATTGCAAACTGAGCTGACTCAGCAAGGGAAAGTGGCTACTTTTGAAACTGAAATTTTAGATCGTTCTGGTAACCCGATTACTAAACCCATTACGCGAATCGGTACGTTTAACTTGATTAGCAATGGCGAGTTTCTTAACTACAACTTACAAACAGGTAATGTTGAAGAATTGGCAAAACAGCCGAAAACCCCAAGTGGTGTTGTAGGTATAGTTGAGACTTATTCTAATGCTAGCTCAGAATTTGCTTTGTTCCCAATTGATCCTTCTAAAGGCGCAATTGTTAACACTGAGAAACTGAGAGAAACTTGGCCAGAGCGTGTTGAAAATTACGCTGGTGTCGTTGGTTTTGCGATTATCGGTGTATTGATTGTGGGTCTAATTGTTGCGATTGAGCGTTTCTTAGCACTTTCTTTAACGGGTGGCAAAATGCGCAAGCAAGCTAAGACCTCAACGCCAGGAAACAATCCTTTAGGACGCGTTATGTCAGTGTATTTGGCAAATAAAGATGACAGTTTTGAGAACCTCGAGTTGAAGCTTGATGAAGCCGTGCTTAAAGAGCTGCCAAAACTTGAAACGCGTATCTCTATCATCAAAATTTTCGCGGCTGTTTCTCCTCTTATGGGTCTTCTTGGTACAGTTACCGGTATGATTGAAACCTTCCAGGGTATTACATTGTACGGTGCAGGTGATACTTCAGTAATGGCAGGTGGTATATCTTCTGCGTTGATCACGACTGTATTAGGTATTGTTGCTGCTATTCCATTGATTCTTCTTCACGCGTTTGTTGCTGGTAAATCGAAATCGCTTGTTCATATGCTAGAAGAACAGTCAGCTGGCTTGATCGCTCAGCACGTCGAAGGTAAGTAGTCATGGGTTTGCTAGATCTCATCAATGACTTTGTCGAAGCCGGAGGCCCAGTATTGTATGCTGTGGCCGCCGTCTTATTCCTCATGTGGACACTGATATTTGAGCGGATCTGGTATTTCTCTTTTGTTTTCCCAAAGGAAGCCCGTTTGATGGTTGCTGAGTGGGATAATCGAGCAGATACCAATTCATGGCAAGCAAGAAAAATTCGCGAGGCCTGGATCTCTCAAATGGCTGAAAAGTTAAACAGTGGAGTCAGCTTTATCAAGACTTTAGTTGCTATTTGCCCAATGATAGGTCTATTAGGGACTGTTACTGGGATGATCACTGTTTTTGAATTAATGGCCTTGTTCGGAACGGGTGACCCTCGAGATATGGCTGCTGGTATAACTCAAGCAACAATCCCCACAATGTCGGGAATGGTCGCAGCACTATCAGGCCTTTTTATCTCTACTCGTTTAGAATTTATGGCTAAGGTCAAAGCTGAGCAACTCGCTGACCGTATGCCGCAGCATTAATAGTAGGTACTTTCATGCCAAAACAAGTCGCAAAAAGAAGAGAAGAAGACGCAGAAATCGATATGACGCCGATGCTTGATATCGTTTTTATCATGCTTATTTTCTTTATTGTTACTGCGTCGTTCGTGAAAGAGGCTGGCGTAACTGTAAGCAACCCCGGTGCGATAACAGCAAAGGCCAGACCTAATGCAAACGTTTTTATTGCGGTTACAAAAAACGGTGATGTTTACATTGATAATAAAAATATCGCAGTTGAAAAATTGAAAGTTGAAATACAGCGGATAAAAGCTGAAACCCCTGAGGGCTCGATAGTTATTCAAGCTGATAAAGACTCCAAAGCAGGAGTTGTTATGAAAGTTTTGGATGCTGCGAAAGGAGCAGGTGTTAAAGCGGTTTCTGTTGCAGCAACGAGGCAGTAATTATGCAAAGAGTTTTAATAGGTCTTTTACTCGGTGCCGGTATTACATTTGGTCTCTTTATCCTAATGTCGTTTTTAGTGAAAGGCGGCGATGGATCATATGAGAAAAGAGAGTACCCGGTAGTAGACTACGGGTCGCTTGAAGTTGAACAAGATGTAAAACGCAAAGAGCGTCGTGTACCCAAGAAGCCACCACCACCGAAAGAGCCTCCACCTCCGGAAACTCAAAAGGTGTCAAAAGTGACTAATCCTGACATGCAACAAATGAACATTCAGCTGTCAAAGCTTGATGTGAATGTTGGTGCTGGCGGCATGTACATCGGTAATATGCAGCAAATGATGTCACAAGATGGCGAAGCTATTCCATTGGTCATCATCGAGCCGCAATATCCTCGAAAAGCTTTAATGGATGGGATTGAAGGGTTTGTTCGATTCCGTTTCACTGTTAAGGCAGACGGTTATGCAAAAGATGTAGAAATTGTTGACGCAAACCCAAGACGTCTATTTGACAGAGAGGCTCGCCGTGCGATTTACAAATGGCGTTTTAAACCAAGAGTTGTAGATGGTAAAGCGGTAGAGCAAGCGAATATGTATTACACGCTTGAATTTAAGCTAGCGCAATAGATAGAGGTGACATATGAATAGAATCATCTTAGGCGGAATCGTTGCGGCGCTATCGTTATCAATCAGTAATGCTACTCTTGCTGCTGAAGATAAAAGTAAAGAGCCACCCAAACCTCCCAAGAAAGCAGTCGATCTTAAAACTCGTTACACGAGCAACTGTAAGTCTTTGGCCGCGACTCAAGAACCTGAAAAGCGACCTTTTAAATCAACACCTGAAGGCGTGTTCAAGCGAATGAACAAGGCTATGGAGTTGATGGGAGAAGAGGATTTTCAAGGCGCTTTAGACATTATGCTCCCTCTGTACGAGCGAAATAAAGATAACGATTATTTGAGAGCTTTACTTGGACTAAATCTCGGTCAGCTGTACATCAACATGGATCAAACTGCTCAAGCTAAGAGATATTTCGAAATCGCACTTGATGCTAAGTCTTTGCAAATTGAACGAGAACAGGGTGCGCGTATAAATCTCGCCAGCTTTAATTATGCTGAAGAAAAGTTTGATCGAGCTGAGCAGTTAATTAAGCAATGGTTCAAATACGAAACAAAACCGAGCGCTACCGGGTATACACTCCTTGCTGGTATTTACATGCAAAAAGGAGAGCTCAGTAAATCAATTTGTCCTGCCTATTTGGCGGTTCAAGAGTCGGATGAGCATAAGAAGAGCATTTTTACTTTACTTTTAGCGGCGCATAATGATCTGAAAGATAAAGCCGGTACGATTAAAATTGCTAAGGCAATGGTTGAAGTATGGCCTGAAGAACCGAAGCATTGGCGCACACTTGCGTCTCTTTATGCTGGTGCTGAGCAGTATGAGAGCTCATTAGCCATTATGTCTTTGCTCTATAGACAAAAAATGTTCGACAAGAAGGATGATTACCTTCAATTGTCTTCGTTATTTGCAATGGGAGGGTCTCCGTTAGATGCCGCTCTAATCTTGAAAGAAGGCATCGAAAAAGGTCTTGTAGAAAGCAATGAGAAAAATTGGAAAGCTGTCGCACAAAACTTTCATGCGGCAAATGAATTGAAAAATGCTATCGGAGCCTTTGCAGAAGCTTCTGCCTTGGTCGACAATGGTGAGTATGAAGCGAAGCAAGGTAACCTGTACAGTTATCTTGATGAATGGAAAAATGCTGTAAAAGCATACGATCGAGCACTTTCTAGGGGAAAATTAGATAGCCCGGGGCAAGTTCTTTACGATAAAGGGATCGCACAATATAACAATTCTGATTTCGAAGGTGCTATAGAGACACTTAACAAAGCTGCTGAATACAGCAAAGTTAAGAGAAAGGCTACTCAGTGGGCAACTTATGTGGAAAGACGTAGATTAACCATTGAAGAATTGAAGTCGTACGCAGAAAATGAGTAATCTTTAGCTTTTGTTAGTAAAGGCCGCTGATGCGGCCTTTTTTATGCCTTAAGACTTTGAATTAAAAAATAAACATTTAAACAAAACCTGAATCCCTACCTAGATCCTAACTGGATACGCAACTGCTAGATTATATTCGGCACTCGGTTTTTAATACCGTATTAAGTATTTAGAAGACTGTATTTTCAGAATAAAAATATTAATTAAATTGTATGAATAGTTAACAAATGTAAAGAGTTTATAAATTCGCCGCCTCACTAATCTCTATTATCAATTGACGGCGAATCAGCATTTCCCATGAGCAATCAAGCCACAATAATTAGAGCCCAGATACCATAGATTAAGATATTCGGTAGAAAGCCGATAAAGAATGCGGCGGTGGTTGAAGCCTTGGTAAATGTTTTATAAGCGATTGACGCGATTACTGCTGCCCAGATTAATGTTGGGTCTAAATTATTCAGAAAATTAAACCAGTCGCTTGAAGCTTCCACACCAAAGAAAAGGTCATTTAAATTCATGCCTTGTCGAACTGTTTGGGGAATTTGATCGGTTGAAGCAAATAATACTCTCAAGGTCCCGATTATGATTGATAATGCGCCGATGAGGGCACTCCATGAAGTGATAACAAAGCATTTCCCATAGCTCAAATTATCATTTCGTATATTTGAAACAATTAAGTAATAAACACTAAATAGTGCCAGCATAATTGGGATAAATAATACACTACTGCCAATTGATAACCCCATCATCGCACTTACACCCATGGATTCATACATTTTGAGTGCTTGTTCTTTTTGAGCAGGACTCATGCTGCTGCCTGCTTGCGCTTCAACGGCATGTTGCATTGACCATGTGAAATCTACAGACTGGAAATACACGATATAAAAGATCGCGTTGACTAAGACCAAAATCAGTAAGGGGAACCAAGCTCGTCCATTTTTGAGTAGACTCTCAAATGAATTAGAAGGTGCATAGAACAAATTTTTTACGATATTACCTAGGCTATTTTGCGCTTCCATTTAAAACTCCAATTATCATTAATTTGGTCGTTAGTAAGAAAATTAGGCTTTTTATTACACAATTTTAAAATTTGATGTAAGTAATACCAAGTTTAATTGACTGATTATGGTACTCAGGTTTAGGAGCTAGACAATATGATTGAAGTAAACGAATTAGCGAAGTCGTTTCGTTATGACAAAGTTGCTCTCAAAGAAAAGAAAAAGAGAGCGAAATCTGAACTCGATCCAAGAGAAGATGAAAGGGAGTTCCATGCCGTAAGGGATGTATCTTTCCTTTGTGAGCCAGGAAGAGTACTCGGTCTACTTGGACCAAATGGAGCTGGTAAAACGACAACTTTACGAATGCTCTCAACCGCTTTAGCTCCATCTAAAGGTAGTATTATCATTGATGGAGATAATGTTATTGATAAGCCTTTAGTAATGAGGAAGCAAATCGGTTTTTTATCTGGTAAGACAAGTTTATATCGACGCCTGACTGTTCGTGAAAATGTTCGATATTTTGGAAAGCTGCATGGAATGTCCGAGCAAAAACTTGAAAATAAAATAGATGAGGTGTTTGGGCTGCTTGATATTAAGTCTTTCGAAAATAAAAAGGCCGAAGATCTATCTACTGGGATGAGCCAACGAGCCAATATTGCAAGAACGGTTATCCATAGCCCTAAAGTTTTAATTCTAGATGAACCAACGACAGGGTTGGATGTTATTAGTGCGAAAACCATCGTTGACTTTATTGCTTCTTATCGGGGTAGCGACGTCTCAGTCATTTTTTCTACTCATCACCTCCATGAAGTGGAATCTGTTTGTGATCAAGTGACGCTTATCGATAAGGGGATAACTCAGTTTAACGGTTCTGTGGAGGAGTTTCGCAATAAAGGTCAGGGACAAGATTTGTACAGCTCATTTTTAGCACTTGTCAATCAGGCCAATAGTTCTATAGACGGTAGTAACTTTACTCAACAAGAAAATGTTGGAGGAGAGTCATAATGTGGGAAATATACAAAAAAGAGTTTCTCGAACTTGTAAGAGATAAGCGAACTCTGATCTTTGCTATTTTACTACCTACTTTGATAATGCCATTAATCATCGCTGGTGTTGCCTTTGTGGGTGCGAAAATTCAAGCAAAAGCGCAAAGTGAAACTCTTAATTACGCAGTACAAAATATGCATGCAATGCCGAATGTTGCAGATGCAATAGCGAAGCAAGACGGCTTTACATTAATTAAGGTAGAAGACATTGATAGTCTTTCAGCGGATGATATTAAAGCCCATATTGAGTCAGGAAAATTAAAGTTTGCTTTAATTTTTCCTAAAGACGGAGTGGCGAAACTAGCGGAAGGCAAGCAAGTTGAAATTGAGCTTCATTTTAATAATGCTTCGGTCACTAACAGAATTTATCAACGAGTAAAGAACTCAATAGACTCTGTAATTGAAGAACAACAAAAGGTTTTGCTAAGTCGATTCAATTTGGACGAAAACACCTTAACTGTTTTGACCAAACCCATTGAGATTAAACGAGTAAATACTGCAGATAAAAGAGAAGATATTGGTGAGAAGATAGGAGGGTTACTTCCTTATCTATTGATCATTTTAATTCTAACTGGTGCGATGTATCCTGCGCTTGATCTTGGGGTCGGTGAAAAAGAGCGTGGGACATTGGAAACATTGTTATTGACGCCAGTGAGCCGAACTAAGATTGTATTGGCAAAATTTTTGGTTATATTTTCGACTGGATTTTTAACGGTATTTTTAATGTTAGCAAGCATCGTTGTGTGGAGCTTAATTGCGTTAAATATTATAGCTGTTGAAGCGATAGAGAAACTGACACAAATAATTTCACTTGGTGATATCTTTTTGATTTTTGTAATGTTGGCTCCTGTTGCGGCAATATTTGCCTCCTTACTGCTCTGTGCTTCGATATACTCTAAGAATTATAAAGAAGCTCAAAATTACATGTCGCCAATTATGATGTTTGCTTTTATTCCTATTATTTTTTCGATTTTACCTGGAGTTCAACTTGATTCGACCTGGGCTTGGGTGCCTCTAACTAATGTTTCATTAGCTATTAAGGAGATTGTAAAAGGCACGATTGATTATGGCATGATGGGAATTATTTTTATCTCAACGACTATCGTCGCCGGAATATTGTTATACTTTTGTAACTTATGGTTTAACCGAGAAAATGTATTGTTTCGAAGTTAGTAAGTGTTTCAAAATTCTAAAGAAATAAAAAAGCCCGCTATAGCGGGCTTTTTTAAAGGTTTTAGTGTCAACCTAATTAACCGTATTGATCATTGTCATATAACTCTTTTACCTGAACCATTTCTCTTAATAATTTGTCGTGAAGATCTTTCGCTCTAGTCGATATCCCATTGAGTTTTAATTCAGTTTCGTAATCGTTTGAAATTTGTTTTAACATTGGAACTCCTACATAGCAGGTGGCTCCATGAAATTTGTGAACTGCGGATTTGAGCTTTTCATCGTCTTCGGTATCGAGCGCATTTACTATCTGCTGCTTTGCTTCAGGTAAATGTTGAATAAGCATATCAAGCATATCTTTTGCCAGATCTTTTTTACCTCCCGCTTGTTTAATGCATAATTTCCAGTCAATTGAAGTATTCATTTGCCCTTTACCTGCGATAGTGGACTCTGCCTGAGATTTTGGTATTGGTTTGCTCTGTGTCCATTTGTACAGAGTTTCTTCGATCTGTTCTAAGCCGATCGGTTTTGTTAAATAGTCGTTCATCCCTTCCGACAGTAATTTTTCTCGTTCACCCATCATTGCATGAGCTGTTAGCGCTACGATGGGGGTCCTTTGATTGATTTTTGATTTACGAATTTTTTGAGTTGCTTCGACACCATCCATTTCAGGCATTTGAATATCCATAAATATTAAGTCAAACCTACTTTTACTGGCGTGTTCAACCGCTTCTCGACCATTAACGGCAGTGGTTACATTCACTTGGAAGTCTTGCAAGAATACGGTGATAAGCTTTAAGTTCGCGTCATTGTCATCAACCGCCAAAATATTAAGTGCCTCGAACGGAGAACTTGTCTGCTCGGCTTCCAATTGCAGTCGATGAGTTCTTTGATCTTCATCGAGTAACTCTAGTAGAGCATTATTCAGTTGATTAAATGCAATGGGGCGGTTTATGCAATCGTGAACTCCCATCGATAATAGTTCTTGAGTTAATTGATGATCTGGCGTAGCGATAATAGCTAGAATTGCGCAGTTTAATTTTGTATTCGCGATTTGGAAAATATGTTTGTATTGCTCTAAATGATCTCTAACTTGGTCACAGTCGATAATTAAGTAGTTAATCGTTTTATTGGTTTTAGAAGCGTGTTCGATTTGATGGGTTACTTCATCAAGTGCTTCAGCGCTACGAACCCTCATATTCCATTTGGTAAGCATGTGCTCGATAGATATTCTGGTATATTCAAGAGGCTCATAAAATACGACGCGTTTTTCCTCGAGAAAATTAACACTGCTTGATTCGTCAATCAAAGTATCAAAATCTCGATTTACTTTAATGTTAAACCAAAAGTTTGAACCTTTATTCGGCTCACTGTTTAAGCCAATTTCCCCGCCCATTTTCTCAACTAATTTTTTCGATATTACCAGTCCAAGACCAGTACCGCCAAAACGTCGTGTAGTTGTTGTATCGGCTTGACTAAAAGCTTGGAATAAAACATCTTGCTGCTCTTGAGTCATACCTATTCCAGTATCGGAAATAGTAAACTTTAAGTTAACTCGTTGTTGGTCTTCTTCTTCCAACATAACTCTGACAATGATGGAACCCTCTTCAGTAAACTTAACCGCATTGTTAACCAAATTTGTTAAAACTTGTTTTAAACGGACTTGGTCGCCAAGAATGGTGTCGGGAACATCAGAGTATATGAGAGCTGCAATTTCTAAATGTTTTTCTTGAGCTAATGGCGCAATAAGGTTTAGTACATCATCAATACACTCTCGAACATCGAGTGCAGATTCATCCAGTTCCATTTTGCCAGCTTCGATTTTTGAAAAGTCCAAAATATCATCGATGATCGATAAAAGATTATTCGCTGACTTATGAATCGTTAATAAAAATTCTCTTTGCTTGTCGTCAAGCTCGGTTCTTAGTAACAAATTGGCGAAGCCAATAACCCCGTTCATTGGCGTTCGTATTTCATGACTCATATTGGCCAAAAATTCTGATTTCACTCGGCTTGCTTCCAAAGCTTGTTTGCGTGCGATATCCAGTTCGACATTTTGCACTTCAAGTGTTTCAAGAGTCTGACTTAAATCACTGGTGGCTTGCTCAATAGCTTGTTGCATTTCCTCGCGTGCTTCGTATAACGATTTAGCCATGTCGTTTACACCGCTCATGAGTGTATTGAGCTCTCCAGTGGAAGAGCCGTCAACTCGAGTATTTAGCTTTCCCTCTTTAATTCGATTAACCGCGTGGGCGAGTTGAATAACTGGTTGGGTAACGGCACGTGCCATTCGCGAGGCCAGAATTCCGCCGACGGATAAGCCGGCAATTAAGATTATTATCGATGCGATAATTGTTTCGTACTGTCGCACTGAAGAAAAGTCTTTGGTCATATGCAGAGAGACATAACCAATAATAGGTTCTTCAGTGGCGCGGGTTTTTTCGCGATCACCTAATACGGGAGGTACGCTGAAAATAGGCGCTCGTATAATCACACCGCTATCAACGAGTGACCATTTTTCGATTCTCGGGATTTCGTCATTACTGGCTTGTAAAAATTCTTGCTGGCGGCGAGTCCCTGCAGAAGCAAAGGGCCGATTGAATTTGTCGAACACCATGATTGCTGTGATGTCTTCATCACCGTCTTGGGCGAGATCAATTAATCGCTTCACTATGGGGTAATTGGCAATACTAACGCCATATTCACTAGCGTAGGCTAAGTTGCGAGCGACAGTTAAGCCACGGTCAAGTTGTGTATTTTTTAAATCGTTTACGCGGGCGCCGATAAAATAAACACCCATTACCACCGCGATCAGTCCGGTTGGTATTAATGCTAGTAATAAAACTCGAGTGCGAATGCCCCAGTCAAACATACTTCACAGCCCATTTGTTATTGTGGTTTTGGCGATTTGTTCGGCTACAGTCGCTTCGTCAACTGACTCAATGCCAAATGATCGTAATACATTATAATTAATTCTTACTTTAAAACCTTCTGGATAAACCGGTTCAAGCGTAAAGTCACTCAGGTCTAAAACTTTTATTACTTGCCTGGCTGTCTGGGCTCCCAAATCATATTCATCGGTATACAGCGCTGCCAATGCACCGATATCAGTATAGCTTCGTGAAACGCCAACGACAGGTATTTGATGGCGGAATGCCGTGAGTAAATGGCTTTTTAAGTTCGCGGGCGTGTATATATTTTCGTCATGCACTGCAATAATAACGTCTGTGTTTTTTGCCAGTCGTTCCAGAATTCTTTGTGGTAAATCATTTGGACGAACTATGGTGACAATAGGATCAAACTGAAAGCTGCGCATGGTTTTGTCGAATCCTGGCTTTAAAGTCTTTGTCTGCTGGCTTAACAGCGTTCCGACTCTTCGGTAATTAGGCAACAATAACTGAACAAGTTTCGCGTAGCGCTCGAAAGGTTGATCCAGAAAAATCCCGGTAACTGGACTTTTCTGTTTTAGCGAAGCCTTATGCAGAGCCAACAGCTCAGCTTGGTTAACCTTTAAAGTAAAAAGCGGAAGTTCAGGTTTGACATCCCGTACAACGCTGGTCGCATCTGAGCCAATGGCAATGGCCAGTTGATAACCTTGATTAAGCTGAGTTCTCAGCTCGGCAGAGGTTAGATTTTCAGTGTTCACCAGATCGATTCTTATCAGCCGGCCAACCTGTTTACGCGAGTATTCTCTGAAACCTTTCAATATGGGTAAATAGTTACCCGCTTGATTATCCAGAACAAAAACGACTTTAGGAACCAGTGTATTCGGGTTTTCCTCTGCACTTGAGGAGAGCGAATAAAAACCAAAAAATGCAACTAACGCATTGAAAAATAAAAGAAAAAGCATTCCATTTCTAGGCATCTGATAACCTTTTAGCAGCGCTAAATTCCCGTTTTATTTGTTGTCATAGTAGAGGCAAGCATAACATAAGAGTACAATGCGTGCTTTCCTAACACCACAATTAACTCATTGAAAATAAGAAACTTTATTCCAAAATGCATAAGCTGGCAAAACTATGAATATTTTTGTTTTTGACATAGAGACAGTACCTGATGTCGACTCAGGTAGGAAAATTCATGAACTGGGTGATTTATCAGATGCGGATACCGCAGAAGCTATGTTTCACCTTAATCGACAAAAAGTGGGTCATGAATTTTTGCCGCACTATCTTCATAAAGTTGTCGCGATTTCAGTGGTGTTTCGCTATCGGGATACGGTCAAGGTGTGGTCTCTCGGAGATGAGACTTCAAGCGAAAAAGATATCGTTACTCGGTTTTTTGATGGCATTGATAAATACAGCCCAACACTAGTGTCATGGAACGGCGGAGGGTTTGATTTACCGGTTTTACATTACCGAGCACTCAAGCATGGTGTGTCAGCGCCGCAATATTGGGACACTGGTGAGTTAGATGGTGGTTTTAAATGGAATAATTATTTATCTCGTTATCATGCGAGACATACCGATCTAATGGATTTGTTGGCGATGTATACCGGTCGAGCTAATGCTCCCCTTGATCACATTGCGACCATGTTAGGTTTTCCCGGAAAAATGGGTATGAGTGGTTCCAAGGTATGGGAAACATTTCAAAACAATGATATCAAAAGTATTCGAGACTATTGTGAATCGGATGTGCTGAACACTTATTTAGTGTACTTAAAGTTTGAGTTAATGCGTGGACGACTAACACAACTTGAATTTGAAAAAGAATGTGATCTGCTAAAAGAACAACTGCAGCGATCAGGTCAGAGCCATTTAGAAGAATTTTTACAATATTGGAATCAAGCAAGTGATGAGTAAATACAATGCCTAGAAGAAGAAAGCGTAAACCAATACCGCAAGAGCTGGTAGAAATTAAAATTGATAAGCTTTCTCATGAAGGAAGAGGTATCGGAAATATTGAAGGTAAAAC
>JABXHY010000046.1 GCA_013373375.1 Gammaproteobacteria bacterium
GCACTATAATAATGCTGATCAAGCGCAACATCTAATGGCTTTGCAGCTAGCGCGTGATGCAGGCTTCGAAAACGGCATGTTGTATAATTTTTATATGGTTGCTGTCGCAAGCGGTGCTGCACCTCTTATTATTTTTATGGGCGTTGGTGCTATGACGGATTTCGGCGCTCTGATTGCGAATCCCCGAACTTTGTTTTTGGGTGCTGCTGCGCAGTTCGGCATTTTTGCAACTTTACTTGGAGCGCTTGCGCTTGATGCGGTTCCAGGTTTTAACTTCTCCATTCAAGATGCTTCTGCCATAGCAATCATTGGTGGAGCGGATGGACCTACTGCCATTTTTCTCGCGTCGCGATTATCTCCAGATTTACTCGGTGCTATTGCTGTTGCTGCTTATTCTTACATGGCATTGGTACCGATTATTCAACCACCGATTATGAAATTATTTACCTCAAAAGAAGAGCGCGCAATTGAAATGAAACAACTACGCCATGTAACGCAATTAGAAAAAATAATTTTTCCAATAGTAGTGTTGTTACTTTGCGCAATCTTTTTACCATCAGCAGCACCGTTAATTGGAATGTTTTGTTTCGGCAACTTGATGCGCGAGTGTGGAGTGGTCGATCGACTCAGTAATACCACGCAAAACAGTTTAATCAATATTGTCACCATATTTTTAGGGTTGAGCGTAGGTTCTAAATTAATGGCGGATAAATTTCTTACTTTGGAAACCTTAGGGATCTTGGGACTCGGGGCAATTGCATTTGCAATTGGTACTGCTTGTGGCGTACTTATGGCAAAAGTGCTCGGCAAGTTCAGTCGTCATCCAATTAATCCATTAATTGGTGCTGCTGGTGTATCCGCGGTACCCATGGCGGCAAGAGTGGTGAATAAAGTTGGTTTAGAAGCCAATCAACACAACTTTCTCTTAATGCATGCAATGGGACCAAACGTCGCTGGTGTTATTGGATCTGCCGTTGCCGCTGGTGTTTTGCTGGCATTAGTCGGCTAGATTATCTTTTGCCCTCTTATTATTAAATAGCTTTTTAGTTTCAGAAACATTGATTTAGCTCACTAGCAAAAACTTGACGAAAAACTATACTTTTAAAGTGAAATGGCAATGTAACCTTTTGCTTTCGATAAACTCGTTGAAACCAAGCGCAATATATTAAATTGCAAGTGAGGTGCCCAATGGCTGTAAAAATAATCGACAATCCTTTTTATCAGATGTTACGCAATGAGCAGGTTGCTCAATTTAACGAGCAAAGAGCGTCTGTTGATACTTTGGATTTTTCTAACTGCGACTTTAGAGGGTTAGATTTACGTGGATTAAACGCCGATGGTATTAATTTTAGCGGCGCTTATTTCCGCGGTGCAGACTTAAGAGGCATCGATTTTGCTCAGGCAAATTTACGAGGAGCAAGTTTAGCATCGGCACAGGTTTCTGGTTGTTATTTTCCCGCACAGCTTAATCCAAATGAAATTGAACTCTCCATCAGTCGCGGAACTCGCATGCGCTATCAATAAACTTTTGTGAATATGCCGCCGTTGCAACATCGCTTCTGGTGGTGACTTGGTAGCTATGGTATCTTAACTCCGATTTTAAATTGATAAAGCGCCCGTAAGAGGCTGTTTTTTAATCATAATCTGTTGGAGATAAGGGTTTGGACATTTTCACTTCTATTATCGATGTACTGAAAAGTGTACTCGGTGACGCGGCTTATTTTCCCGTGGTTTTAATTGGTACTGGCTTATTTTTCACCATTTATTTAAAAGTACCGCAAATACGATTTTTTGGGCAAGCAACACGAATTCTTCGCGGCAAATACGCTAAGAATGATGCTCCTGGAGATACTTCTCACTTTCAAGCTCTAACAACAGCTCTTTCTGGAACGGTCGGTACCGGAAACATTGCCGGTGTCGCGTTTGCTATTTTTCTTGGTGGCCCGGCGGCTTTGTTCTGGATGTGGATCACCGCTTTTTTCGGTATGACTACCAAATTTGTTGAAGTCACCTTATCGCATAAGTATCGAGTCCAGACCTCAGATGGCACTATGGCCG
Organism: Gammaproteobacteria bacterium; assembly: GCA_013373375.1. Lineage (GTDB taxonomy): Bacteria > Pseudomonadota > Gammaproteobacteria > Enterobacterales > Kangiellaceae > Pleionea. The sequence goes on from JABXHY010000046.1 coordinate 2,059, forward strand.
GTGGTCCCATGTATTACATGGAACGCAAACTCAATATGAAGTGGCTAGCTGTCATGTTCGCGATCGCCACAATTGTGAGTTCCTTCGGTTCAGGCAACATGCCGCAAATTAACAGTATTGCTTCGGCTGTCGAGCAAACCTTTCATATTGCACCCTGGATTACCGGTGTTGTTCTTTCGGTAATTCTTTCGTTGGTGATCATCGGTGGTATTAAGCGAATTGCGCACGTTGCGGAAGCGATCGTTCCAACTATGGCGGTCATTTATGTGGTAGGCGCTTTCATCGTAATCTTTACCCACTATGAAAATATTATTCCTTCATTTGTGTCTATTTTCTCCGACATCTTTACTGGATCGGCTGCGGTAGGCGGGTTTTTGGGTGCGACAATGGCCGTTGCTTTACAAAAAGGTGTTGAGCGAGGCTTATTCTCAAATGAAGCCGGTCAGGGTTCTGCCGCTATTGCCCACGCCAGTGCAAAAGGCAAAGAGCCTGCATCAGAAGGTATGGTCAGTTTACTCGAGCCGTTTATTGACACCATCATCATTTGTACCATCACCGGTTTAGCGATTTTGTCGTCGGGCGTATGGAAAGAGAAACATCAGAATACTTTTGATCAAGCGGACATGACCTTTATTGCCGGTCAATATACTGACAAAAATCCTGATGACGTGAAATTACTGTCTGCTTTTGTTAACAAACTTGATTCGGAAGTAAAAGCATTCGATGGCAAGCTGGTGATTAAAGATGGTAAACCGGTGAATCAAGATTTTACGTTATTAAACGCCAAGTCAGTCGCAGAAGATGTGACTTACAGTAAAAATGGTGAGCCTTTCAGTGGCGAATTGTTAATTGTATCTGGAAAGCCAGATAAGTCTTCTGAAGTGTCGATTAGAGGCGACTCGCTCATCCACAGTGCGCCACTCACAGCGTTAGCCTTTGGCAAAGGTCTAGGCTCTTACGGTCCTTATGTTGTTACCTTCTGTCTATTACTTTTCGCATTTAGTACGGCAATCGCTTGGTCGTATTATGGTGATCGAGCAACCATTTATCTGTTTGGTGAAAAGGCTGTTTTACCTTATCGCATTCTTTATGTTGCTGGATTTTTAGCCGCTTCAATGGCCGACACAAAATTCATCTGGGAAATTGCCGCGGTTACGGTCGCTCTAATGACCTTACCTAATCTACTCGGCATTATTTTATTACGAAAAGATATGAAAAATACGGTTGACGAATATTGGGAGCACTTCAATAAAAATCAATCAGATTAATAACTTAGCAAAGGTTTATCCGGTTTAGGAGGCATACAAACCCTCAACAAACTGATTAGACCAGTTTACTTGAACAGCAAAGGGCTTTAGACTTAACACTAAGTTTAAAGCCCTTTTTTTATAGACCATTCAGGATAATGTTATGACCTATAAAGCACCTGTTGAAGATATGTCGTTTCTTCTCAAAAATGTCTTCGACGTACAGCAACAATTCAAAGATATTGAGCAGTTCCAGGACTTCGATTACGAGCTATACGATGCAGTACTTGAAGAAGGCGCAAAATTCTCCGAGAACGTGCTTTATCCATTAAATCGAGATGGCGACGAAGAAGGTTGCCGACACGAAGGCACTGATGTGTTCACACCGAAAGGCTATAAGGAAGCTTATCAGCAATTCTGTGAAGGCGGTTGGCAAGGCATCAATGGTGATCCTGAGTACGGCGGACAGGGATTGCCCAAGGCATTACATGTTCTTGTTGAAGAAATGCTGTATGCGTCGAATACCTCATTCACTTTGTATCCAAGTTTAACTGCGGGTGCTTGTAGTGCAATAGCCGCTCATGCAACCGATGAGCTAAAGCAGACTTATCTCGAGAAAATGCAGTCAGGTGTTTGGTCTGGTGCAATGTGTTTAACTGAACCGCATTCAGGATCTGATCTTGGTATTTTAAAAACCAAAGCCGATCCAAACGACGATGGCACTTATAACATTACCGGCACTAAAATTTTCATTACTGGCGGTGAGCACGATATGGCTGACAATATTGTTCATCTAGTATTGGCTCGACTTCCTGATGCGCCTGCCGGTCCTCGTGGTATTTCATTATTTTTAGTTCCTAAGTTCATGGTGAATGACGACGGTTCTGTAGGTGAGCGTAATGCTGTTACCTGCGGATCAATCGAACATAAAATGGGGATCAAAGCCTCGTCAACTTGTGTTATGAATTTTGATGACGCAAAAGGTTTTATCATTGGACCGCCGAACAAAGGTCTTGCTTGCATGTTCACCATGATGAACAAAGAGCGTTTATCGATTGCATTACAGGGCACAGGTCTGGCTGATATTTCTTATCAGGTGGCACGTCAATACGCAGAAGAGCGAATCCAAGGTCGCAGCGCTCGAGAAGGTAAAAAAGGTGCTGCGATTATCGAGCACGCCGACGTTCGACGTATGCTGTTAACCATGCGCTCGATTAATGAGACCAATCGAGCTTTATCAGTGCTCCTGGCGATGAACATCGATCTCGAAGAGCATGCGACAAACGCAGAAACCAAACTGCAAGCGTCAAAAATGGTTGCCTTGTTAACACCGATTGCAAAAGCCTTTTTCACCGATACAGGTTTTGAAAATTGTAACCATGGAATTCAGGTGTTGGGCGGTCACGGTTACGTAAGAGAGTGGGGCGTTGAGCAGTTTGCCCGTGATGCAAGAATCGCACAGATTTATGAAGGCACGAACGGAATTCAAGCACAAGATTTGGTGGTTCGAAAAGTTTGTGCCGACAAAGGTGAAGTCATCAATAATTTGTTCGCACAAATTGAAAACACACTTTCGAATACCGACGATGCTTTTAAATCTCATGCAGCACAGTTAAATGATCAATTAAAGGCGGTTAAAGCGCTAACCGAAAATCTTATTGCACAGTTCGACGCGAATCCAGCGGCAGCGCAAGGTGGAGCAGTTGAGTATCTTAATGCAGTCGCCTATCTAATCGGCGGATGGTTGTGGATTAAGCAACTAGACGCAAGCTCTGTATTGTCTGAGTTACAACAGAAGCGTAAAAAAGCAGCGGCTGATTTTTACTTCACTCATTTATTACCTAAAATCGACAGTTATATTAAGTCGGTTGAAAATGGTTACTCGGACTTGTTTGAATTAGCGGATGAACTTATTTAAAAAACTGATTCTCCTTTCCCTAGAAAATAAAAAAGGCGCCGATAGCGCCTTTTTTATTGCTGCAATGGGATAATCATATTAATTCTTTAAAATGTTTCATGCTAGTGCAACCATCGATCAAAAATGCTTTTTACTGATTGGTTAAAAGCCGATGGATCCGTGTTCCGATTATGGCGCTTTGTCTCTGCTGGTTTCTCGCTATTACGATTAAGAATTTCAGCAACGGTTTTCGCATTGTCTTCATTACGACAGTATCCACTTTCTTTCATCGCGCTCAACATGTGGCTCGAAATATAATCAAACTCTGCATGCCACAAATGGTGCTCAGCGTGCCGATCCATTCGTCGCTGGATTAGCTTTGCGAGTGATTTTAATCGTGGTGCATCATGTGCATAACAATAATCAGTGATGAGTTGGTTTAATGCTACATATTGAGATTGAGTAATTCTTACCGACTCATGTTTTTCAAATCGAGGCTGTAAGGAATAAAATAACGCTGGAATTTGTTGGTACAACATATCTTTGCTCCTTGTCGCTGCAACCAATAATTTAATATTAGTTTAATTTTTGTACGGTGAAAGTTGGTAAATAGAACATAACAATGGGGTCGTTAACTTAAGTGATTGATAATGTTCAATAATTAAAAGTGGATATAAAAAATTTAGCTATTGTTTCAGTTTTTGATTGCTTAATAATTTAAAGATTAATTTCGACAAAACTGAAATTATCTCATCATGCAAATAAAAATCAGTCGAAGCATTTTATAAATACTGTTTGTTGGTTAGCGGAAATTTATTTTTGAGATTCAACCAAAGGTTTAGGAAAGAAAGCCAGTTAATAATTTGGCATAGAGTTGAGTGGTTAACATATATTTCGTTTTTAGTTAAAAACCAGTATTATTATCACCAATTTGAGTTTCAAAATTTAAATTGTTCAAATATGCGCCCGTAGCTCAGCTGGATAGAGCAATCCCCTCCTAAGGGATAGGTCGCAGGTTCGAATCCTGCCGGGCGCGCCAAACTACCTTTTAAAAAATGATTTAAGATTAACTTTATTGGGCTTGAGCTCCCAGCGGTCGCAGGCCAGACTCTTAGTTTTGAATCAGTCGTACCATCGGAATGCCGAACCATCGGAATGCCGAACCATCGGAATGCCGAACCATCGGAATGCCGAACCATCGGAATGCCGCATCACGCTCCTACCGGGCGCGCCAATTTAATTGAACAAAGCCTCCAGATTTTATTACACTCTATTAATAGCAGTTCAATTAACTCGGGAAGGTGTTTTTTAATGCAATGCCCTAAATGCAAAAGCCAAGAACTTAAACCAACGAAAATTGATGAAGACTTACCCGCATTAGCGTGCGAAAACTGCGAGGGCTCATTACTTTCACTTCTTTACTATCGTGATTGGTTAGAGACACATCACATATTTCACCAAGAGTTAGAGGCTATTTATCCTGAAGTGATCGAGGATACCGATACTAAAACAGCGATTGCTTGTCCTAAATGCAGTATGCTCATGAGAAAGTATTCAGTATCCGGAGATGTCGATAATCGCATTGATTTATGTGTAAGTTGCGATGAGGCATGGTTAGATAAAGGCGAGTGGGATTTACTTAAGTCATTAGAGCTTGGTGAAAAGCTCCCTAAAGTTTTTACCGAACAATGGCAAAAAAAGGTTCGAAGCGAAAAGCTTCAAACATTAAAAATTGAGCATTTAAGAAAATCAGTGGGAGACGCAGATGTTGTTAAAGCCATCGAAATAAAAGATTGGTTAAAGCAGCATCCGCAAAAAGCAAAAATTATCCAGTTTATTAAGTCCGATTAAACCGGTTTGAAAATCGAGGTTTAATTTAATTCAGTGCCACTGTTAAACTTCTTCGTATTCGCTCACTTTGAACGACTCGATTTCTTTTGGCGCGATTGGTTTGCTGAAGAAGTAGCCTTGAATTTCATCGCAGGACAAAGCTTCAAACTGATTGACCTGGGCTTGCGTTTCAACACCTTCTGCAATGACGGTTAATTTTAAATGTTTTGCTAAATCAATAATGGTTTTAATAATTGCTTTCATCAGAGTTATGAGTTCCAAATATAAATGTTCGACTTCGATAACCAGACATCTTTTCACCTTAATTGGAGGTTTAAGGGTGCAGTGCACTGAATGATGATGTTCTTTTATAAAGATTAATATAAAATTCTTAAAACCTTAATTGTGCTTTTAAGGGATATTATAATGATCCTTATTGGCTTGTATGGTTTAGAGTGTAATTCCAAGTCTTTAATACTTAATCGAATTTCGAATCAATATCGAATAGACTCCGTGCCGAACTGTTAAACCTTACCCATTAAACAATAAGAGTTTTCACTAAGAGAAATATTCAGTAAGAGGAATATGCATGAGTGCCGGAAAAATTTTAATTTTAGTTGCCGCATTGGGATTTGTTGCTTTTTATCTTTACAACACAATAAGCGCCGGTCAAAAAGCAGAATATAATCGTCAAATAGGCACTGAGTTTTTAACAAAAAATAAGCAGCAAGACGGAGTCGTAGAAACAGACTCTGGTCTGCAATATTTAATCCTGGAGGAAAGAAAAGACAGCTCCATTCATCCAAAGCCGGTTGATACTGTGAAAGTTCATTATCATGGCACCCTGATTGATGGTACTGTTTTCGATAGTTCGGTTGATCGTGGAACTCCCATCAGCTTTCCTCTAAACCGGGTCATTTCCGGCTGGACAGAAGGACTTCAATTAATGACCGTTGGCGACAAATTTCGGTTGTTCATTCCAGCAGATTTAGCCTATGGTAATAAAGCGGCTGGGAAAATTGGACCTGGATCGACGCTTATATTTGACGTGGAATTGCTTGGTATTAACGAGTCGTAAATAAAGACTAGTTTACACCAGAACTAGAAGCACCAGAGACTTGGATTATGACGGTATTTAAAACGACCCTTTACCTTTCAATGTCACTCATGTTGTTAGCTTGTGATAACTGGCGTGGAGAGGTTAAAGAAGGTGGTCCATGCGACTATCTGACCTTTGAAACAATAGCGTCAGTTACCAGCATTACAGAAGATGGTGTTGTGTTAATCGATGACACTGAAGAATATTACGCCGAGCTCTATATTTTTACTGAAATACCAAAACTCAAAGACACTTACGAACTTACGGTAAAGAGGATTACTAAAGGATCTTGTACGCCGATGCACGTAAATACCGCAAAAAAAGTCACGCAAAAAAAGTAAAGCAATAGAGTAAAGTAAAGAACAAAACCTACATATTTAAACAATATCGGATACTCGAATCGTCCTGAAAAAAATATAAATTATTTAAGAATAAATCCATTCCATGAAACGTCTTCAATTTCCAGTGGACTTGCCAAAATTCGATACGAGATAAGTCCAACAGTTTAGGTTGAGTATCCGGAGCATAAATTTATCTCTATTGAGTGCATTGCTTTGTGAAAACTCACGATTTGTGCCAAACTTTCAATCAGTTACAGTTTGAACCCATAAATGGGCACGTAATTAATTGAGAGAGTGAATAAATTGCTAAAGTTTGCTGGCTTGCTAACCCTGTGTGTTTTTATGAGCCATTTGGCGGCAATCGATTCAACGATAGCCGTCAGCCAACATGCTGAGCAGGTATCACTATCGGGTCAACTGTATGCAATTCAGGATACCGGTGGCTTATTAAGTTTGGCTCAAGTGCAGCAAATCGATAATTGGCAGCACCTCAAATCTTCTAATCCCTCATTTGGAATAACTCGAAACGCGGTTTGGTTAACATTCAAGTTGACTGGCGACTCTAACACACCAATTCCATTATTTTTTCATCTGGATTTCCCGGTATTGGACACAGTTGATGTTTACATTTTAGATAACGGCGAACTGGTCAATCATTTTCAAGCAGGAGAGGGACTCCCATTTGATGCTCGGCCAATTGATTATTCCGGATTAATCTTTCCTATTAATGCGAAACAAAATGTGGTGACCGACGTTTATGTACGGGTGATGAATAAAGGAAGCATGGAACTGCCAGTGTCGCTGTGGAGTCAGACCGCTTTTTTAAAAAACCAGCTGTCTATCTTATTGATTTGGGGAGCAATGTTCAGCGTATTTTTGGTGATGACAGCCTACAACGGTGTGCTGTTTTACACGACAAGAGATCCCATGTTTGGTGTGTTCTCATTATTTTGTATATCGATTTTTGCTTATTTTTTCACTTTACGAGGGTTCAGCTTTCAATATTTTTGGCCCAACTCCTCACAATGGGAAATTGCGTCACCTTTGGTTTTCATCGCTACGTCGACCGCATTATTCAATTTATTGGTTTATTATTTTTTACAACTCAGTAAATCTATCAAAGTAGGTCGATTCTTTCTCATTATGGCTGCATTAAATGCCGCGACTATTTTGCTTTTACCTATCATCGAATTTGCGAGCGTTATGCGATTGCAAATCGTGTTTATCATTACCAGTGCAACCGCGGCTATTATTATTGGCTTTGTTCGATGGCGAAAGCAAAATAATCAAGAGCGTTTGGCATTTATTGGAATTCTCAGTTGTGCCTGTTTTGCGATTTACACGACTCTCGGTAAATTGGAGGTTTTGAACGTTAGCTATCTAACCGATAATGGTATAGCAATTGCGGTGACTTTAACTTCGTTACTGTTTTCATTTACTTTGGCTGACAGGTTTCGTCGGTTAGAAAAAGAAAAGCAAGACATTAAAGAGGAGTCGTCTGCTTATTTAGAACAGTATCGCTCTCTCTTCGAATCCGTTTCAGAAGGCGTATTTATATTAAACTCACAAGATGAATTAATCAGTGCTAATCCATCATTTTGTAAAATGTTTAATTGTGAGTCTTTTGAAGGGGTTAAACATTATATTGAAAGAGAAGCACAACTTCTTCAGTTGGATGGCTATCAAGACTTTTTAAAAAGCGTTCATGATAATAAACGTGTAACGAATTTAACAGTCGAACTTCCGGTATCAAAAAACAAAACCATTTGGGTTGAGGTTAACTCACATCATAAATCAATTTCCGATACAGAATGGACAATAGAAGGTACGATATCGGATATTAGCGAGCGTAAAGCCAATCAAACTCAATTGGAATATATGGCGAATCATGATTCGCTTACCCACTTGCTAAACCGCAGAGCATTTGAAAAAGAGCTTAAGTCTCTGGTATTTAAACCTGAGCAAACTCATGCCCTTATTTATCTCGATCTGGATCAATTTAAAGTTATTAATGATGTGTACGGTCATACGGTTGGCGACGAATTTTTACGTCGGCTTGCGCGGCAATTAAAGTCGGAACTCAACAACGATCAAGTTCTTGCTCGTTTAGGTGGAGATGAGTTTGGTATTTTGTCGGTTAACACTGAACAACAGCAAGCAGAAACATTGGCAAATTTACTTTTGGAATGTGTGCAAAACTTTTCGGTGCAACTCACGGATGCGAAACTAACTGTCGGTGCAAGTATTGGTTTGGTAGTGTTTAATCGCGAAATGAATAACATCGAGTTACTGTTGAGCAGAGCGGATGCTGCTTGTTACCTGGCCAAAGATCTGGGAAGAAATCGCATGCATATCTACTCTGCTGCTGACGACACCTTTCGTCAGCGTCAACTTGACATGTCCTGGGTTCCTGTTATTAAGCAAGCTATCGAGAATGATGATTTCCAATTGTATTTTCAGTTGATTCGTCCCATTAATGGGAAAGAGTACGGTATTAGCTATGAAATTCTCCTTCGATTAAACTATCAAGGTGAAGTGGTATCACCGTTCGACTTTCTTCCTGCTGCTGAGCGGTACGGGTTAATGACCCAAGTTGATCGCTGGGTGATTACTCATTTTTTTCAGTTTTTACAAGCTCATCCAGAACATATTAAGCAGCTAATTAAGGCGAGTATTAACTTAAGCGTTCAGTCCATAAGCGATCCCACTTTTACAGAGTTTTTGAAACAACAATTTAAGACTTACCAAGTGCCGCATAAAAATATATGTTTTGAAATAACTGAAACCACAGCAATTTCAAATCTCGACACAACGCTGAGTTTTATTAATGAGTACAGAGAGAAAGGATGCGAGTTTGCTATAGATGATTTTGGTACAGGTTTTTCTTCGTTTGCTTACCTCAAACAGTTGCCTGCGGATTATTTAAAGATTGACGGCTTATTCGTAAAAAATATTTTAAACAGTGATGTCGATCGCTCGATGGTGGCATCGATCTGTGAAGTTGCGGATAAGCTAAAAATACGTACGGTCGCTGAATTCGTAGAAAGTAAAGCAATATCAGACGAGCTTATGATGTTAGGTGTGTCGTATGGTCAGGGTTATTATTTTGATCGGCCATCACCGATAGAAGAACTTATTCATGGCAAAGATATTTTAACGCAATAAAAGTCGACATTTTTAGTTCAGCAGTTCAGCAGTTCAGCAGTTCAGCAGTTGAGGACTCTTGAGGACTCTTGAGCCAATCTCAGGATAAACGTTTGAAAACTTTGTCGACAATTATCGAAGCAATAATAGATTAAGATTCTGCCACTCAACTCAGAATGCTGCATTTCAATCTCTTCTAAATCAGAACTCTTCTCAATCAGTACTCTTCTTTTCAGATTCCTCGACCAAATTGAGAATCTTGACGCTGTAAACTAAGCTTTCACAACATAAATAGTTCAACTCGCCATCATAAATCTCAATTCGCGAGATAAAACTCAGTCAAAAAAGGGTACCAATGGTTAACGTGTTATTACAGGTATGGTCATTACTCACCGGTATAGTTTTGATTATGCTTGGTAATGGTATGCATTCGACGTTAATCGGACTACGCGGTAGTATCGAAGGCTTCTCATCGGCAGAGCTTGCGGTGATCACTTCCGGCTATTTTATTGGTTATTTGTCTGGGGCTCGTCTCAGTCCCTTAATGATCAAAAGAGTGGGGCATGTTCGAGTTTTTGCTGCATTGGGTAGTTTCACGTCGGCTGGGTTAATTGCCTTTCCGTTAATTACCGAACCTTGGGCCTGGACAGTTTTGCGCATTATGTTGGGATTTTGTATGTCCGGTGTGTATGTGGTTGCTGAAAGCTGGCTTAATGAAGCGTCGACCAATGAATCTCGAGGGAAAGTGTTGTCCGCGTACATGATTGCTCAAACACTGGGAATTATCGGTGCTCAAGGTTTATTAATGTTAGGCGATGCGAGTACATCTGTTTTGTTTATTGGCGCTTCTATTTTGGTGTCCATTTCATTTGCGCCAATATTGTTGTCAGCGTCTCCGGTTCCTGCTTCTGAACTTGTCCGGCCAATGAGATTGCGAGATTTATACGCGAGCTCACATTTAGGCACCGTCGGTATTTTTTTACTGGGTGGGATATACGCGTCGCAAATTGGAATGGCGGCGGTTTATGGCACTCAAATCGGTTTATCATCGTCAAATATTGCGTTGTTTGTCGCGACGTTTTTTGCAGGTGCATTAGCCTTGCAATATCCGATCGGTTGGTTGTCGGATCACATGGACCGGCGAAAGTTAATTTTCGCTGTTTGTTGCGTTGGAACAGTATCAAGTATTTACGGTTGGACGACTAATGGAAGTTACTGGCCTCTTTTGATCGCCGCTTTTATAACTGGCGGCGCGACCAGTCCGCTGTACGCATTATTTTTAGCTTACACCAATGATTCGCTGGATACGAAAGACATGGCGGCAGCGTCTGGTGGTTTAGTGTTTACCTTTGGTCTTGGCGCAATTTTTGGTCCTCTCATTGCCGGTTGGGCAATGGAAGGGGTTGGTGCTTTTGCATTTTGGCTGGTTATGGCAATGGTCTTTGCGATTGTGGCAATGTATTCGGTATATTGCATGACACAGAGAAAAAGAACTTTGGTGGAAGAAACCGAAAGTTATCTTGGCGTTATACCCAGTTCTTCTTATGTTGCCGTTGAAGCTGCTGGGACTTGGTCGTCGGAGCATGCTGAGGAGGAGAGAGAGGCGGAAGAGAATAATACCTAAAACCATTTCGCAGCGGGCATTTGCATAGCAGGTTCTGAAATATTGGAGTAGTACAGTCAGTTAGTTTGCGATTGAAAACTGCTGACGCGAGCAACATAAATAAGATTCAATTATATCTGACTAGATAATTTACTAACGAAGTACATTCAGAAGACTCAATTCTAATCTAAATAGCACATATAAGAGTTTTAAAAACTCTAACAAACGTACAGAAATACTCCTAACTTTATATCAACTGTAAACAAGTGTCCGCTGCAAGCGCTAACAAATTTTTGGCTACTTTTTGTTTGTTCACAAAAAGTATGCTCGCAGGAAAGCGATGCAATCGCGCTGCGAAATAGTTTTGAATTTAGAAGTATTATTTATACTGTTAGTTTCGCCTCCATGGCGAGTATATTTTTGCCAGCGACCAAAAATATACGAAAAAGTCGCTAGCGCTGCGCTTGGCATTTGCACAGAAGATTCTGAAATATTGGAGTAGTACAGTCAGTTAGTTTGCGATTGAAAACAGCTGACGCGCGCAACATAAATAAGATTCAACTATATCTGACTAGATAATTTACTAACGAAGTACATTCAGAAGACCCAATTCTAATCTAAATAGCACATATATGAGCTTTAAAAACTTTAATAAACGTACAGAAATACTCCTAACTTTATATCAATGGTGAACAAGTGCTTGCAGGAAAGCGATGCACGCGCGAACTACAGGACGTA
>JABXHY010000084.1 GCA_013373375.1 Gammaproteobacteria bacterium
CCATCAGCATCCACCCACTCATGTCTGATGCGCCAGCAGACAAAGCCGTTACTTGAGGACTAACAGCACGCCCCCCCAAGATATAACCAGATAAATCGGATGTTGATTTGCGGTACGCAAAAAGTCCTATCCCCAACATGGCGATAAAATAGATTGCGAGCGAAATATAACTCTCAAAAGGCATATTACGATTTTCCTTTAGATTCTGTTGAGTTTTGGCCAAGCAGTTTTCGCTTCAACCACGGAAAGAAATACAAAGACAGTATTAAAAACAAACAAAGCCATCCAAGCGCTTCGGAAAGACGTTTGAATATTGCGTTGCGCAATTGCTTAACCCGGCTCATTGTCGAAGTTTGTCTGTTCAAATCTATTATCGTGAAGCCTTGTTATTCACCCTGAAACTAGGGCAATAAATCCACGGCAAATACTACTTTGATGTCGAATGGTTTGAATACTAATCATTTTTCGTGTATTTTTCAACCTAAACCAATGAAAATAGTTATTTTACTCGCATTAATGTGAACTTTTCAGTTCATCAATTAATTATATAGCTTTGTAGACAAAGTAATTTAAATAGTGATTTTAGGTATCAATAGCTATAAGTAAGTACTTACATAATTATTAGTACAGATCATTATTGGTACAGAGAGGTGCTAACCAAATGAGCGGCGGTTAGTGTGGTGTGACCTAGTAAGAGGAGGCTCGCGCAATGAGTGGTCAATCTCAAAAATCTGAGATAGAAGAGCAAGATGTAAACCATGATCAAAAGAAAGCGATAACGACCGAGGACACCTACCTAGAAGTGTTGAGTGCATTACGCAAGGTGATCCATGCGATTGACCTTTATTCAAAAAAGATCAGTCGAGAAACCGGACTTACTGCTCCTCAGCTACTCGTGATGCGAGCAATTCATCAAAACGATAGCGTAATGGTTAAGCAAATTGCAGATTTCATTAATTTAAGTGCAGCGACCGTCGTCAGTATTCTCGACAGGCTAGAGCTAAGAGGATTTATAGAGCGAGAACGATCAAAATCCGACAAGCGCAAGCTCAAGCTGCATCTAACCTCAGAAGGCCGAAAGGTGTTAAAAGCAGCTCCTCAATTGTTGCAAAAACACTTTATTGAACGCTACAACAAACTTAGTACTTCCAAGCAAATAGACATGGTGACAACGATTAATCAAATTGCCGGCATGATGGACGCCAATCAAATTAATCCTCCTGCGCTTGTAGAATTAACTTCTTTTTCGCTCGAAGATAAAGACGAGGCTTAAGCTTTTAAGCTTTGGTTACAAAAGACATCGAAAGAATAAAGACTTACTGGTCTTTTGTGTGGTGAAATGTTTGATAGTTTAAAGAATAGAAGTTGTCAGGCGCTATGAGAATGTCAGTTTTAGTCCGTTTAGTAATACTTATAAGTTTATCATTTAACATTTTTTTAAAAAGCTTTGCCAACGAGCTACCTCCCTACATTTGGACAAAAGTGAACAATAAGATTACTGTCGCACTTAAGCCCGACCAGCACCGCTTTATAGACTCAAATATAACGGTCATTGAGTCCGAAAAATTTCTGATCATAGTCGACGCCTATGATAACTTACAAAATGCTCACGCTTTAATTGATGACATAAATCAAAAGTGGGAAAAGCCAGTTAAATATATCATTAATACTCATTGGCACTCTGATCACATTCTCGCTAATCAGCTTTACCAAGATCGCTTTGATGGCGAGCAGATTTTTATCGCTCATTCGTCATTTAAACAAACATTATCCAGCAAAGCACAAATACAGTTAAACGAAAAACGAGAGCAGTGGGCTACTGCTATCAACAATGCAAAACAAAAGCTAAAGCAAGATAATCCACCAGAAAACCTTGCCGAAAGAATCAAGAAAACAGAATTGGCTTTAAATGAGCTCAACTCAATAAAGATAGTGACACCTGATATATTTGTATCCGACAAATATGAAATTGAAGATGCCAGTTTTCCAATTGATGTCATGTATTCAGGTTTAGCTCATACTGAAGGCGATTTAATTGTATGGCTGCCATTACAAAAAGTTCTGATTTCCGGGGACTTATTTGATGAAATATCTTTTGGCGGTCATGGTTTTATAAGTGAATGGCAAGAAGCATTAAATCGAATTAATAAGCTGCCATTTGAAACCGTAATACCAGGGCACGGGCGTATACAACGGGATAATCAAGCGCTAGTAAATCTTATTAAGTTATTGCAAGATGCGAATAATCAAGCTGAAATTGCAATAAAAAAAGGCTGGGATAAGACGACCTTTATGGAATCGTTAGACCTAACGAAATACTATACCCCATTAAGTGATTCGGACGAATTAACACAACGAGCAAGCAGAAAATTTCTCCCTGAATTTTTTGAACGTGCGTATGATTTATTAGAACAAAAGAATAAACCCTGACATTAATCTTTTATAATTGACTTTATTGTTAACCCAGAGTATTGGTTGAATAGTAATGAGCAAAACAGTGAAAGCTTTTTTTTGCTCCATTTAAAACCTGCTGATACTTTAAGTTAGAGCTTTCTTGGTCACACAGTAGATCGTCAAACGATTGCTTCCATTCACGCCAATAAAAAGTAGGTCTTGCTTGTTTTCGCCAATAAAGCAATTCACTCTCCTCCAGCCCTAGGCTCTCCAACCGAGATAAGATAATTTTCGCCCCTAATGCAGATCCAGATATAACATAACTAATCCCAAGCCATTCCCAAGATTTTAAATCCCATAGAAGAATAGGCTCCCTTTCAACCGCTAAAGTAGAGCAAGGAAGAAAAACTTTTAAGTAGCTTTCGCCAAAGAAAGGATTACCCAGCAACGTTCTTAGATCATCAGAGACTTTGAGTCTTTGACTCATAAATGAATGAAAGACTTGTTTTAATTCTATTGTAGCGAAGGCGTGTTTCAACATTGCTTTTGCATAAGCTTTTCTTGTACTTATCACTGCGTTGACAGGTTTGATTAAACAATTAAAAGGAGAGTGTTCTTCCACTTTTCGATGCAGCGATTGGGTTTCCATTCGGATGGAGTCAGAAAAACGATATGAATTCTGAAAATTTGATTTATCAAAAGTCTTATGCATTCTAATACTTCAACATTGGGTTAACATCACATGCCTTACCTTGCTTGAACTGCCATCCATTTACACTCAAACGCTTCCACCTTCATCGGCTTCTCGAAGTAAAATCCTTGATAAATATCACAATTAAAGCTTTGCAGAAGCTCTAATTGCTCAGCTGTCTCTACTCCTTCCGCAACAATTTTAAGCGCAAGAGATTTACCCATTGCAATCATAGAGCCTAAGATTTGCTTTGTCTTGCTTTGTTTCGATGCTTCTAGAACAAAGTATCGATCAATTTTTAACTCACTAACAGGAAAGTCCTTTAAATACTTAAAGGAGGAGTAACCCGTCCCAAAATCATCGAGTGAAAAAGCAACGCCTAAATTTTTTAATGCTCTCATTGCTAATATAACGCGCTTGGGATCTTCCGCTAAAACATTTTCGGTCACTTCCAAAATTAATCTATCTGGATTTATGTTATAAGTTTCTAATTGACTTGCAACACTAATCACAAACTCCGGATGAACGATTTGCGATGGACTACAGTTAATGGCTAAAGATATAGGTTTAAAAGGATAAAGTTGCTGCCATCTAGCGAGTATGCTGCAAGCTTTTTTCAACACCCAACTTCCTATTTCAACTATTTGACCAGACCTCTCAGCGACAGGAATAAACTGGTCCGGCATAAGTGATCCTTTTTTAGAATTTGGCCATCGAATTAACGCTTCTGCACTGACTAACTGTTTTTTATTATCGAGTTTCGGTTGAATATGAAGTTCAAATTCATCATTAGCTAGTGCATGTTCAATTAACATTTGAATTTCACTAAACTCTTTCAGACTGTGCTCATCTTCTACTGAGTAGATATGGAAGGTATTAGGGCCACGCTTTTTAGAAAAATTGAGGGCTATATCAGCTTGCTTTAGAATTCTGCTTGGATCAGTATTGTGATGGCTTAATGAAGTAACTCCCATGCAACAGGTAATCCGTCGAAAACGAGTGTCATTAGATGTTAAATTGAAAAGTGCCTGCTGAATAGCTTGTGAAGTATTATTGAGTTCTTCTTGATTTATTTGCTCTTCAGTTTTTGGGTAAAACTTTACGAGTAAAAACTCATCGCCTGATAAACGGAATATTTCATCTTTTCCATGTGCTAAGTTCCTAAGTAGATTAGCAAAAGATATAATAAGTTTATCGCCCACTTGATGCCCTAACAAATCGTTAACTTGGTTAAAATTATCCAAGTCAATTAAAAAGGCTCCAACGTTGAAATAACTAAGAAGAGAATCTCTTTTTAAATCGTTGATAAATAGGCGACATGAATGTCGATTTCCTAGTCCAGTAAGCGTGTCATAATGAGCTAAAAAATGTAGCTCTTGCTGTTGCTTTCGATTCTCTGATAGAAGCCATATTTCTTCTAATACAGTGGATATTTCATTGGCAAAATAAGTATCGATGGTATGCCATTCTTCACAGTTTCCGCGTTTCTCTTCTTTCCAGGCCGCAAACGATGTTCGAGGTTCAATAATATTAGAATCGACAGAAGTTTTTTTAACAGTTACTGCTGGTCTCCCTCCCCAGGTGACTGTTTGTATCATTTCTGGTTTCCCCAGTACTAAAACGGCACCTGTAATATTTTTTACAGGTAACCACATTAGCCCACAGGTATCTCTGAATAATTTAGAGCTCTCCTTTAGTTCATTTGGAATCAATTTTAAATTATTTATCATGCAAATTTGAAGATCAGTATGCTCTGGTTCCGCATTGATAATTTGCTTAAAGAAGTTGGGTTGAACTTCAATTTCATCTCCATTATCACCAATAAAAAGAGAATGTTCTCCGATACGAACTCCGATACAAGAATAACTACTATCTTTTATTAGTGATTTTAATGCCCCACTCAATGAACTCTTTGAAACACCATTCGTATATAAAAATCTCTCAAATACTTTTATTCTTTCTGCAATTTCAGACTTCTTAAAAAGTAGGTCCTGAGCTTCCAGGTGGTTTAACTCGCTTACAAAGACCTCCGCAATTAATTCACAGGATGTTCGCAATTCAGCGGTTAACCTTTGAGATATCCAACGGGGTGTTGAATGGTGACATGCAATCATCCCCCACAGCTCGCCTCTGTTTAGCAAAGAAAGTGTCATAGATGATTTGACGCCCATATTTTTTAAATATTTTAAATGTGTATCTGCCATATTTCTGAGTAGACAACGAGATTGATCTAAAGCGACCGATCCCGGTAGCAGTTCCGGGAACAATTTCACCGGCGCAGAATCCAAATCATAAAGTAATCTTAAAGGATTAATTTTATAAAGTTCGCGCGCTCGTTTAGGGATATCGTTAGCAGGAAATCTAAGTCCTATATAACGTGGCTCAATATGTTTTGCGCACGACTCAGCGACCACTTCACCGCACCAATCTTTGTCAAACATATAAATCATGACTCGCTCATACCCACTCGCTCTTTGGATTGAATGGACAATCTGCTGATAAAGCACTTCAACACTGCTTGAGCGTCTTACATAATTTAAAACTTCAGCGAGCTGATTTATTTGAGAGGTATTATAAATAGAGTTAACACTTAACTGCCGGGGAAGGAATTCAAAAACATAATGCGTTCTACTTATGTGTGCTTGGCACTCCCATCTTGCGCTACTGATTCGACCGTCTGTTAGCAGCTCAACCTGATTAATGCTTATAGTTTTAAGATGTGAAGAAATCGAGTGGAGCTGCTCTTCACTCCATTGAGTTAGCTCCTGAATATTCTGACCAATTAAATCTTGGTAGCTGGTCCAGAATAACTTTAAGTCTGATGTAGGTTGAATTCTCTCTAATATATTTTCAGAAACTTGAAGAATTACATAGTCTTTAGATGTAACAACGATAAAGCCATATGATTGAACATTATTAAAGTCAGATAGAAGTTTTTCAGAACACTCAGTGAGCTCCTTATTAGATATATCGAGTAATTGGCGCTCATCAGAATGTTGCATTTTTCCACACTTAATAAATGGTCTTTAGTGAGTTTAGTTGCTAAATTTTTTAATACCAACCAGCATACTTGTTTATTAGCTGTCGAACCTTAAAAATTGAGAGTTTCCATCCAAAGCCGCTCTTGAACCAAAATAAAGCAATGCACAATAATGGTGTTGCGTTGCGTAATAAAAATGTCTTATAAAATTAATCAACACCCACCCGCTTTGTTTGAATATCAAATGGCGATAACTTGTTATCTCTCTGTTTTTTATAACTTATTTATAAGTAGGAGGACTGACCAGAGCGGTCAGTTCCGTTTAAATCTCAAAATAATGTAAATATTCACAATTATTCAACGAGATTTTTCCATGCTATTTCCTAGTGCACTCTTTGCACAAAGTGTCACTTTTTGCGAAAAGTCTCGACGATACACGCTCCTTTTCAACGCGAACAGATTGTCGTGAACCTCCAGGAAGGTAGCAATTCCAAGGAAACAATTGCGTTCATGGTTTATTTTGATCTTGAGATGTTTTCGTGCGAGTCACCCACAATAAGAACCAGGGGGATTTATGCGAAACTTACTAATTTTAGTGGTAGTCGTTAGCACCATTGTCGCTACGAACGTCCACGCCAACACCGGAGTTGCCATTGTTCACGGGACAGGCAATCCAACCGATGCATATAACAAATATTGGGGTTCCAAATTTGTTGAGTCCGTGAGACAAGGCTTAGATAACTCAAGCAACTTAATTGTTGTTAATTGCAACTTTGACAAATACATGTGGGATGACGCTGCTGCCGGTTGTCTCGCAAACGATTTGTACAATTTCATCAACTCGAAAAATATTTCTGATTTGGTTGTCATTACCCACTCAAACGGTGGAAATGTTATTCGCTGGATAATGTCGAACCCGACCTTCGATACTCGATACCCTACCATCATTAATAACATTCGCTGGGTTAATGCTATGGCGCCTTCGAGTCTGGGTACACCACTTGCCGATGCAGTTATGCAAGGAAATGTTTTTGAGCAATCCTTAGGATGGTTGCTTGGATTTAAATCAGACGCAGTACGCCAACAGCAAGTGAGCTGGATGGCTTATTACAATCAGAGTTGGCTACTAGGAACATCAGGTCGCCCTTCTTTACCTAAAGGTTTTTACACAATCGTCGGTACCGACGTCGAATCCGCTATTTGGGATCCTGACAGCTACTGTGGTGGTTACTTTGAAAATGTTGGACTGGAAACGACTCAAAATTGGTTAGACCGATGTTCAGACGGATTCATAAACTGCAGTTCGCAACGAGGAGCCGGAACCCTTTGGTTTAATGACAAAGACCGAACAAAAGGTCGTGAACCGTTAAGCCATAATCAAAGCAGACGTCAGTGTTTTAATCTTGATGTTATTTTAAGAAACGATATTTAAAGGAGCGAACCCATGAAAATCAACTTAATTCAAAAGTCGCTCGTGGTTGCAGTTAGCAGTACTTTACTGTGTAGCGTAGCGCTGGCTAAAAAATTAAATAACGAAATACCAGTTATATCTCCTGGCGACAATCAAGAGATATTAGCTAACACAGAAAAAACGGCTTTACATTTTACACAGCAGTTAACGCCTGATGATCAAATAACTTTAGGCGACATCGGTTTATCGGTCTCAAGTAAAAGCTACTATCAGGAAATTACTGGTCAACAATTTAAATCAGGTGTTTCCATAATAACTCATGGTAGTGAAGCGATAGTTCGAGTCACCCCCGCAAAATCCACAGTATTAGGGAAAACATCAGTTGCCCCCTCGATTGAACCAGCTGATCTTGAGCTCTCAGGTAATGCCGGCCAGTTTAACGTAAATAAATCAGGCATGTCGGTAACCGCGAGAAGCGATCAATTAAACAAAGCACACCCAGAATTATTCAAAAATGCATCTGCCTTCACGATTGACAAACAAATGGGAGCTGGAAAATTTGCTTTAAAAACCAATAAGTCTGTGGCAGATGATTCTCGATACTTAATTCATGTCTTTGATAAAAATAGTAACGTCGAATTAAATCTAGGATCACAAGTATCCAGTTATGCTAATGGTGATAAATTATCGGTATCTGCTGGATTTAATCGAAATCAAAAATTTGATACCGGGTCAGTTACTGCCACATTAATTGCTCCGGATGGACGTTCTTTTCCAATGAATGTTAAAAACATGAAGTCTGGTACAAATGCTGAAATAGATTTAAGCATGAATACTAACAGACGTCCTGGCGAACTTTGGAAAGTCGTTTTTGATGCAAGTGCTTCAGGCTCAACAATAAAGAGAACCGGTGAGCTTGCAATTGATATTCACGAAAAAACAGCAAGTGTCAGCAGTGTTGATAATGCGAAAGGTCAAATGCAAGTAACTCTGAATGTTAGCAAAGCTGGACGGTATGAAGTGCGTAGCTGGCAATTTACTCAAAATGGTAAGATCAATGAACCAGACAGTATTGAATATTTTGCCAACTGGTTTGAGGAAGGAACACATACGATTACCCTACCTGTTTCTACACAGAAAAAAGGTTCAATAAAACCAGTACAAATTCAACTTCTGGATCAGTCTAGATTAGCAGTACTACAAACCATAACTATGTAACGTTATTTTCACTAGATAAATAGAAAGGGAGCATTCGCTCCCTTTTTATTTGGTCAACTTAACCATATCGTTCATGATGCCATCGAGACCACCGTAAACGGTCAACTGGTTAATTTTTCCAATAACACGCTCTAGAACTTCCAGTTCTTTCAAACGCATAAGTGTAGGGTTTCCATCCATCACTTTCGCAGTGTTATGCAACGACCGTGTTGCTTGTGTTTCTTCGCTCAAGACTGTACCCAAACGTTAACTCTTTGACTCACTTTAGAACAAATCATTACTAGTATATTTTTTTTTATTCAGCTTACTTGCAGTCCAATGAGCGTCATGTAAGAGATTAACCATTTTTCTATGAGCTTAAGTCTATTTAAAAAAATATCTCAATAATCGGCAATTCAACTATTAAAGGGTATCGTATAATTATTAACCAGTATTAATAAGTTATTTTTCTTTGTTAAATACTGTTCAGACTAGGAGGTCGAACTATGAACACTACTGTTGGTAAGCTAATGTCGTCACCTGCCATTACTGTCGATTTAGATAGTTCAGTTGCAGAAGTGGAGGAGTTTTTGGCGTCAAAAAATTTATCGTTTGTGCCACTAACGGATGATAACGATAAATGCTTTGGCGTGTTAAGTAAAATGGATCTAGTTTCCTTTCATGCGAAACATTTAGATGAAAATCATACTCAAGCATGGGAAGTATGTACTCATGATATTCTTAAAGTTATGCCTTCCCAGTCGATCGACGAAGCATTACAAATAATGCTCGACCACAACATTAGTCATTTACTGGTTATGGAAAACGAAAAAATACTTGGTGTAGTTGCGAAGTCAGAAATTTTAATGAAATTAAGCGAACGAAGACAGTATTGATAAAACTAAAAAATTAATTAAACGAAAAAGCCCCGCAAGAGCGGGGCTTTTTTTCCAGAGGAACTTTATTAACCGTTATTGTTTTGGCCCAACCTGTTCGCTTAAGCCATGCTGATAAAAGTCACCAGGTGCCGCTCCATAAGTTTCGCAATATTCAACCGCTTGTGCAGCTTGCTGCCAAACATCTTCAATACTGCGATTGCTCATGCTTTTTGGCACAACTACAGCATCACATGCGAAGCCATTGTTACCAAACTGATCGTTTGCTTTGGTAATAATTAAATAGACTCGGCCATCTTCATTACCACGTCGCTCGGATCTTAGATGCACGGTACCTTCTTTTTCTTTAAAGTCAGGTGCAAACCTTCCACTGCTATCACCGCCGTCAACCAACTCAGGTTCGTCTGACCAAACTTCGGTTGTTGCTTCACTGACGCTACTGTCATCGCAATCATTAACGTTTACCGTTAAACCTACTGATACAAGTTTATGATTTGGTGGCCATAACATATCACGCTCAACTTCTTGATCCACAAAGTCAGAGTTATCGTTTGCATCACAGCCATCTGGAACAATCGCTTGGATTGTCACTGTGTCAGGATAACTATCAAGAGCGCCATCATTTACTATCAGCTGCAATACATAAGTACCTTTCACTTGAGCCGTAAACCATGGATCAACCCGACTGCTTCGTTTCAAGTCAACCGAACTACCTTCTGGTTGGGAAATTACCCACCATTTATAAGTAATAGCATCACCATTAGGATCGTAACTGTCTGAACCATCGAGTTGAACTCGGTTGCCTACAATTACCGACTCATCAAAACCAGCAAGAGCAACAGGTCGAGTATTTTGACTGTTGATCAGTACCGTATCTGGTTGGCTATCAAGCTCACCATCATTCACAATTAGCTGAACAAGATATTCACCATCAACATCCAAAGCTAAATTAGGATTAACCGTGTCTGCTAAGTTCAAACTTGTGTTACTACCTTCAGGCTTGTGAATTAATGACCATTGATAAGTGATTTGGTCACCATCGGGGTCATAACTTTCACCGCCTTCCAATGTTACCATCTCGCCAGTTCCGGCACTTGTATCAGCACCTGCTCTCGCGATTGGCGCTTGATTAACTTCGGGTTGCGATACGCTAACCGTCCACAGTGCTGGGTCGCTGGATAACTGACCATCGTTAACGGTCAATTGCAACTGATAGGCACCAGGAATATCAAAAGTTATGCCTGAACTTACTTCATTATTAGCCGTTAACTGCGCATTACTGCCATCAGGTTTGTTAACCAACTGCCATTGATAACTTAAGTTATCACCGTTCACATCATAACTCGCCGAACCATCGAAACTTGCAGTTTGCTCGATAAGCGCAACCGTTGGGCCTTGAATTACAGCGACTGGTTTTAAGTTATTTGCTTTTACTTCAACAAAGTCAGGTGCACTGTCTGTTATGCCATCGTTAACGATTAACTGGAACACAAACTTTTGACATTTATCTAGTGTAACGAGAGGTGCTACTGCGTTCGAATTAGAAAACTCCACATTCGCATCTGCCGGAGAAACAAGTGACCAGTAGTAAGTCAGAGTGTCGCCATCAGCATCAGTACTACCTGAGCCATCCAATTGTATTGGTGTGTCAAGCGAAGTAATCACTCTATCAGGACCAGCATCCGCAATTGGTGCTCGATTGTTTTGTGCAACCGATACGACTACTTCGTCTGGTTGACTGTTGTAGACTCCGTCATTAACCACCAATTGAATTCTATAATCGCCCGCTTTTTCAGGAGTAAAGAATGCCTGGACCTGATCGAATGAACCTAGCTGAGCAGAAGAGTCACTAGGACCTTCAACTAGAGTCCAAGTGTAGGTTAATGGCTGACCTTCAGGATCAGAACTTCCACTGCCATCAAGGACAAAGGTTTGACCTAGGTCACCAGACTTATCTGGACCAGCATTAGCGATAGGAGCACTGTTAGCCGCTGTAGCTTCAATATTGACACTATCAGAAGCGGATGCACCACTTGGATCGGTCACTGTTAATTGTGCAACATAAGTACCTTCGGCATTCGCCGTAAAGGTTGGGTTCACCCGATTTGAGTTTTCCAATACCGCAGTGCTTCCGTCTGGCGTTGTGATTAACGACCATGCGTAGGTCAAACTGTCACCATCAGGATCCGAACTGCGCGAACCATCCAACGACACATTCGTGCCTTTTTCGACTGTCTGGTCGACGCCTGCGTCCGCTGTCGGCGCCTGATTATTCTTTTCAACCGTCACCATGGCTGTATCCGGCGCACTGGTCAACTCACCATCACTGACCACTAATTGCACTTGATACTCACCCTCCAGACTGCCTGTAAACACTGCATTCACCGAGTTCGCATTCGCTATCGTCGCGGTAGCGTTAGCCGGTTTTTGCACCACACTCCACTGATACGTTAAGGCATCACCATCTGGGTCCGTACTGCCAACTCCGCTCAGGCCGATGGCTTCGTTTTCGAAACCACGTTTATCTGCACCGGCATCCGCTCGAGGCGCCTGGTTATTCTTGAACACATTCACCGTCACTGTGTCAGTGGGGCTGTTCAGCTCTCCATCACTCACAATCAACTGCACGACGTAGTTACCTTCAACATCTGGAGTGAAGGTCGGCGCTACTTGATTGGCATTTAACAAACCAACCGCACTGCCCGCTGGCTTCGATTGCAATGACCAGCGATAAGTTAATGGCTGACCTTCTGGATCAAAACTGCCTGAACCATTAAGCGCCACTGTGTTACCCAGTTCAACTTGTTGATCGGGTCCAGCATTCGCCACTGGTGCTAAATTAGGAGGCGTGTCCACCTGGATGTTCACCGTATCCGCAGCACTGTCGTATTCGCCATCGTTCACAATCAATTGAGCCACAAAGGTACCGGATACATCGGCAACAAATGTTGGTTTCATTGACGTGTTGTCACTTAAGGTTGCCTGACTGCCAGTCGGTTGTTGCAACAACATCCAGCGATAGGTCAAGGTATCTCCGTCTGGATCACTACTGCCCGAACCATCCAACTGAACCGTTTGGCTGTAGTTCACTGATTGATCAGGACCTGCGTTAGCGGTTGGCGCTGTGTTACGAGAAACAACACGAACAACCACTTGGTCTGCTGCGCTATCAATCATGCCGTCGTTCACGGTAAGCTCGATTGTATAAACACCCACTGTATCTGCACTAAATTTAGGAGTAACAAAAGTATCTCGATTGAAGGATGCAGTTGCTCCAGCTGGCGCATCTTTGATTGACCACTTAAAAGTAATTTGGTCGCCATCGGGATCTTGGCTCAAACTACCGTTTAATTGAGCTTGCTCATCGATAAATATTGTTTGGTCTGCGCCCGCATTCGCAGTAGGAGCACGGTTATCGAAAGCACATTGAATGTAAGTCGCATCTTCGTTATCAACAAAATTCTCATTAAACGGTACCAGAGTCATCTGCTCACCTGATAATGGCTGACCCATTACCACATCTGAAAATACCGTATTCGCGCGGTTTCGAACGATTGGAGAACGGGTACCATCTTTTGCGTCATAAACCCACAAGCCATAGCGCGCTTCGATATCGCCTGCTTGTTGATCGTTGGTACAAAACGAACTTACACCACCATCGTTAACTGTACATTGCGACCAGCCGACCAAGGTACGACCGGTACTGTCTCGATAAGGACTCGCTGCACTATACCAACCACCCGGTGAGGTTTGACCTGGGTAAAGATTGACATCGTTATTACTTAATAATACCGGGGATAATTCTGAA
>JABXHY010000006.1 GCA_013373375.1 Gammaproteobacteria bacterium
ATCGATTTAGATAACTTTAAATCTGTTAACGACACATACGGGCATGATGTCGGTGATGAGGTATTGCGTCATTTCTACAAAAAGGCGAAAAATGTATTACGACAAAATGATCAATTAGGTCGTTTTGGCGGCGAGGAATGGCTTTTGGTGATGCCAGGCTCTAATACACAGCATATAGAGCAAATATTCAATCGAATACGAACTGCGGTTGTTAAAACCGCAATTAAAGGATTGCCAGAAAGCTATCAGCTTACCTTTTCATTAGGTGTCACCCAGTGGGACGGTCACTCTCAATGGGACGATACGCTTAAGCGTGCTGATGATGCAGTATACAATGCAAAGCAAAGTGGTCGTGACAGATGGGAGCTATTGTAGAAACATGTTTATCTGACTAATCACTAATAAAAGTTGCAATTCGCCTCTTCTAAACTGAAGACTACTCAATCTTCGACTAACAATTTATAAACAATCCAATAGCCTTAACAATCAACACTGACTTCATATGAGGTGAATTTTCTAATATTGATTACGCCTGAATCAAAAATTAAGTATTGACCTTTAATTCCCATAAGAGTGCCGGATACCACAGGATTTTTATCAAAGTTGTGTGAGGTTATTTTTACAGGATGTTGAACCACTGGATAGTTAATATTCGTTATGCCACTCTCAACAGTTTCAATTTGTTCTTCACTGTGGGTTGTAATCAATGAGTTAATTGTCTGTGAAAGCTTTGATTTTAATTGCTCAGCTTCGGCATTAAGATCGACTGGATCGGCATCGCCTTTTAGCATAGCTCGCCAGTTTGTTTTATCGGCAATCAAATCTTTAAATGCCGTCTCGACAAAGCCTGACAACTGTCTGGTCCCGACTTTAAACATTAACGTTGCCTGTGTTGCACCTTGATCAATCCATCTCGTTGGAATTTGGGAATGACGAGTAATGCCAACTTTGAGCCCACTGGTGTTCGATAGGTAAACATAATGGGGAATAAAACAGTTTTGCTCTCCCCACTCAGGCTCACGACAAGTACCTTGATGGTAGTGACAGGTTTCAGGCTTAACAATGCACATATCACACCGTGCTAGCTTTCGCATACATGGGAAACAATAGCCTTGCGAAAAGCTTTTGTTGGTTTTATTGCCGCAGTTTGAACAGAATATATTTCCGGTGAAGTTTAAAGTCAGTGGCTTTTCTAGCAGCGAATTTAAATCGACCAACTCTTCTCCAACCGGAAGCTTATATTCAACGGTGTCAGATAAGTTGGAGACGAGTTTTCTTAAGGTACCAGTAGTCATAAATATCAAAGGTTGTCGTTAATGTCGGCAGTGTTACAAATTTTACAAGTGAAGAAAAGAAAATACAGAAATAAATTAAGAGAAAGTTTGGTGTTGAATTTTTAGGGCGTGTTCTCAAGTCTAGAAAGCACGCCCTTTTAATTTTTTAAATAGACAAACCTAGCTCAGTACCTTGTCGAATAGCTCTTTTAGCATCTAACTCAGCTGCAACATCTGCTCCACCTATTAAGTGCACTGGTAAGCCTGCTGACTCAAGATTAGACTGAAGTTCTCTTAATGGTTCTTGACCCGTACATAAAATAACATTGTCGACATCGAATATTTCGACTTTATCATCCAGACGAACATGCAGGCCTTGGTCGTCAATTTTTTCATATTGAGCGCCGGTAATCATATTTACTTTCTTATGTTTTAACGTTGTACGATGAATCCAACCTGTGGTTTTTCCTAAGCCTTTACCCATTTTAGAAGTCTTGCGTTGAAACATAAAAACATCTCTGGGCGATGGCTCAATTAAAACTTGCTCTAGAAGTCCACCTCGAGATTGGTAAGTTTTATCGACACCCCATTCCTTTAACCAGGTGTCTGGTCTCAATGTTGTCGATTCGCCTGAATGGGTTAAATATTCACCGACATCAAATCCTATCCCACCGGCACCCAAAATAGCGACTTTTTGCCCAACCGGTTTTTTATGTTTAATTACATCTAAATAAGTTAAAACTTTAGAATGTTCGATACCGTCAATCTTAGGAATACGAGGAGTAACACCTGTTGCAAGAACGACTTCGTCAAATTTTTCTTCAATTAAACTCTCAGGGGTTGCCTTGGTTTTTAAACGTATTTCAACGTCAGAGTGCCCCAACTCATGGGTGTAGTAATCGAGCATGCCGTAAAACTCTTCTTTACCCGGGATCTGTTTTGCAATATTGAATTGACCGCCCAGCTGATCGCTTTGCTCAAATAAAGTAACTTTATGTCCACGTTTTGAGGCTTCAAGCGCAAACGCCATACCAGCAGGCCCTGCTCCAACTACGGCAATACTTTTAGCCTTTTCAATCGGAGCGGAATGCATTTCGGTTTCATAACAGGCTCTGGGGTTTACCAAACAAGACGCACGTTGCTGCTTAAACACATGATCAAGACATGCCTGATTACAGCCAATGCAAATATTGATGCTTTCTGACTTACCATCGGCAGCTTTATTGACAAAATCTGGATCGGCTAAAAAAGGACGAGCCATCGACACCATATCGGCATGCCCTTCAACTAATATACTTTCAGCGACGTCTGGGGTGTTAATCCGATTGGTTGTAATCAGTGGAATCGAAAGCTCTTGCTTCATCTTTTTAGTAACCCAGGTAAACGCTGCTCTAGGTACTGAAGTCGATATGGTTGGGATTCTGGCTTCGTGCCAACCTATACCTGTGTTAATGATAGTTGCCCCTGCTGCCTCAATCGCTTTACCGAGTTGCACGACTTCTTCCCAGGTTGAGCCATCTTGAACTAAATCAAGCATCGACAAACGGTAAATAATGATAAAATCTTGGCCGACTGCCTGACGAATTTGTTTAACTATTTCGACTGGAAAACGAATGCGGTTTTCATAACTTCCTCCCCATTCATCGGTTCTCTTGTTAGTTCGGGCGCATATGAACTGATTGATCAGATATCCTTCCGATCCCATCACTTCGACACCATCATAGCCTCCCAATTTGGCAAGCTCAGCACAGCGCACGTAATGTTTTACTGTGGTTTTAACCCCTCTGCTCGATAAGGCTTTAGGTTTGAAAGGTGTAATCGGTGCTTTTATTGCGCTGGGAGCGCAATTAAGCGGGTGATAGGAATAGCGACCGCCGTGTAAAATTTGCAAGCAAATCTTACCACCAGCGTCATGTACCGAATCGGTAATCAGACGATGTTTTTTTGCGACTCGTTTGGATGACAATTGCGATGAGTGAGGCGCCAGTCGACCTCTAAAATTGGGTGAAATTCCTCCCGTCACCATTAAGCCTACTCCACCTTTCGCTCGAGCCGAAAAATAAGCCGCAAGCTTTTCATATCCGCCTTTCTCTTCCTCAAGACCAGTGTGCATGGAGCCCATTAACACTCGGTTTTTAAGCGTTGTAAAGCCAAGATCTAGAGGCTTTAACAAATTTGGGTAGAATGAATTTTGTTCCATTATGTCGGCTCTCTTTATTTTTACTATTTACGCGACTGCGCTTTGCCAAAAGAAGGTGTGCCTTGTCTTCGCGAGGTCTTACCACTTAATGGCGGAAACTTTAACAGTCAAACTCCTATAAATCCAGAACTTACAATTAATTACATTTTGTTTCGGTATTTTGTTGTAATAATGACGATAATATTCGTACTTAAAGTCCATTGGTGTGTCGACCTAACAGTTAAAACGCTGTGAAGTATGGTTCGAAGCCAGTTGCTAAGTCACATTAACATAAAGCTTTAAACTTATGATATACATAGATATTTTGGGGAGATAACGTGGAAAAACCAGTAGGTACTGTTGGAAAAGTTTTTTATTACATTTGGATGGTATTTAAAACCAACGCGATTGTAGTGTTCGGTTTTATGGCTTTAATGATCACTATCTTCGGTGTGATCGTGCCAATGTTCAGTGACGGTGGAAAAGTCGAAGTTCCAGAAGGCTCGGCTCTTGTATTTGCACCAAGCGGTGTCATTACTGAGCAACCAGCTTTCGTGGATCCGATTAGCGAAGCTTTCAATGATGCCGCTGGCAATGCTAGCGCTCCAGAAGAAAGTGTTTATGACTTACTCGAAATTCTTCGAAACGCAAAGGATGATGACCGTATTACTATGTTAGCGATTTATCCGGGTGGCATAACCAGCTGCGGTTCAGCAATGTTAGAAATGCTCAGAGATGGGATAGCTGACTTCAAAACCAGTGGTAAAAAAGTTGTCGCTTATGGTGATATGTTTACCCAAACTCAATATTACTTAGCAGCACAGGCTGACGAAGTTTACATTCATCCTTTTGGTGGAGTGTTACTTGAAGGCTACAGCCGAGTGAGAACCTACTACGCAGAAATGCTTGAAAAAGTAAAAGTGACGCCAAACGTTTTCAAAGTTGGCAAGTATAAAAGCGCTATTGAGCCTTATCTAAGAAACGACATGTCTGATTACGCTAAAGAAGCTAACCGAGCATTCTTAGCAGACCTTTGGTCGATTTATAAAACAGATATTGCAGCCGCTCGAGGAATAAACGCTGACGACATCGATACGCAAATCAACAATTATGCTGAAACAATGAAATCGTCAAACGGTGACTTTGCATCGATTGCTGTAGACCAAAAGTTGGTTGATGGCCTAAAAAACCGTCCTGATTTTCGAGCAATGATGATTGAGTTAGTTGGCGAAAATGAAAAAGAAACGTCTTACAAGCAAATCAGTCATAAGCAATACTTGAAAGCCATCAAACCGCCTATTGAATTTGTTAACCCGAATAGCAAAAAGGTCGCGGTCATCGTAGCGAAAGGCGCGATCATGGATGGTAATCAAAAAGAAGGTTCTATTGGCGGTGACACGCTTGCTCGTAAAATTCGTAAAGCTCGCACTGATGAAAATGTAAAAGCTATTGTGCTTCGTGTTGACAGTCCAGGAGGTAGCGCTTTTGCTTCAGAGGTTATTCGCCAAGAATTAGTAAAAGCAAAAGAACAAGGACTTCCGTTAGTTGTTTCTATGGGAACCTATGCTGCTTCAGGTGGCTACTGGATCTCAGCTAATGCCGATGAAATTTGGGCACGCCCTTCTACTATCACTGGCTCTATTGGTATCTTTGGATTTATACCTACATTTGAAAAAGCATTAGGTTGGGCCGGTGTGCATCGCGATGGTGTCGGCACTACCGAGCTTGCTGGCTCAATGGATGTGGGTCGAGGCCTTTCAGACGACGTAAAAACAATCATTCAAGCTAACATTGAAAAAGGTTACGACCGCTTTTTGAATTTAGTTGCGAGTGGTCGAGACATGACAGTTGAGCGTGTTGATGAAATTGCACAAGGTCGTGTTTGGTCGGGTGTCAAAGCTCTTGAGTTAGGTTTAGTTGACCAACTGGGCACCTTGAAAGATGCGATTAAATCGGCAGCATCCAAAGCTAAGCTTGAAGATGACGATTATGATGTTTGGTATGTAAAGCGTGAACTTTCTGAAAAGGAAAAGTTAATCAAACAGCTTTTGAACTCAACCATCGGAGAAGAACCTGTCGAATTTGATACTCCTAAATCAACCACGGTTGTTTCAGATTTGATGGCAAAAATGCAGGCGGAAATGAAAAAGCTGGAAGGATTTAACGATCCTAATCACGCTTACGTTCATTGTAACTGTGTTATTCAGTAACCATATGTATTAACAGGCGGTATCAATAAGGTCTATTGCTTGTTTTCATTGGTAAAAAAGGCGAACATTATGTTCGCCTTTTTTTATCACCAAGTATTGTCATAACATGAAAAAACGTTCCGTTTACATCGCTTACACTGGCGGCACCATTGGTATGAAAAAAACCAAACATGGATTTGCGCCTGAGGCTGGTTATCTAACGAGAGAGCTAAAGCAATTAGCTGATTTAAATCGAGCAGAAATGCCCGATTATCTTATCCACGAATATGACAACTTAATCGATTCTTCCAACATTACTCCAAATGAGTGGTTTAATATTGCCGACGATATACGCAAAAACTACGACAAATTTGATGGGTTCGTGATACTGCATGGAACTGATACAATGGCTTATACCGCATCAGCACTTTCATTTATGTTGGAAGATTTGGACAAGCCAGTTATTGTAACTGGCTCTCAAATTCCTTTTGGCGAATTGAGAAGCGATGGACGAGATAACTTAATTACGTCTGTAATTTTAGCTGCGAACTATGCAATTCCAGAAGTTTGCCTGTTTTTTCACGATCGCCTTTATCGAGGAAATCGAGCTCAAAAAATAGATGCAAACAATTTTCACGCATTCGGCTCTCCTAATTATCCCGCATTAGCAAAAATAGGTACCACCATTGATGTTAATGAACAGCTAATGATAAAAGCCAATACAAAGCCCTTTAAAGTGCAGAAAATTACCCCGCCCCCTATCGCTGTCGTCAGTATTTTCCCGGGTATGTCAGCACAAATGTTAAAAAACCTTCTTATTGAACCGATTCAAGGTTTAATTTTACAAACCTATGGAATGGGCAACGCCCCATCCAACGATACAGACTTTTTACAGGTATTAGAGCAGGCCAGTGCACGTGATGTCATCATTGTTAATATAAGCCAGTGCTACCGAGGAAGTGTTGATATGCATGGCTATGCGACTGGAAATCGGTTGAATCAATGTGGAGTGATTAGCGGTTTCGATATGACAACCGAAGCTGCATTGACCAAACTTTATTATTTATTCAGCCTCGGACTTTCTGTGCAAGATATTAAGCAAAAAATGCAAACCAATTTACGTGGTGAGCTAACCAACCCTGAGATTGAAGTAAAATAGCACAATTAGAGATGCTCTAAGGCCCTTTGGGATGCGTAAGTAGCACTAAACTTACTGCTTTAGACGACGATATGACTTTGTTAATTAGCTCTATTTTATTTGCCATCGCTATGATTATTGTGACTAAAGTTCCAGTTGCCATTGCGATGAGAAAGCAATTTGGACACTATGATAACAAAGAGCCCCGTTACCAGGAATATGCGCTCACAGGTTTTGGTCGTAGGGCGATGAGTGCACACGAAAACAGTATCGAAGCCCTACCTATCTTTGCAATAGGCGCGGTAATCGCGTCGATACATTCGCCTGACTCAAGTTTAGTGCTATGGAGCTGCATTACCTTTGTGTGCGCGCGCGTCCTCTATGTGGTGTTTTATCTGGCTAACCTTGATAAATTGCGCTCAATTGTTTGGGCCTTAGGGTTTATTGCGTCTGTCGTGTTAATTACCACCGGCTTGCCTTAACAAAGATTGAAT
The DNA here is from genome assembly GCA_013373375.1 of Gammaproteobacteria bacterium. Lineage (GTDB taxonomy): Bacteria > Pseudomonadota > Gammaproteobacteria > Enterobacterales > Kangiellaceae > Pleionea. The sequence continues at coordinate 7,275 of JABXHY010000006.1, forward strand.
GACTCTAAAACTGATTAAAATACTCTCCCTTGCCAGTAAAGATAAAACCATAGTCAATCGTACTAAATTCGCTTGTCGAATTATGCAAAATCTCAATATCTTCTCTATACTATTGAAAAATTAAATAAAATAGAAATCACGTTGCAAAAACATTCGATTTTACTTTCCTTAGTTTTGGTAGCTGCTTCAATTGGCGCCTATACCTCAGATTTTACCATCGAAGATCTGCAGGCCTTACCCCCTTTCGAGGAAAAGATATTTGAATGGGACGTCAATGACAGGATAGCTTGGCTAGAAAAAAAGCGAACAGAGCCGTTATCCGATATTGAGCGGTATCGAGCTAATCGCATGCTAGCCGGAGCCTACTATTATGAGCGACGGGATGAAGAAGCTGCAAAAATATGTCGCACCACTCTTCCTATTAAGCAAGATTATCAATATCGCTCCTGGTGTGTCGATACGACTATTGAAATTCCTACGATGATAATTGAAGAAAAGTTAAAAATAGCGGCAGATGCAGAATTATCCAAACATTTTGCACAAGCAGCTTGGGCTCTTACCCAGGCTGGTTGGACTCAATCACAAGTCGGTGATATTGCTGGAGCTTTTGCCACTTACGAACATGCACTCAAAATCATTCCCAAAGATAACCGAGAACTATTGTTCAATACCATGTTTAATACTGCGTCAATGTACAGTGTTCATGGCGATAATGACTTGGTTCGAAAAGCAATAGCGTTACTAACTGACCTTAAAAAGGAAGCGCGAGCCGACATTGAAATAGCGCAAAAAAGTAATGATGTTAATGCTATTAATTTAAGTAAATCTTTTATTGAAATTGCCAACTTTAACATTGGCATTGCCTATACCCTTCACCTGTACGAGTATCGCGAAGCGCTTAAGTATTTCGACGAAATAAAAGAGCCAAGCCAATATGTCGTACCCGCTTATAGTTTTGCTGCCATCGCAGCGGCAGAGCTCGGTGAAAAAGATTTAGTTCAACTCTATATATCAAGTATCAATGAGCGAGAAGATCCCAATCCGGTGGTTAATCAATACCTAACATGTTATCGGGACATGGCCCAGTTTAAATTTAACACGTCTCATAGCATTGATAGCTGCTTTAACTTGTCGGCAAATACGACGACTGAAGTTACCGTAGATGTGTATAAGCGATTGTCAGATGCCAATATTCCAACCATAGAGCTAAGAGCTTTACGCAAATTAAAAGAATTATTTGTAGGAAAGATTGAGCCGGAATTAAAAAAACGTGCTTCAGCCGCAGCTTCATCGACCGAACTTCAGCGCCTGGAAACTGAAAACCAATTAAAGTCAGAAATATTAGAAAAGGAGCGTGAGTTAAAACTTGCGACTGAAAAAGAAAAAGAAATTCAGTTACGCTATTTTGCGGCAATGTTCTTCATTTTGTTATTGCTAGTGTACTTAATTTTGGCGCGATTCAGACAAAAGCGAAAGCTTGCGGAACAATTCGAAGCTTTAAGTCTTACCGATGGACTCACAGAGCTTGGAAATCGTCGATTCTTAGAAAATAATATTACGCGTGAACTCGCTTATATTAAACGTCATCATAAGTTTGATCACACTTCCATGTTGGGTATATTTGTGTTTGATCTGGATTATTTTAAGAAGATTAATGATACTTATGGTCACGATGCAGGCGATAAAGTTTTGGTTGAATTTAGTCGTCGACTTAAGTCAGCAATTCGTGAAACTGACCTACTCACTCGTTGGGGCGGCGAAGAGTTTGTTTATGTGGCAAGAGTCAAAACTGAAAATGAAATAACCGAATTAGCAGAAAGATTAAGAAATATAATTAAAGAACCCGCATTTAACATAGGCGAACAACAAGAAATTTCGGTTACATCAACGATTGGAATAGTTAAGTTTCCATTTTTTGAAGATGAAACTCTCAGCGTGCCTTGGCAGCAGTTAATCAGCCTTGCTGATCTTGCTCTTTACTGGTCAAAGCAATATCGAGATGGCTGGGGCTTAATTGTCAATAAAGGCATTAATCACCCAGATGAAATTAAAGATATATTGCAGCTGCCATTAGAGGAGTCCATCTCGAGTAATCGGTTAGGCATGGTCTCGTCTTTTGAAAACAAGGTCGAAAAGTAGGCCTATTAACACTCTATTTCTTTGAATCATGTATGAAAAGTAATGTTGAGGGTTTAATCTTTATCTCTCAGCGGTTTCTTTTCCTTTAATTGACACGTCAAATGACGTGAACTAATCTTTTGTCATGTGCGAACTTTTTGGTGATGCCATTATGAACATCATTCTACCTTTTCGCTTACTTATTTCTTCAGGTTTCATTTCCTGATGCCTATCGTTTGTGCCTTTCTACTATCTGTTCACTCAGAGCTTGAAGGTTTTGTAATTCGAACTTGCGATTAGGTCACGACTATGAGGCCACAACTATTTGCTTTTGCCCTCGGTTTTAACCTTTTTATCAATACAAATTTTAAAGTGTTGATAACTATTTGGATACTCATTTTCACTGGTTTTTCTCAAAGAGTTTACGCATCGAGCGATTCATTAACAGCGGCTTCGTTATTGGCTGAAAGTACTCAGCCTGGTATAAGCCATGAGCAACGCTTAGGCACACTGCAAAGAGCAAAAAAACTAGCACAACAAGAAGGCGACATTTATTCAACTGGCAATGCGTTGTATGAAATTTGCGTAGTCTATCTTGAACAAGGAGATAATGAGCAGTATCTAATTCAGCGTAGATCCTTTAATGATTACTTCGAACAATATAAAGATAACACCACTGCCCTGTTGCTCAAGCTATTGGATATTGAACACAATTTGAGAAACTCAAATCATAATGAAGCAGTATTAAATGGCGAAGCGCTCGTCAAACAAATTCGTTCGGATGACTTAACACGCAGGTCACGGCTTAACGATAGTATTTATGAATTTACTTTATCGGATCTCGCTCGTCTGAGTAATTTTTTAGGAATAGCTTATTTTTCTCTAGGACAATATGAGTTCTCTCAAGCTTATTTTTCTGACTCTATGAAATATAACATGGAGCTAGGAAATCAAAGTGTTGTTGCATCACTCCTGGGAAACCTTTCTGCTGTTAGCTGGTCTCAAAATGATTTTGAAAAGGCTCTAGATTACACTGAACAAGCGATTTCAATTCTTGAGACAACAGAAGCAACACAAACTTTATTACGTAACATTCTAAATAAAGGTGTTTATCTGGTTGAATTAGAAAGGCCAGTTGAAGCTCAAGCTATATTTTTTGATTTAATACAAGACAATAACATAGGCTCCTACCCCGATATCAAAATCAGTGCGCTGTATAACCTCGCCTCCTCATTAATTGAAAGTGAAAAATTTGATCAGGCAGAGCGTCATTTAATTGAGGCAATGGAGCTTTCTGTTAATTTAAAAGATGAAATGAGTATCAATGATGTAAATCAACAGCTGGCACAGCTTAAAATTGCGAAAAAGGATTATCGGGCTGCAATACCACTGTTAAAGGAAAATGCCCGCTATTATGAAAGCAAAGGATTAAAGCGGGATATGGCTGAAACATACAAAATATTGAGTGGTGCTTATCGCAACTTAAAGCAATACGAAGATGCGCTTGATTATTTGGAACCCTATTACTCCTTAATGCTTGAACTTCAAAATGAATCCCGACAAAAGTCTATCACCGAATTTCAGGAGAAATTTGATGCAGAGCAGAGAGAAAACGAAATTGCTGCTTTAAAAAGTCAAAACGCGATTCATCAGCTGCAGGTCGAATCAAAAAATAATTTAATCAAGGCGCTAGTTGCGATTGGTGTGCTTGTGATTTTGATGATTTGGAATCAATTAAGAAACAAGCAAAAGTTAGCCGATCAATTTGAAACCATGAGTTTAACCGATCCATTAACAAAAATTGGCAATCGACGTTATTTCAAAGCTCATATAAATCGAGAGCTTGAATACGCTAAACGACATATGAACTCGAATAGTCAACAAGGACTCGGAATATTTATTTTTGATATAGATTTTTTCAAAAAACTTAATGACCGTTACGGTCATGATGCAGGAGATACCGTACTAATTGAGTTTTCTCAACGAATTAAAACGACACTTCGTAGCTCTGATTTGTTAGCTCGCTGGGGAGGAGAGGAATTTGTCGTTGCAGCTCGTATAAATTCACAAAAAGACTTACCGTTAATTGCTTCTAAAATTTTAACGATTATTAATGGTAGTCCGTTCGAGCTAGTGGGAAGCGATCCTATAGCGGTATCCTGTTCTATCGGTGGTGTTGCGTATCCGTTTATCAATGATAACGATGTAATTCCAGATTGGCACTTACTCATTAACTTAGCTGATCATGCACTTTATGAAGCAAAGCAAAAAGGACGAAATCAATGGGTTTTAGTCGAAAATAACAATATCCAAGACTTTAATGAATTGGAACAGAGTGGCAATGAAACTCTTGATGATCTGATAAAAACTGATCGAATCCGACTGGCATCATCGAGTGCATAATAAGTTATCTCATGAAGCATTCCAAGGCTAGAGGTTTGTAGTGACAATTAATTTTTTAGCCTTTTTGTTATAAGGTAGGAATCAATAAAAAAAGAGCGCTCAAATAGCGCTCTTTTTAGTTTTATTGTTTTGATTTCTAAAACATTACCAAAACGAATTAGTTTTTGTAGGCAATAATTCGAGTATTTTTAATGTCTGCTGCTGGTCGAGCTTCCCAAAAAATATCATCGACTTTAATAGACTGAACCAGTTTGTTAAATACTTCGGTAGCAGCATAGTGGTCTGCGGTTTTTAGTAAGCTACCACCTTTAAAACCTAAGGTTGTAGGACAAGTAATAGAACGATAGGACGTGTATAAACGAATATCTTCAGACTGTAACTTAGAAATGAATTCTTGAGCTTTGTTTTCTTTAACTAACTGGCAAAGCTCTAGTGTATTCGCTGGATTGACAGCATCTTCTTGAGCCATTGCCGATAATGTAAAACAGGCAGCAAATAAAATAACCAGTCGAGTAGAAATTGAACGATACATTGGAAACCCTCCTCACATTTGATGAGTAAAGTTTAATCATCGTGAGTTTGAATATCATGGGCGTTAGCTGTGACTGTTTGTGAGCATTTTCCTACTTAACTTGCAGGTCAACGGCTCTTAATCCTATGGCTAATTGATTCTGTGTCTATCACCAATGATATATTTGACCCATCTATTCACAAAAAGAGTATATAAAACAAATAGATAACGTCACTTTTTAAAGCACTTTGTATTTTGGCTTATCTAGGAAGAATTAATGGTTCTTATGCAGTGAAGTATGAGAAAAGTTCTTCTGGTGAGCTCAGACCAGGCAAAAAAAAGGACTTTCTAAACTGAAAGCCCTATTTGATACTTCAAATGCCTTAATTTGAACTTAAGACTGTTGGCTTAGGTATTTCTTTAAATACTTATAGTTTGGCGTCAACTTTCCACGATAAACGATTAAGGAACGATATAACTCTGGGTGTAGGTCCAAATCATCAAACTCTTTATCAAGCTCAAGGTTCATAAGATGCGGAATGTAATTTTTTAATATTGCACTGAAATGTTCAGATGAGTCTTTCGATAGTTCACATGGAAGGTTATCGATAGACATCACCGTTGGGCCGTCCCAGCTTATCCCGTTTTTATAGCTGTCGTCCTCTGCATTATAGGTAAAGGCTGGTTCATCAATCGTACTGGCAATTTTGGTGCACTCAAGTGAGCCATCAATATCACAACTTATATCCCCTACTACCCAAGGTAATTTCTGACGGTTGGCTTTCATTCGCTCGCGAGTAAGATGTTTTGGGTACTTTTCAGTCCAATAAGGTGTTTGTACCAAAACATTAAATTTACCCAGTAATTCATCAAAGCTGCTATCGTACTCAAGTGTGCCATTAGCGACGAAGTCATCAAACTCAAAATCACCACCATCTTTACGACGATTAATGTGTCGAGAGCTGGCGACAGCATACCAACTACCTTCTGGAATATGGCCTAGTAAAATCGAATCGATATCGATTTTCGGTAGCTTTAACCACCGGCATACTTCTTCTGCACCACGCCCCACATTTCCAGTTCCTACAACCAAAACCCTCACCGGCTCGCCTTTTTGGAGGTCTAGCTCGCTAAAGGTTTCTTTAATGCTTTTGATACTCTCGTAATCTTTTGTTTGACTAATTTTCTGAATATCACTTTGCTTATTGATCAAGGATAACTTTTGTCCCGCAATCCAAAATGTATCTATGGCACCTGCGATACCAGCAAACCTACCAAACGCTATGGTTCTGGCTCCTCTCTCATTGACGATAGTTTCATAGTCAAATAATGTTGCTTTTTGGTCAATAAACCTTTGCAACAATGGCATGTTATAAGGTTGACCTTTAATCGTGTGCGAGAAAGCAATATGCACTTGATTTAGTTCAATTGAATCTACCGGTGGCTCTTTTATCCCTACCACTAATTGATGCTGGCTTGGCGTGTTAACTAGATTCGCATTTTTTTCAGTATAGGATCCGTCCTCAAATATTCGGATGTCAGATGATTCGACATCAACTGAATACCCTTTTTCGCTTAAAGTTCCGACGGCGTCAGGTGTTAACGCGGTGCGTCGTTCCCATTTGTTTTTATGTTCCTTTCTAAGTACTGCTGTTAACATTTATTGATCCTGTAACTAATTTTCAAACCGGTTGAATAAATTTATTGAATAACTATTGTTTGTCGTTTTTGATAGGACTTTGAACGATGATATTGTCGGAACGAATTAATTTTTCAGTTGCGCCATCTTTTCCGAGTTTTACAGAGCCATCTTTTCTTACTCGAAATGGCTCATCATGATCGCCGTAATGTCGAGCATCATAAATCATCACCGCCTGGATCGCGGTTTCTTTTTGCTCTTCGGTTAATGCAGTTCCATCGGGCCACTTACCAATTTCAACGGCCGTTTTCATGTTTTGATATATTTCAGGGGTCATCGCTTTTAAAAGCTGCTCAATATCCATAACACTACTCCGTATATCGACTGCACTTAGATGGGTTGGAATACTAACTTAAGATGTCATGTTGACTTAATTAGAACCGAGAACATCCTAGACGGCGCGGATTATAGGGCAGCTGAGAACGACCTGCAATCGGATGAGTACCAAAGCCACGTCGTATCCTTGCTCGTAGAGATATACAAGAAGATACCTAGCAAACTAAAAAAGTCTTAAACATTAATCGGTTAAAGTCTCTTTTAATTAATAGCCATCAGAAAACAACACCAGCTGTACACCTCGCGCAGTCCAAGGTCCGGTGTGGCCTCCGGGTAACGGCATCTGTTGAAACTTTAACTTTCCACTTGCGTCTTTAGAGTTATTCAAGATGTGGACTATTTTATTAACCAAACGACCAGCTGCTATGAAACAGGCCCAGGATCGATATGCACTTGGCCACTGCAAAGAGTATTCGCGAGGACGCGTTCCTCCAAATCCTGGAACTTTCCCGATATTTGAAAATCGCCCTTCTAATTGATTAACACCTGCTTCAACTAGTAAAAAATCTAATCGAGACAAGACTGAGGACGCGCAACGACTGTTCCAAGTCATTAGGGGTAGCTCTCCATTCTCTTCTCGACATTTAACTGTTGCCATACTGGCTAGAGCGGACCAACCAGAATTCATTTTTGCTGTTGATGATTCGTCTTGAATCAGCGCTGCTTTCATAACCTGATAAACATTTTGCCAGTTAACCTCTCTTTGAGGCACACCAGCAAGCATAAAAATCTCATTCGCAGTCTTTGTGGCCATTATCTTATCGTCATAGCTCCACTCTTTACCTTGTCTGACAAGGTCGGCTAATTCGGTTGCCCGATAGATTAGTGGGCTAACCGCAAAACTGTACTCAAGGTAGCCTGTGCGTGGTTTTGGCCAGAAAAAAGCCAATAACCGATCGTGCCAACCACTTACTGCGTCGCCAACGGGCTTCTTCTGATACATGGGCTGATGGGGATCTTCATCAATCCAGTGAACCATTGCTTCAATGAATTTATCGTCTTCATCTTGAGCGCTTGGAATAAATGGAGGGTATATATCTTCGCCAATAATTTCGACACCGCAATCATCGAGAATGCATGGCTCTTCAGAAGGAGTTTCAATATCCGCCTGGATTCTTGCTTCTGCAAAATTTAAATAGAGATCTTGTTCGTTGTAGGACAATGCATCCCAATAGTCGAGAGCCTGATCGGTCAAACGAGCCCCCTCTACAAACTGGTCGCAATTATTCTCTTTGCATTCAACCGGGCGTAACACAGCTGGATTTAGCCGAATAAAATCGTCTGAAACCTGTAGAGTATTCCGATACGACCAAGGCACCATCAAACGCGCCAGAACCTCCACTGAAAACCGGTGTTGCTTCTCAAGCAATAGGTGCAGCGGAATGTCTTTCCTGCAAAGCGGCATCTTTCCTTCTCGCCAAGCGTAATGGTCACCGCCAAATCTTTTGAACCAGACTTTCCAGGCGGCGATGAATAATGCACGGGGAGTTTGAAAATTTGCAGCGTTCAAAAAGGTAATATGCATAAATCGGAAGACTCCCGTTAAGTTTGTTCATGCCAATACTATCAATACCTTAGCGCATTATTGATAATGCTTTAGGTATGGAATAACAGGTTGAGACTGCACAGGATCACCCATATGAGTAAACATTAGCCTTTTCCATACAATCTTTCAATCTGCTTAATGAAGGCCTTTTAGAAATGATAGTTTTTAATATTATTTGGACAAAAAACAATCATTTATAACCGGATATCGCTCTAAATCTAATCTTTTGTCCAAATCATTCGGGTATTTAGACTACGAAAAAACCTTGGATTGTCTATAATGGCGGCCCTTTAAAAAAGCAGCGAATGTAATGGAACTAAAGCCAGATTTCCCACAACTTAAGCTCTCACCCGGCTATATTAATCACTGGTCAAATTTGCCCGGTTCAAGTCGTGCTTTGGTTATTGCGCAAATCGCTCAAGCAAACCCTGGGATTATCTTAGTTATTTGCAATAGCTCTGCACAAGTCGATTCACTAGAGCGCGAACTAAAAGTTTTTACACCCGATGCTTTAGAGGTTCAGAGCTTCCCCGATTGGGAAACTCTGCCTTATGATTTATTTTCTGCGCACGAGTCGATTATTTCCGATCGACTGCACACATTGCATCGAATCAGTCAGATGAAAAAAGGCGTGGTCATCACTGCACTCTCATCGATTACCGCGCGTATTGCCAAACCAGAATGGATTGCCAGTAACGTTTTTAATGTTGCAGTCGGGCAAAAAATGGATTTAACAGCCGCACGAACAAAGTTTGAACGATCAGGTTACCAGTGCGTTAGTAAGGTAATGGAACATGGTGAGTTCGCAGTACGGGGTTCCATTTTAGATTTGTACCCAATGGGAGCTAACAACCCTATCAGAATCGATTTCTTTGATGATGAAATTGAGACAATTCGAGAGTTTGATCCAGAAACGCAATTATCCACGGACAGTTTACAAAAGTTTGAATTACTGCCCGCTCACGAATTTCCCACTAGCGAAGAAGCGATTACACGGTTTCGGCAAGCATTTCGTCACGAGTTTGCCGTTGAGCTTAAAGACTGTAATGTTTATCAAGATGTTTCTAATGGTTTATTGCCAGCAGGAATCGAATACTTCTTGCCATTTTTCTTCGAAGGCACAGCAACCCTGTTCGAACACTTACCTGAAGATTCTTTAATTATACACGACACCGATCTTGCCAAAGCGAATCAATCCTTTTGGGAGAATCTTTGTCATCGTTACGAAGAAAGAAAATGGGACAGAACCAGACCGATTTTGTCACCAGAAAAAATATTTTTAAATGAAGATGAACTTAATAGTGCTTTGAAACAAAAACCTCGTTTGGTATTTGGATCTGACAATAAAAATGCGTTCAAACTCAATTATCAAGACATCGAAAATATCGTATCAAATGGTATTTCGGTCAACCATAAAGCAAAAGATCCTCTAGAGGCGTTTAAACGCTTTTTTCAATCATGGAAAAAACCACTATTGATTTGCGCAGAATCGGCAGGAAGACGAGAAGCGATTGTTGAGTTATTTCAACGCCATCACTTACCTATTAAATCAATCAATGATTGGTGTGAAACTGAACAAAATTCAGAAATATCAAATATTACCGTTGCACCAATTGAAAAAAGTTTCTTACATCCAGAATTAGCGTTTATTGCAGAGTCGGATTTGTTTGGTCAACACGTATTACAACGTCGACGCCGTGAAAAATCCGCGATTAGTCCTGATGCTATGATACACAGTCTGGCAGAGCTGAATATTGGCGATCCAGTTGTACATATCGATCACGGTGTTGGCCGATACCTAGGACTAGAGTGCATATCCGCTAACGGGCAGCCTGCTGAATATTTAATGCTTGAATACGCAGGAAGTTCAAAACTATACGTCCCTGTTCACGCGCTGCACGTAATTCATCGATATTCGGGTGCCAGCGATGAGACTGCACCACTCCATAAACTCGGGAGTGAGCAGTGGGCCAAAGAGCGGAAAAAGGCAGCTGAGAAAGTACATGATGTAGCAGTGGAACTGCTTGATCTTTATGCCAAAAGAGCGTCAAAGAAAGGCTATAAATACACAACAGACAATGTGGAATACTTGCAGTTCGCAGATAGTTTCCCATTTGAATTAACGGTTGATCAGGAAGATTCGGTAGCTGCAATTTTAAAAGATATGCAAGCCGATACTCCAATGGACCGTTTGGTTTGTGGTGACGTTGGATTTGGTAAAACTGAAGTTGCCATGAGAGCCGCTTTTGTTGCAGTTCAAAACATTCGTCAGGTTGCTGTTTTGGTGCCAACGACACTCCTCGCGCAACAACACTTTGAAAACTTTAAAGATCGTTTTGCAGACTGGCCAATACGAATAGAAGTGTTGTCACGATTTAGAACAGCCAAAGAAACTGACCAGGTTATTGAAGCGATTAACCAAGGAAAAGTCGATATTGTTATCGGTACGCACAAGTTAATTCAAGGTAATATAAAATTCGACAACCTTGGCTTGGTGATTATTGATGAAGAGCATCGCTTTGGCGTTCGTCAGAAAGAAAAATTAAAAGCACTTAGAGCTGAAGTCGACATACTTACACTCACAGCAACTCCTATTCCTAGAACGTTGAATATGTCTCTGTCTGGCATGCGTGATTTATCAATTATTGCCACTCCGCCTGCACGAAGGCTGGCGATTAAAACTTTTGTAAGAGAGTACAATAAACCACTTATCAGTGAAGCGATCCAACGAGAAACTCAACGCGGTGGGCAAGTTTATTTTTTACATAACAGTGTCGAAACTATTGAACGCCGAGCTAATGATTTACGAGAACTAATGCCCGATTTAAATATTGGTGTGGCTCACGGGCAAATGCGTGAAAGAGAATTGGAACAGGTAATGCAGCAATTCTATCACCGAAAATTTCATGTTTTAGTTTGTACCACGATTATCGAAACAGGAATTGATGTTCCAAACGCCAATACCATTATTATGGACAGAGCTGACAAACTCGGTTTAGCACAGTTACACCAGTTAAGAGGTCGTGTTGGTCGCTCGCACCATCAAGCTTATGCTTACTTATTAGTTCCTTCAATCAAGTCAATAACTCGCGATGCTAAAAAGCGTTTGGATGCGATATCAACATTAGAAGATTTAGGCGCAGGCTTCTCCTTAGCAACACACGATATGGAAATTCGCGGAGCAGGTGAAATTTTAGGCGAAGACCAAAGTGGCCAAATGGAAACCATAGGCTTCTCTTTGTACATGGAAATGCTTGAACAAGCGGTAACCGCACTTAAAGAAGGCAAACAACCGACTTTAAATGACACTTTATCCAGCCAACCTGAAGTGGAACTTGGTATACCAGCGTTAATACCGGAAGACTATGTTCCTGACGTTCATACGCGACTCTCTTTGTATAAGCGAATTGCTAATTGTAAAAACGACAACGAGCTCCGGGAGCTACAGGTTGAGATGATTGATCGCTTTGGTCTAATACCAGATAATCTGAAACATCTCATAAAGTTAACTCAAACAAAACAAAGCCTATTCCCTTTGGGTATCACTAAACTTACGGCTAATGAACGCGGTCTAAGCGTAGAGTTTGATCCAGCAACGGTAGTAAATCCAGCCGTGATTATTGAGCTCATACAGCGAAACCCCTCACGGTATAAATTGGAAAAAGGCACTATATTGAAGGTTGTGCGACCTTTAGAGGACACGACAGCGAAGTGGAATGAGGTTGAATCTCTGATTGAAACGCTATCGCCAGCGAGTTAGTCTTACAAGGTTGAAGTTTGTTTTATTTTTGAGGAATGACAATAACATGCGATTTTGGCACGGAATAATAACCCTGGTTATCGGTACTCTAGTGATATCGAGTCCGTCAACTCTTGCCGCTGAAACAGACGAGCGTTGGTTTGATATTGAAGTTATTGTATTTAAAAACAAGCGAAGCAGTCTTGATGAAGAAATTTGGCCTGAGAAAAGTCCTATATTATTTCCTGAGAATATTGAAGATTTTATAACTGATAACGCATTTCCTGCCCCAGAGGGTTTGATAAGCTCTACCGAGCAGCAAAGACGCCTATCCAATGCAAAGTCAAAAAAAAACACCGGTGAAGACAAGGATTCATTCGTACTTATGCCATCAGAGCAGTTCCAGTTAAACGGTATTTTTGGTTCACTTACAAGAAGTTCATGGTACGAACCACTCGCCCATTTTGCATGGAGACAATCGGTCAAAGATAAAACCGCTGCTGAATGGGTTCGAGTAGTTGGCGGAAAAAACTACGTCGATGAATTTAATTTTAATGGCCATGAAAAAGAAGACTCGCAAGCAGTGGCGATCAAACCAACGACTTTAATCAATGAAACTAATCCAAATGAAGGTCTAATTTATCAACCCGTGCCAGAAGTTGATGGTTCACTTCAAGTATATTTAAATCGTTATTTACACATTAGTACTGATTTGTTCATAAGAATTCCCGGAGAAGAAGAGCTCGATATTACCGCGATTAGCAATAGCCTATCATCTTCAATGCTTGAATTGACTAACGATGGTGTTATGAATCAAGAGTATGAAAGTAGTTTTGATTGGAGTTTTCAAAGTGATAACTGGCTTGATCCACAAAAACAAACAACTCGAGTAAAACGCTTACTTAATTACCCACTCACTCAATCCAGAAGAATACGAAGTGGCGAAGTTCACTATTTCGATCATCCCCTATACGGTGTTATCATTCAGGTTCGACCTTACGATCCTAACGCTAATCCAAAAAATAACGGGACCTCCGCTGGGAGATAATCAATATGGCTAAGCTTTGTGTCTTAGGCTGTGGCATGGTAGGCAGTGCCATAGCCAGAGATTTGGTGGTTAATCATCAAGTAATCGCAGCAGACAAAAATAAAAAACAGTTGCAAGCGCTGCAAGATGCAGCTCCAGATATTAATACCGCGGTTGCCGACTTATCAGACGATGATGCGATTGCCGATGTAATTGCAGACGCCGATTTAGTCGTATGCGCAGTACCCGGCTTCATGGGCTTTAATGTATTAAAAGCTGTATTGAATGCAAAAAAGAACGCGGTTGATATTTCATTTTTCCCTGAAAATGCTCTCGACTTAGATTATCTCGCAAAGAAAAATAAAGTATTTGCGGTGGTTGATTGTGGTGTCGCTCCTGGCATGGACAATATTATTCTCGGCGCACACAATGAATCGATGAAAGTCGAAAACTTCGAGTGTTATGTCGGTGGTTTACCTAAGCGCCGTCAATGGCCTTTCGAATATAAAGCGCCCTTTTCACCAATTGATGTTATCGAAGAATACACTCGGCCAGTACGTTTAGTGGAAAACGGTAAAGTAACAATAAGAGATCCACTTACCGATTGCGAGCTTATGAACTTTGACAAAGTTGGAACTCTCGAAGCGTTTAATACAGATGGTTTGCGTAGTCTTATCCACACTATGGCTCATATTCCCAATATGAAAGAAAAAACGTTGCGTTATCCTGGCCATTCTGAATATATAAAAGTGCTCTCTTCTTCCGGATTTTTCTCAGAGAATCCAATTGAAGTGGAAGGTGCATCAGTACGTCCGATTGACTTTACATCCAAAATTTTAATCGACAACTGGAAGTTGAAAAAGAATGAAACTGAGTTCACCATCATGAGAGTTATCATTGAAGGTGAAGAAAGTGGTAAACAGAAGCGTTACGTTTACAATCTTTATGATGAAACTGATCACGAGCATGGCTTGTCATCTATGGCAAGAACAACTGGCTTTACAGCTACGGGTGCCGCAAATTTCTTACTAGAAAACTCTCCTTCTGAGCCTGGCATTATTGCTCCTGAAGTTTTTGGTGGCTTTGAAGGATCTTGTGAATACATTTTAGATTATCTGAAACAACGGAATGTTGTTTACAGAAAGGAAGAAACGACTTTAACAACAGAGAGAACAAAATGACAGAAGTGAGGCAGTTACCTGACGACAAAGTAGCAGAAATTAAAGGCCACTTTAAGTTTTTCGATCGCGACAATAATGGTGAGATTGATCTAGAAGAGTTTACCGAATTACTGCGTGTACTTTCTCCCGGTTCAACTAATCAACAAGCAGAAAGTGGTTTTGGTTTTATCGATGAAAATAATGACGGTCACATCGATTTTGAAGAGTTTCTTGTCTGGTGGCAAAGTTGCTGGTGGGAATATTAGTTTTAATTAAGTTATCAATAATCGAACTGCCCTCAATTTTTTATTGGGGGCCAGTTAAAAAACTTCACGATCCATCCTTCCATAATTGTTTTTCGTGATACAACACTAATAGATCTGCGGCGACTTTCACAAGTTTTTGCATCAGAAATCGGTTTTCGCTTTCTTCTTTGCTTTCCTGCTTTAATATTTGAGCTTGTTTTAAAAATTTACGACTAAAACTTAGTAGAGCGTCTCGTGCAGATTCATTCAATTTAAATGGAATAAAATCAATTGGGAGCTCTCCGTTTATAAACCACACAGTTTTCGGCTTACCATTCACGCTAAAAGCAACTTTCCAAATTGAGATAAGCGGTTCAAGTGTTCTCGATTGATGTTCACTTATCTTAAAAGCCTGCCAGTTACGTTGCTGACAATAATCGAGAATTGCAGACAACTGTTCTGCCTCCCATGTACTGAGATTTGACCAGTTGATATCCAGTTTAATACCCGCTTCCATGCTCACCGCGGGTTTAGTTGCCATGTCACTCTACCTTTTTCAGTGAAACCAGATAGTTCTTAGCCTTATTAGTATAGACGCTTGCGCTCTTTTCGAGCTTTTTTAATTCATCAGGCGTGAGATCTCGCACCACTTTTGCCGGATTTCCTAGAATTAATACGCCAGATGGAAACTCTTTTCCTTCTGTAATGAGCGAATTTGCACCTATTAAAGTGTGATGACCAATTACTGCGCCATTTAAAATAACCGAATTAATGCCAATTAGACTGAAATCACCGACCTGGCAGCCGTGTAACATAGCTTTATGACCAATGGTGACCCCCTTTCCAATATTCATTGGCAGTCCCGGATCGGTATGCAACACAGCACAATCTTGAACATTGGTGTTTTCACCAAGTGTTATCCAGTCAGTATCACCTCTAATAACTGTGTTAAACCAAACACTACAATTGGCGCCAAGCTTAACTTTTCCAATTATATCGGCACTTTCCGCGATAAACGTGTTAGAACTGTCGAATTCAGGTGTTATGCCATCGAGTTCGTAAATCATGAATTATCCTATTTATTTGGCTAAATTATGCAACGCACAAAGACCATTCAACGAACTCACTGCTCTGACCAGAAAAAAAATGCTTGAGCCTTCAAATGACGCTTTTTTGCGTAAAAATGCTGCTATTTGTGGGTAAAAATAGGACATTTCAACAAATTAAGCTAGCGATTTAATAGCCACAATGGTAAGGTTGCGCCACCTCAAAAAGGGGGTCGAAATTGGCGATTTTTGACCGAGTGCATCCTTCCTTTAAATGGTCGTCGATGCCCACCTAAATCACCTGACAACTCCCTGCATATATAGACCAGTCTGAAATCAACTTAAAGAGAGGCCGTATTATTATGGACATTCTTAAACAACTCGGTATCGAAGCGTTGAATTCTGGCGCAAATTTTTCTGCGACAGAATGGAGCTCGACCAACGATCAAGGTGTTGTTGAATCAATTAACCCTGCCACCGGTGAACTAATCGCCAAAGTTAATGCTGCATCAAGCGAAGACTACGAAACCATCATCAAAAATGCAGAAGAAGCTTTCGAAGAGTGGCGTATGGTTCCTGCTCCATTGCGCGGTGAAGTTGTTCGTCAAATTGGAAATGCACTTCGTGATCACAAAGATGCACTTGGCAGTCTTGTTTCGATGGAAATGGGCAAAATAAAAGCTGAAGGTGATGGTGAAGTACAAGAAATGATCGACATGGCAGATTTTGCTGTCGGACAATCTCGTATGCTTTATGGTAATACCATGCACTCAGAGCGCCCTCAACACAGAATGTATGAACAGTGGCATCCACTAGGTATTGTGGGCTGTATATCTGCATTCAACTTCCCTGTTGCGGTTTGGTCTTGGAATGCTTTTGTAGCTGCGGCTTGCGGTAATGTAACGGTTTGGAAACCTTCTCCAAAAACTCCTCTCACTGCTATTGCAGTTCAAAAGATTTGTAATGACGTTATGCAAAACTTTGGTTACAAACCAATGTTTTACACTTTTGTCGGCGGCGAAGATAATAAATTAGCTGAGACATTTATCAACGATACTCGTGTTAAGAAAATGTCATTCACGGGATCCAGCACTGTTGGAAAAATGGTTGGCGTTAAAGTTGCGGAACGAATGGGTAAATGCCTGCTTGAGCTTTCAGGCAATAACGCACTTATCATCGATGAAACAGCTGATTTAGATAACGCTTTGCCTTCTGCTGCTTTTGGCGCGGTTGGTACTGCGGGTCAACGTTGCACAACAACTCGTCGATTAATTGTTCACGAAAGCATCGTTGATAAAGTAACTGAATCCATGGTTGCAGCTTATAAGCAAGTCAAAATCGGAAACCCTCTTGATACGAATACTTTAATGGGACCTCTTATTGATCAGGTGGCTGTTAAAAACTTCGAAAAAGCTGTTGCTGATGCAAAAGAACAAGGCGGCGAAATCATTTACGGTGGTAAAGCGATCGAAGGTGCCGGTAATTTTGTCGAACCAACAATTATTAAGGCGCAAAATGAATGGCCATGTGTGCAAAACGAAACTTTCGCACCTATTGTTTACATCATGACCTATAAAACAATTGAAGAAGCTATCGCAATGAACAATAACGTTCGTCAAGGATTGTCTTCTGCTATGTTTAGTTTAAATATGCGTAACATCGAAAAATTCCTTTCTGCAGCAGGTAGCGATACAGGTATTGCTAATATCAATATCGGAACTTCTGGTGCAGAAATTGGTGGTGCGTTTGGCGGTGAAAAGGAAACTGGTGGTGGACGTGAAGCCGGTTCTGATGCATGGAAAGCTTATATGCGACGTCAAACCAATACTATTTTCTGGGGTGAAAAACCTACTCTGGCTCAAGGCATCGAGTTTAACTTAGGTTAATTATTCCAGTGTTCAGGGTGAGCTTGTTTTGACTCACCCTGTCGCAGCATTCCATTACTAGGAGATTTTTATGGCAGTTTTTAATCTGCGTGCTTACGATGATCACGAGCAAGTAGTATTTTGCAGTGATAGCGAATCGGGTTTGAAAGCAATTGTTGCTATTCATAGTACTGCGCTTGGTCCTGCAACTGGCGGTTGCCGTATGTGGGAATACAACTCAGATGAAGGTGCATTAATTGACGCCTTGCGCTTATCTCGAGGCATGACTTACAAAAATGCTATGGCTGGTCTTAGCATGGGCGGCGGAAAATCAGTCATTATTGGTAATCCGCGTACGCAGAAATCGGAAGAGTTATTTCGTGCGTTTGGCCGCTTTGTTGATAACCTAAAAGGTCGATACGTAACTGCTGAAGATGTTGGTATTAACCCTGACGACATGGCGATTGTTCATAAAGAAACTAATCATGTGCTAGGTCTTGAAGGAAAAAGTGGCGACCCTTCTCCTGTTACAGCTTATGGCGTTTACATGGGAATGAAAGCAGCAGTTAAACATCGCCTTGGTCGCGAAAATCTTGACGGTATTAAAATCGCTGTTCAAGGTCTTGGTCACGTTGGCCAGTATCTTTGTGATCATTTAGCCAAAGAAGGCGCTCAATTATTCGTCACCGATATCAATAAAGAATCGATTGATAAAGTTGTGTCTGCGCACGGCGCGATTGCTATCGACAAAGATGAAATTTACCAGCAAGAAGTCGACGTATACGCACCTTGTGCATTAGGCGCGACACTTAATGATGTGACGATTCCTAAATTAAAAGCAACCGTTATAGCTGGCGCTGCAAATAATCAGCTTGCTGAAGATCGACACGGTGATGAGCTAAGAAAACGAGGCATTTTATACACACCGGATTACATTCTAAATGCTGGTGGAATCATTAATGTGTCTTTCGAAGAAAACTACAATCGTGAAGCAGCGTTGCGAAAAGTTGATGAAATTTATCACACTCTTGAAGAAGTGTTTGCAACAGCTGACAAAGAAAACAAAACCACCAATGTAGTGGCTGATGAACTGGCTCGTAAACGAGTAGCAGCAGCGAAAGCTTAAGGCTTTTGCAACAAGCTATTTGAAACGTGCTTTCAGTTAGTAAAAGAAAAAAGCGAGCTTATGCTCGCTTTTTTTGATGGTTGTATTACTCCACAAATAAAGCAGGATCTAGCCTTTGATTGAGCCAATTAATACGCCAATCCAAGTGTGGTCCAGTCGCTCGTCCAGACTCACCTATAGTCCCTATTTGTTCACCCTGTTTTACTTGCTGTCCTACTTTCACGCTAATGCTATTTAAGTGTAAATAAGTGCTGTTCAACCCATACCCATGGTCAATAATTATGGTCGCGCCAGAGTAAAACATGTCGGTATGAGCTAAGGTAACTTTCCCCGATGCAGGAGCGTACACTGGTGTACCTACAGGAGCGGCAATATCTTGGCCAAAATGAGGTCGTTTTGGATCGCCATTAAGTATCCTTTGGCTTCCATAATAACCGCTAATCCGACCTTGAGCGGGCATTTTAAAAGTATCCGCAAAATACGGTAAACTTGAGATGGTTTTCCTCGCTAGTCGAATCTCGCTGGAATCTTTTCTTATTCTGTCTAAAACCTCTTTACTTGTTGGGTTCACCTTTTTGGGAGGTAACCCATCGATTCGTTCAATGCGATATTCTCTTGGGGCTATGGCGAACTTAAGAACTTCTTCGCCAGAATTTTTTAATACTTTCAGTTCAGCAACTTCTGGAAAATCACGTCCAAAACCAATAATGAATTTACCATTCTCATCGACAGATACTTCTTGATCCAGAAAAACAAGTCGTTTCGAACTTTCGAGACGATTTATTTCGCCGATTAAATAACCACCTTGAGTCATTTTTGACTTAATTACGGTAAAAAACGAGTTACTAGTCGTTTTTTGCGACTCTGCATTCAGCGAAAGACAACACAAAGCTAGCGAAAGCAAACTAAAAAATTTCAATGAAAACGACCTCAATCAGTTGTCTAAAATAGTATTCCAACATAAAGACTATTTGGAATGAAATCAATCGCATGTGTACGGTTTACTGTTGGTTGGTAGCTGTTTCGGTTCTATAGACAGCTCAAACAAACAGCAGTAAATATTGTGTTACAAATCTGAGTCGTCTTTTACACCGACTGATCTCATAATTCTGTTATGAATTATTCTAAGTCCACTATAAAAGTTTTGGCGAACCTGATTGCAGGTTTGTCGCTGTTGCATTTTTCAGACAATGTGACGGCAGAAAACAACAAGTACTCCCGTGCCGAGCAACTCGTTAACCACCCTGCTCGCCTTAAACTAGACTTAACGCGAGATGCTAGTCGAAACCCCGTTGAAGTTCTTACCTTTTATGACATCCGGCCAGGTATGAAAGTTCTCGATGTGTTTGCTGGTGGAGGTTATTACACCGAACTCTTTTCTTACGCCGTCGGCTCTACAGGTAAGGTTGTCGCTCACAATAACCAAGCTTATGTCGATTACGTCAATGATACTCTAAGTAAACGCTTTCAACCCGATCGCCTAAATAATGTAGAGAGATTAGTTAAAGAAGCAAACGAGATAGAATTAGCCGCTAACTCTTTTGATATGGCATTTTTAATTCTAGCGTTTCACGATATTTACTACCGTCCTAAAAAAGGTGGTTGGCCCAAAATTGATCGAAAAGATTTTCTGAATCGAATATATGTTGGTTTAAAACCCGGTGGAGTTTTGGGTGTGATTGATCATCATGCAAAGAGCGGCAGTCCAGAAACCACAGGTGATACTCTGCACCGAATTGATGTTGACCTGGTAATAGCGCAATTAAGAGAAGCTGGTTTTATTCTAAAAGAGCGCGCTTATTTCCTCGAAAATGAACAGGATGACCTGAGCAAACATATGTATGCTCCCGATACGCGAGGTAAAACCAGCCGATTTGTTCTAAAGTTTATTAAACCTCTCGAGATCGATCAGCAGTTGGTGGAGGAAAGAAACTTTCCTTAATCCGGTTAAAGAAAACAGACCGTTAACCGGCCTGCTCTCTTTGTTCAATAAACGCTAACGCTTTCTCTATACGCTTAAGGCTGCGTTCTTTACCAATGTGTAAAATGGTCACATCCAAGTTCGGTGATTGGCCTGCTCCTGTTACAGCGACTCGCAACGGCATACCTACTTTACCCATTCCTACATTAAGCTCTTCTGCCGTTTGGTCAATTACCGACTGAATATTACTCGCCGTCCACTCAGACAAACTGGTTAACTTTTCGTAGGCGAGCTGAAGTGCTTCTTTGGCGACTGGACGAAGATGTTTTTTAGCTGCTGCTGCATCGAATTCTTCAAAGTCGTTGTAAAAATAGATTATCGACTGAGCAAGCTCTTTCAAAGTGTGCACTCTTTCAGCAAACAATGGGACCAATTCGTTTAGCGCAGGACCATTTTGAGTCGAGAGCCCCTGATGCTCAATTTGCCAATTAAGCGCTTCGATGACTCGCTCTACTGGTAGCGTTTTAATGTAATGCTGGTTAAGCCAATTAAGTTTTTCGGTATTAAAAGCAGATGCCGCTCGATTGATATCATGTATATCGAAAAGGCTGATCATTTCGTCAAGACTGAAAATCTCTTGATCACCATGTGACCAACCTAAACGAACCAAATAATTGAGAACAGCTTCTGGTAAATATCCTTGATCTCGATAATCCATAACACTTACCGAGTTTCTTCTTTTCGAGAGTTTTTTACCATCATCACCCAAAATCATTGGTACATGAGCATATTCAGGATGTTCAACACCTAATGCTTTAAATATGTTGATTTGACGTGGTGTATTATTGACATGGTCATCACCTCGAACAACTTGTGTAATCTTCATATCCCAGTCATCAACGACAACTGTGAAGTTATAAGTTGGTGAACCGTCGGTTCTGGCTATGATTAAATCATCGAGCTCGGTATTTGAAAATTCGATTTCACCTTTTACCGCATCAATCCACTTTACGCTTCCAGATTCGGGATTTTTAAATCTAATCACGTGAGGTTTTGATAGGTCTATTTCGTCAGACGAAAGATTACGGCACTTACCGTCATAACGAGGTTTCTGCTTATTCTCCATCTGCGTTTCTCTTAGAGAATCGAGACGCTCTTTCGAACAAAAGCATGGATAAGCATTTCCCGATTCAATTAATTGTTCAGTCACTTCTTTATAGCGGTCAAATCGCTGAGTTTGATAAAATGGTCCCTGTGTATGGTTAAGGCCCAACCAATCCATGCCATCGAGAATCGCTTGTACTGCATCGTCCGTTGAGCGTTCGCGATCAGTATCTTCAATTCTTAATACAAATTCGCCTTTGTGCTTTTGGGCATGTAACCAGCAATAAAGTGCGGTTCTTGCTCCGCCAATGTGCAAATATCCTGTGGGACTTGGTGCAAATCGTGTAACAACTGACATGAATGGTTTCCTTTTAGTTTGGAGCGCTATTCTACCAACGTCGAAAGACCGCGTGAACGCCATAAATTCAATAAAATTTGATTTTTTTTCAAATTAACGTTGACCGCGCCAGATTTGTTCCATAGAATGCGCCCCGTTCTTACGGAGTGGGCGCTTAGCTCAGTTGGGAGAGCATCGCCCTTACAAGGCGAGGGTCACTGGTTCGAGCCCAGTAGCGCCCACCACTCCGTGACGTCCCTTTCTGGTTAGCCTTCATTATCAATCTTTTGTTCTAGTAATTGCTCCGATCAATTAACGCCTATTGTTTAATACTCTCGATAAGTTAGACTTAGCCGCATATTTTTAGGTTAAGAGCTAGTCGGTTATGAAAAAAACAAATAAGCGCCGTTTATTCTCAACAAAAAAACAAAGTTCATTTCGCCGATGGATTCGTCGAATTGTGTATTTAATGCTCAGTCTTTTAATAGTCGTAACTGGATCTATTTACCTTGTTCTCAATGGGTCTTTGCCAACTTATTCTGGCGAACTTGAATTATCAGGACTTAGCGAACCGGTTACCATCAGTCGTGACGCCTTTGGAACAGCAGACATTACCGCCAACACCCGAAGTGATTTAGCGTTTGCTCTAGGGTTTACCCATGCTCAAGAGCGTTTTTTTCAGATGGATTTACTCCGAAAAAGCGCAGCGGGTGAATTATCAGAATTAATTGGTAGCGCCACGATAAACATTGATAAACGCGTAAGGCAGCATCGTTTTCGTGCACGCTCAGAAGAGATCGTTAAGAACCTTCCGCAATCCCAACTCAATTTACTTACCGATTACACCGAAGGAGTAAACGCAGGTCTAGAACAATTGTCTACCAGTCCTTTTGAGTATTGGTTATTGAATACCGAGCCGCAAAAGTGGCGCATTGAAGACAGCATTTTAGTTGTGTACGCAATGTACCTTGACTTACAACCGAGTAGCATCGAACGAGAGCGAATATTAGCTGAGGCATTTTTACAATTACCATCCGACGTTTATCAACAACTGGTGCCCAATGGAACTCGTTTTGACGCGCCGCTTGATAATAGTGAGCTGAATAGTGTTGAAGTTAAAAATTTCATCAAACCAAACTCAAGTGAAACTTTAATCAGTGACTCAAAACCAGTTAACAATGAAAACTACCAATCCTCTGACTTAGACGAAAAAACTGATTCTGAATCAAAACAAAATAATGTTTCTGATGATAATGACGCCGACACCTTTCCCGGAAGTAACAATTTTGCAGTGAGCGGTCAAAAATCAAATACCGGTAGCTCTATTGTTGCAGGTGATATGCACTTGGGGCACGCTGTACCAAACATCTGGTTTAAAGCTAACTTAAATTATAAAACCGATAGTCAATCCGACGAGATTAATCTTTACGGTGTGACTTTACCTGGCACCCCGCTGCTAATTGCAGGAACGAACAATCATATCGCCTGGGCGTTTACTAACAGTTACGGCGATTACAGTGATGTGATTAAAGTCGAAATTTCTGCCGTGAACTCCAAGCAATATGTATATCAAAACGAAACCTACGACTTTGAATACTATCAAGAAGTGATTCGCGTAAAAGGTCAACAGCCAGAAACCATCGACGTTATCGAAACTATGTTTGGTCCAGTACTCGAAAAAGATGAATCCTCAGCGTTTAGTTTGATGTGGATTGCCCACCAGCCCGAAGCCATCAATTTGAACCTGATGAACCTGGAACAATCAAATACAGTTGCCTCTGCAATGAATATTGCTAATCAAACGGCTATTCCCGCGCAAAACTTTGTTGTTGGCGATCAAAGTGGCAATATTGGCTGGACAATTATAGGCCCACTTCCGAAAAGACTGGATACTCAGCAAACCGTTCCGGTCACTACCATTGCGCATCAATCAGGAAAAATACAATGGCTCGATGCCGATCAATACCCTCGAATCACCAACCCAGATTCTGAATCGATCTGGACTGCCAATAACAGAATTGTTGGCGGAAATGATTTACAAAAAATTGGCGATGGCGGATTTGCCAATGGCGTCAGAGCCTTTTCAATTAAAAAGCAATTACAGGCGTTGAGCAAAGCCGATGAAGAGTCGTTGCTGGATATCCAATTATCAACAGACGCACCACTCTACAAACCTTGGCAAACTCATATGCTCAGTTTGTTGAAAAACGGAAATAAGTTAACCGATCGACACAGACAGGTAAAAGACGTTTTGCAATCTTGGAACGGTCGGTCAGATAAAGATCAAGCGGCTTTTACTGTCATGAAGAAATACCGGTATGAGTTAGCTTCAAAGTTGCTCGATCCGCTTGCTGAAAAGTTATCGCCTAATGCCAAAAGTGGACTGCGCTATTATTCGCGCCAATATGAAGCTCTACTGTGGGAACTGATACAAAAGCAGCCACAAGATTATCTACCGCAACAATATTCAAGTTATAAAGCATTATTCGAAACTACTTTGAATGATATACTTAGCGAATTGACAACTGAGAACCAAGTTATTGCCGATCAGCTTTGGGGAAATTATAACCGTTTAAAAATTCAACACCCGATAAGTCGCGCAGTTCCAGTTTTAGGATATTGGCTTGATAGGCCGAATATTGGAATGCCAGGGGATGTGAGTTCGCCACGTGTTCAAACCGCATCATTTGGAGCATCACAGCGATTTGTAATTTCACCAGGGCACATTGAGTCAGCAATTTTCCATATGCCTGGGGGGCAATCCGGTCACCCTTTCTCGGAGTTTTATGACATAGGTTTTGAGGATTGGGTTAAAGGACGGCCTACGCCTTTGGCAACACAAGAGATTAGATACACATTGCGGTTAAATCCCAAACAGTAATCGATGATTGAATTATGAACGAAACAAAACTAAATGACGCTATAACCTCTGCTCTGCAAGACATCGTTGGATTAGAGTACGTTTCCACCGAGTCAGGCGACCTGACTGAATACGGCCAGGACTGGAGTAAACTTTACAAGCCGCAGCCAAGTGCCGTTGTTCGTCCAAAAACGACAGAGCAAGTACAACTAATTGTACAACTCGCCAAGTTACATAACCTATCTCTGGTGCCATCTGGCGGTCGAACTGGATTAAGTGGTGGTGCTTGTGCAACTAATGGTGAAATCGTAGTAAGTCTTGATCGAATGAATCAGATCAAAACCTTTGATTCAGTTAATCGAACTGTCGAGGTTGAAGCTGGAGTAATCACAGAGCAACTGCAAAATTTTGCGGATGATCAAGGTCTGTTTTATCCCGTTGATTTTGCGTCAACAGGATCAAGTCAAATTGGTGGCAACATTGCAACTAATGCTGGCGGCATTAAAGTTATTCGCTGGGGAATGACTCGAGAATGGGTCGTCGGACTTACGGTCGTAACAGGAAACGGTGACGTTTTAAAACTCAATAACGGCTTAGTTAAAAATGCCACGGGTTACGATTTACGACATTTATTTATTGGCAGCGAAGGCACGCTCGGAATCATTACAGAGGC
This sequence comes from Gammaproteobacteria bacterium, assembly GCA_013373375.1. Lineage (GTDB taxonomy): Bacteria > Pseudomonadota > Gammaproteobacteria > Enterobacterales > Kangiellaceae > Pleionea. Next base: position 32,991 of record JABXHY010000006.1, read on the forward strand.
AACAATAAAACTCACGGATAAACCAAATGATTTAATGGTTATGGTTCTAGGGTTGAATCAATTAAATGATGTTTATCCTGTTATGGAATCGTTTCAACGGTCACTTACACTAACTGCGTTTGAATTTTTTTCTGAGGCCGCTTTACAAAAAGTTTTAGCACACCATGATCTACAACGCCCCTTTGAAACACAGTCAGATTTTTATGTTCTAATTGAGTTTGAAAATGATAACGAAACCAAAATGGAGCAAGCATTTAGTGTCTTTGAAAAAGTTATGGAAGATGGGCATGTTCTTGATGGCGTAATAAGTCAAAGCGAGTCTCAAGCAGAATCATTGTGGGGTTTGCGCGAACGTATTTCTGAATCTATCAGTGTGTATACGCCTTATAAAAATGATATTTCAGTTACACCCAGTAAAGTGGCTGATTTTTTAATCAATGTTGATGAAATCGTAACTGATAAATATCCTGATTTTGAAATCATCTGGTTCGGCCATATTGGCGACGGCAATCTCCATTTAAATATTTTACGTCCAGAAAATTTAAGTATTGATGATTTTGTGGAAAAATGCCGCAGCGTAAATCCATTGATTTTCGATACCATTAAAAAGCTTGATGGTAGCATTTCAGCTGAGCACGGCGTTGGGTTGGTAAAAAAAGACTATCTGAATTACTCTCGCTCAGAGTCGGAAATCGAATTAATGCGACAGATTAAACAAGTTTTCGATCCCATGGGTATTTGCAACCCTGGCAAGCTCATTGAATTAAAAAATTAGCAACGATAAATGGTTTATTTAATTCTTAGTATTGCGGTATTAGCAATTGCGCCATTGTTAGCGAAATGGTTTGATCGTTCGCCTGCATTCGAACACTTGCTGTCGACTTTTTTATTAGTAGTACTTGGCGGGATTGTTCTTGTTGAGTTACTTCCTTTATCAATTCAGAACGGTGGTTGGATTAGTGTTCCGCTTGCATTGCTTGGATTAACTGGACCCAGTCTGATAGAAAAGGTTTTTCGCAAAGTTGCCGATAGCACGCATCAGATTACCTTATTGATCGGTTTTAGCGGTCTTTTGCTGCACACCATGGCAGATGGCGCATCATTAAATGATTTTTCACATTTATCCTCAGCTTCAAAATGGCTACCGTTAGCCATAGTTCTTCATCGAGTACCGGTCGCGCTTTCTGTACTTTGGATAATAAGACCCGTATTTGGCTTCAAAGCAGTTTGGTTTGCATTATCGACCATCGCTATTTTTACAGTGTTTGGATTTATATTAGGAGTTGAATTAGAAGCCGCAATGAATTCCTCCAGTTTCGCCTGGTTGCAGGCATTTGTTTCGGGCACACTGCTGCACGTTCTTTTGCATCGTCCACATCGTCATCACCATGAACATGAGCATGAGCATGAACATGCCCATAAACCTATGCCTGAACACCAACATGATGAATCGATTCATGCTAAAAAAACTGACGCTGAATCACACAGCGAACATACGACAGACCAAAATGAACACACACACCAACACGATGAAGACGACCAGAAACCCGAAGGTACTGGTTTACTGGAAGATCCTGGCCACCATCATCACAGCACTTTCATTGAACAATTCAAACATTGGGACCGATATCATCTGATTGGAGTGTTACTTGGGTTGTTGGTATTGGCGGCATTAGCAATTTTACATTAGTTTTGCTACTTCTATTGAAGCTTCATCTTACGCTATCATCGGTATGAGGCGCTCAACGCGCTTATAAACTCTTGTTAAGATCTTTTGAAACCGAAAACTCAATAAACGATTAAAACATCCAAATGCAAAGCCTAATAGCTCCTTGATTTTCTTAGAGCAACTCAAATTTTACATTTTGCCCTATCCGCTGCCTTAGACTAACTCATACCAAAACTTGTACCGGTTCGATTGACTCGTCAATCGAGCTTCACCCTGTTGATCCTTTGTTGACCTTTTATGCCCCTAATTTGTAAAGTCCCTATTTTGTAATGCCCCTATTTTGTAATGCCCCTATTTTGGAACGACGATTGCGTTAATTCCGATATTGTTAGAATATTTAGCTAATATATCCTTATATGAGGAAATTTAGTGGCGAAAGATATCAAAAAAGGGTCAACCAAATGCGCCTAAAGTACTTAATATTTGCCAGTACCATGTTGTTGTTTAGCATTATCATCATTGGTAATGCCTGGCACTTGGCAAAGTTAACCGACGTTACCAGCTCAAAACTCGGACAAGCCGCGTTCAATGTCAGCAAATCGACGGTTGAGTCACTACTTGCCCAACGGCTCGACACGGGCTTGATTTTTATTGAACAACAGCTCGCCCGAGTAACTATCGGCCCTGACAATACTGTTGATGAGCAGCAAATCCAATCCAATACTCCGCCGTTAAACAGAGTTAAGCTAGACACGAGTGACTTTAATTTTGAGCAGAGTGTTGATTTAAAACTCAACGACAGCTCAGAGAGTCGGAGTATTTTATTAGTCAATAATCACAAGTCTTATGAAATCCCTATTCCTCGTACAGAAATGGAGGAGTCAATCGAACAAGCCTCAAACGCAATCATTCTCACCAGTGTCGCTAGCTTTCTTTTTGCTCTAGTGTTCGTACTGTTTGTTTCCGACAGAATGACACGTCCCTTAAGTCAAATCGTTCGAGCGAGTAAAACAATAGGCGCTGGCCAATTTTCTGAAAAGGTCCCTGCGCTATCCCGTTTCTCTTCTACAGAAATGAAAGATCTGGTCAACTCAATCAACAGTATGTCAGCACAACTCGAAGCTCTGGAAAAAGAGCGTAATGCATTACAGGAGCAAAAAACCACCAGTGAAATTTCAGAAATCAGTCGCGGTCTTGCGCACAGTATTCGCAACCCATTACACACTATTCAACTCGCCGTTGAAACGCTTAACGATGATCCAGCATTAACACAACAAGTTAAAAGACAGGTTCAAAGAATTGATCATCACATTAGAGAACTAATGACTATCAGCACTCACGATGCGCTTTCATCAGATAAATTAGATATCGTTGAGCTTATTCAATCGATTGTTAATGACAACCATCAACGTGTATCGATTGAATTTAATAATAGAATAAGTGACTCAGAGCAACGTAAAGTTCTTATGATTGAAAGTGAACTTCGTTCTTGCTTTACCACAATAATCAATAATGCTATTGAAGCGTTTAATAGTCACACAGACAGCATTAATTCAAATGGAATTCAATCCGAAAATTTTAATGAACCCGGTCAATTAAATGAAACCAGCAAAATATCGGTAGATGTGAGTATCGACCAGGAGCAAACACAAGCTATAAAAACAGAATCAAATAACGATCCGAAAGATTCTAAAAATATAAGAACTACGTCCTGGCAAATAGTAATCGATGACAATGGCGTTGGCATTGATGAAGCAATACAGCAAAAATTATTTATGCCTCATAATACAAACAAACCTCATGGTGCGGGTATGGGACTGTATATTGCGCAGCGGATCATTGTTGGCCGTTATTCTGGATTGATTCGTTATGAAAGACGCCATCCGAGGGGCAGCCGTTTTATTGTCTCGTTAACTCATCGTAATAAGTGAGATCAGTTATGAAAATACTTGTAGTAGAAGATGAGTTTGAACAAAGACAACTCGTACAACAGATTTTAAATAAATTCACAGATTACTCCGTTGACATAGTATCTTCTGCAGAAAAGGCGATTAAGTATCTGGAGCAAAATTCCATCGATATCATCTTGTCGGACTGGAAACTTACTGGCATGGATGGTCTTGAGTTATTGGAACAAGTCAAACAAACCTACTCTAACGTTTCATTTATTTTAATGACGGCTTACGGCAGTATTAGTCACGCTGTCACCAGTATGAGAGCAGGTGCAGATGATTACATTGCAAAACCTTTTGATAAAGAGCAATTGCTATTCACTTTAAACAAAGTTGTTAAAAATAGAAGCCTAATTTTTGAAAATGAATCTTTGAATCAACAAGTTGTCGATAAAAAGAAACTTGGCAATATCATCGGTTCATCCAAAGAAATTCAAAAACTCTATGACCAAATCGATAAACTGGCAGACACCGACGTAACTGTCCTTATACATGGTGAAAGTGGAACCGGAAAAGAACTTGTTGCACACACCTTGCACGAAAAATCACAAAGAAGCAGCAATACTTACCTGGCAGTCAATTGTTCCGCGATACCTGAAAGCTTGGCAGAGTCTGAACTATTTGGCGCAGAAAAAGGCGCCTTCACCAGCGCAGACAAACAAATGATTGGAAAAATTGAAGCGGCTAATAATGGCACTTTATTTCTTGATGAAGTCGCTGAACTTCCTATGTCAATTCAAGCCAAGCTACTGCGCTTTTTACAAGAAGGAAAAATAATGAGAGTCGGCGGCAATGTGGAAATTCCCGTCAACGTTAGAGTCATTGCAGCGTCACATAAATCTTTGAGTGAACAGGTTGAAAAAGGATTGTTTCGTGAAGATCTGTATTATCGTTTGAATGTCATCACGTTAACGGTTCCGCCCTTGCGAGCTAGGTTAGACGATTTACCATCTCTGCTCAGTTATTTTAGCAAAAAGTTCTCCGACAAATATAACAAGCCTCAGATCAACATCAATGAAGATTGTATGAAAGTTTGTTATGAGTATCACTGGCCCGGCAATATACGAGAACTGTCTAATATGGTTGAGCGCTTAACAGTTATGATAAGCGACAGAGCAGTGGCGCCAAGTGACTTGCCCTTCTCTCAAGCGGTTAAAATGAACGCCAATGCATACGAGATACCCAGTCAGGGCATTGACTGGGAAAGCTTTGAAAAACAAATACTCGAACAAGCACTCGAAAAAACCAACCTAAATAGAACCAAAGCCGCAAAATTATTGGGACTACCCTACAAGGCATTTTTGTATCGTCTCGAAAAATATGGTGTCCAATCAAAATGAAGACAGCTATCGATAACAGTGTTGAGAATGCAGCTTTTAAAATCTCCGTATTTAAGGAATAGATTCCTGAAATGAGGAATCTGTAGATCCAATACAGCAAAAACAATTTACCGCCAAAGCTAAGAATCAGGGTCATCAGCGGCTTTCAAGCCTTTTTAAGCAATTGGCACGCGATTTGTAATTTCTTTAGTGGTACCAAATAAATTTAACTATTAAACCTTTATTAAAAGGAACATTAACATGAGATTAACTAGTCTTTTAACAGGATCAATTCTCGCTGGCACTTTGGCAATTTCTACTGCTGGCATCGCGGATGAAGAGAAAAATATTAGTGTTTTTGTCAAGAAGCACGACGATAAAGAAGCCGTAGTTGACTTAAAAATAAACGGGGATGCATCGGTATTTAAGTTACCTACCTTATCGGACGGCGAGTCTCGAGTTGTCACGACTGAAAGCGGCAAAAGTTTTACTGTGTCACTGAACGATGGTAATTATACTGTGGTGACTGACTCTGGTGAGGAGATAAACATTCCAAGGTATGATAACAATGAACTTTCAGCGAAGGTCCTGTCGTTGCATAAAAACAAATTGCACGCTAACGACGATGTTATCACTATTTCAGGCGGTAACCTTTCCGAAGATCAAATGACTGCTGTCAAAGCAGCTATTCTTTCTGCTGGTATCACGAAAGAAGTTAAATTTTCGAAAGGCCTTCAGGTTAAGTTTTTTAGTAAAGACGCTTTTTCTGACGGGACAGTTCTTGATATTGAAAATGCATTACACCTTTCAACGGATGAGGAACATATTGTTCATGAGAAAGACGGTAAAGTTATCAAGAAGATTATTATCAAAACAGATGAAGAGACGAATAATTAATCAAACGTCAGATTTAAATCCGTTTTAATTCAGCAAAAAGGGAGGCAATAACCTCCCTTTTTTTCGTTATTCAAGATTGCAAGATGCTGAAATAAAGTTATTAATTCAAAGTTATAAAGCCGAGTACTAATATTTAGAAAATTATTTCGTACATTAAACCGCCAGTCTCTTATGCCAGTACCGAATTCCACGCCAGCAGTCATGCGTTACTCAACGAATCAAAATTTCTTTAGCGGATCAAAAGTTCACCCTCTATAGGAATAAACTTTGTTGCTTCAGCAATTAATGAGGCTGCGGTCAATTTAGACACACCATAAACTTCAACCTGCTTCCCCTTTTTGCGCAACGATTCAGCGAGTAAATCAAAATCTCCATCGCCAGAAGCTAAAACCACTGCGTCAGCTTGAGAACCATACTCAAGCGCATCGATGGTTATTCCAACATCCCAGTCCCCTTTTGCGGATCCATCAGAACGTTGAATAAAGGGTTTGAGTTTGACTTCGAATCCAATAGCACGAAGTATATTTTGAAATTCTTTTTGCTTCTTATCGCCTCGGTCAATCGCATAAGCAATCGCCTTGACAACTTGTCGGCCATTGGTCGCTTGTTTCCAGAATTCGTTGTAATCAAAGTGACGACGAAATATTTGTTTAGATGTGTAATAGATATTTTGCACATCAACTAAAACCACAACTTTTTTCAATCAAATTACCTCTTTATCTTTTTGCAACTGAACTCTTTTTTATCGTGTTTTATATTTAGTACACTGCTTTAATACTAAAACTCTACTTTCACAGCAGAAGAAACACGCTTAGCTTTTTCAATTGCTTTATCGATATCGGTATCGCGCGCAAGGGCAACGCCCATTCGACGCCTGCCATTAATTTCAGGTTTCCCGAATAGTCGAATTTGAGTATTGGGCTCTGATAAAGCTTCTCCCAAATTAGAGTACTGGGTACTGTTTGATTGGCCAGTTGGTAAAATAACACTCGACGCTGAAGGTCCGTGCTGAGCAATATTAGGAATTGGTAGTCCAAGAATTGCTCTTACATGAAGCGCAAACTGAGACAAGTCCTGTGAAATTAATGTCACCATTCCGGTATCGTGTGGACGCGGGGACACTTCACTGAAGTAAACTTTATCGCCTTTAATAAATAGCTCGACCCCAAATATTCCTCTTCCGTTATCACCACAAAGTGCTTGGGTTACTTTTTCTGCGATATCTTTTGATGCTTCGAGAGCTGAGGAACTCATCGCACAAGGCTGCCAACTTTGTCGATAATCGCCATCTTCTTGATGATGACCAATGGGTTCACAAAAACTGGTTCCATTAACATGTTGAATGGTTAAAAGTGTAATCTCATAATCAAAATCGACAAAACCCTCAATAATGACTTTTCCTTTTCCTGCTCGGCCGCCCTCTTGTGCATACTGCCAAGCTGAGTCAATATCACTTTCGCTTTTAATAACGCTCTGACCTTTTCCAGAAGAGCTCATAATGGGCTTTACAACACAGGGCAAACCAATAGAGTTAACCGCATTGATAAACTCATCTTTATCACTGGCAAATGCATAGGGTGATGTTGGTATATTGAGTTCTTCAGCTGCAAGCGTTCGAATGCCTTCACGATTCATCGTTAACTGAGTTGCTCTCGCGGTAGGTATAACATTCACACCTTCGTTCTCGAGTTCAGCTAATGTATCCGTTGCTATTGCTTCAATTTCCGGGATCACATAGTCAGGACGCTCTTGCTCAATAATCGACCGTAACGCGTTTCCGTCCAGCATATCTATCACATGACTGCGGTCGGCGACTTGCATCGCGGGTGCGTTTGAATAACGATCGACGGCGATAACTTCGACGCCCAATCGTTGTAATTCGATCACAACTTCTTTCCCTAGCTCACCGGCACCACACAGTAACGCTTTAGTTGCTGTGCTAGAAAAAGGTGTTCCAATACTCGCCATGAGATTCTCCAGAATTGATTTAACTCAGCCTAATGTCGGACTAATTGCATTTATTATTAATGAAATTAAAGCACTACATACAGGCGGTAGAATATTATTTGCCGAGCATTATGAAACCTGAGAGTAGTTGGTGCAACCTTCAATTCTGACTACCATTATTATTGGGCGTGTCTGGTTGACCCTTCCTGTTCGGTAACCCATTAAACTGAGATGACGTTAGACGATCTTCAATAACCTGCTTAAGATTTTACCAATTCAAAACCGTACTGATCGCATTGAATATCAGACCAGGTATAAAGCTTAACCATCCAGGTTGCGTCCAGATTGGGGCCACCAAGTGTTAAATCCAATTCAGAAACTGTACCGGGTAGATCAGATTCAAAGTCAAAATAATGCTGATTTTGATAAAGATTAAAGGATTGTGTTGCGGTATGGGCGTTTACGTAAATGCGATCGCCTGTTGGGGCAAACGATTGTACAAATGCGTAGACTTTTTTAGCTTTCGGAATCGGTATTCGCCAGTTATCCTTACGACGAATCCTCGGCGTAACTTCATCAAAATCGAGCCAGGAGCCTTTAAATTCTTTATAACATGAAAATGGAAGTGCTGTTTTTTGTTGTATCTGTTTTATTTTATATTCCGGTAGTGATGGCACTGAGTTTAACCACTTATTCCAGATGTTTCTTTCACTATTTAAAAAGTCAGACTGAAACGCTTCACCTGAGGTAAGTTGCCGAATTAATCTTACATGTTGTCCATAAGATTTCCACGCGTCGACTAATACACCGCGATTATTCGAGTTATTTTTGCTATCACCCAATGCTTGGCTACTAACAAGCTTTTTATCACTCGCAAAATGAATGCCGACAACCTTACCCGACATCGAAAGTACCGGGCTTCCACTATTACCCCCTCGCGTTTCGATGTTATAAGACAAAATCGGATTGCTCTCGATATCGCCTTCAGTCACAAATACATTTCGAAGGCGATCAAAAGTTCCCACTTTTGTTTCTGGTACAGGTCTCAATATATCCCAACTGGTTTCGCCGGAATTTAATGGATATCCTTTTATCATTAATTCATCACTGAGAGTTAACTGCAGAACAAAATTATCGCTGGCTAACTCTAATGCAGGAAGATCGAGTGGCTTTTCAAGCTTCAATATAGCGATATCGTACACGTTAAGTTTTAAGGTTTGCTCAGTAAGATATCGAACCGTATGTTCATTCAAATAAGCCTGCCATAAATCGGCACCTGGATGATAAACTACCGAACTAATCGCAACCCTCTCGCCTTCTTGATTATTCTTAGACCTAAGCCTGATAAAAGCCGAGGTCTCAACACCTTGCTTTTGCCAGTTTAAATTTTCCGCGATAAGTTCTGCGACATGACGATTTGTAACAACCATATTTGGAGCCGCAAGCCATGCGGTTCCAGCATGGGAAGTTTTATTATTTATTTGTGTTTGAACCGTAAATATACTGGATTCAATTGTTGTTATGTCGGACGCCGATAATGTGTCTGAAGTTAACCACCATTGCCATACAGAAAAAACGACTAGCGCAATAACAGCAACCGATAACAATAGCTTTTTAAATAGCTGCGTTTCGCGTTTTTCCGGTGTAGCGTAATAAACCGTCTCTCCATTTCCATCAAAAACATACTCAATGTGAAATTTCGCGTCTGGATTACTGGGTAAAACTGATAGAGTGCATTTCTTTGGTAGTATGTCACCATCATAAGCAGGTTTATTATCGATCCAAACTCGATTACGATCATTCATCTCTAAGGAAAAGCAGCCAGCACTTGCGACCAGTTCGCAGTGTTCTCGACCAACGCCTTCGGTGCGCCAATTTTCGGGTAAAGGAATATCTGCCCAACCAGTATCTCGACCAATTTTTATTCTTGGATGCTCCTGATCCTTAAATGACCACTGCTGTCCAGAAGAGTTGGTGATGATGATATCGGGCATGATTAATAATTTTAATGATTCATAAAAAGAAAAACCGACGATAGTGAGTCGTCGGTTTGTTAGGAATGTAACTTAGCAGTAATGCCAAACATAACGATAATGATAATTACCGTATGCGTCGTACCACCAGATATAGTGATAATGGTTATAGCCTAAACATCCTTCTGCGTTAGTTTTTTGTTTAGTTGATTCTGCTAAGCTCTGTGCTTGCTTACCCATTTCAGACTGGCCAGCAATTTTAGCCGCTTTAGTGTAAAGGTCACTTGCAGTCCACACATCAGCATCCGTCACTTTACCTTTCTCAGCATCCTTAACTGTTTTCTTTAATATGGTAACTGGTGCAATATCGTCGATTAACTTACCGGCTGCCATATAAAGTACTGGATCCATCGTCGCTTCAGCTTTGTTAATTAAGTGCGCTACCAACTTGGAATGTTCCACTTTATCGTGTGGTACGCTTGGTTCTTTCTCTTTTTCATCTGCAGCTACCTGCATCGCACAAATTGTTGCAACAAAACCAATTATTGTTGTTTTCAGTTTATTCATAGTTAACGTCCTTCTCTGTCATGGCGTAAAAATAACATAGCAGAATCAAGGGTCTTGTCAATTCTACCCCAGCTAAAATTAAGCAAGGGTATTACTAACGACACCAAGTATAAAAAAGGGTTTTGATGTTTCGAACATTAAGAATAAATATTAATCAGTTTTGTTTTTGGGTCCAGCTCCTTGCTCTGGATTAGAACGTATTGATCAGCCATGCGATTAGGAGCACTTGCGGAACCGTTATCAATGGAATGAAAAGAGCTATCTTCCAAGACTTAGTGGTGTCTTTCACTACCATAATTTCGGTATAGTCAGTCGCAACACCTGTCATTAAGAACGCGAAGCTATTACCGGGTGCTTGAGCTCTATTTAAAAGGTCAGCGGCAATAGGAGTTGAACCTTCTGAGCATACCTCTAATATCGTGGCAAACACGACAGTTAGACCAAGCCCGATTAAATCTGGACCAAAGTAGTTCGAAAAATTCTCTGGCGACACCACAAAACGAATAATACTCGCCAGTAATACCCCAAAAAGTACCCAACGCATTACCATTCTCGACTCTTTAATTCCATCGATGGCCATTTCTTTGACAAATGAATAAGAAAAGCTGGCCTTGCCCCACTGTTTCTTAGCCTCCTTCCAAAATCGAAAACCGTCCGGTAAATCAAATTTATTTGGATTGTCCGGTAATCGTTTGCTGTTCACCAGCCAATCGAAAATTAATCCACTTATTATTGCAATTAACAACGAAAGACCTATGAAGGCTAACGTCCATTTAAAACCAATAAGCGCAATTAACACGAGGGTAAGTGAAAATGAATTCCAAGGACTGGCGACTAAAAAAGCAATCACCTGTCCTAGTGAAGCACCGCGTTGATAAAGTTTTGCTCCAACCATTAAAATGCCATGACTGCATAGGTCAAGCAAAACTCCTGCGATGGTTGCTCTAACAATTCCTCCCTTTCCAGCGTTACTGCCCAGAGCCGACATAACGAACTCTCGAGGAATTTTTCCTAATATCGACAGCGCAATTATCCCAATTAACAACCCCCACCACATGGTATTGATTAACTCATAAACTGGCTGAGTTAATTTCAAAAACCATGGGGGAAGAAAATTGGCATCGTTGAACAATACATAAGTGGTATAAAAAAATATGACGAGTGCTAACGAAAACCACAACAGATAATCAGGCTTATTCTTATTGCTGTGACACGAATTCCCGTGTCTGGATTCAGATTCGTTTTTTGGAGAAGAATTAGATTTTGTATCAGAAGAGTTAGATTTTGTATCAGAAGAATTCGCCTGAGAACTCATGATGCCAACTCCTATAGAATAGAATTAAAATGTCGTGAGTTTTGATTGCGTTTAATTTAACACCAATAACTTAACTGAAACTCTGATGTAGCGATCGATTATTGGTTTTCATTCGAGAAGCACAATCATTTAAAGCCGATTTAAAAAAACCTTTTAAATGTTTTTTCAAATACTTGCTTACCTGTTTGTATTTTATATTCTGATAAAAACAAAACACAGCTAATGCATAAGTCACTTCATTTTCACTCAGAAAAACATTTCGTGCTGGCGCTTGTCCCCCGCCACATCCTCCGCATCCGCCACTTCTTTGAACGACAGCGCTGTTAGCAAACATAATTCCAAATCCCATAAACACGCCCATTAATTCGGCGGTCATGGGTAAGTAATCTTTGCCTCCCGGAGGTGCTGTCTGACTCTGTCCGATTAACACCGAGCTCAAGTTTTGAGCAAAGTGAGCGACTAAAGCTTCTGGGAAAACCAATTGCTGTCGATGATAAATAAACTGGAGCGCCCTGGCATGGTCTTGATTTTGGATCATTTGATTTAGGGTAAGTTGATTTGGGGGCAATTGATTAGGAGTCAGAGTCGAGGTCATCGACAGATTGAGCTCATAGCCATCCGTTGACTTTTTATTTTCGGATAATCCGTCTTTTACTTGGGAGAATGACTTTGGGGTTTTAGATTGCTGATCATTCGATTGTTGTTTATTTAACTGATTACTATCTGAGAGTCCCGCTTTGACATTTTTTCCACGCAATACCGATGGAACAACAAAATCGCTCGAATAATGTATTGAACTTTTAAGCGGTTGATTAGAGCCACTTGTTACTGTTGGCCAGTGTGCCATGCTGGCAAACTCTTTAACTCGTTCAAGGATTAAATTTGCTTTCTCATCGCTGTTACTGCCGGCGCCTGGGAAATGTTCATTATCAGGTAACACCAATACAGTGTCTTCGAAAAATACCGAGCTATCAAACTCACTGATTGCCCATTCAAAGGTCGCGAAAATCCATTGAATGCTATCTTCATCAAGTAACTGTTTGTTTCTACTGAATATATTGTTTCTACTGAATATACTGAGCATAAAATATAGGCTTTTGTTTTAAGAGTTCGGGCTTCTTTATTAAGAGACGATTCGATTTAGTATCATCTTAATCCCATGAGTTCTATTTCTCAAATGCTGCGGTATCCGTATTGTTAGTTTTTAAATACGGTAACACCTTCTTTAATTGTCTCAACGACTTCAATTTTGTCCAGAATTTGCTTTTTAGTCTCGGTAGGATCTCTTGAGAGAATAACAAAGTCTGCCAGCTTACCCACTTCAAGTGTGCCTTTCGATTTCTCTTCGAATATTTGCCATGCGGGCCATATGGTCATCGCTTTGAGTGCAGTTAAAACGTCAACCCGCTGCTTAGTGCCAACAACTTTGCCGGATCCTCTTGCAGTTCGATTGACTGTCGCATGAAGTACTCTCATCGAATCTGGTAGCGCAACCGGCGCATCGTGATGCGTCGAAAACATCATACCCCTACTTCGCACCCAGCCAGTCGGTGATATATTTTCTGCTAGCTTTGGACCAACCGTATGTTCGGTATGCCAATCCCCCCAATAAAACGTATGCATTGGAAACAGTGATGGGAAAATATTGAGTCGATGAAAAGCTTCAACGTGATCTTCTCGAAGGAATTGCCCATGAATCAGCACGGGACGCGTGGAACCTTGTCGATCATGTTTTAGTTCAGCTAACGTTGTTGCAGCAATAAGTAAGTCCGATGCAGCTTCACCATTGGCGTGAGTTATGATTTGAATATTATTCTCATACGCCCAATCGATTGCGCCATAAACCTGATCAACCGACGTTGCCGGATATCCTCGGTATCCTTCTGGATAATTCCCTACTGGATCATAATACGGTTGGTCGCGCCAAGCAGTGAAACCTTGTGGTGATCCATCAATGGTAAGTTTTGCGCCCGCTACCCTTAATCTGTTTTTATAGGTCGCACTCACATTATTTTTTATAAAGTCACGATCCACTAAAACATCAGGATAAGTAATCACATCAATATTTAAATCACCTTTGTTTGCCACAGCTTTCATTTGAGCAACGGTTCCGGGCATCGACCTCGCTTCTTGTGCCGTTGTGTAACCATAACGTGCCCACATTTTTGTCCCTTCAGTTATAAACACTTCGCCACTTTTTTCGCCGAGTCGACTCATTAACTTCCCTAAAGCGGCAAAACCCGCGGTCTCTTCCAGAACACCATCGGGTATGTCTGAGTTTGCTTTACGGCGAATAACACCGCCTGCAGGATTAGGCGTACTTGCGGTGTAATTAATGGCTTTTAACGCAGCCGAGTTCACTGCAAATAAATGTCCGGATTGATGAACCAGCAGAATAGGAATATCTTTAGACACAAGATCGAGATCGTCTCGTGTCGGATGTCGCTTTTCTTTTAACGTAGAATTATCGTAACCAAAGCCGATGATCAGCTGCGTCTCGTTAACTTTTTGCTGATTGCGCGCTATCCATTCTTTCAAAATAGACCGCAAAGACTTTATATCCGTTACGTCACCATCTGGCGGCGCTAACATATTGGCAGAGATCGCTTGCAAACCGCCCATCATGACATGTCCGTGAGGATCAACAAATCCCGGCAGAAGTGTTTTACCGTTCAAATCAATAACTTCCGTTTTTACTCCTTTTAATTGCAATACTGAGTCCTTTTTGCCGACAGCGATAATTTTCCCTTCTTTACTCGCTATCGCCTGGGCTCTTATGTTGTCGTCATCCATGGTTAAAATTGTGCCGTTAACCCAGATGCGATCCGCAACCTCTGATGCTAGCACCACCTTTGTACTTATTATGCACGCAACCAATAGCGCTACTACACCCAAAATGGAAGTACGCGCTTTATCAATGACCGGTAAAAGGAATGCTTTTAAAGCAATAGACATCAGTTAAATCCTCAGTATTTGTAGACAAGCAAATCGATTGAGACTTTAACAACATGAGTTCGAGAGAATTATTTATAACTCATATAAAGGCTGATTGGGGTATTAATTTATATCAATATCAAACCATAAGGGTATAATCCATGTCCATAACATTAGCCTCTATTTTTGCTCTAATTAAGTGCCTTTTTGACTCAAATCACAGTGCTTTAATCTAGAACTCAACATACAATGCAAAAGAAACTACAGTGACTTCATCTAATTTTTCAGAATTACCCTTGCAACCAGCTATGCTCTCAAACTTGCATGAGCTTAACTACGCAACAATGACGCCGGTACAACAACAAAGTCTTCCTGTCATACTGGAGCAAAAAGATCTCATCGCTCAGGCAAAAACCGGTAGTGGCAAAACCGCTGCCTTTGGTATCGGCTTGCTGCATCATCTCGATGTAAATCAATTTAAAACCCAAGCTTTGGTTATTTGCCCGACAAGAGAATTATCGGATCAGGTTTGCGCTGAACTCCGACGCCTCGCTCGAGCAATTCCGAATACCAAAATTACTCCTTTGTGCGGCGGTAAACCCATGGGTGGACAACTCGCATCGCTTGAGCGAGCACCTCATATAGTCGTTGGTACACCGGGTCGATTACTCAAACATCTCGAAAAAGGCACATTGAAGCTGACTAATCTAACAACGTTAGTTCTCGATGAAGCCGATCGAATGCTCGACATGGGGTTCATCGATGACATTAAAACCATTATTGGCTTTACGCCGCAGAACCGACAAACTCTTCTATTTTCAGCAACCTATCCCAATGAAATCAAATCCATCAGTGAACAGTTTCAAAATAAACCGACACAGATAACAATTGAGTCGAATCATCAACACAGTGACATCAGTCAGATATTTTATGAAGTCGAACCCGACCAACGTGCAAAAGTACTTTTGTCGGTTTTGAATCACTATAAACCAGAAAACTGCGTTGTATTTTGTAACCGTAAGCAACAGTGCGATGACATTGCATCAATGATGTCCAAGTATGGCCTTTCCGTTAAAGCATTGCACGGCGATTTAGATCAAAATGATCGCGATCGAGTATTAACCCAATTCACCAATGGCAGTTGCCGAGTATTAGTGGCTACCGATGTCGCAGCACGGGGTTTAGACATCAAAGAGCTTTCTATGGTCGTCAATTACGAACTGTCGCATGACGCTGAAGTTCATGTTCATCGAGTGGGCCGAACTGGAAGAGCTGGCGCGCAAGGTTTAGCTATAAGTCTTTTTCAAACGTCTGAAATGCCCAAAATAATCACCATAGAAAATGAATATGAGCAAAGCGCCACTTTTGGAAACGTTGACGATCTCAACACGACATCCGCAGGAACTCATCAAGAACGTCAACCCAAAATGGTAACCATTGAAATAAACGGTGGTCGTAAAGATAAATTGCGGCCCGGCGATATTGTTGGCGCATTAACCTCTAATAAACGACTCAGTGGCAGTGAGATTGGCAATATCGATCGTTTTGAACGGCTGACATATGTTGCGGTAAATGCCAATAAAGCCCAAGAAGC
>JABXHY010000005.1 GCA_013373375.1 Gammaproteobacteria bacterium
ATTAACGTATCGTTCTGGCTTCCACCATTCAGAGAGTCGTTGCCTTCTCCTCCCGATAAATAATCATCTCCGTTATTTCCACTTATGGAATCATTACCGGCGGTTCCTTCTAAATAATTATCAGAGCTAGTCCCAGAGATAGACTCTCCAGCGATTCCGTTCGATTTTTCCGCGAAGGTATATTCTTGCTGTATTGTTTCAACCGAAGTATTTGAAGTTGCATCGGAACTCGCGTAACTAACGGTTCGGGTTAAACGAGACGCACCATCGTATTCGTATGCCGTAACAAAACCTTCTCCATCTTCAGTCGCGACAAGGCGACCTGAGGCGTCGTAAGTGTTTGAAGTTTTACGATCGTTAGCCGTCGCCTCAACTTCAAATTGAGAAACTTCGGCAGTATTAATTTGCGTTTGATTATTCGACTCAACGAAGAAATTTCCGCTGACTTGTTGGTTAAATCGCTCTGCAACTTCCTGTTGACTCAAAACTTTACTGTCGACAATGACGCCACCAAGCTCACCAATAAAGTTCATGTCCTGACCGTCAGGATAACCAGAACCCACGACCAAGTCTTTGTCTTGATGGTTAATGTTGTAGGTATAAGTCATGACCAATCGGTCATCTAAATAAAGAGCTGAGCCGTTATAAACTCCGTTTTGAAAGGTAAAGGTTGCTTTATGCCAATGGCCATCGTTTACGAAACCAGCCTGATCAGCACGAAATCCGGTTTTCCAATCGTGGGTCACCAATCGGTTGTTGTAGAGGAAAATACCGTAAGCAAATTGCTTTATCACCAGTCCACGATAGCCCGAACCGGCATTATCGGTTTTGAACCAGACTTCTACTGTTCCAGAATTAAGTTGAACATTTGCGTCATTACCTAAACCAACATAATTACCGACAGCGCCATCAAAGTTTTTTGCCTGACCATCAGGAAATGGAATGACATCCGAATCAGAAATTGTTCCATTGATCGATCCAGCTACTTGCTGCCCCTCAATTAAAGAGAAAGGAGAACTTGTGGTTACAAAATTAAATGAATTGTTCGATTCATCTGTAATCCAACCTGAAGTATCGACTTTAGTTGCTCGTTGAATCTGCTCTATTAGCTGACTATTTTTGTCATAAGCAAATTCGGTTACTTGACCTGTTTCGCTAAAGGATCGTATGACTCGATTAAGATCATCGTATTGCGTGTAACGACGAGCTCCAGACGCATCTTGCACTGCAGTCTGACGACCTTTATCATCATAAAAATAAAGTGTTTTACCAAGGTTGGTAACATTATCACTTGCTGTGGTTTGACTACTAAGTAATTGTCCGAGTGTATTGAATACTCGCTCAACCGTAACACCATTAATCGATTCGACTAACACGGATCGGTTAGCGTCATCGTAAGTGGTGGAGGTAATTTTATTGTCAGGCCTTGTCGTCGTAATTAATCGGCCAAGACCATCGTAGGCGTAACTGGATTCAATGGTTTTTTCGGATGAAATTTCAATTCCTGAAGCATCAACTTCGGCCGCTCGTTCGACACTGACCGATTTTAGTAACTCTCCGCTTGCGTTATAAACGTATCGGCTTTCGGTTTGCGAACTGACAATACCAATACCTTCGGTGTCGACTGATCGGAATACTTTTGTGGATTCTAACTGACCTCGAAAATCGTATTTGTTTTCCGTAAGAATTTGTTGAGTTTGATCAAGAGTTGCCACCCAGGTCATCAAGTCAGATTCTAATGGCAAAGTGTCTGGACTCAATGCAGAAGTATCATATTTATCGGCTTTGTAGACGCGAGTTTGTTCAAGTAGTCCATCATCAGAATAGACAAATTGACTCACTCGACCTTCGGCACTGATAGTGAAAGTTAAGTGACCTTCATTATCGTAAACCATATACGATGTTCGACCTTCGGAGGCCGTTTGCTCACCGTCACCATCTGGATCAGCAACAAGATATATCGTTTCAGCTACCAAACGATTTTCTGTGTTGTATTTGTATTCTTTTGTATTACCTAACGCGTCACGTTCAAGAATTAAATTGCCTTGAGAGTCATAGTCAAAAAATGTTTGATTACCCTCTGCATCGGTAACATATTTAACGCGTTCAGAACCGGCCCAATATTCGTACTCAGTTTCATAACGCACGCCTTTTACTGCGGGTGAAAGAACGCGAGTAATATTATTGTTATTATCGAAAAAGATACTGGTGGTTCGTCCAGCCTGATCGATAATATTGGTTGATCCTGAGCTATAAACGAAAAGTTGTGAATAACCTTCGGCGTTTGTGATCGACTCAACCTTTCCATCGTCGTAGTAAGTAAAACTTAATTGTGTACCATTTGTCTCGCTGATCGATTCGATTAAATTGGTGTCGCCTTTATAGGTGTAACTGGTAGTATAAACATTATCGGTATCCGCTGGATCCTCAGGTGTTAAATCTATAGACACTTGGCTTAATCGATCCGCATCATCATAAGAGTAACTGATGGTTTGCTGAGTAATCTGATTCGCCGTGTTTTCAGGATCGCGAGTGACCGTGCTTATGGATTCAAGCAGTTGGCCGGAGTAATTAAATAAAATCGACTCGTCACCTTTGATGATACTGCTGAGTAGATTGGTATTTGCATCGAAGTTGAATTGCGTAATGTTGCCATCGATATCAACCGCCTGATTTAACCGACCTTGTGCATCATAAACTTCAGTAATTTGAGTATTGCCATCAGTCCATTTAAAAGAACCATCCGCTTCGACATTTATAATGTCAGTTGCACCTGAGCCGCTGTTGTATTCGTATTGACCAGAAGCTTCATTGAAATCAAAGGTTTGTTGACTGCCATCTCGCGCAGTGCGAACCACTTGGCTGCCTGCTTCGCCTAAATTTCCAACTACTTCAAGTTTGCGATAGCCACCAAACATCCAGTTGTCATTGTTATCGCCATCGTATTGGCCGAAACTGTTATAGGTACGCAAGGCTTGCGCATTAAGTCCCATACCAATAAGGATTTCATCTCGATTTTGTACCACAAGATTCCCGGTTGCGGCATTAACCCAGCTCGACTCACCGGTTTTACCAAACCCAGCCTGACCGATCTGGCCAGCGCCTCCAAGTGTGTTCAAAGATGAATCAATCAAACCTAAAGTTTGTGAAGTGATGATGGCGGTCATTACAAATTCCCTAAAAAATTATTACTACTCAAGTTCCACTATTAATAGTCCAGCGATTTCGCGATTTGTTTAGTGCTATTTCTCATTATTTATTGGTAATATTTCACATAATGAGATTTTCACGAATTCAGCCTAGAAGTTAGCCACTCTCAGTGTCAGGTTATCCTTACTGGGGTATCACAAAGGTGCTCAACTGGACTGGATTTCATTCCTTGTTAAAGACTCAATTCCATTGTGGAATAGCTATATTGCTGAGAAATATCTCAATATGTTAACTAGAACCCTCTAATTTAAGAACAAATAACGATGTGAATTTTCACGGTGAGCAATCAACCGATCATGTAAATAATTAAACTGTTTTCAACTCGCTAAAATTATGGCGTTTTCGATTGTGATTATTCACATAATGAGGTGAGTAGGCTTTTATAGAGATGGTTCAGAGTTGTTTGCCGGTATGCTTAACTTTAAATATAGGTTAAAATATAGCCTTTTGTAATTCGGGATAATAATGAGTATGAAACTGGACTCAGACGAACTTTTACACCTAGCGATTCACGCTTCAAATCAAGATCGACACGACGATGCCATTCGTATGTTGAAAGAAGCTGTGGAGCAAGATCCAAACAACGCTTTCAATCATTACATGTTGGCAGCTGAGTATGCGACTGTTGGCTTATACGATCGCGCTCTTGGGGAGTTTAAAACTACTGTTGAGCAAATGCCGGATTTAAAACCAGCTCGTATCCAATACGCCCTTCTCCTAATTGCAACAAACCAGAATGATGAGGCTCTGCCGACTTTAAAGCCATTACAAGATACTGAAACTCCAGACTGCTACACTCATTTTAGTAATGGTCTTGTCGCATTAATCGATGAAGATCTAGAAAAAGCAAAACAAGACATTCAAAATGGCATTAACGAAAATAACGATAATTTGCCGCTCAATAACGATTTCGAAAAAATCATTGTTGAGATAGACAGTCGATTAGATGAAAAGCCTGAAGACGAAAATGTTAATCAAAATAGCTTCTTTTTGTCTTCTTACCAAAACCAGTAAATTATGACTCGGATAACCCAGACATCCTCCATTTCAAAAGTTTTGGAAGCGATCACCGCGGATAAAAAGGGCAAAGGTTCTGAAAGAAAATCGACTGAATCAAGTAAAGGAAAAGATCCAGTCGAAAATCTTAAGCGGGATATTGTCAATTCCATTAGCAAGATCAGTGACCAACCAGATGCCTATCAATTAAAGAAGAAATTATTGATTCATAAAATCATTGCTCATGAGTTTGGTGACTTAATAAATAACTCCGCACAGTTTTCTTATATAACCGCTACTGTCGAGCGCTCTATTGAGCAAGATGAGAAACTGTCTGCACTGATAGAAAAGTATTTGAATAAACTGGAAGGCTAAGGCTTTTTAAAAAATTAATGTCTTCGAACATTTTATTTTTTCAAACTCAATAAAGCTCAGCAAGAATCAAAATCGTAATCCATACTGAGCTTTGGTTTGAAATAAGCGTCATATCATTTTACGACCATATTTCACGAATCGAAGTCACCTTTCCATTTCCTCTTTTTTGTTTCACAAGAAATTTTCGTTCATTATAGCGTCCTTGATTAACAATCAATGTGTACTTCAATTTATTTTTCTTCAGCTTGACATCAGTGGCTGCAACAATTCGAGCATTGTAAAGATTATAGGTTCGTTTAACCTCATCTATTGCGCTATAAACTTTTTGAATTGGAAAGCCAGTTCGCCTAATTTCTGATAAGTTACCGTACTTATAATAATGTGAATTACCTTTACCAACTTTACGACAATCTCCACCACCAAGTTCTATTAGTCGCTTTTCGCTTCTGTCAAATTTCCCATGAAGCTTTTTGCCCCAAGCATTAAAACACTTGAACTTATTTTTGTTCCGACCATGATGAGCCGCAGTATAAAAATCACCATTATAGTCAGAAGCGCTCCAACTAGATTGCTGCGTTACAGAGTGACGCTTTTCATCTGCAGCTGCAATTCCTAAAGAAAGTGATAAACAAGCTAATGCAATTAAAGTTCTCATAATCAAACACCTTTTTGTGTGGGTTCGACTTCATTATGGCAACTTCGACTGAACTGAAAATGAATAATATAAATACGAAAAGGTTAATAATAACGCTTGAAACTTATGCATATTAAGTTTGAGTTAAGATTTATGAAGATAACAAACTTTTCAAAATAACTATGTAGCTTTAATACTGGTTCGTTTCTGCGTTTTCAAATTTAAAGCGGTTAAACGGTTCCCCCAAACAGCACCAGTATCAAGTGCTTGAAATCGCGAGTTTGCTAATCCACCATTCAAGGCAGCCCAATGGCCAAAAATAATTTGTGTTGAAGATTTAAGTTTTAGAGGTAACTTGTACCAAGGTTGCAGTGGTTTATACGCTCTATGAGGGGCACACTTTTGCTTCATTTCCAGTCGACCATCCGGATAGCAAAATCTCATTCGAGTAAACGCATTCGTGATGTATCTGAGTCTTTCGTGTCCCGTTAAATTATTGTTCCATTGGTCTGGCATATTACCGTACATCGATTGAAAAAAAGCTTTTCGTCGACTCTTGGATTTTAAGACTTGTTCAACTTCTTGTGATAGTTGCAGTGTTTGTTTTAATGACCATTTGGGCGAAACGCCCGCATGAACCATCAAAATATTTCGGCGAGAGCTGTAATGAGCAAGAGGTTGATGAAACAGCCACTCTAACAATTCTTCTGAATCTGGAGCTTCCAGCACATCGTGAAAGTTATCTTTTGCGCCAATCGTTTTTGCACCTGAAGCGACTGCCAATAAATGAAGATCGTGATTCCCTAGAACAATTTTCACTCTTTGTCGGTGTTCATAAAGATAACGCAAAGTGTTTAAAGACTGTGGCCCTCTATTCACCAGATCACCGCAGACCCAAAGTTTGTCATTCGCCCAATCAAACTTGAGCTTGGTGAGTAGTTCAACCAAGGATCCAAAACAACCTTGTATATCACCTACTGCGTAGGTCGCCATTAATTAAGTATTCCTGGCTTTGCTAGACTGAATAGAGGAATGCGAGCGTTTATTGTGTCTCCAGTGTCGGTTACCATTTCGTAGCTTCCGTGCATACTACCAAGAGGTGTTTTCAAAATTGCACCTGAGGTGTACTGATAGCTTTCACCTGAATCGATATAAGGTTGCTCACCAATGACACCATCACCTTTCACTTCTTGCTCTTTACCATTCGCATCGGTAATGATCCAATGGCGTCTCATTAATTGAGCACCAACAATACTATTGTTTTTAATAAACACCGTATAAGCAAACACAAATTGCTCTTCTTCCGGTTTTGACTGGTCTTCCAGATAGCGGCAGTCAACATCAATCTCGAAATTTAATTCATTACCTGAAGTGCTCAAGGTTACAACTCCGTTAAAAACACGTACAATTTTATCATTATTATTGTGAATAATTATTGCCCTTCAGGCAACCGCATAAGAGCAACAAAACTATGACAAGCACGATATTAATCACTGGAGCAAGCTCAGGATTCGGAGAAGCCTGTGCTCACCACTTTGCCGCGACTGGTGCGAAACTTATTCTTTGCGCTCGTCGAGCATTAAGACTGACCGAACTAGCAAACAAGCTTTCTGCGCAAACCGATGTGCTCTGTGAAACAGTTGATGTTCGTGATCGAGACGCGGTATTTAAATTTGTCTCAGAATTACCGACAGAATGGCAGTCGATCGACGTTTTAGTCAATAATGCGGGGCTCGCACTTGGCCTGGAGCCAGCACAAGCTGCATCACTTGATGATTGGGATACTATGATCGACACCAATATCAAGGGATTAAACTACATGACCCGTGCCGTATTGCCGCTTATGATAGAGAAGAATAAGGGCCACATTATCAATATTGGTTCAATTGCAGGTAGTTACGCCTATCCCGGAGGTAATGCCTACGGTGGAACCAAAGCATACGTAAAACAATTTAGTCGAAATTTACGAGCTGACTTATTAGGCAAACCAATTAGGGTGACGAATATTGAGCCAGGACTTGCAGAAACAGAATTTTCTGTGGTGAGATTTCATGGTGATCTGGAAAAGGCTAAATCGGTTTATTCTGGCACGCACCCGTTGTTTGCCGATGATATTGCTAGAACAGTGGTTTGGGCTTCTCAGCAGCCAGCGCATGTCAACATTAATAGCATCGAAGTGATGCCAACCTGCCAGGCGTGGGGACCACTTGGTGTTGCCAAAGAGACCCAAGAAAATAAATAAGGTTTTATTGTTTATTTATGCAATAACCGATTTCAACATTAAGGAAATCTAATGCAAGACTTACTATTAATCCCCATATTAGCGAATATATTACTGACATTTGTTGTGCAGCAGGTAATGTACCAAAAACGAAAAAAATCGGTCATCGCGAATAAAGTAAAAGTAAGAGATATAGCAAATAATGACGATCTGGAAAGACTACTACCCGACGCGCGTCCTGCTTCTAATAATTTTAAAAATCAATTTGAATTACCCGTCATTTTTTATGCACTAGTAGCATTCAGTATGATCCTCAACTTAGCAACCTGGACTGACCTTGTATTGGCCAGTTTGTTTGTCGTAACTCGAATGGCTCATGCGTATATTCATTGCACTTCAAATCGAGTGAAGTTTCGCTTTTTGTTTTATGTGTGTGGAACCTTTATCCTGTACGCAATGTTGGCCCACCTAGCCTATCGTTGGGCACTCAATTTAATCTACTAATTCAAATTAGGACTACCAAATACTAATGAAAATTTCGAAAAACACAGTGGTAACACTCGAATACACTTTGAAAGATCAGAACGGTGAAGTATGGGAAACTTCTCAAGGTGATGAGCCATGGGTTTATTTACATGGCCATGGAGGAATAATTCCAGGCCTTGAGCCAGAACTCATTGGCAAACAGGCGGGTGATAAATTTTCTAAAACCCTTGAGCCAGAGCAAGCTTACGGTCCTTACGAGCCTGATCTCGCTAATTCAGTACCACGAAGTGCATTCGTTGATATTGATAATCTTGCGGAAGGACTCAGACTTTCTGCTCAAGCTGAAGATGGATCGACGCACACAGTTACCGTTACCAAGGTGACAGAAGATACCGTTACTGTTGACGCAAACCACCCAATGGCAGGTCAGTCTGTTGTGGTTGATGTAGAAGTGAAAGATGTTCGACCGGCAACACCAGAAGAGCTATCTCACGGCCACGCTCATGCGAGTGGAAGCTGCCATTAAAAATAGATTAGTTTAATCACAGAGTGCATTTAAAAAGTAGAAAACACTTTTTTGCGCAGACAAAATTTGGTAGCTGTCTTTAAATTTTTCGAATCGTTCGGCTTGGGTTCAAGCCGAATTTCTCACTACAAAACATATTTTTAAAATTGATGAGGTGCAAATAACCTTAATCATCATTGCTTGAATTAACATGACTTGCTCGGCTGTAAAAAGTGCTGCATCAAATCACAAAAGAAATAAGCATTTCGTTAATAAAATATTATTATGAAAAGTAACCGTTACTCATTCGCAACACTGGTGCCCCATCCGTCGTACTCAACTTCAAACTGCTCAGCTAACATCGTCATAAGCACACTCGTTTTATTTACAGCATGAAACTCCGTGCAATCAATGCTAAAACACTCGAGTAAAAAATAGTCGCCTTCCTGTGGCAATATCTTTAAGCCGCCGAAATTCATTTTCTCAAGCGATTGTAGTAGTTTTTCAAGCGAGTGCTCTGAACCAGAGGTAAAAGAATGATCGATATACCGGACAATTTGTTCGTCATCCCCCGCTTCTTTTAATGCCAAAAGAGTTTTTTTATCCATACTGACTCTTTGCTCAATTAAACTTTCGATAGCGGTCATCTATTAGCCTTTACTCGGATGTATTGTCTTTAGATTTAGCACGCTCGATGCATGCCATAGTTTGGTCGGTTAGTTGAATGCTTAATTCCGTTGCATCCTCTTGCTCAGCAGAGAGAAGCTGCAGCGCTAATTTGTCGTTAAGACAGCGAGAAAAATGTTTATTAATCAAAGCTTCACAGGCTCTATCATCCCGACAAAGATCAATTAATCCAGATTGATAAGTCTGTTTGAAAAGTAACAGATTTTTTTCTGATTCTTCCAGCTCACGATCAGAACCAAACTCATCACTGCTATTTATGTCGCAGCCGGAAAGTACCAAGCAACAAAAAACTGCAATTGTTTTAAACGACGTCATAAGTCACAAACCGATACTCGTAAGGATTTTTGTCATCGGCTTTATGGGTTTCTTCAGCGACAGTTTTTAATTCAAGGTGATCATATTTGGGGAAAAAGGCGTCACCGTCAGTTGTCAGATCAATAAAAGTTAAATACAGTCGGTCTGCTTGATCTATGGTTTGCTGATAAATATTGCCACCACCAGTGATCATGATTTCGTCGTGCTGCTGTAAATGTTCTAATGCTTGTTCAATACTTTCGACGACTGTAACGCCTTCGCTGTGCCAATCTTTATTTCGGGTAATGACAACATTCTCTCGACCCGGCAACGGTCGACCAATCGACTCAAATGTTTTGCGTCCCATAACAATAGGTTTACCCATTGTTGTTTGCTTGAAATGCTTTAAGTCGGCTGGCATATGCCACGGCATCGCATTATCTTTTCCGATAACGCGATTATTTGCCATTGCACAAATGAGTGAAATCTTTGGTAGAGTCATAATGAGTTCAATTCTTAATTTAGCTTGTTTACTTTTGCAAACTGTTGATTAAATTCTGTGTATTATACAGCAACCGGCGCTTTTATGTGCGGATGACTCTCATAGTTAAGAATTTCAAAATCTTCAAACTCATAACTGTACAGATCCCCTGGTTTACGACGGATGTTAAGCTGCGGCAGTGGCAGTGGTTCTCTGGACAATTGTGTTTTGGCTTGCTCAAAATGATTGGCGTATAAGTGAACGTCGCCACCGCTCCAAATAAACTCGCCAACATCTAAGTTGCATTGCTGCGCCATCATGTGGGTGAGCAACGCATAAGACGCAATATTAAAAGGTACTCCGAGAAATATATCCGCGCTGCGCTGGTACAATTGGCACGAGAGCTTTCCATCTGCAACGTAAAACTGAAACAGCGAATGACACGGTGGTAACGCCATTTCATCGGCCACACCAGGATTGTAGGCGACAACCATTAAGCGTCGAGAATTCGGATTATTTTTTATTTGTTCAACAACATTACTGATTTGGTCAACGGTCGTTCCATCGGGCTTTTTCCAGCTGCGCCATTGCTCGCCGTATACCGGGCCTAAGTCTCCACTTTCGTCGGCCCACTCATCCCAGATTGAAACGCCATTGTCTTTTAAATATTGAATATTGGTATCACCATTAAGGAACCATAAAAGTTCGTAAATTATCGAACGCAAATGCAACTTTTTAGTGGTCACCAATGGAAAACCTTGTTGAAGATCGAATCGCATTTGATAACCAAAGACACTGCGCGTTCCAGTACCTGTTCGATCACCCTTGTCAGCGCCGTTGTCAAGCACGTGTTTCATCATGGTTAAATATTGCTGCATACTAACTACTCATTTTTCTTTAATTCACGAAACTAAATAAACCATCGATCAATTTGATTTGGCTTTTTTCTTATTTTTCGACTCAGTCTTGGCAACATCGAAAACAGGTTTGCGGTAAGCCAAAACCACCAACACCAGGCCTAATACAATCATCGGCGCACTCAGGACCTGTCCCATTGTTAACCATTCTGCCATGTGTTTAAGGTGCTCATCGGGCTCCCTAAAATACTCGACCATAAATCGGAAACCACCATACCCCATTAAAAATAATCCAGAAGTGGCCATTCGCGGTCGAGGCTTTGCGCTGTACCAATACAATAAAATAAATAGAACGACACCTTCTAAAACAAACTCATACAGTTGTGATGGATGCCGATAAAGTTTTTCAGGATCTGTTGGGAATATCATCGCCCAAGGCGTGCTCTCTAGATCGGTCGGTCTGCCATAAAGTTCAGCATTTATAAAATTGCCAACTCGGCCGACGCCCAACCCAATAGGTGCTAGTGGTGCAATAAAGTCTGCCAGCGACCAAAAAGGTTTCTTTGTTTTTTTAGCAAACAGAACAAAAGCAGCGATTACCCCGAGCATGCCACCATGAAAGGACATACCGCCTTCATAAACTTTGAATAAATAAAGCGGATTCGCAATAAAAAGATCGAAGTGATAAAACAGCACATAACCAACTCTGCCCCCTATCACGACGCCCAGAAAACCATAAAAGATAAAATCGCTAATTTCATCTGGAGTCCAGATGCTACCGGGCTTTTTGGCCCGATTTACACCAAGCCACCAAGCTGCGGCAATACCTATAAGGTAAGCAAGTGCATACCAACGAAGCGCGATAGGTCCATAAATTTGAAAAATAACTGGATCAATCTGTGGAAATTCCATGCGTCCACTACCCTAAAAATTTAATGCAGATGCGAATACCGATAATCAAAAGAAAGGCCGCAAATACTTTTTTTAATTGTTCTGCTGGCAGCCAATGCGCCAGCCGAGCACCCAAAGGCGCGGTCAAAATCGAAGTCAGTATGATACCTAAAAATGCCGGCAAATAGATATAGCCAATCGCCAGCTGAGAGAACTCTCTGTCCCACCCAACTATGGCATAGCTCACAGCTCCAGCAACGGCCAGCGGTAAGCCACAGGCTGCAGCCGTTCCCACTGCTCGAGTAATGGATTGGCCAAAGCGCAACATTAATGGCACTACCAAACTGCCGCCCCCGATGCCCACAAGTCCCGAAGCACAACCTATGGCAGCAGAGCTGCTGAACAATAATGTTTTATTTTGATGTTCTTGCGCACTAGACGGCTGTCGAGCAAGCAAAATTTGAACCGCCATCAAGATTGCGCCAATACCAAAAATCGCTCCCAGCCATTGCGAAGACAAATAATCGGCAATCAGACCTGAACCTATTGCACCCAACACGATACCAGGAGTTAACAAACGGAAGTATTGCCAGTTCACACTGCCCCGCTTGTGATGAGCGCTAAAACTAGAAATTGATGTCACGCAAATCGTCGCCAAACTTGTACCTATCGCAACATGCATGACAATTGCTTCGGGCACACCCGACATTGGCAGCACAAGTATCAACGCAGGTACTATAACAAAACCTCCACCAATACCCAGTAAGCCAGCAAGTAGGCCTGCAAGTCCGCCTACAATTAGATAGATTGTCCATTCATACATTAAATATTTCTTACCTTTTGTCGCACACCATAAATTGCAATGTTGTATCCTATAGCTTTGCCGTAAAACATAAGCGGTAAAAGTTTTAGAGCAAACAAAACAAGGTTAGGTATGTGTTTAATTGCTTTTGCTATTAATCAACACAAACATTATCCATTAATCATTCTCGCGAATCGAGATGAGTTTTTTGCGCGTCCGACAAAAGCGTTAGCGCAGTGGATCGATAATTCAAACATTATTGGTGGACAAGACCTTGAGGCAGGCGGTACTTGGCTGGCGGTTAGCCCTTCTGGCAAATGGGCGGCCCTTACTAATTTTCGTAATCCTGCTGAAAAGCCAAAACATCGCTCTCGAGGGGAAATTATTAAACGTTATTTGAGTGACTCTTCGTCTTCAAAACTCAGCACAAAACAGTTTATTGAAGAGTTACAATTGCAGCATGAAGAATTCAATGGCTTTAATCTGGTGCTCGGTGATCTAGCAATGAATACCTGTTTTTTTATCAGCAATCACCCTTGGTCTTGTTCGCAGCTAAATGATGGTGTTTATACTATCAGTAATGGACCAATTAATAACCGTTGGCCAAAAATGGAAAATTTCCATCAGGGCATCCTACAATTGCTAACGCAAAATCCAGCTGATTTTGAAAAAGCTCTTGCTTTAATGACAGGCTCAATTGAAATTGAAGAAGATAGCTTACCAAATACCGGAATTAGTAGAGAGTTAGAGAAATCACTTGCACAACCGTTTATTCAGCCATTTGAAACTCAAAAAGGAACTTATGGTACTCGTTCATCAGCACTAGTGCTGTATGAACAGAAAACCACTTCGGCTCCGAATAAACAATCGCAGAATACAGAGTCACAATGGCTATTCACTGAGTATCAACATCAAACAAAAGAAACCTGTAGCTTAACGTGTCCAATAAGTTTTAAAAGTGAGCGATGATCAATGACCAAACCTTTCTCCCAAGCCTGTGAAAACAACAAACAACCGATTTTGTCGGCCATTGACCATTACTTTTCCAACTCTCAAGAAGTGTTAGAAGTGGGCAGCGGTACCGGCCAACATGCAGTGTACTTTGCAGAACAAATGCCCGACCTGATATGGCAAACCAGTGATCAACTACAATATCACGAAGGAATCACCCAATGGCTCCAGGAAGCGAATCTACCTAACGCATTACTTCCCATTGAGCTTGACGTAACTCGGCAATGGCCTAACAAAATCTACCAGGGAATCTTTAGTGCGAATACCACTCACATTATGAGTTGGCCAATGGTTGAAGCTTTTTTTAATGGTGTTGGTGAACATTTGGAAGTCAATGGACACTTTTGTCTTTACGGACCATTCAACTTTTGCGGTGAATTTACCAGTGATAGTAATCGACAGTTTGATGCTTCGTTAAAGTCGCAGGACGAAGCAATGGGTATTCGAGACTATGTTGATTTGGAAGAATTAGCCAGACAATCGCAGCTAGTATTCGTGGAAAAACGTGAAATGCCCGCCAATAATCATCTTTTAGTTTGGCAAAAGTCGATAAACAGTAAGATTTCACTCTAATAATCGACTATTCGCAATGTTCCGATTAACATTTATCTATAACAGGAAGTATCAGGAAAGTTAATGACAGCTCCAACTGAGTCTAGCTCCTTCTTTAAAGAACTAATTAAGCGTCGAGTACTGCCGATAATCGGGATCTATCTCGGTGCGACAGTTGCCTTAATGGAATTTTCGGGAATGGTTATCGAGCGATATGGTTTTAATGACCAGATTGTTGATTATGTGCTCGCTATCATGTTGACCTTTATTCCTGCCATGCTAATTCTCGCATGGCGTCACGGAGCGCCAGGAAAAGACGAATGGGGTAAAGTCGAGAAAATTGGCGTACCCGCGAATTTAATTGCTGTCGTAATTGTTATCTTTTTTCTAAATTCACAGACTTCGCCAAGCAACGCTCCCCAAATTATTGAACATTCAGAAACTCCCATGTTGCAATCAAAAAGTCCAGAGCGAGCAACGATTCCCAGGTTAGGCGTATTATTTTTCGACGAAATGGATGTGCCGACCGATCGCGAATGGGAAAGTTACGCTGCAACATTTTTGTTAACCAACCAACTTCGCCAAAATCCGAATATGTATACAACGTCGCTGTTTGATGATGACTTTTTCTGGGAAGTTCGTAGGGCGGGATATCAAGATGGAAAGAATCTTCCTTTTTCTCTCGCAAGAAGAGTCGCAAGAAATAATGACCTCCACTATTTCTTGCGTGGCAAATTATCAAAATCAGATAAATACAAACTCGACCTCACTGTTTACGATTCAAAAACCGCAAATGAAATAAAACAAATTTCCGTTTCAGGAGACACGCTCTTTGCAATCACTGACTCGGCTACAACTTTAATTCAGAACATTCCAGAACTTGAACTTAAACAAACATCATCCATCAACCAAATTCCGTCACAAGAATTTGCAACCAATAATAAAGCTGCACTTAAAGCTTTTATTGAAAGTTTAATGGCGACCACATTCCAAAATGATTATGAGCTAGCAAGCGAGCGCGTAGAGAAAGCTATTGAGCTTGACCCAAATTTTGCCTACGCCTATTTTAGAGCAGGAATTTTAGCAGCCGACCAAGGATTACTGGAGAAAAGTAATCAGTACTTCAAAAAGTCTTTGTCCTACAATTATAAATTGACTCCACGCCTTCGACTCACTATCAGAGCGGCTATCTATGCCACTGAGCAAAACCCTCAGGAACAGATAAATTTATATCGAAATTGGATCGAACTCTATCCAAATGATTATGAGCCAAAAAATCAACTTGCCTTTGTGCTTAAGTTTCGAACCGAAGATCGAAATGAAATTATTCAACTTCTTAATGATTCACTGGCAATCAATCCCGCGCAAGCAGAAGTTTATGGCAACTTAGCCGAAGCCTACTTGGCGCAAAATAAAATTAATGAAGCTAAACAAGCTTACCAACAACAGAGAAAGTTACGACCAGAATCTTTTCGTCCGCTACTTGAGTTAGGGTTCATTGCATTGAGTGAGGGTAAATTAGATGAAGCCGAAAAGTTATTCAGTCAAGCTTCTTTAATGGAAAGTGATAAAGTAAGTCCTGTTCTCGAGTTGGCTAAATTGGCATTTCGTCAAGGTGATTTAAAAACTACTCAAAACAAATTTAATGAAGCGGCAATGATCTCGCAAGCACCAAGACAGCTGGCCATGTTAAAGCAAGCAGAAATGTTGGTTGCAACCTTATCTGGAAAGCCACAAAAAGCTTACCAGCTATTAGAAGAATTTCAGCAGACCATAAGTGAGTTTGAGAATCCAATAGAGACCTTATTTGGTGCTTATGTATCTCAGACTGAAACTTATCTGCAAGCAAATAAACAAGAAGTTATTGAAGAACAGCTGAATAATCTAAAGTCGGGATTTGATCCGAGTTTAAGACCTTTGGTTGACTTTGCGAGCCTATTCATTCAAATAAAAAATCAAGAATTAACGCAAGCAAAACAGACTCATAAAAAGTTAACAGAATTGACAGATACATTTCAATTACTCCAACTGCGTTACTTACTTCATTTTACGGCAGGTCGTATTAGTGAAGTGGAGAATAATTGGCAAGAAGCAATAAAAAATTTATCTAACGCGGAAGATAATATTCGACTTTACCCTTCATTCACCCGACATATGGACCCAATTATTGAGGAAGCAACTATTCGAGTATTGAGAAAATCTGGAGACGTTTCTAAGTCCATCGAGAGAGCTGAAATTTATCTTCAAAAATGGCCGTTTCATCCACTAATTAATATCGAATATGCCAAAAGTTTGATTGAAAGTGAACAGTTAGAAAAAGCGAGAAACGCAATAGATAAAGTTAAAATAATACTCAATAATGCTGAATCACAATGTTTCGCTTGTGGCGAGCTTCAAAAACTGGATGAGCGATTAATTAAGGGCGAATAATTTCAAACTAGCGTCCAGCTCGAATTAAGCTGCCCAGTTGACGTTTCTCAAATTCTTGAAAAAGTAAGTTATAAACTTGATTGGGTCTTGGATAGGTCAAGGCTTCTTTTGTGATTGCTTCAGCATCCGCTTTTGAAAAAGTGCGAATAACTTTTTTAACTTTTAAAAGACTTCTTGCATTCATACTTAATGAATCAAAACCAAGTCCCACTAACAATAAAGCAGCCATAGGATCTCCAGCCATCTCGCCACAAAGATTCAAAGGAATTTCTTGCTCATAACAAATTGCACGAATTTGATATAGAGCGCCCAGAACAGCAGGATGGTAGTTACTGTATAACGACGATACTCGAGTGTTATTGCGATCGACTGCAAGTAAGTACTGTGCTAAATCATTACTGCCAACACAAATAAAGTCGACCTGCTCAGCGATGAAAGGTAGCTGATAAATCGCAGATGGAACTTCTAGAATAATCCCAATTTCTGGCATCGAAACAGTTTCGTCAGGGTGAGCAAGCTGTACTTCATGAAATGCCTGTTCAATCAAACGACGGCTTTGTTCCACTTCATCAACTGACGAAATCATAGGTAATGAAATTCGAATGTCGTTTCTACCAATTGCTGCGGTTAAAATCGCTTTTACTTGTACCAAAAATATTTCCGGATGATCCAGTGTCACTCTTATTCCGCGCCAACCAAGAAATGGATTATCTTCAATAATTGGAAAATAAGGGAGCTGTTTATCTCCACCAATATCCAAAGTCCGAAAAGTGACACTTTTATCTTTAAATGCTTCTAATACCGACCGGTAAATACGAATCTGTTCCTGCTCTCCCGGAAATTGTTCTCGTAATAAAAATGGTATTTCAGTTCGATAAAGCCCAACACCATCAGACCCCACATGAAGACTTTTTTCAAAGTCAGCTATTAAACCGGTATTCACTAATAGCGGAATGTTATGCCCATCGGTCGTCTCCGAGGGTAACTCCATATCTTGTTCAAGGTTTTTAACCAGTTTAGCTTCTTCTTTTGCTAACTCCTGATAAAACGACACCAGCGATTCGTCAGGTGCAATGAATAATGCCCCCTGATAACCATCAATAATAAGTTTCTGTCCTTCAAAACGATTGATAGGCACATTGTCAAAACCGCACACCGCTGGTATTCCTAATGCTTTCGCCAAAATTGCTGCATGAGACGTTGGCGATCCACGCATGGACACTATTCCCAATATTTTATCGATCGGGAGTTCCGCTAACATTCCTGCTGAAATTTCATCCGCCACTAGAATGGCATTTTTGTGCAGCTTGGGTCTGGCAGTTCGATCGTTTTCAAGATATATCAAAACGCGTCGAGCAAGATCTCTTAAGTCAGTTGCCCTTTCTCGAAAGTATGGATCTTCGATAGCTTCAAAGACTCGAGTGTGTTGATCGACGGCACGCCGCAATGCACCCGGAGCCCATTGTCCCTGCTCAATTTCGACTAGCACGTCTTTAATCAGTCCGTTTTTATCCAGTATGTTGGCATACGCATCAAATAAACTGAGTTCTTCAGGACCCAGCACATTTTCCATTCGGTCTTTCATTGTGGCAATTTCGTTTTGCGCCAGACGAAATGCTTTTTTAATCCGCTTTACTTCTGCTGCAATCGATTTCGCGGGCTTGTCTGGAATACCATCTAAATCAGCTGGAGGATAGAACACCATCGCGGAACCAACAGCTATACCGCTCGCGGCAGGAAAGCCGTCAAGCTTTCGAACAAGATGAGATTCCGATTGCGGAGCCGACAAGGTATCGCGTTTTTTAGACTCCGCAATTAAGCCCGCCAATTGGGCTGCAAGTGTTACAAGAAAATTTTCTTCACTCTCAGAGAACTGTCGCGGCGCTTTTTGTTGCGCAACCAAAACGCCTATCACTTTTCGCTGGTGAATAATCGGAGCGCCCAGAAAAGCATAGAAGGGTTCTTCACCAGCTTCAGGGAAATAATGGAAGTTTGGGTGTGCCGGCGCATCATCAAGGTTCAACGGCTCTTCTCGCTGAGCAACCAATCCGACAATCCCTTGATTGAAATTAAGCTGCAACACACCCGCTGCTTTCGGATTCAAACCTCGAGTAGCCATGAGAACCAGTTGTTGATTCTGATAATCGGCCAAGTAGATTGAGGACACTTCACATCCAAGTGTGTCGCAAACTCGATTAACAACTATGGTTAACGCCTGCTGGGTGTCTGTGGCCAGATTTACTTCCTGGGTAATTTGCCGAAGACACTCAAGCATAGACAGTTATTAATCTCCCTTTAATGACAAGGCTTACTCCTTGTTTGAGGAATGTTTGCGGTTATGGTGATGCCTTCGTCTTCCGCGTTTTTGACGCTGTTGACGTTGCAGCTCATGCATCAAAGGTAGTAGCTCCAATAACGCTTGTCGATAAACATCACGCTTAAAAGCCACCACCTGCCTGAGCGGATACCAATATCCGACCCACATAAAGTCGTCAAACTCTGGGTGGTTAGTGGTTTCGAAATTGAGACGACTATCGTCCGTCACCAATTTCAGCAAATACCATTTCTGCTTCTGACCAATACACAGTGGAACACTATCATGACGAATGTAGCGAGTTGGCAAACGATACTTCAACCACTCGGTGGTCGACCCCAGTATCTTTACATCTTTGCGCGACAAACCAATTTCTTCGTGTAGCTCCCGAAACATTGTCTCATCGGCTGTTTCGCCATCATGTACGCCGCCCTGAGGAAACTGCCAAGAATTCTGACCGGCGCGTCGTGTCCAAAGTAACTGACCAGATTCATTACAGACGATTATGCCAACGTTGGCACGAAATCCTTCTGAATCAATCACTTATAAATACCAATTAAATTTTTCTTAAGGTAATTCAACCACAAGATCCTGATTTCAGCAAACAAAATCAGTCAACATTAATTGTTTCAATGGGTTTACAATAGCGAGTAATTTAAGTGACAGATGAGAAAATATGGTGCGGCTGGCATTATTTGACCTTGATCATACCGTTCTGGAAGGCGACAGTGACCAGCTCTGGGGTGACTTTTTACGTCAAAAACAATTAGTCGACGATTCGTATCAGCAACAAAAAGATCTATTTTACCAAGATTACTGCAAGGGTCGATTGAACATAAAAGACTTTATCGAGTTTTGCGGTCAAACTCTCATGAGATTCTCCAAGCAGCAACGCCTAGAATTAGGCGTCGAATTTCAACATCAATGTCTTGAAAAACATTTAAGGCCGAAAGCTAAAGCAAAAATCGCTTACCACCAAAAACAGGGCGATTGTGTTGTGTTAATCTCAGCCACTAATCGATACCTGGTTAATTTATCAGCGAGTTTATTAAATATTCCTTTCGTTATAGCAAGCGAATTTGCAATTGACTCCAAAGGCGAAAGCTCGAAACACAATGACCAACCGTGTATGACTAAGCTTATAAGTACACCGGCTTTTCAAGAGGGAAAAGTCATTCGAATTAGAGAGTGGCTTGAGCATAATGATTTAAATTTTAAGTCAACAATTGCTTATTCCGATTCACACAATGATATGCCGTTACTAAAATGGGTTGATAAAGCTGTCGCGGTAAATCCAGACGAAAAGCTCAAACAATATGCAGTAGCAAACAATTGGGAAATTTTGGATTGGCGGCCGACAGACTTTTTAACAAGAGAACAATCGATAATCGAGGCGAATGCTCTATGATTACACCGCCAAGCTCAGAGCAAGAGCTGCTGTGTCGTGCAGAAAGAATTGCCGGTAAAACATTAGGTGAATTAGCCAATACTTATGCTAGCCAAATCCCCAGCAATTTACTTTTCGAAAAAGGCTGGGTTGGCCAGTTTTGCGAAAAATTACTTGGTGCAAGTGCCGGCTCTTTACCCGAACCGGATTTTCCTCAACTTGGAATAGAATTAAAAACCATTCCTATCGATAGTTCCGGTCGCCCTCTCGAATCAACTTATGTCAGTGTCGTTCCTATGTCAGCAACTGGAGAAACATGGGAAACGTCTGTGGTGTTTCATAAGCTTTCCAAAGTGCTCTGGCTACCAATAATGAGTGAGAAACCTTTGTCCATCGAGCAACGCGTGGTTGGCATGCCAATTATGTGGCAACCGAATCCAGAACAACTCGAGCTGATACGTATGGACTGGGAAGAAGCGCTCGAAAAAATAATGCTTGGCGATCATGGTGCTTTAAACGCTAAATTTGGTGAGGTATTACAAGTTCGCCCAAAAGCAGCTCACTCAAGGGTTCTAACGGAAGCCGTTGGACCTGAAGGTCACACAGTAAAAACATTGCCCAGGGGCTTTTATCTTCGCCCCAGTTTTACTCAAAATATATTACGACAATTGACCTATTGAGATTCTCAATAGAGCTTGCTATTTCATTAAATTGCTTTCAACATAGCGTCTAATCATAAAAAGTGATCATTGTCTCTATGAAATTAAAACATTCTTCCTTTTTAGCTCTTTTATTTTTCGTTATTTCCTTTGTACCGGCCGCTTTTTCACAAGTCGACTCTATCGGTAAAGACCTTTCCGAATTAGATAAAACGATAAATAATGAAGCGGGTATCAAGCAATTACAACAAAGTTTATTACAGCTCAATGAACTCTCTGCTCAGGTCAGTGATTGCATACAAGACTTAAACAAAGAAACTGCGTCGGAATTGTCAGAAGAAGATAAGAATAAACTTGACCAGTGTTCCTCTTACGAGCAAACCATTAATGAACAAAAGAAGAGTTTAAATACCTATTTAAATAAACTGTCATTTTCTCGTTACAAAGAGCAAGGCCTATCAATTATTAGTTTAGTTATGAGTCCTAAAGATACTGGCTCAACAGACTCAGTTAGAGTGATAGCATTTGAGATAGACTCTAAAAACTTATGGTTTCTCGCTCTATCAAGTGTGTTTTTTGTTATCAGTTTTTTCATCCTCGCTGGGTTAAGACGATTTCAATCACGCCACTCTTCTAGCAAAATAAAATTTTGGTATTACCCAACAATACTATTGCTCTGCATAATCAATTACGTACTCATTTGGTTTTATAACTTTAGTAAAGTTGAGTCGCTATTGTATTGGTACAGCATGGTACTTGGAGCGACCTTAACTCTGATTTCACGCAAAGAATTTTCACTTAAAACGCTATTGGTAGGTATAGTAATCATTTCGGTGAATAGTATAACAGGGCATATTTTTGTCGTACCGACGACAGAAATTACCATGTTAAAACCAGTATGGTTCGACTGGATCTATTTAAATGTTTGGTTATTATTGGTTTATGTAACGTCTTGGTCCTGGCTTAAAAACCATATTCGATACGCACTCGGATTTTTTGCCCTCGTTAATCTCATTGAAATCTTTGGGTTTCATGTTACTTCGCACCAACTTGTTCTTACCGCCGCTATCATTCGTTTTAGTTGGCTTACTTTTGAACTCATTAAGCTTGCAGTTCCTGAGGTAATTAGTAATCTTTATACAGCCTTTGAACGACTACCATTTAACAAACTTAGTCCTCAAGCGATTCAAACTTTACCAGGCAAACGCTGGGTCGAAACTGGATTAAGTGCGCTCATTCTTATGTTAATCCTCACTACGCAGTTACAGTTTTTTGGGATACCTATTTACTACACGGAACAATTAATTTTTGCATTGGAACATGAAATCAGTATTGGAACGATTTCTCTTTCAATATCCTCAATATTAGAAGCATCAATAACTTTTGGAGTCCTACTAAGTGTTGCCAAAATACTGCAGCATTATGTGGAACGAAAAAATGTGATTGCGGATGGTGCTGCAGATGCTAATACCAACGAAGCATTAGGTTCAATATTTTGGTATGGCGCAGTTGTTACGGCAGGATTAACCGGTTTATCCATCGCTGGGTTTAGCGTTCAAAATCTTGCTCTGGTAGCCGGCGCTTTCTCGATTGGAATAGGGTTTGGTTTACAAAATATCGTCAGTAACTTTGTGTCAGGTCTAATTCTTCTTATCGAAAGACCAATCAAAAAGGGCGATTGGGTAGTAATTGGGAGTACCGAGGGCTTTGTAAAAAAGGTCAGTATCAGAGCAACTGAAATCCAGACCTTTGATAGAGCCGATATTATCGTTCCTAATTCCGATTTAATTACTAACCAAGTTACTAATTGGATGTTAAATGATCGCATCGCAAGGGTTAAAGTGGCTGTTGGAGTTGCTTACGGTAGTCCAACTGATAAAGTTAAAGAAATATTATTAAGCATTGCCAATGAGCAACCAGAATTAATAAAAGACAATGAGCAATATCCCGTTCAAGTTCATTTTATTAGCTTTGGAGACAGCAGCCTAAATTTTGAAGTACGAGCTTTCTTAAACGACGTTGGGGATATTTACAAAGTCAGAAGTACGATGAACTTTAAAATCGATCAAGCGTTTAGAGATAACGATATTGAGATTCCATTCCCTCAGCGAGATCTTCATATTCGAAGTGATGCAACTAAGGACTCTAAGGACTCTAAGGACTCTAAGGACTCTAAGGACTCTAAGGACTCTAAGGACTCTAAGGACTCTAAGGAATAGATTAAGATGAAAAATGTAACAGATCCTCAAATGTTTGAGCGCTCGAGTGAAGGCTGGAAGGTAGCATCTGATCTAGAGCAGCTCAATAACGAGAACGAAAGCTGGTTTACAATAGATTATCGAGACGAAGCGACTGTCGAAAAAACGTTTGAGTTACTGCAGTTATCGCCAAGTCAGGAAGCAGCATTAAGAGACCCCGATATTCGTCCAAGATTATGGATCGGTAAAAACCAACAAATTTTATTATTCATGCGAGGTATTAATTTAAATCCAAATTCCGAACCGGAAGATATGGTGGGTCTGAGAATTTACTTTGATAAGAATCGATTAGTTTGTTTAAGAAATCGTAAGTTACAGGCAATTGCCAATGTGAGAGAGAAGATAGTTGAAAACTCAACAGCCTATTCAAGTTTACAAAAAGTTTTCATCGATATTTTAAAAGCATTGTTACTCCGAATCGAAACGCACATTGCAAAATTAGCCAATAACCTTGA
This sequence comes from Gammaproteobacteria bacterium, assembly GCA_013373375.1. Classification (GTDB taxonomy): domain Bacteria; phylum Pseudomonadota; class Gammaproteobacteria; order Enterobacterales; family Kangiellaceae; genus Pleionea. The sequence goes on from JABXHY010000005.1 coordinate 23,506, forward strand.
TGACATTGAAGATAAAATTGATGACGGCAAGCTTGTACAACTAGAGGAGCTAGAAAGCTTAAGACGCCCATCAGCAAAGTTGTGGCGTTATTTGCAACCACAACAAGATGTACTTAAGCGCTTAACAGAAGTATCTATTGATTGGCTTGATGATGAAACTCTAAACGAACTAAAAGAAATAGAAGACTCGATGACCTTTAACTTAGAAGAGCTGTCATTGGTAAAAGAAAGGTGCCAGTTAGTTGAAGCACACATCAATAATAGATTAAGTCAGCGCGTCAACACTAACCTTTATCTAATTTCAATTATCACAGCGATCTTCATTCCGATTTCGTTTTTAACAGGTTTATTAGGAATAAACGTTGGCGGCATGCCCGGTGTCGAAAGCAATGCCGCATTCTGGACAGTTTGTGGAATATTATTTGTTCTTGTTATTTTGGAAATTATTTACTTAAAAAAGAACAAATGGTTTTAGCCAATCATGTTAAACTAAAATTAAAGTAGATGAATGTTTCTAAATTATTCATCTACTTTATCCGCTTTATTTAGAGTTTTACTTAGAGTTCTCATTTCTTTTCTTAATCTTATTATTTCGTGATATAAAATTTCACGCTCACCATGTGCTTCAGCAATAACCTCTCGATCAGTTTTTCCTTGTTCCATTTCGTGCTTGGTTTGCATTGCATTTACGACCACAGCGATAAATAAATTTAACATGGTAAACGTCGCGATCAAAATAAAGGGAACAAAAAATGCCCACGCCATCGGTTGTTGTTCCATGACTGGCCTTACGATTCCCATCGACCAACTTTCTAACGTCATAATTTGAAATAATGTATAAAAACTCTTTCCTAAAGTACCAAACCACTCAGGGAAATTCGCTGAAAATAATGTCGTCGCCATTACCGCTGATACATAGAAAATTAAAGACAACAAGGCAACGATAGCACCCATTCCCGGAAGAGATTGAATAAGAGCAGATACTACAGCTCGCATGCTTGGTGCAACTGATACTAGGCGCAATACACGCAGCACCCTCAGCGCTCTTAAAATTGCAAATGGACCGCTAGAAGGAATGAGCGATATGGTCACAACAATAAAATCAAAAATACTCCATGGATCAGTAAAAAATTTTAATCGATACACCATTAACCGCATAATGATTTCAATTAAAAAGATACCTAAAATAATCCTATCAATTGTGACTAGCCAAGTGCCGTAACTCACCATAATATCTGGCGAAGTTTCCAATCCAAGAATAATGGCATTGACGACAATTATGGCAATGATAAAGTTTTGAAATCGACTGTTTTCAATTAGTCGTTTTAAAGACGCCATCATCAGAGACTACTCCTTTTACAACATTTTCGACTGTCTAAATCCAGGTCCGCTTTAAATAGCGCTGCAAATAATAAGCTAAGCCTGCAGCACGCATAATCATGAAGCCCGAAAAGGCTATCCAGATTCCATGGTTACCCCATAATTTTACCGTAAACAAAAGTGGTAGGAATACTAAAATTACCGCAACTAGCATACTATCTCGCATAGAAGACAATTGAGTAATTCCAATAAAAATACCATCTAGCCAATAGCTCCATACACCTATCAGTGGCAACATTACAAGATAAGGTAAATACATAAGAGCAATAGCTTGTACGTCTTTCAATCCAGTCATAATGTGTATAATTTGCGAACCTAAGAGTCCAAAAATAATCATAAACATTACACTGCTTATTAATGACCAAAAGCCTGTAACACAAATCGCTTTTTTAAACGCAGTTTGTGATCGTTTTCCAAAAGCATTGCCCGCCATAGCTTCCACAGCGTTTGCAAATCCATCTAAGCCGTACGACATAATTAAAACAAAATTCATTAATACAGCATTCGCAGCAAGAACTATATCGCCCATGCTTGCGCCAACAGCCGTTTGCGAATAAAACACCGTTTCGAGTGCTAGAGTCCGAATAAAAATATCACGATTCATCCGAATCAGTTTTGCAATCGCGCTTCTTTCAAACAGCGGCTTTTTTTTTGTCGAAGGAATTGATTTTAAACAAATCCATACAGCAATAATGCCTACCAATAACCCCGCGTAATCGGCAATGACACTCGCCCAAGCAGCACCTTCAACTTTCCAATCCATCCAGACCACAAACTGAATATCCAAATAAATATTAACCAGATTGCTGATCAATAAAATTATTAGTGGCCAACGTGCTTTCTGTAACCCTAGCAACCATCCAATAAAGACATAACGCAACAGTAGAGCCGGAAGTGACCAAATCCGTATATCGAAATACTGGCGAGCATAATCCAGTACTTCTTGACTGGCCTGCATAAATACTGTGGCGAGATACCACACGAGATCCTGAAGCAGCAATATCACCAATGACAAGCTGAGTGCCGTAATTACACCGTTAAATAAAACTTGGCGCTGTTGAAAATCATCATCTCTGCCTGTCGCTTGAGCCGCAAGGCCGGTAGTGCTCATTCTCAAAAAGCCCATGATCCACATCAGCATTGTGATAATCAGAGAGCCAACTGCAGTTGCTCCTAGATAATAGGGTTGCTGCAGGTGTCCGACGACCGCAGTATCAACCAACCCGGTAATGGGAACGGTTAAATTCGATAATATCATCGGGATGGCTAACGCAAAGGTTTGCCGATGAACGTTCTTGTCGGAAAGGTATTGCAGCATAAAATAGAAGTTAGATTGGGAATGCCTTGCAGTTTACCTTGAATATAATGTGAAGCTAAATAAAACCACTTTTCAGGCTGTACTTATCCTTAACAATAAGGAACTCCATCCAATCCTGATTAGAACAGGAATCCGTTGAAATTGAGCCGTTGATTAATTAAGAAGTTTTACGATTAAACTGACGTAAAATTCGGTTGCGAGCTTTCGAGTATTCTTCGCCACTAATCCACTTTTGATCTTTCAACTCTCGATGCCAACGAGTTTCTTCTGCAAAAAACTGTGATGATGCCGGTAAAGTGTTCGCTCTGATGCGGTCTTCAAGTTTCGCAATAAATGCTTTTAAACTTTTTTTACAATCGCAACGATGACTGAGCTGAACCAGAGGAGCCTTGCCCGATCGAGTGTGAAACAGAGAAAATTTACGATAAGAAAAATAATGGACGGTGAATAACAATAAACTTAAAGCGCCTGTTGCTGCTGCAATTAAGTAATCTTTCAAAACAAAGCCTAATGTACCTGCTGCTGCTGCGGTTAAAAGCGCGCCCAGGAAGGTCCAAATCGCAGAGCTTTGGTGCTTTTTTGATTGTGACTCTAATAATCCAACGTGAAAAGCAGTTGCTATCGATTGACCACTTTTCTTATGAGTTTTGGTCATTGCGAGAAAACACTTGTTGAATAGTTGGAAATGGTAAATAAAAGGCGAGAACTTCGGCTGAAGCGAATACTCGTATTCAACTTTTCTTAAGTCTTCTGGCGGCGGTGTTGTTTTAGAGGTTGCCTGTACGGGGCTCTCAAGTACTATATCTTCTACCATGGCGGATGCACTCGTTGACCAATTCGATAAATCCACAGGCTGCTCCTAACAAAATACACACATTAAGAGCAAGGTTAGCCTAAAGGATAGTTAACTGCTGTGATGCTGGTCAATAAATAAACGTTATCGGTTCAGAATTTAACTTTAGTCAGCGAGATAATCAATTTTCATCTCGCTCTCGCAATATTATCGTCGATGCAAAATCTAATGTGATGTCTTTTCAATAAAAAACATCTAAGCAAGCAGTATATTTCATTAACCGTTTGGCTCAACGACCGCTCGACTGCTGAAAAGTTTATCACTGCCGGCTCCGCAAGCAATAATGGTCCGCATCATCGACTCAACAGTCGCGCCAGGTATGGTTTCAACTAATTCACCTGGCATGTGATAGATGTTGCCAGAAGTTGGATTTGGCCCAGTTGGCATAAAGATTGTAACAGTTCCGTCGTCGTGTCTGGCCGTTGTGATAGCGGTAACCGTGGTTGGACAGTCCAAGCCAAATAGCTTCACTCGAACCACTTCACCTTTGGCGAATGGTGATGATTCGGGGTCGCCAGTAAATTGACCGATAATTTCTTTAATTAACCGATAACCCGGTGCGAGTCGACTCAGCGAGCGGTCAAATCTGCTGTGCAACCATTGGCCAATCTTTGTCGATACGACTGTTCCGATCACAAAACACCCTACAATAATCAAGCCGACGACTACCAAATCTGCTAATAACTCAGGCATTTGGTATCGGTTAATCAATTGGTCTGTAAACGGTTGAATTAAGTCGGTTATAAAAAAGAATACCCAGCGAAAGACTAATGTCAGAACGACCAGTGGCAAGACAACTAACAATCCACCCACCAGCGAACGCTTGAATATTTGTTTTATTTGCATCTTTTATTCTCTTGTTAATTATCTTTAACGATGGTGCAGTCGATCATTAAGTCAGCGGTTATTCTTTCTAATTCCCGCTGCAGTTGTTCCAGTTTATCCAGACTCTCGATAGAACCTTCGATGTTGGACTTAAATAAAGTTGAGCCTGCCATAGCTGCCACATCGCACTCACTATCTAAAGATTCAACATTAACCGAGTGATTTCCTAAAACAGAAGTAATGTCATGAACGATGCCAGCTCGATCATTTGCAACTATCTCCATCGAAAAAGACACTCGCTCCACTTGAGGTTTGGTATCGACCAGCTCAGCTCGAATATCGAGAGTCATCTCACTCAACAAGTTAAGATTCTGACATATGCTCTCATAGTTAACATCATCAACCGACACTAATATCAAGCCAGCAAACTTTCCCCCCAAATGGGATAAACGACTTTCTAGCCAGTTACCTTGCTGCTGTCGAATAACTTCCGCTAAACTTTTTACAATTCCTGGTCGGTCATCGCCATAGACCGAGATTAAAATAGTCACCGCCATAGTCTTTTCCACTATCACCTTGGTACAATAACTCGATACTAACCAATTTTTTTGTTCGAGACACCTATGAACTTACCGAAACTGCGACTGAAAAAGAATGAAGATAAACGCCTTAAAGGCGGGCATCTTTGGGTGTTCAGCAACGAAATAGATACTCAGGTTACACCTTTAACTGATTTCGCACCAGGCGATCAGGTCATCATAGAGTCTGCACAACAAAAACCCTTAGGAATTGGATACCTCAATCCAAACAATCTACTGTGCGCGCGGCTGATAAATCGCAGTACCAAACACTCAATCGATAAATCTTTTTTCGTGCATCGTTTTAATATCGCATTAGCTTTAAGAGAAAGAATTTTTCAACAGCCATTTTATCGGTTGGTTTATGGCGAAAGCGATGGTTTACCCGGTCTTATTATAGATCGATTCGGCGATCACTTTGTGATTCAAATAACAACCGCCGGGATGGAAGCGTTAACCGATGATATCGTTCAAGCTCTTCAAAAAGTGACAAAAGCACATTCTATTTTATTAAGAAACGATTCCGGGGCGCGCAAAATTGAGGGACTGCCCTCTATCGTTGTCCAAGCTCATGGAACAACTCCAGAGCAAGTCGAAATAGTGGAGAATGACACTCGCTTTATTATTCATCCTCACACCGGACAAAAAACGGGTTGGTTTTATGATCACCGCCAAACTCGAAAACAAATTTCAAATTATGTTCAGGGGCAAAGAGTACTGGACGTTTTCAGCTACATTGGTGCTTTTGGAATTCAAACCTTAAAAGCCGGAGCTAAAGAGTGTTGGTCAGTCGATATTTCTGCTAAAGCACTAGATGAACTTGAAGCTAACGCAGAATTGAATCAATGTGCCGAAAAGTTAACGTGTATTGAAGGCGATGCATTGAACGCATTACAAGAGCTAGCTCAACAAGGTGAAAAATTTGATGTCGTGATTGTCGATCCGCCTGCATTTATTAAACGCAAGAAAGACTATAAACCAGGACTCAATGCTTACCGCAAAATCAATGAAGCTGCGATGAGACTTTTAAATAAAGACTCTATTTTATTATCAGCATCTTGCTCGATGCACTTACAAGCCAAAGACTTACTGGATTGCATTCGAAGTGCTGCTCGTCATATCGATCGTAATGCCCAAGTTCTCGAGCAATGCCATCAAGGACCCGATCACCCTATTCATCCTGCGATAAGTGAAACGGAATACATTAAAGGTTTTATAACTCGCGTGACACCAACCAACTAATTGTTGCAAAGAAATAATTAGTTGGCAGAGTTAAATCTAAGATTTTATTGTTCTTTGATCAGAACCTGTTGCGCCATGTTGACGGCATCTTTGAGAATTTTATTTTCGGCAAGTTCCGGACGGGCTAAATCCATTTCCAGGCGCGTTTTTTCTGAAAGGATTCGACTGCGAATTAACACATTTAACTCGTCTGTTTTTTCCAGGTTGAGCAAAGTTACGTATTGTAATTGTTCGGATAACGACTGTGCTCGCTGGATTGCTTGCTGCTGAACTTCTGCTTGTTGTGCTTTTGCCTGCCCAGACTGAACACCCCAAAAATAACACGATACTGCAACCGCTAACGCAAAGATCACGTATACAATTTTATCCATTTTCCCTATTCCCCCTCTTGTTTTAATTCACGACCCAGTAATTCATATGCTTGCTGTTCAGGATCCGCACCTTCATGAACAATACGATAAATTGCCCAGGAAATCGGCATATCAACTTGGTGCTTGGTGGACAATAAAGTCGCCTGATGAGCATTTTTAGCCCCTTCGACAACTTGACCAATTCCTCTAATCGCCTCTTCAACCGCGGTGCCTTTACCAATCGCCAAGCCAAAACGACGATTACGAGACTGGTTATCAGTGCAAGTTAGAATTAGATCGCCCAAACCAGCGAGTCCTTGAAAAGTTTCGGTTTTGCCTCCCAGCTTTAATCCAAGCCGCTGTATTTCAGCTAAACCGCGAGTGATTAACGCTGTTCGTGCGTTAGCGCCGAACCCCATACCATCGGCAATTCCAGCTCCGACCGCAATAACATTCTTCAGCGCTCCACCGAGTTGTACACCGATCAGATCGGAACTGGTATAAACTCTAAATGCTCCATTAACTAATCGCTCGGCCAAATCAGTAGCGAAGTCTTCATTATTAGACGCCAGAGTAATTGCGGTGGGCATAGCTGTCGCTAGCTCTTTGGCAAAAGTAGGGCCAGATAGAGCAGCGAGAGGTGTGTCATCACCTAATATATCTTGTGCCAACTCGTGCAAAAACCGACCGGATCCCGGCTCTAATCCTTTACATGCCCAAACAATACGAGCATCCTCCGCCAGAAGATGTTTAATCGAACGAAGTGTTTCAGAGAATGCGCCACTGGGTGTTGCGATCAAAACGTCGCGAACATCAGCCAAAGCTTCTGTTAAATCATTAGTAACCACTAATGTCGAAGGGAAGGACGCTCCGGGAAGATACTTTTTATTCTCGCGGTCTGCATGGAGCAGTTTAGTTTGCTCCGGGTCTCGACACCAAAGCCGAGTCGGATTACCGTTACCAGCCAGCAATATGGCAAGAGCCGTTCCAAATGAACCTGCACCTAAAACGGCAATGGGAGAGAGCTGGTTTGGCGAATCCGACACAAAGCGTCCTCAGTTTTGATTACGACTAGTTAGGTGCGCCTTCGGTGCTTGCTTGGTCTGCTTGTTGAGCAAGTTGTGCTCGATACAAAGCGTCAAAGTTTACTGGAGCAAGGTATACCGGTGGAAAGCCACCTTTATTGGTCAAGCTTGAAATAACTTCTCGAGCATATGGGTACAAGGTTTCTGGGCAGAAAGTACTTAGCAAATGACGAAGCTGTTCATCATTAACACCTTTAACGCCAAATATTCCCGCCTGCTGAACTTCAACTAAAAATCCAGTTTTATCACCCTGCGATGCAGTGACTGTCATACTTAGCACTACCTCGAAAACTTCATCAGACAGTTTACGAGATTTACTGTTCATTTCCATTTTAATTTCTGGCTTGAATTCAGCGTCTTGGAAAATATCAGGTACGTTTGGCGCTTCGTAAGAAATATCCTTGGTATAAACTTTTTGCACGCCTATTTGAATGCCTTCAGGTGTTTGTGCATTTGCCTGAGCGCCTTCTGGGTTTGTATTCGCTTGATCCGTCATTGTTATTCTCTCTTAAAATAATATGTCAAAAATTAATCTAGTAGGGTGCTCGGCCAGGTTTAGAATTAACTGCTAGCCACGCACTACTGGTAAATTGTCCCCTATCCACGATTGATATCCGCCGGCCAGTTTATAAACCTGCTCAAAGCCAGCTTTTTTCAACTTGCTTGCTGCAGGTCCTGCCTGGATACCATTCGCGCAAACCACAATAATGGGTTTGGTCTTGTGTTTTTCAAGCATTTTATGGCTGCCTTCGAGTTTGGATTGAGGAATATTAGTACTTCCAGCAATGTGACCTTTATTAAAATCGGCAATCGCTCGCATGTCGACAACCAAAGCATCTTCTTTATTGATGAGGTGAGTCACTTGTTGTGAAACTATAGATTTCACACCAACCTTTAAATGCTTAATTTGCGCAATAGTTAAAACAATTGCAACGACGACCCAAGCGCCGCTGAGTACTATGTGATTGGTTAAAAATTCAACGAACTGTTCCATGCTGTGCCTTTAGCTAAATGATTGCATAATGTGCTGGAGGAGGGGCATTATCGTAAAAAAGACTACGCCTTGCAAAACACTTTACAAGGCGTTGGTTTACAAGGATTTATTTTTATCCGATTGACCGAGTTCCATACGATTTGTGCTCAATCAAATAATGAACTGGCACTTATGATTAAATTAAGTGCCAGTCATCTGTTTCTATCGTCGATAATTACGGCGTCTTAACCAAGCCATGCATACGAGCAAGCAGAACATCCAGTTCACGCTGCCAGCATTAACGCCAATGATCACCACTGCTGCCAATCCAAAAATAATATTTTGCGCGGTGTCGTCGGCTGGAATTTCGTCGCAGTTCGGCACTCCAGAAGCACTTAATGACCAAGAGATTAATTGACCAATGTCTTCTCCAGCATTGTCACTAATAAACAGTGTCCAGTCTCCATTTAAGTTTTCACCATTAAAAGCATCGAATGACTCTTGTGGGATAAAATCTTGAGGAAAACGGCCAGTAATATTGTTTTCACCTTCATTTTCATCAGGACTTTTCACAGTTATCCTGGTGCCCGTGGGAGAAGTTAGAGTAATTAATAAATCGCCTCTAAAGGTATGCGCCAAATCCAGATAAAGAGAAAAGTTATCATCAACTTGTAAACCTAAATTTTCCATGGTTACTGTTGAAGAAAAGCCTTCGGGATCATTGTCGGGAATCACCGCTTCAAGCTGATTACTTTGGGTAATGACTTCACGTGCACCAGTATAAAAGTTAAACAGCAAAGTTTGCTCTGTTGGCGTGTCATTTCCTTGCACTGTGTAAGCAGTATCAAGTGACATAGATACTCTATTACCACAAGCCATTTCGTCCGATAAACGCATTTCAAAATCAACTGTATTCGACCGGGTCGAATAAGCAGGAACTTCTGCATATTCGCTACTGTTAGCAGTGATCGTAATGTCAGTAGAAGTTGAGCTTAAGTCAGCGTTCAGTCCAGTAATCGTTACTGGATTATCGCTACTCAAAGGCACCTTAAAGGTAACCAATTCACCTGGGTCTGGCGCTCCATTGGAACCCACTCCGCCTTCAACTACTACCGGCATAGTTTTTAGCGGTTGATCGTCGAGAATATTAACTTCTTTAAACCATTTAAAAAACACGGCAGCGTGGTCATCACCGGGAAATAAATCGACCGCAGTAGAAACAATTGACGTTGCCATTTCAGGCATGGTGAGCCCGTAATCAAGCCCAAACTGTGACTCAATAACTAATTGATCAACACTTTCTCTTGAATACCCAGCATCAGTTAATTCAATGAATGATTGAAACAACGGAGTTGACCAAAGCATATCTGAACCGTCAATAACACCATCAACAATTTCATGATCACCATAAAATTGAGCGGAATCATAGCGAAGTTGAACCTGGTCTAATGTTCGACCTGGATAGAACTCGTTATGGCCATCCCATTGAAAAACTCGATTAGGGAAAAAGGTCTGTCCATTTGCAGTACTGTAACTGTATGACCCTGCAAGGTAATCCCCAAAACCTTCTCCCATAGCGCCGTTATCAGCCGCATCAGCAGTCCACTGATCGTTAATGTCACTGTGAATGGCATGACCGTATTCATGAATAATGACGTCTGCATCTTCCGGATCCGGAATGCCTCCATGACCAAAACCAAGTCGACGATTTATCGGATCGAAGTACGAGTTGTCAGCATCATTCGAAGCATCGGAATCAACCACAATTGACTCTTCAAAAATCCCTGTTTCACCAGTAAAACCCAACGACTGCAAATAACGCTGATAACTATCGAGGTGAAAATAAACCATTGAGTCATAAAATTGGGGCTCACCTCTTTTGCCAGTCCACACTCCATCATTTGTTGTGGTAGGTCGCGTACTGGGGAGATCAAAGTCAACTACTTGTACATAAGGACCCACTAACGAATATAATCCGGTGGCATCATCAAAGGTTACGTCTCGTAGTGTCTCAGTGAAGTAAGCGGGATCAAACACTTCGGGTAAACTTCTATCATCGATAGTGTCATCGTTTAAAGTGGTCTTTGGATCGGGATCGAAGACAAATCCAGTAGCATCGATCATTGACGTCGAGCGGTCGTTAAGCTGAACCCTTTGCTGTTCTTTTTGTGCCAATAATTCTAACGCCGTCGTTAAAGCAACCTTATTAGGATTTTGCTTAAATGCTTTAATTTTTCCGGTAACTTGAACATCGTCATTCGAGCTTTTTCTGGGAGAATCCACTCGTGAGGCTTTTAGGACCTCACCCGTTTCTACGGAGATCAAGTGACGCCAGCTTCCGCGCGGTTCCGATAGGCTAAGCTCTGTTTTATAAGCCAGCACAAGTTCTTTGCCACGAGGCACATAAACCAAATTGATTTTCGGCTTGGCAAGTAAATCGCCTGATGGTTGTAAAAAGTCCCATGCGACATTAAGGGCAGAGTCTTTATTGTTAATTCTATTGGTTAAATTTTTATTGATAGTCAACTTAGAGACAGGAACCAAACTGTCGTAGGTTCTTTTTATTTTTCCGGTTGTTCGATCAACAGAAATAACAAAGCCACTGCCCCATACTGGAATACCTTCAACAGTTTGATGGAAATGATAGTGATCGGCTAATAAGCTGCTTTTCTTTTTTCGAAAGGTAAGTGAGGCTAATTCTTCAGGACGTTGCTCTTTAGGAAGCTTTGTTAAAACTTTTTTCAATTGTTCCGCTGTGTATTCAGCTGACTTGCTCAAGTCAATGCGATACTCAAACTGCTCAATCTCAAAGTTTAACTTAGCGTTATTTTCTACTAATTTTGCCTGCACAGTTCCAATAGAAAGTGCTGACAAAGTCGCCACACTAAGGGCGGTCTGTAGTTTTTTTAATTTCATAATTCGCCGAATAATTGGTTTTACAATAACTTCTCATCTTTAACAGCTATTGTATGGGAAATCAAAAGTAGATGCTCAATTTGCGCAATATTCACGAAATGTCGAAAAACACCTCTGAAATAGTTCCTTATTTCGCAGATAACCTTGGCGGCTTTTGCTCCGCAACATCAGGCGCTAACGAACGACCATAGAGCGTAGCCAACTGTTGAAAACGCAAAAATTCCGTTGTGGTGAGCCAATTGTAGTCTGTTGCAATTTTAGGTATTTCTTCCTCAAGTACTTTCAAAGACTTCGCATAAGGATGGCCAATCAAAACTACCGAACCTCTCTTGCGCGCGACTTTCAACGCCTTTTGAAACTGCTGTTTGATAACCTTTTCATCTTTGGTTGGGTCCAGAAATACATCTCGCCCAAGAGAGGGGATAGCCCAATGTTGCGCAGTCTCAAATGCTACAGAACTCGAAGTTGTTCGACTGTCGACAAAGTAGAGTCCGCGCTCAGCCGCGTACTCCATTACCCAAGTCATATGTTGCTGAGAGGCTGTTAGTCGACTGCCCATATGATTGTTGAATCCAGTGACATGGGGAATTTGAGCAAGGTTTTCTGAAAAGACTGTCGTGAGCTGCTCTTTTGAGTGCTGGTCGAGCAATGCACCTTTACCCAGTAAGTCAGGACGAGTTGTTGCTTCCATGGGTAAGTGCAACATTATATCGTGACCTTTATTAAAACCTTCATCAGCCAGCTTTTTCGCAAAAGGAGTATTGGGAAGCATTGCAAGATTCAAAGAAACAGGCAACTCAACCACGCGTTTACCGCGGTGATAGTTATCGCCAATGTCATCAATAATCAAAACAACGCTGGGGCGCTTCAGTAATCGAGACAGCCAAAGCTTATCTTCCTCTTGATGCTGCTGATTGATAACCGGCGAAGTACGGTTCTCTTCAAATAAAAGAATGTAGTCAGGTAAATTAAAATGCGATTTCGCAGATTGATACGCAATCAAGGAGTTGCAGTGAAATACACAAAGGATAATGAGAAGTAAAGCTCTGACCATTCGAAATGAAACAACTATTTTCAAACATGTTAAAATAGACTAGCGGGATAAACTCCAGGTTGCAATACACTAACACCGTAGATTATTACAACTTAGAACCGATACTCAGTTTAAAACTTGAATTTCCTTAATGAATCAATACTTAATCAACCTTCGCAATAGCCAATAGCTGTCTTTTCGCTTCTTGTACCACTCGGTCAACATGTTCGACGCCCGCTGCTAATTGTTCGGTTTCAACCTCGACATCAGGAGCGATACCCGTTCCGTTAATTGAACGTCCTTTCGGTGTGTAATAACGCGAAGTTGTTAACTTGATAGCTGCATTTTGTCGAATCGGAACGATCGACTGCACGACGCCTTTACCGAAAGATTTTTGGCCAATTATTTTACCTCGGCCATGATCCTGTAAAGCTCCGGCGACGATTTCTGAAGCTGAAGCACTTCGTTCATTAATTAATACCACCAGAGGAACTGTTTCGAGTGGATCACCGGGATTTGCATAGTAACGCTGTTTTGAGTCTTCCGTGCGGCCATCGGTTGAAACAATCGTGCCGGAAGAAAGTAACAAATCAGAGACATCGACTGCGGCGCGCAAAACGCCACCAGGATTGTCTCTCATATCAAGAATTAATCCATTGATTTGCTTTCCTCGCGCTGCTCTTAAAAGCACTCTCTCAAGTTCGTAACCGGAGTCTCGCTGAAATACTCTAAGCTTTACATGCCACATTCCGTCGTCGAGCTCATCGACTAGCACACTTGCCAGTTCAATGGTTTCACGAACAAGTGTCAGTTTTGTAATCTCTTCTTGGCCTTGTTTTACGACTCCTAGCTCAACAGCTTGTCCTGCAGACCCTCTCATTGCATCAATTACCGCTTCTGCGCCTTGAACTGCTACTTCGTAGGTGTCAACGGACACGATGATATCGTCAGCTTTCAAGCCAGCTCGCTCGGCCGGCGAATCATCAACCACACCGACGATTTTGACGGTCTCTTCCTGGTTGCTGACTTCCACTCCCAGCCCATCATAAATACCGTCCGATGTAGCGCTCAGGTCTTTTAAATCATCTTCACCTAAAAAGCCGGAGTAAGGATCCAGCGATCGCAACATTCCATTAATGGCACCTTCCAAAAGCTTTTTGTCATCGACTTCATCGACATAGCTGTTTTTGATCTGCCAATAAGTTTCTGCAAACGCCTTCAACTGGTCCATTGGCACTTTCGATGAGCTTTTACCTGCCAGCGCAGTAACAGAGAAAGATAATGCGGAGCATAACAATATGACAGAAATTCGATTCATAATTGACAATCCTATGACACCTTTACCATTAACTATAGAGTATCTGATGGATAAGTGCTTAATAACGTTTATACAAACAACAAACGTTTAGGCATTAGAATAAGGTAAGTGGCGCGTATTAACTAACTGCGAATCCACTGCTTGGGATTTCTAGCTTTACCTTGATGGCGTATTTCGAAATAGAGCCCTGGCGACGCCTGGCCGCCACTCTGCCCGACTGTCGAAATCATTTCTCCTGCTTCGACCCAATCACCAACATCTTTGAACAGTGACTGGTTGTTACCATAAAGAGACATGTAACCATCACCATGATCGATAATGACTAATAATCCAAACCCTCTCAACCAGTCACTAAAAACAACTCGACCATGGAACACTGCAGCAACTTCTTTACCCTCGGGAGCGGATATTCGAATGCCATTACTTCGGATATCGCGATTGATCCTTTCTCCATAATTTAAAGATACTCGGCCTTTGATTGGCCAGGTTAATTTACCTTTAACTTTTTTAAGGCCTTCAAGATTTTGCTCTTTGATAATTTCTCGTAGGGCCTTTTGCATCTGTCGTAATAACGACTCTAGCTCTTCTTCGTTCTCTCGCAAATTTGACAGCTTTTTATCATTTGATGCTATGTTCCGTGCAAGATTTTTAACTTCTCTTTCCCGCTGCTCTTTTAAACTTAACAGTCGCTTTTGCTCTTGCAGTTGTGATTTTTCTAAGACAGATAATTTTTTAATACTGTCTTCAATTGATTGCTTAACCTCTGCCAATTGCACCAAAGTATCACCAAGCTGCCGCATGCTATTTGTTCGTGCACGATTCAAATAATCGTAATACGCTAACATTCGACCGAGTTTTTCTGGATCTTCCTGGTTTAACAAAAGTTTTAAATATTGCTGTCTACCACTGCTGTAAGCACTTTGCATTTGCTGAGCAAGCAATTGTTTGTGTTGCTTCAAATCTTTTTGTAATTGTTTTTGCTTGGTTTGATTAGTCATTAATGAACGAGTTTGTTCACTAATTTGTCTTTGGGTTGCACGTAATATTTTTGCTGCGGAGTTAATTTTTTGTTCTGTGTTTTTTAATTGACGTGTCGCACTTCCATACTCTTTCCGCTGTCCAGAAAGACGGTCCTGGACAGTTTTAATTTGCCCTTTAATTTGTTCAAGTTGCTGTTTAGTTTCTTGGCTTTTATTACTTGCACTAAACACTGAAAATGCCACCAGCATTGCGCCGATGGCAAAACAGAATTTTTTAATGAATATAGAACCAAACACTTAACTATATCACCTAGTCAGCAATCTGCATTATCGGCCGACCGGTCATTTCTTTGGGAATATCTAACCCCATCAAGCTCAGCATTGTTGGTGCAACATCAGCCAAGACACCATCGTCAACCACAACTTTTGCAGGACGGCCAAAGTAAACAAATGGAACGGGTCCACTCGTATGTGCAGTGTGAGCTTGTCCGGTTGTGTCATCAGCCATTTTTTCCGCATTCCCGTGATCAGCAGTAACGAGAAGTTCACCACCAACTAATTTTAGTGCCTCAATCACTCGCCCAAGGCAGGTATCGATGGCTTCAATGGCTTTAACTGTTGCGTCAAAGTTACCAGTATGACCAACCATATCAGGATTGGCGAAGTTACCAATAATGACATTAAACTTACTTTCTTGAATAGCTTGCACTAGCTCATCAGTCATTAAAGGAGCATTCATTTCTGGTTGAAGATCATAAGTAGCAACTTTTGGAGAAGGAATTAATTTTCGCTCTTCACCGTTGAATGGCTGTTCAACGCCACCGTTAAAAAAGAAGGTCACATGTGCGTATTTTTCTGTTTCGGCAATACGAAGTTGAGTCAATGCTTTCGATTCCAAATACTCTCCAAGGACATTCTCGTGCTTCAGAGGAGGGAAAGCTGCGGGCACATTAATGTTCGCTGCGTACTGGGTCAAAGACACAAATGCAGATAAATCTGGATGATAGTCTCGTTCAAACCCAGAAAAGTCTTTTTCAACAAATGCCCGTGTTAATTGTCGAGCTCTATCGGCTCGGTAGTTGAAGAAAATAACCGCATCATTGTTATTGATTTTCGTCACATCACCAATGACTGATGGTTTCACAAATTCATCATTTTCTTCTCTATCATAGGCTGCCTTTAATGCTGTCGATGCATCACTGAATTGATAATCGGCTTTGCCCAAAGTAATCAGATCATAAGCGAGCTGAACTCGATCCCATCGCTGATCACGATCCATTGCAAAGTAACGACCAGAAATTGTTGCAAGACGTCCGACGCCTATCTCTTTAAATTTGTCTTCAAGAGCATTAATTGAATCTGCGGCACTTCTTGGTGGCATATCTCGACCATCGAGGAAGCCATGAACCAAAACTTCTTTCGCACCTTTATCTTTTGCTAGCTGCAGAAGCGCGAATAAATGATCTTGATGACTATGAACACCACCCGGAGACAGCAAACCCATCAGGTGCACTGCACCGCCATGGCGGACGGCTTGTTCAATGGCATTTGTTAGCGCCGGATTATTGAAAAACTCACCATCATCGATTGCTTGGGTGATGCGAGTGTAATCCTGGTAAACCACTCGACCAGCACCCAAATTTAAGTGCCCAACCTCGGAGTTACCCATTTGACCGGATGGCAAACCCACATCTAAACCTGAGCCGCTGATCAATGTATGAGGATAGTTCTGCCATAGTTGATCAAAATTTGGGGTCTTGGCCGCTAAAATCGCATTGTTTTCTGGATCTTCGCTATAGCCCCAACCATCAAGAATTAACAGCACCATGGTTTTGGGTAATTGGGTCATCAATTTGCCTTGCTTATTTGTTGCCTAAAAATTGTTTGTCGCGATTATACATCAACTCTTACGATCTTCATTCTCTGGATGAAATTTATGCATTTCGCCAAAATCTTCACAATTATTTTCGATTTCAATGGTTTACTTTGAGCAATCAGTTTGATTGCGGTATTCTGCGGGCTTATTCCCAACAAATGGATGATTAAAATTCCTTAATATGAGTGCTCAGTCGCCTTACACTCATTACTCCTGGCTATCCAGTGGATGGCTTATGCTGTTGCTCGCCTCGTGTTCGGTACTGGTTTTTACTGCGTGGAACTCGCCTTACTTCAACGAAGCCTATCATTTAGTATTCACACGAATTGCGCCACAGGCCACAACTTTACCGCAACACCATCCACTCTATGAGTTGCTGATATTAGGAGGAGCTGGACTGGCAATACCTCTGTTCTGGTATTTCACAACTCTATCCTGGCGAGTCCATGTTTTGGTTTTTATGGGAATTGTTGCTGCTATTGCTGCAAGCTTTGTTGCTGGACTTCAGGAATATGATTTTCAATTGCCAGCCATCGAATGGGCATCATTAGTGTGCCTTAGCGGTTTACTCAGTTGTTTTGAAAAGCTCCATCAAAGACCTCTTCAAAAATTACAACTGCAACAACAACGTCTCGGATTACTTGCAGCAGAACATCAACTGCAGCAACAATTACTGAGTGCTGCACTTTCAACTTTAGGTGAGCTGAAAGTAAGCGATAACTCATTAGAGCTTGGTTATCGCATTGGGCAGCAAGCAGAGCGAAAACGGGATTACTCTACAGCAACACGAACTTACCAGTGGTTGTTGCAACACAAAAAGGGTTACCGAGACTGTGCAGAACGATTGCAGCATTTGGGTAAAATAACCAAACCCTCGCAAGGCATGAGTCAAACAATTGCTATCGATGGAACATTGCTGTTACCAACCGAAGGACTCCAACCACCTACACTTGGTCGATATCGAATCGAAAGTGTTTTGGGCAAGGGAGCCATGGGAGTTGTTTACCGAGGAGTTGACCCAGCCATTAATCGCGAGGTTGCGATAAAGACACTGGCTCTTGGACAGGAGTTCGAAGGCGCAGAACAGCAAGTCGCCCGCTCACGTTTTTTCCGTGAAGCAGAAACAGCAGGAAAACTAAATCACCCAAACATTGTCACTATTTACGATGTTGGTGAAGAACATGACCTGGCATTTATTGCGATGGATCTACTACCCGGCGTAGCGCTCGACAGACATGCCAAAAAGCCTGATTTAGTTAAGCCTGTTATGGTTTACCAGCTAATGATTCAAATTGCATCAGCACTCGCGTATGCTCATGATAAAGGTGTTGTTCATCGCGATATAAAGCCGGGCAATTTAATTTATGACAACGAAAAGCATAAAGTTATCATTACTGATTTTGGTATCGCACATTTAACCGATCAAAGTAAAACGCGAACTGGTGCAATTCTGGGAAGCCCGTTTTATATGTCACCAGAACAAGTGCAAGGGCAAAAAGTAGACGGGCGCTCTGACATTTTTAGTTTAGGGGTAACCTTTTATCAATTATTAACCGGCAAGCTCCCGTTTAAAGGCGACTCGCTTGCTGCAGTCGCACTCAACATAACCACTCAAAAACACGAACCAATTCGCAAATTGAGAACTGATTTACCGCAAAGCGCTAGCCGAATTGTTAATAAGGCACTAAACAAAGAGAAAGACAGACGCTATCAAAATGTTGCAGAGATGAGAGAAGCCCTGATTACTGCCCTAAAACGTGATTTTAATACCGAGCCGTTTCAATGAGACTAATATAAACCCTATGCCATCTTTTGACTGGAAAATCAGCGGCGTGTCAGATCAAGGCAAAAAGCGCCAAAGTAATGAAGATGCTATCGGTTGGCAAACCGACCGCAAGCGCGGCTGGTTGTGTGCTGTTATTGCCGATGGCATGGGTGGGCATGCTGCAGGTGAAGTCGCTAGCGATATGGCGCGTACTCAATTCTTGGACTTAGTTGAAGAGCTGTTTACTTCTCCGGCCAGTTCTTACCCGAGTGAAATCACGATGCGTAAAGCACTTAGCGAATATGTTTTGCATGTTGATCAACAAATCAAAGCACACGCTAAATCTCATCCTGAAGACGAAGGATTAGGAACGACCTTAGTTGCCATCGTTTTATTTGATAGTCAATGCTGGCTCGTGAATATAGGGGACTCTCGGTGCTATCGTTTGAGAGGTGATAACTTCAAACAGCTTACTCGCGACGACACATTAGTTCAGAGCTGGATAGATAACGGCCAAATTACTTATGAAAAAGCAGAGCAATCTCCTTATCGAAATGTCTTAACCCAGGCGCTTGGCGCAAAAGAGTCTCTCAGCCCTCAAATTTTATCCATTGATGTTAACTCTCAAGATAAATTTATTTTATGCAGCGATGGACTAAGTAACTGCATGTCAGATGCTTTTATGAGCGATGTTCTGGCTCGCAATCCGATTGATAACGCGACACAGCAATTACTTGACGAAGCTCTCAGCGTTGGTGCGCCAGATAATGTATCTTTGATAGTTGTTGCAAAAGAATAAACGGAGCAAATATGGCTTATATCGGTTTAATCGTCGATGATGTTGTGGTCAATAAGTTCGAACTTAATAATAATGTCCTTACCATCGGGCGTTCGCCAGAAAATGATGTCCCTATTGAAGATAATTCGGTCTCAAGTTTTCACGCGCAAGTACTCAAAGAAGACGACCCTTATCTTGAGGGCCAAACTCAATATATCTTAGAAGATCTCGATAGCACTAACGCTACTAAAGTGAATGGTCTAAAAATCAATCACCATAAACTTATTAATGGCGATTTGATTCAAATTGGCTACAATAAATTCCGTTTTGTCGACAAAAGCCAAGTTAACCTCGATCGAACGGCCGTTATTGTTCCTGAGTCGTAAAAAATTGTAATATCCTCGCGATCTCAAAGACTATATCACCAAACACTTCACGAAAGTTATCTCGGTTAAGGAAGACATTCAAGTCAGGCTTTTGGCTTGAAAGATAGTAAAACGGTAGTTTGATGCTTTAAGGAATATCAACGCTTTAAAATTTGGGTGATATTAAATGAACGATATTTGGGCAATCGCCAGTGAGTATCCCACTGGAATTTTCACCATTATCAACCTGGTGCTTATTGGCTACTGGTTGTTAGTTGCCATAGGCCTTATGGATTTTGACTTTTTTGACCTGGACGTCGATACAGACACCAGTGTTGATGATATTGGTGGCTTTGCAACCTTTCTTGCCACTCTTGGATTTACAGGGGTTCCCGTAACCATAGTGTTAACCATTTTATTTTTTTGCGCATGGGGCATTTGCTACATCGGCGCTAAGCTTCTTTTATCATGGCTAGATATCAGCATGATTAGTGTGTTACTGGGTACGGTGATTTTAATTGCTAGCTTCATTGTTGCAATTCCAGTAACCAATATGATCGTTAGGCCGTTAAGGAAGCTCTTTAGGAAATTGTATGCCGAGAGTAACAACCAAGATCTAGTTGGCCGACCAGTCAAAGTAAGAAGTAGCAGAGTAGACGCTACATTTGGAGAAGCTGTATGTGCTCACAAAGGAGCCAGCTTATTACTAAAAGTTCGAACAGCAACGCCTGAAAAAATCTTTACCCGAGGTGATGTAGCAGTATTGGTAGAGTACAACTCAGACAAGCATATCTATTACATAGTCGATCAAAAAGAATTTGAAACAAATTAATATCTCACATTTTAAGGAAAAGTTATGAGCGAATATATTTTGCCTATTGCCGGAATAGTACTGGGAGTCATAGTAGTACTCGGTATTTTCATATCGTCGGTCTATAAAAAGGTTCCGCAAGGATACGCCTTAATTGTAAACAATATGTCAGCTAAACCAAAAGTTAGCTTTACCGGTTCTATGGTAATACCGGTCATTAATAAAATGGAAGTCATGAAAATTTCCTTAATCACTTTGGAGATTGATCGACGTGGTAAGGAAGGGCTTATTTGTAAAGATAACTTAAGAGCTGATATAACGGTTGCATTTTATTTACGCGTTAACGAAACGGCGGATGACGTATTAAAAGTCGCGAAATCTATCGGCGTTGACAGAGCCTCCGACAAAGATGCCGTAAACCTGTTGTTTAATGCAAAATTTTCTGAAGCTCTAAAAACTGTCGGAAAGCAAATGGATTTCCTTGACCTATTTGAAAACCGAATTTCCTTCCGAGAAAAAATAGTCGAAGTTATTGGCGAAGATATGAACGGTTATGTTCTTGAAGATGTCGCAATTGACTATTTAGAGCAAACTCCTAAATCTCATTTGGATCGCTCAAATATCTTAGACTCAGAAGGTATTCGCCGAATAACAGAAATTACTGCAACCAGAAATATAGAAACCAATCGTTTAGAACGTGATGAAGAACTAGCGATTACTAAAAAGAATGTTGAAACCAAAGAAGCTCTTTTAGCACTTGAAAGACAAGAAGCAGACGCAACCGCAAAACAAAGGAGAGAAATTGAAACGATTCAAGCTCGAGAAAGTGCAGAAACAGAGAAAGTACGCTTTGAAGAACAGCTGAAGTCCGAAGAAGCTCGTCTGGCAACCGAAGAACAAGTCGCGATTCGTGAAGAAAATAAAAAACGTCAGATAGAAGTTGCTGAACAAAATAGGTTACGTGCAGTTGTTATTGAACAAGAAAAAGTAATAAAGGCAAAAGAGTTAGAAGAAGTAAATCGACAACGTGAAGTTGAGCTAGAAACGATCAACAAAGAAAAAGCTCTGGAAGTAGAAAGAAAAATAATCGCTCAAACAATTAGTGAACGAATCGCTGTCGAAAAGAAAGTTGCCGAAGAAGAAGAAAGAATCAAAGAAGTACAAGTAGTCTCTGAGGCTGATCGTTTAAAACAAGTAAAAGTACTTGAAGCGCAAGCAGAAGCAGAAGAGGCAATGATAAAAGCGGTTAAGCAAGCCGAAGCAGATGAGCGATCTGCAGAGCATAAAGCTAAAGAAATTAATATGATCGCCCAAGCTGATCTCGAAGCTGCTTCGAAAAAGGCTGAAGCTCAAAAGAAAGAAGCTGAGGGCAAGCAGGCACAACTTGCAGCTTCAGGTTTGGCTGAGGCGCAAGTCACCCATGCAAAAGCAGATGCTACTGAAAAACAAGGTCTTGCAGAGGTAAGGGTAAAAGAAGCAAATGCAGTTGCGCTCGAGAAAGAAGGTTTAGCTGAAGCAAAAGTAATGGAAGAGAAATACTCTGCAGAAGCCAAAGGTGTCGAAGAACTAGGGCTGGCAGAAGCTCACGCTAATAAAGAAAAAGGTTTGGCCGCAGCTTCTATTACTCTTGAGCAAGCAAAAGCTGAAGCTCAAGGCTTGATTGAGAAGTTCAATGCAATGAGTGGTATGACTCCAGAAGCTAGAGACTTTGAAGAATTCAAGATGAAACTAGAAGCACATCTTAAAGAGGAACTTGCAAAAGTTGAAGCTAGTAAAGATGTCGCTGCTGATCAAGCTGCAGTAATCGCGAAAGCACTTGAGCATGCAAATATCGACATTGTTGGAGGAAGTAATGACTACTTTGAGAAAATGGCGAAAGGAATGGGCATGGGAAAAGCACTCGATGGTTTTCTCGATCAATCTCCAGTAGTCACTTCTCTGATAGAAAAGTTTCTTGGGGGTAACAGCACAAAAGATATCAACTCTAAGCCGAATGATAACATTTAAAGTACTCCTGACGGCGCTTTCATAGCGCTGTCCTATTTACTTATTTATCGTATATCAACCAAAGGATATAAACTGTGGCCGAAAATAAATCGTCACTTGTTGATAACCAAATAGAGCAAGCTGTTTCCGAAGGCGGCGCTTATGAAGTCATACATAAGCGCTTAATTGATCAAGGAACAACACTTTCTGCATTAACTGATGATTTAAATACGCAGCGCCAGAAGGAATTTGGAAGCACCGAAATGCAGGTACTTAGTCGATTAAGGCTACGTACCGATAATAATTGTGAAGCACGCGACTTGGTGTTGGTCGGCAACTTAGTTTTGTTTGGATACAACGTATTCCTGGGTCTCAGAAAAGAAACCCAGATCGAAGATGTGTTTTCAGTTTATAAGCTCATCGAGAAAGATGATACATATGAACTAGAATCCATTAATCTTAAATCTACTTTTCTTGCCGATCAACAGTTTGTTGGCGATTTTCGTGAGCTCTACACTTATTACAAAGACACTGCTCTATCTCAACTTGTTGTTAAAGAAGGAAAGTTACTTGCCTCTTTTCAAATTGGCGATCGTATAACAGATGTTCGCGTCTTCCGTTGGCGTATATCAGATGATACAACCACGATAGAATATATTGATAATCGCGGTGAACGCGATATTGAACTCCCTTCAAGTCATGACTTTGAATGGAGCGAATGTCAAAGAGAGGATGTTATAAATGGACGGCATCCTCACATTAATGTACTGGATACGATATTTGTTGACACCTTAGATAGTAATCTAACCATTAAACTGGAAAACAATACAGACACTGGAAAAGGTATTTATGCTGAACCAGTCGATGATACCACACAATCATTGGATGACGCTGAATTTTACCATAGCTCTGTGGGCTCGCTTATTTTATTAAAAATCAGACCCTATCAAGAAAAACAATGGCGGTATCTGGTCTTTAATAAAAATACAGAACAGGTTACCCGCATAGATGCAATAGGAGACTCTTGTGTACAGTTACCAGAAGATCATGGTCTTATGTTCCCAGGTGGTTATTATTTAACAACAGGTGAGCACAAAACATTTGATCACGGCTACAAAAATTTAAAGTTCAAACGTTCCGTTCGGTCGCCGAATGGCGAAGACGTGTTGTTCATCTTCTATCAACCTGATTCGAATATTATTGGTCTATACGCATATAATTTAATTAGCAAATCATTACAAAATCCGTTGTTTGGCCACGGATACGGATTCTATCCTGATGGTCGTTTGCTAATTTTTTATGCGCAAGAGGAAGCAACTAGGATCCACCCTCTGCAGGTTTGGCAAACACCCTTTTATTCCGATGAGTATGCAAGCAAGCAACCAGAAAGCTCAAGTTTTTTTGGCAAGATTGGTAATGCCGAATTAGTAAGAGGCATTTCGGAACTTTTTTCGATAGCTAGGTTAATTAAGTCGAACGATGCTTCCGCAGCGCATTTTAATGACCTAGCAAAACGGTCGCTTAAAATATTTGATGCTTATCATTGGCTCTCAGCTCACGAACTCGGAGAGATTGAATCTTGCTTAAAGAAAATAAGTAAAACTTCTGAGTTGGTGATTGATGAATATGAAAAAGTTAAAAGTATTCAAAAACAATCAACAAAAGCTCTTACTGATGCTGAGTTAACTCAAAAAGAATTAATTCGTGAGCTTGAAGCAAAAAACTGGCAGAACACCGAAAATTTTGTTCAAGCAATCGACAAGCTTAATCGGCAGCGAGGCCATCTTTTAACAATTCGTGACTTGCGATACATTAATCGCAAAAAGATTGATGAGCTTGAGCAGCAAATAATTGAGCATGAGGAACGTTTGAATCATCGAACTGTCGATTTTCTCGCGAATCCAAACTCTCTCGACAGCTACCACCATAAAATACGTCAACTTCAGCATGATAGAGAGCATTGTAAAACCTCTGCAGATTTGGCGCCTCTAGTTGATGATTTAGAACAAATGGCAAGCTCGTTAGATTTACTTTCTGAATTAATGGCAACATTAAAAGTAGATGATGCCACAGTTCAAACAAAAATAATCGAAGATGTTTCCAGTGTTTACTCAAAGCTCAACCAGGTAAAAGCTCAGCTAGAACATCAAAAGCAAAGTTTTGGCTCAGAAGAAGTAACAGCGCAGTTTGCAGCTCAATTCAAATTACTATCCCAAAGTATACAAAACGCTCTAGGGCTAGCTAAAACTCCAGATAAATGTGACGAGCAGTTATCACGTTTGATAGTTCAATTAGAAGAATTAGAAGGTCAGTTCAGTGAACATGATGACTTTCTTGCGGATATTTTAAGCAAACGTGAAGAGATTTTTGAAACTTTTGAGTCTCATAAGCAAAATTTAATTAATACTCTTCAGCGTAAAGCGCAAACACTTTATGATGCAGCACAAAGAATAATTCAAAGCATTAGGAAGCGGGCACAAAGAATATCAGATGCAGACGAGCTAAATACCTTTTTCGCTTCTGATGGTTTGATTAGGAAAGTACAACAATTAAGTGGAGAATTAAGCGAACTTGGTGATAGTGTTAAGGCAGATGATTTAAATGCTCAATTAAAATCTGCAAAGGAAAGTGCAATCCGATCTCTTCGAGATAAAAGCGATATCTACGAAGATGATGGTAAAATAATAAAGTTAGGTCCAAAACATAAATTTAGTGTTAATACTCAAAGTTTAGACCTTACTTTGTTGCCAAGACAAAATAAACTATACATTCACCTTTCAGGTACAGAATATTACGAAGAACTCGCTGACTCTCCTCTAAATGAGTATTCAAGTTACTGGCTAATGTCACTGCCATCAGAATCAGATCTGGTCTATCGAGCTGAATATTTAGCCTATATAATCATCGAATCGGCTAACAATAACTCAGATGGATTTAATTGGGAAAGTTTAAAAAAAGCCTGCGCAAATGAAGGAGATTTAAACGAGTTAGTTAAGTCATTTATCGCTCCGAGATACAAAGAGGGATTTGAGAAAGGTATCCATGATCACGATGCGGCGCAAATATTGAAAAGGATAGTGCCAAATTATGAAGCGGCAGGTAGCTTAAGGTTCACTCCTCTTCCGCGCTCTTTAGCCATTATTTACTGGTCTGAAGTACAACTTAATGATGAATTTAAAAGCTGGCACCAAAGAGCTCAAAATGCTTTAAGAATACGAAAACTTTTTTCTGAAACAGCTGCATTCGATATGTTAACAAAAGAAATCTCTTTATTTTTAAAAGAGTTTCTTATTAAAGAACAAATAGAAATCGAAGACATAATAATTTCTCGTTCTGCAGAATACCTAATAGAAGAACTTGGTCAAGATCAAGTTAGCTTTTCAGTTTCTAAATATGCAGATCAACTCAAGAAAGATTTCCAGTTATATTTAGAATCAGAGGGTGCTTGGCAAGATTTTCAGACTGCATTGAATGAACTAGATGGTAATGTAGGACAACGATGGCACTTAGCATTGCACTGGCTTTCGGGTTTCGTGAATTTTAAAGGAAGTAATCTTAACACTTACATTCCTGAAGCTGCCAATCTTCTAACAGTGACTCGATCAATCGAAAGGCAAGTTCATCAAGTCGATTTAGCCTTTAATTTCGAAAACTTACTTGGACAACATAAAAAAATCAACAATCAAAAACTGAAAATAACGCTTGATCAATTTCTAGAAGAGATGGCTCTTCACCATCAAGAAGTCCAACCCAAATATTATGCTTACCATAAAGTTCGCCATTTTGAAATTGAGAGACTTAAAAATGAGCTTCGAATAAAGGATTTTGTTGCCAGGCCGCTTACATCTTTTGTCAGAAATAAATTAATTAATAATGTTTATTTGCCTGTAATAGGCGACAACCTAGCAAAGCAAATGGGAACAGTTGGCGACAATAAGCGAACAGACCTGATGGGACTTCTATTAATGATTTCTCCTCCGGGATACGGAAAGACAACTTTAATGGAATATGTTGCTGACAGACTGGGTTTAATATTCATGAAGATCAATTGTCCTTCTATTGGACACGATATAACGTCGATCGATCCGTCACAAGCTAAAAATAGCGCTTCGCGACAAGAGTTGGAAAAACTCAATTTGGCTTTGGAGATGGGTAATAATGTAATGCTGTATTTGGATGATATTCAGCATACAAGCCCTGAATTTTTACAGAAATTTATTTCTTTATGTGATGGTACTCGTCGTATTGAAGGCGTCTGGAAAAGGCAGTCAAAAACTTATGATATGCGAGGCAAGAAATTTTGTGTAGTAATGGCAGGAAATCCTTACACGGAATCAGGAGAGCTATTCAAAATTCCTGATATGCTGGCAAATCGCGCTGACATTTATAATTTGGGAGATATGCTTACCGGGCAAGAAGAAGTATTTGAACTAAGTTACATTGAAAACTCGCTTACTTCTAATAAAGTGTTGGCACCTTTAGCGACTCGAGAGATGAGCGATGTTTACAAGTTTATTGATATGGCAAAAACTGGTTCAACTTCTGCAACCGATCTTAGTTACCAATACAGTGGCGCAGAAGTAAATGAAATTGTTGATGTAATTAGAAAGCTTTTCATAATTCAGAGCTTAGTTTCGAGAATAAATCAAAATTACATCTCCTCAAGTGCTCAGGATGATCGTTACCGGACAGAGCCCCCGTTCAAATTACAAGGCTCCTATAGAAATATGAATAAAATGGCCGAGAAGGTTACATCAGTTATGACTGAGGAAGAAATATTGCAATTGATCACTGATCATTATCAAGGTGAAGCGCAATTGTTGACAACTGGTGCAGAAGAAAACTTACTAAAACTCTCAGAGCTTCGAGGTAACATGACAAGTGAGCAATCTTCCCGCTGGAGTAAGATAAAGGAAAATTTTGAACGAAACCAGTCTGTAGGTGGAGGTGAAGCAGACACAGGTAAAAAAATAGTTATGCAACTTCATGATTTAGTAAATCATGTAAAAAGCCTAAGCAACTTTTCAAAAGCCGATAATAACGATAAAGACAACCTTAATTTATCTAAGATTGAACAACAGTTAAGTATGATCTTAGATAAGTGGGATAAAAGCATTCCAAGTATTGAAGTAATCAATCAGCCAACGCCAGGTATTGAGCAAACTCTAAAATCCTTTAATGAAATTTTCGAAAAAAGCATCCTGCCACTAATTAAGGTTATGGATGGTAAGTTAGATCTAGACTTGAAAACTCATGAAAAGATGACATCTATCGAAAATCAAATTAAAAAACTAAACGAAAAATCTACGATAGTTAATAAAAAAGTAAAATCTTCTGATCGGGATAATTTAGACAGATGACTATTTGTTAGATTATATATTTAATATCTTCTGCGAAACCTAAAAGCTTTAAACTAAGCGATTGAATTATTTGCAGCAATATAGATCATTAGAGTTTGTATATTAATGCAATTGAAAATCTGATTGAATATTACTTATACAAATTCAAAAAATTGTTATTTGTTACCGTCAATTGACGTAATTAGTAACTTTGTAACTTCATGCTTTATCGAGATTCTATCTTTAGGATCAATGCTAAATTTCTCAGCTAGTTTGTCATAATCTTCATCAGATAATGAAAGTGTTAAGCGAGGTCTTATCTTCTTAGCCTTAAACTCTAGCCCTAGAATTTTTCGTATAAAGTCAGAAGGCTTTAAACCCTCTTTCACCGACTGTAACTGTACATATTGGTGTACCGACTCGCTTACATCAATGGCAACTTGAGTTGCTTTAACAGCAGTTGCTTGTGAGTCCCACTTTTGCTTAGTATTTTGTTTCATATTTGTAAGTAAAAAGCCGTCCATGGCTTATTAACTACTCCTTTGATTTAGCTTTGATTCGAGCCAACACATCATTAGCTCGATTCGATTTAGAGTCGATACCAGCGTCAGATAATTTTTTTTCTAAAGCTTTATCTCCTGTTTCTGCATTTAACTGCTCAGTTGCTTTAATCTTATCTTCTGTATGCTGCTGCCGTTCTTTTATTCGCTTTAATGTATCTCTTGCAGCCGAGGCCTGAGATAAGTTTGAAGATAAATTATTATTAACTGAAGCTCTAGCTTTCTGCACATTCTCAGTTGTTTTAGCTAAAGATAATTCTCGCTTGTATTCTTGAATTGACTTTTCAGCATCTTTAATTTGAGTTTTTAATGACTCAATACCACTGTCATAATTACTTAAAATATTTTCAAGTTCAGCTTTCTCTTCTTCAAACTCTGCAATTTTCTGAGCGATTTCTAGAGCTAAGTGCTCGTCATCTTTTTCAAGAGCCTGTTTAGCAAAATTTTCATGCTCAGCAATTTTTTGTACTAAGCTGTTTATTGTTCGAGCCGTTTTAGCTCTGTCAGCCATTACATCTGTTAATGAATCCTTTGCTTTTTCAATTGCATTTTCTTGGTCGGCAATTTCTTGTTCCAAAATTCTCATTGAGTTTGAATCAACAACTGCCTCTCCTAACTCCCTGGCCCCGCCGCGAATCGCGGTAACAATTTTTCGAATGATACTCATAGTTATCTCCTTTTCAATTTAAAAATTCTTCAAGCGCTCGCAAAGCTTCGAGTGCATTTTCTGATTGCGTTACCAATTCATGTGCGATGGCGTCATTAGAACTTTGGACGCTGATTGCACCAAACATTACATACTCGTTATCAATCAACCCAATTGAGCTAAGCGGAATGTTGACGGATAACTTTAATAATATTTCGTTTAGTTCGGTCAGCAATTCAGAGCTTATCTCTGACTTACTAAATAAATTGGTTACACATAATATTTGTTCTTCCGTAGCTGTCACGTAAATCGGAAGTTCGTCAAATCCTTCGACAACCACCTGTAATACAGAAATATCACCTTGCCTGCCTTCGAGAATTGGCAAAACATCTATTATGTAACCGTCCTGTACTTTACCGTTCAGCGCAATTGCTAAATCCTTTAATATCACGATAATCCTCCTCTCAGGACATATTATGTCAATGAACTTAGAATATGATACCCGACATATTATGTCAAGATAGTTTGGATCAATATTTTTGTTGATGATCTTGATAGAAAGAAAACTTGGCTTGGTAGGCTATCAAAAAGCAAGAGCCTGAAGAGGGCGCAATCCTTTGTAATAACTCCTCAGGGATAAGTTAAATTAAGGTTATGAGTTACGCAAAAGAGACTTCCAGTCTTCAGAATTATCGCCGAGAACATAAAAATGAGGGTTTAATAGCTCGTCTTTTGTATTGTAACGCATAGGTTCAAAATCAGTTCTGACCAGTTGACCACCTGCTTCTTCAACGATAATTTGTGCCGCTGCAGTGTCCCATTCAGAAGTCGGTGCAAGGCGAGGGTAAAGGTCTGCTTTACCTTCAGCAACCAAACACATTTTTAAAGAACTGCCTCGACTGGCCAAGTCGAACGAAGGCATTTGTCTACACAGTTTTTCAACTTTATCTAAACCGTGTCTCCGACTTGCCACAACTGTGTACCGTTTGGTTCCTTTATCGGAAGGAACTTTACGTACAGAAATTTTTTCTAAAGCTTCCGAGCGCTCCTGTTTAAAAGCACCATGCTCTTTAGCTGCGCTGTAAGTCACTTCGAACACAGGAACGTAAATAACGCCAAGTACTGATTGGTTATTGTCGATCAAAGCAATATTAACCGTGAACTCATCATTTCGAGCGATAAACTCTTTGGTTCCATCAAGAGGATCGACTAACCAATAGGTTGGCCATGACTGACGTTCAGCTGCTGAAATACCTTTACTCTCTTCTGAAAGCACGGGAATGTCAGGTGTTAAAGCCCTAAGCCCATCGACAATAACTCTGTGTGATGCTAAATCTGCTCGAGTTAAAGGCGAGTCGTCAGACTTTTGTTCCTGCTCAATGTCTTCTGAGTGATAAACCTCTAAAATGGCTTCTCCAGCTCTTTTGGCTAATAGAATGACGTCTTGCAAATAGTCTTTTGGATTCATAATTGCTCAATAAAATCTGTTTGGTGAATTAAATTTATTTTTGTTGTGTAAGATAAGATCTTGCCAAATAAAGTGCTGCGATACTTCTCGCTTCGGTAAATTCAGTGTCTGCTATGAGCTCATCAATTTTATCGAAAGGGTAGGGCACGACTTCGATAGGTTCGGGTTCGTCCCCTTCTAGTTTCTCAGGGTACAAATCTTGCGCGAGTACGATACTCATTTTATGGCTTAAATAGCTGGGAGCTAGTGTGACCTGTTTTAATTCAGTTAGGTTTTTAGCTCCAAATCCAACTTCTTCTTTTAACTCACGATTTGCAGCTTCTAAAGGTTTTTCACCTTTATCAACCAGACCTTTAGGTAATGCCAGTTCATACCTTTCTGTTCCAGCCGCATATTCTCGAATCAACATTAATTCATTTTTTTCATTTATCGCAACGATCAATACGGCACCATTACCGCCAGCTTTGAGTCGTTCATAAATTCTTTTCTCTCCGTTTGAAAACTCTAGATGAATTGCCTCAACACAAAAAATACGCGATCGGGCAGCTTCTTCTGTTTTAAGAATTTTCGGCAAAGACTTCATGTCTCCCCCATTATTTGTGAAAAAGAATCGAGAACGTCAAAGGGTAGCATAGTTTGCGATGGTTTTTGGCTATCAGGTTTAGCTATACCCAACAAATGACCAATTCCAAATTGTTTGGCGGAGTTGAGCACCGAAATACTATCATCGATAAATAAGGTATTGGTTTTATTGAAGCCTATTTTATCCTGAAATTTCTGCCAAAATTTTTGCTGTTCTTTGGGCGCACCGAATTCATGCGATGTATACAGCCCATCAAAGTGATGATGAAATTGTGTGTTGAGTACTTTAATTTCTAATGTTGTTGGATGTGCGTTCGTCGCTAGGAAAACCTGTTTGTTTAACTTTTTAAGATACTCCAAAAACTCAAGTGCTAAAGGGCGAAATGAAATTTTATGCTGAATATCTCTTTTTAACTGTGCAATAGGCAAATCAAGTTGCTCACTCCAATAATCGAGACAGTACCAATCTAAACTGCCTCGTTTCTTATCGAATTTTTCTCCCAGGTATTGTTGAGTGTATTCAATCTCTAGTTGGTTTTTCTCTGCAAACACTTGAGGAATGTAAGTAAGCCAAAAATAATTATCAAAATGTAAATCAAGTAAAGTGCCGTCCATATCAAGGAGGACGGTCTCAACATTATTCCACTGAATCATCAGACTCAACCTATCGACGAAGTGGTAAACTGGTTTTAAATTCTCGTCGATTATTAGGTGCTTTTTTCAAGAAGGCAATGGTTGACTGGAGTGATTCTGGAACTTCTTCAGTTACGGATAAATCTAGGTCGATAGTTTCTGGCCAACGAATGGTCGCATTACCCTGCGCATCTAACAGGTTTTTGGACGGCTTTAGCTCAACTAAAATCGACTTGTCTTCTTGAGAATTAGCCGCAAGAGTAAAATTGCCAAGCTTAACTTCTGGACCAGCGATAGAAGCTGTACTTTTTAACCAATACAGAGTCGCGTTAACGTCTTGAGGTCCATGTTCATTAGAGAAAGAGGCAGAGGCAATATCGGCTCTTATGTCGCCTCCTAACTCCATGCCACGAATAGGCATAAAATGAGCCAGCTTTGCCGCATCCAGTTTAATATTCAAATCACTGGCGTAAAACGTTTCATCAAAACCCAAGCGCCAGCCACCTTCGACAGTTAAGTCAGACGATTCTGCTTTCACAGAGCCACCTAATTTACCTGTTAACAACCATAACGGATTGAATGTCCACTCAACATCCGAAATAGTTTGTCGTTCAACTGTAATTGCCGCAGCTCTACCCGACCATAAACTACCCGCTATGCCGGATACAGATAAAGGTAAGTTGTCAGGCAATAAATTGAAAAATGTCCGCGCCGGCAACGTCATTAATAGAAATACAACAAACGCAATGAAATATAAAACTATGGATTTTTTACTCATGAGTTATCCTGTAATTAATCGCACGTTGGCTCGAACGATTCCGACTTCATTAGTTTGACTGACAGTAACAAGAGAAGACGTAACACCGTAATCATTTTCTAGTTGCGCTAACCATTGCATCATTTTGTCAAAAGGAATGCTATCAAACCAAACGTTAATCTCACCAGTCTTCTTTTCTTCGTATCGATCGAGTTGAAATCCAAATTGACGACTGGTGCTGGTAATTAAATTTGGCAAAGAAGAGAATGATTTTGAACTCGAACTGGCATTTTGAGGCACCTGTTGTTGAAGCAAGACAACCGCAGAACGATTATCTTTTACTTCTTGTTCCATCCCATTAACTAAAGAATTAATCGGCAATATAATTGCAAATATAACCAATAAAACAGCAACGATCGGTAGCGCGATGTGTACGATTAGTTGATCACGATCGGATAGCTGTTCGTACCATTCTAAAATTGCGTTCATGAACCGCTCCTTATTATAAGACGGGTTGAATAGGCATTACCTTGAGAACTTGCAGAAGACATATCGACATTAAGACCCGTCTTGACTAAAGCGTCTTTAAAATTATTAAGTGCTTGATAATCAGGTGCCAATACATCCACTCTCATTTCTCGTTTTCGCCCGTCAAAAGATATTGAGGTTGGTTTAATTTGCTCAAGGGATGTAATTTGAGCCACAGTTTTGTTTAGCAGCGTTATAAACTCGCCTTGCTCAGCTTGTTGATCCGAACGACTCAGTAACCGTTGAGCTTGGCCTAGAATACTTCCGGTTCGCGGACGTCGCGAAAAAACTTTATTAAATAACTGCTCAGCTTGTTCACGTACGACAGTATTTTCCTGTGACAGAACATAGTAGTTTGAACCTTGAAAACAGAGAAAAATAACCAAGCTAACTGCGGCTGCATATCCTAAAGGTTTGAATTTTTGCCAGGGCAATTGACTTTGCTTCTTCGGTTGATATTCAAACTGCAATAAGTTAATTTTTTCTTTAGTGTAAGCCTCTCCCAAGTGCTTAATTAAATCTACAGATGAGAGCTGATTTGAAACAACCGACTCTTGTTGTGCCCAGTAATCTTCCAGATCATCAGTATAAAAAACTCTTATGACTGATGAGTTATTGATAGCTTCAGGATCAGATACATCAGTATCTAGGTTATCCTCTCTATCTTCATTCATATCCCAAAGTTCCGGTAATAAATCTCTTTGACACGTCCATTGTGCATTTGATGTTTCATTCACAATTGCAAAGTCATCAATTAAGTAAATCTCTGTGGTATCTTCCGACAGGTTTAACAAATCTGATGCCGAAATCATAATATCGATGGATAACTCAGCCTGCTCAAACCAACGAGTCCATTGCTTCATTAAATCGTGAGATGTCCAATAAACGGGTAACTCACCATTTCGCTCTCGCTTACCATAGGCAAAATGCAATTGCTCAATGGAATTGGCCAGCTGATCCTCTAGCATGTAAGGCACAGCTCGCTGAATTTGTTTTAGCTGCTTTGCTGGAGTGATGACTTTTTTACTCGAAACCTGGGATGATGGAACAATAACTACTGTCTCATTCTTTTGAGAGAGTTCCGCAAGAGCAACTAAGTCGACGCTCAACAATTCTCCTTCTTCTTGCCAGGATTTTTCGTCGCTATTCCAGAGAGCCCAGCTAATTGCTTGCTCAACCCTATCAGGTATTCGAATAAACAAACGGTTTTTCATTAAAACTCTCCAAAATATCGAGCAATGACACGAAATTGCGGTTTTGCTGGATCTCCGCCGGTGCTCTCAACGAGTGAGCCCATTCGAAACATTGCGCCTTTAAAATCAACTTTAAACTTTAACAAAAAGTATTTACTGGTAAAGTCGATTCGATCCAAACTGATTTGATTGTTTGCGGGTAATTGAGCCGCAAAACTTTGTGAATCGTAGCCATCTTCAGGACGGTTACTGATTATCGTTTGTGCAAGTGATAAGTCTATATCATTAGACATTGCAGCTATTAAGATTGCTTGCTCGGGTAGTAAAGTGTTGACATTAATTTTATTCACATCACTTCTTGGAAGCACACATAGATAATCTTTGATTGCTTCATATACCTCGGCATTAAAACCCTTAATCATTCGCAATTCTGACTTGCTCGCCATTAAACTATTCGCGGTACGATAGGGCACTTCATAGCCAGTGTATAAAAGATCTTCTGCACCATCGATACCTTTCGGCTCAATATCATTGTCAATCCAATCAACTACTGGTGCCACCAGTGATTGGGCTGTAACACCACCTGCGTCAACTTCTTTTAACACTTCGTTGATTAAATTTTCAAAAATCTTTTCGTCTTTATCTTGGCGCTGATTG
Source organism: Gammaproteobacteria bacterium (assembly GCA_013373375.1). Lineage (GTDB taxonomy): Bacteria > Pseudomonadota > Gammaproteobacteria > Enterobacterales > Kangiellaceae > Pleionea. The sequence continues at coordinate 58,301 of JABXHY010000005.1, forward strand.
TCCAAGGGATTTTCATTATTGGTAGAGCCTCCAGTACCCGGAGGTGGAGGTTCATTGCCGGGTGGATTTTGTCCATCACCTTCTGACGCAGCGGGATCAAGCGAATTTAAATTAAAACACGACTGTGCATCCATGACTTCCCCGTTAATCATCCCTCCTTCAATCGGGTATTCAAAAGGAGTTGTAGCCCATGGCTGATTTAAATGTACTAACTCACTGCCCGCAAAACCTTTTGCAAGCCATTGGCGAGCTAATGATTCTCCACCTAAAGCGAGTTGATAAGCTTGGTCGCGACTTAACATTAAAGTTGTTCGTCTTTCAGCAAAGGTACCGTGTTCAATTAGCTGAGTAGCAATTACCGTTGATAAAGCAACGATAACCAATACAATTAAAAGAGTTACTCCTTTTTGTTTTTTAATCGGCGCGCCCTTCATCAGCCTGCGCCCTCAAGTGGGTAAATTTGAATTAATTCACCTAACTCTTTTAATTCGATGATCAACTTGATTGCTTTCGGTTTTAGCGACGACAACTGATCTCGTTCAATGTTGCTGGCATCGGTTGTTGGCCAAGAGTCAAGCCATTGTTCTTCATGAAAAAATTCAACTTCAAAACGAGTAACGTCTTTAAGTAACTCGCGCTCCACAATTTGATCCGTTGACGCAATATCTAATACTAGCCATTGCTCTCGAACTAAACTGCCTTCACTCAAACGGTAAGTTACTCTTTCCATTTCTGTTCGAGGTAAATTAGCGGGATTCCGTTTACCCTGTCGAGTAAAACTAATAAACGATTCATCTGAGCTTTTATCGCCCATTAGTTGAGGTAACAGATCACCATACTCATTTCGAACCGCTCTATCGGCTAGCATTTGTAAATCCATGCTGATTCGATTCATAGCTCTTTGTAACTCAGCCAAACGGCGATCATTTTGCTCAGCATTGGTTTGAGTGCCTAACGCTTGGTTAAGAATCGCAAAAGCAGAAGTTGCAATAACCGCAGTGATTGTCACCGCAATTAATATTTCTAATAAAGTAAAGCCCGCAGCTTTTCTATGCATCATAAGCTACTGCCTCGGATCCAATTCAGGAGGCCTTCCCAAGAACGCCGTTATTTTTCCAAGTACATAATCTTCATCGTCTGCTAACGAGACTTTGATATCGACTCGACGCAAACCATCTTCCGTCGTTTTTTGCACTTCTTGTTTCCACCGCCACTCTCGATTGAGCATGTTAATACTGCCGCGAGTGGTGCCAGTATTTGGCCAAGGCTCTTCTGTTTTAAGTTCACCCAATCGGTACATTGCAATGTAGTGACTGTAAGTTCGCTCTTTTTGATATATCTGCGTTTTAGTCGTCATAGTCATGGTGCCACTGAGCGCAACAAGCGCAGTCGCTAATACCATCAACGCAATAAGAACTTCCAATAATGTAAAGCCAGATGAAGTTTTGCTGGGTGCTAATTTACAAGTTGAGGAATTCACCTTCATCCACCTCGTCTCGTAAGTTTCCTGACAATGGTCCATCGAAGGTGATGTCACCCAACATTGTACCGGTGATTAAATAATATCTTGGGTCTTCATCGGTCCAGCCAAGTGCGACTTTGAAATCGTTCATTTCGCCTGATGACAAAATGTATATCTGTGGAGGTTCGACCGGCTCTTCTTCCTCTTCATCCTCAAAGATATTGACGTCTTTTTCAAAAATATCGACGTCGTCTTCATCCTCTGCAAATAATGTATTTCCATCCACCACAAGTTTTACTTCTAATGTTTCTGGAATTTCCTTTTCAGTAAAAAATTGATCATCTTCAATAGGTAACCATTTGTCGTTATCTATGTCGTACAAATAAAAACGATACTTCTCTTCTTCAATACGAATACCAATATCGATACCACGAAGTAAAGTTTCATCTTGTGCTTGCTTCAGTAATGCGTAAAGCCGTAATGCTTGTTTGTCCAGCTCTTCCTGTCGTTTATCACCAAACGCCAGTGTTGATAGAGCAATTATTGTCGCACCAACCACCAATCCAATAAGAATTTCTAATAATGAAAAACCCTTACTCGATGTATTGAAATCATTAAATTGGCGCGACAGAAACATATATGACTACTGATTCGCTTTTTCTTGCTGAGCTGCAAGTACTTCTTCAATATTCCAATTGGCAACGTCAGCACTTTGGCCTTCACCACCTTCCTGACCGCCAGCCCCAAGAGAAATAATTTCGTAATCGCCATCACCATACTCTGCTGGCGAAAGATACAAATAGTCATTGCCCCATGGATCTTTTTTCAACTGAGCAACATAACCACCACGAGGATATGATGTCGGCTCAGGATTAGTTTCAGGCTTTTGCGCTAAAGCCTGCAAACCTTGCTCTGACGTTGGGTAAAAACCATTATCGTTGTAATAACGCATGAGAGCGCTTTCGAAAGTTTGGAAATCCGCTTTTACTTTTGTGTATTTCGCTCTTTCCACTTCGGGACCAAAGTTCGATAATACAAATGCACCTAATATTCCAATAATGGTAAGCGCAATTAGGATTTCCATTAATGAGAAACCGCTTTGTTGTTTCATGTAGTTCACTCCAATAACTAATTATTCGATGATTTAAAAAATTAACCGCTCATCAATTGATTCATCTGGAAAATAGGCAGAAGAATCGCTAAAACGATTGTTAATACAAAGCCACCCATCAATAGAATCATAAGAGGTCCTATCATGGTGGTAATGACGCCAACAAAATGTTCAAACTGCCTATCTTGATTATCAGCTGCCTTTTCTAACATGCGATCCAATTCACCTGATGCTTCTCCACTTCCAATCATGTGCAACATCATCGGTGGAAAATGACCGGTAGATTGTAAAGATGCTTTTAAAGAGGAACCTTCACGCACTTTAAAGCGAGCTTCATGAACGGCTTCTTTCAATTCAAGATTGGTCATAACATCACCCGAGATTTTTAACGACTCGAGTAGTGGAACGGAACTGGAATTCAAAATAGATAATGTTCGTGAAAAACGTGCGGCATTGATATTTCGACTAACACCACCCAGCATTGGTAATTTCAAAACTGTTTGATGCCAACGCTTTCGGCGTATTGGATTTTTCAATAGCGTTTTAATTAAAACGACAACTCCGACAATCCCTATGCCGACGTATATTCCGTAATTTAAAACAAAGTCACTAATCCCAATTAAAGCTTTGGTAAGTCCGGGTAAGTCGCCGCCCATAGACCGATACTGCTCAACAATTTTAGGTACAACATAAGACAGCAGGAATATAATGATCGTGATACTGACAAAAGCTAAAATAATTGGGTAGGTTAGAGCAGACGAAACTTTCGAGCGCATTTCTTCTCGACTTTCAGTGTAGTCTGCAAGTCGATCCAAAACGGAGTCTAAGTGACCAGACTTTTCTCCTGCAGCCACCATCGCGCAAAATAATTCATCAAAAACTCGTGGGTATTCTCTTAATGCATCGGCTAAAGTGTGTCCTTCAACCACACGTGAACGAACGCCCATCATAATCGCTTTATGCTTCGGCTTCTCACATTGATCGGCCACGGCTTTTAAAGTTTCTTCCACAGGAATTGCTGCGTTAATCAAAGTCGAGAGCTGTCGAGTGATCATCGACAGATCTGAAGCGCTCATTCCAGGAGATGTAAAATAAATTTTCCGTGTTTGTTGTTTCCGATGACGCTCCGTAACAGCTTCAACTTCAAGCGGAACCAATCCTTTTTCACGCAAGCTATTTCGAATTTGGCGAGGTGTGTCGCCTTCTAAAATACCTTTTTTCTGACGACCTTTATCGTCCAGTGCAAGAAATTCAAATGCAGCCATTAATCTTCTCGCGTAACTCTGAGAACTTCTTCTACTGTGGTAATGCCTCTCAACACTAAGGCACGACCATCCGCTCGAATTGAAGGACTGAACTGGCGTGCATGTCGCTCGATGACTTGCTCACTTTCACCATTGTGAATCATGGTGCGCATTTCATCGTCAATAAGTAGAAGTTCAAAAATACCTTGCCGTCCTTTGTATCCCAAATGACGACACTCTTCACAACCCGTTGCACGATACAACGTCGGTGGGTCGTTAACATCAAAGCCCATTAAATCGCATTCGCCTTCATCAGCGGTGTAGCCTTCCTTGCATGCGTCACATAATGTCCGAACTAAACGCTGTGCAAGTACTCCCAACATTGAGGAAGAAAGCAGAAATGGTTCAACACCCATATCGACTAAACGAGTGACTGCACCAATCGCTGTGTTTGTATGTAAGGTAGATAACACTAAGTGACCAGTTAAACTCGCTTGAACCGCAATTTGAGCCGTTTCGAGATCTCGTATTTCGCCCACCATCACAACATCAGGATCTTGACGTAGAATTGCGCGAAGTCCTCTCGCAAACGTCATATCAACTTTAGAGTTAACCTGAGTCTGGCCGATACCATCGAGTAAGTACTCAACAGGATCTTCAACCGTTAATATATTTCGCTGTTTACTATTCAACATCGTCAAACCGGCATAAAGAGTTGTGGTTTTACCAGAACCTGTTGGCCCTGTTACCAAAATAATTCCATGAGGTTTGTGTAAGATGCTGCTCATTTGCTGCATTAATTTTTCTGGCATACCCAAATGAGTAAAGTCGAGTCGGCCCGCCTGTTTGTCGAGTAAACGAAGTACCACTCGCTCACCATGACTCGATGGCATTGTCGACACCCGCACGTCAACTGCGCGATTCGCAATTTTCAATGCGATACGACCATCTTGAGGAACTCGCTTTTCAGCGATATCCAATTTTGCCATTACTTTGATACGCGACACTAATAAGGGCGCTAATTTACGGCTCGGCGATAAAACTTCCCGAAGCACGCCATCAACACGAAAACGAACGGTGAGTTCTTTTTCAAATGTTTCAATGTGAATATCTGATGCGTTTTCTTTAATTGCTTCGGTTAACAAGGCGTTGATCAATTTTATGATTGGCGCATCGTCTTCATTTTCAAGTAAGTCTTCTGTTTCAGGTAGTTCTTCGGCGAGTCGAAATAAGTCCATTTCCTCACCGATATCTTCCATTGCTTGCATAGCTTCCGAAGAATCGTTTTGGTAAACCTGACCTAAGTGTTGTTCAAATTCGTTTTCATCAACTTTTCGTAAGGCGATGGATTTATCTAGAAAACGGCGAACTTCAATAATGGCATCTCGTGACACAGGTTCTCGAGCAACTACTTGAGCGGGTTCACCGCTGTCATCAATAACCACAATGCCATGACGACGGGCAAAACCGAAAGGCAAACGAGCCCTTAATACTGGATCGTCTGGCAAAGTGTCGAACTCATCTGCTGGTTGCAGATCAGGTTCGACTATTGTCGTTTCAATGTCGGTTAACTCAGTTGCCATTACCGTTCTCTTGATCTGCTGTTGACTCTTTTTCCATTACCTCATGAAAACTTGGCGGTAGCGCTAATGAATCATCCCATGCTGGCAACAGAGGTGTATCTTCATCAGACATAAGATTAACGCCCTGAGCTCGCATATCAAGTTGTCTTCCACGAATATAATTGTATTTCCGCGAACTTAGTTCATGGATAGACTTTTCATCTCGTAAAATTTTTGGACGAATAAAAACCATCAAATTTCGTTTGGTTTTGGTTGTTCTGTTTGAACTGAACAGTGAGCCCAATAATGGAATATCTCCGAGAACGGGCACTTTTTCAGTACTTTCCTGAATATCTTCGTCAATCAAACCACCTAACACGACCATGCCGCCATCGTTAACTTGAACGGTAGTGGATATTTGACGCTTGTTGGTGATGATATCGGCACCTGTCGATCCAGCGATCGAAGACACTTCTTGTTCTATTTGCAAACGAACCGAGTTGCCTTCATTAATCAATGGAGTAATTTTAAGTTTGATACCAACGTCTTTTCGATCGACAGTGGTAAAAGGATTTGAATTGTTATTACCCAACGCAGAGCCGGTAATAATAGGAACTTCTTGACCGACACTGATTGACGCTTCTTCATTATCCAATGTCGTGATGCTTGGGGTCGATAAAACGTTTGACTCTGTATCTCTTCCGAGTGCTTGAATGAGAGCGCCCCATTCAACATCACCATCAGAATTGGTTTCACCAAAACCGAATACGATGCCCTGCGATCCTGCCAATGCTTGCGCTAACGCTGCACCATTATCGCCATTGTTTCGAATTGGATTTTCTTGCACATTGCCATCAACGATTACTGTCTCACCACCAGTTTCTTGACCTTCGAGCGCAGCAAGTCCAGCAGCAACGCTTACATTAGATGCGCCAGTATTCCCAAAGTTAGTGAAAGCACCAGCTGCTGACAAAAGCTGTACGCCTAATTGCTTTAATCCAATTTCGGAAACTTCTGCGATTACCGCTTCTACATGAACCTGAGCGCGACGAATATCCAATTGACGAATAACGGCTTCAAATGATTTCAGCATATCTTGTTGAGCTGTTATAACAAGAGCGTTTGTATCTTCGTGAGCTTTAATTGAATACTGCTTTCCAGGACCGCGTTTCTTCGCCTGAGCTTGAGGGTCATCGCTTTCAATCGACTCACCAACGCCTTCCAAAAGCTGTGCAACATCAGCAGCCTTTGCATAATTCAAATAAATAACTTTGGTGTTTCCATCGGTACTGTTCTCACTGTCGAGACGTGCAATAAGTGCTTTCAGTCTTAATCGGTCTCGATTTTCAGCCGACAGTAAAATACTGTTGGTACGTTCATCAGCAACAAATCTTGGTTGAGAAGTAGCGACATCTTTTTGCGCATTTTGTTTTTGCAATGTATCTAAAATTCGAACAATTTCAGCTGCTGCTGCGTGTCGTAATTCAATAACTTCAATTTCTTCATTACTTTCATGATCAATTTGCTGAATAACTTTAACAATTCGATCAACATTGGCTTTTGAGTCGTGCAACAAAATAACATTGGTTGCTCTTATTTGCCCCATGTGCATTTTCTGAGGGATTAGCTGACGCAATACCGGCATTAATTGTGTTACATCGACATTTTCTACTTTAATAACGCGCGTGACTTGCTCATCTGCTGGAGCATCTAAAGAACCATTATCGACTCGTGTCGCGTCTTGTTTTACTTCTTGGTCCTGAATTACTTTTACGATGTTGCCCTGTTCAACCACGCCAAAATCATTCAGTTTGAGTACACTCAAAAACAGCCCCCAAATTTCTTCTTCATTGAGCGGTTGTTGAGAAATAACGTTTACTTTTTTGCCTTTAACCCGATCACTTAAAATGATGGTTTTTCCTGTTAATCGGCTAACGGTCTCGATGAATACTTTTATATCAGTATCCTTCAAATTAACAGTCGCCTGTCCTGCCCATGAGATTGGTAGCATAGTGATACATAACGTTACTGCAAGGCACTGCTTGAGCAATTTGCTATCCCTAATTCGAAATGACATAGATTTACCTGTGAGTTTCATTATTTTTATCCGCTGCCATCTGGCTAAAATCGGCTTTGTAATTTTGTTCATTATCGTTCGGCTCCACCAAGTTGAATGGTGACATCTTGAGATTGACCATTGCGTAGCAGAGTCAAACTAACTTCTTGCGCACTTGCAAGTGTGTCTTTAAGCATTAACAGTTGCCCAGGATCATTAAGTGGGATCCCATTAATATTGGTCACAATGTCGTTGCGTCTTAATTTCAATTCATAAAATAATCGGCGAGCTTTTCCGGGTGAAATTTTCACTCCCTGAATAACACCGTTTTCCATCACCGGTTCCCAACGAAGCATATCTTTCAGGCTTGCCGGATCAGTTTGCAATTTTTTCCTAATATCAGTGAGTTCTTGCTGAATACGAGGATTGTCGACCACGATGTTTTCACTTTTAGGTCCCTCAGCTGGAGCTCGCTCGTCGGTCTTTAAAGCTGCAGGCCCCCGATCCATCGCAATCACCGAATCTTCTTGTTCCAGTGTTAACGATTCTAACTGCCCAGAGGTGTTTAAAATTACTTTGGTCGCCTGTACTTGATGCAATACAGCGCCTCGACCACCGTTGATTTTATCGCCAATAAAATAGACATCTTGATCGCCACCCGATTCAATTATTGCGCTTGCTCTGTCTTCTTCACTCGAAGCATAAATGCCTCTAAGTTTGAGCGGAAGCCGTGTTTCTGTTGCCGCAACTTCAACGACAGGTTGTTCAATTGGCTTGGCTGTGACATCACCAAATAGGTGTTTACTAACGATCGCTTCGACCGAAACATTTGCAGTGGTAGTGGTAGGGCGTTCTTGAGGAGTGGCTACAGGTGCAATTTTATAATCGGCAGTAAAAGCATCAGCCCACAGCCAGACTAGCTTTGCAAGCAAGTAAAGACTTACTAATATAAAAAGTGGCAGTCCCAACTTTAACCATAAGTCTGGTTTTTTAAAGCGCTGAATAATTGTGGCGTCTAACTGCATTAACTTATCCTAACAACCCATTCTGGCTTATTGAAAACCAGAGATTCGTTTATTTTCGTTTTATTATGCTGGGTTTTAATTTTACAACTCAACCTTGCGGACTCAATTTCCCTGTTTGGCGACTCGACTGGTGTATATCGATGGCGCTCAACATTCCTCAGGTTTAAACTAGGAGTTTAAACTCGTCAACCGAATGTTAAATAACCGCATTCGCCGCGCGAGGCCGCAAAGCATATCAAAATTCACACTGAATCTCTCGCCTAAACAAGGTACTATTCACATTATGACATGAGCATTACTTGCGCAATCAATAAATTGTGGATTAAGTCCCACTTTATTGTGCTTTTAAACCCGTCAAGTCGCAGCACATTACATCAGGAACACTGCGCTTGGCTATCATAATATAGACAGGCTTACTAACGACCACAATGACAGAAAAGGTTCGAATCGATAAATGGCTTTGGGCTGCCCGCTTTTACAAAACTCGAGGTCTCGCTAAAACGGCCATTGAAGGTGGTAAAGTGCACTACGAAGAACAGAGAGTAAAACCTGGACGAATCGTTGAAATTGGCGCTGAAATCAAGCTAAAACTTGGTCCCGATGAGCGTATTATTATTATCGATAGTATCAGCGATAAGCGTGGTCCCGCTAAGGTCGCGCAAGAGCTTTATCACGAGACAGACGACAGTATAAAGCAGAGAGAAGAAGCAAAAGCGTTGCGAAAAGCAGCCGGAGTTGTTCACGACAAAAAGCCTGATAAAAAACAAAGAAGGCAAATACATCGATTCAAACGAATCAATTCCAGTGAGTAACTCACTTTTCAATTTAAACCATTTTTAAGGTAATCAATTAACGTCTATGAACGACAATACTCAATCCGATTTTATCCAACGCTTTTTATTTGAAGGGCACTCGGTTCGCGGTCAATGGATAAGTTTATCCACCTCCGTTAACGAACTAATGTCGGGACACAACTACCCTGATGCTGTTAAAAAACAGCTTAAATTTGCTGCGTTGGCAGCGAACTTGCTAACTGAAACCCTAAAGTTTGAAGGCCGGTTGACGCTGCAAACACAAAGTGGTGGTGACTTAAAATTACTGTTAATTCAAGCGAATCATCAACATGAGTTCAGAGGGGTTGCTCGGTTCAACTCAGCTATCGAAAATTCAGACGACTTAAAAATATTGATGCCTGGCGCTCAAATGGCACTCACCATTGAACCTAAAAATGGAAAACGATATCAAGGCATTGTGCCGATGCATCAACACTCTCTTGCTGAAAACCTGGAGGATTACTTCCAGCAATCGGAACAACTCCCAACACGCATTTGGTTATTTGCCAATAATGAAAAAGCGGTCGGCTTGATGCTTCAGTCCATGCCTGGGGCGTCTGACGTAGCAGACTTAGACCATTTGGCCCAACTTGCTGCCACCTTGTCTGAAGACGAAGCTCTTTCATTAGCCTCGGATACCATCCTTCACCGGTTGTTCCATCAAGATCCATTGAGGCTTTTTCCCTCAACCGCGATTAAATATAGCTGTGGTTGTAGCAGAGAAAAGTCGTCAACCTCGCTCTCATTAGTACCAAAAGAAGAGTTACACGAAATTTTGAGGGAAGAAGGCAAAGTTGAGCTCACCTGCGAGTTTTGCCAGACTCAGTACGTTTACGACAGCATAGATGTTGAACAAGTACTCGCCAACTCAGGGCATGATATGAATCAATCGACTGGAAAAACTGTGCAGTAAAGTCGACAGCTTATTGGTGATTTACTCGGTATCTGTATAGGTAGGCAAAAAAGTTATTTTTGATTCAGCAAAAACCTCAAAATCCGATTTGTTAATCACCGTGGCGCGGTTATAATTCGCGCTCAATTTTTAGGCATTACTCAAACTCTCAATCTCATTAGGATTAACACATGGCTGGATTACACACCCCATTTCATCAATTACATATTGATGCAGGTGCACGAATGGTTGATTTCGGGGGCTGGGATATGCCAATCAATTACGGTTCGCAAATCGATGAGCATCATGCAGTAAGACAAGATGCTGGCATGTTTGATGTATCGCATATGACCATTGTTGAAGTGACTGGCGAAAACGCAAAGCCTTATCTGCAAAAACTTTTGGCGAACGACGTAGCCAAGCTCACACAAAGTGGCAAGGCACTCTACAGCGGCATGTTGAATGAGCAAGGCGGGGTCATTGATGATCTTATTACCTACTACCTTTCAGACGACCACTATCGAGTCGTTGTGAATGCCTCCACTCGAGAAAAAGACTTAGCTTGGATGTCACAACATGCCACTTCTTTTGGCGTCAAAGTCGAGCACAATAAAAGCTTTGCAATGTTAGCTGTCCAAGGCCCAAAGGCCATTGAGAAAGTACAAAGTGTATTTAGTGATACTCAGCGAACAGCTACTGCTGAATTAGGCGTCTTTTTCGGAGTAGAAAGTGAAGGCTTTTTTATCGCTCGAACCGGTTACACAGGTGAAGATGGCTACGAAATTATGGTCCCGCTGGCTCAAGTAGAAAGCTTTTGGAACAATTTAATTAATGCTGGTGTTAAACCTTGCGGTCTTGGTGCACGAGATACTTTACGACTCGAGGCTGGCATGAATTTGTACGGTAATGATATGGACGAATCCATTTCACCGCTTGAGGCTAACATGGGTTGGACCATTGCCTGGGAACCCAGCGATCGAGACTTTATCGGTCGAAGCGCTCTTGAACAACAAAAAGCAGATGGCGTAAAAAACAAACTGGCAGGGTTAGTACTCGAAGGAAAAGGTGTTCTTCGAGCCCATATGTCAGTAAAGGCTGAAGACGGATCTGTTGGGGAAATTACCAGCGGAACTATGTCGCCTACGCTAAAGAAAAGCATTGGACTGGCACGTATAAGCAAAACGGCAGGAGATACTGTAATGGTCGACATACGTGGTAAAGAAGTGCCAGCAAAAGTCGTCAAACCTTGCTTTGTACGTAAAGGTGAAGCTCTGGTTTAATAAAACTTGCAGCTCAACAAATATAAGTTACTTTTTAATTATTCAACCAAATTTAATTTAACGAGGGCAATTCAATGAGCGATATTCCAAGCGAACTAAAGTACGCGTCAAGTCATGAGTGGGCTCGACTCGAAGATGATGGCAGTGTGACTGTTGGTATCACCGATCATGCTCAAGGTTTATTAGGAGACGTTGTTTACGTTGAGTTGCCTGAAGTTGACGCTGAAGTTGGCGCAGGCGATGAAATCGCTGTGGTTGAGTCGGTAAAAGCCGCTTCCGATATATACGCCCCAATTTCAGGCACTATTTTAGAAGTGAATGAAAACCTGGAAGATTCGCCTGAAACAGTTAATACCGATAGCTATGGCGATGGTTGGATGTTTCGAATTCAACCGAGTAATGAGTCTGATTACCAAGATCTGTTAGACGCAGAAGCTTACTCAGAGTCAATTGCCGACGAATAATTAATTGTTGGACAGACATTCAATGCCTCGACAAACTTTTGTTGAGGCATTTCTTTTTTAGCAAACGAAAAATCAAACGCCTTACGATTATAATGGCGGTTTTGACGATACGCAGGAAGACGTCATGAAACACGAAACACCCGAATCTGTGGAGCAGCTTTCTCTAAATGCTCTCGAGAACCACGATGAGTTTGTTCTTCGTCATATTGGCCCCAGTATAGATGAACAACAAGCAATGCTAACGCAGCTTAACTTATCAACACTCGACGAATTGATAGAACAAACCGTTCCGAAAAAAATTCAATTGCCAGAAGCGTTACCTCTTCCTGCTGCAAAAAGTGAAACAGAAGCACTTGAACACTTAATGTCAATTGCGAAACAAAATGTGGTCAATAAATCATTTATTGGTATGGGGTACTACGGTGTAAAAACCCCCACTGTTATCCAACGCAATGTCCTCGAAAATCCAGGTTGGTACACCGCCTATACGCCTTATCAACCAGAAGTTGCACAAGGTCGACTGGAAGCAATTATTAACTTCCAACAAGTTGCCATCGACTTAACCGGTCTTGAGTTAGCAAGTGCCTCTTTGCTTGACGAAGCAACAGCGGCTGCAGAAGCCATGGCCTTGTCAAAACGTGTATCGAAAAACAAAAAGTCGAATGTTTACTTTATTGACGAAAACACTTTCCCACAAACCATCGATGTTATGCGAGCTCGTGCAGAATACTTTGGATTTGAGTTAATTTACGGTCCCGCAGAAGATGCACTGAATCACGATGTATTCGGTGCGTTTTTGCAATACCCAGACAAGCACGGGGAAATTAAAAATCTTGAATCACTTATCGCACAACTGCACGACAACAAAGCCATCGTTTCAGTAGCTGCCGATATTTACAGCTTGGTGTTATTAAAATCACCCGGAGAAATGGGAGCAGATGTCGTACTAGGATCTGCGCAAAGGTTTGGTGTACCTATGGGTTTCGGTGGACCTCATGCAGCATTTTTTGCGACTCGCGATGCCTACAAAAGAGCATTGCCAGGTCGAATAATCGGTGTCTCGAAAGATACTCGCGACAATGTTGCCTTACGGATGGCCATGCAAACACGTGAGCAACACATCCGACGCGAAAAAGCGACTTCTAACATTTGTACAGCGCAAGTACTTCTTGCCAACATGACATCTTTTTATGCGGTTTACCACGGCCCAGAGGGTTTAAAACGCATTGCAAATCGCATCAATCGCCTGGCGACCATTTTATCTTTAGCTGTTACAGATGCAGGAATTAAGCAAACCAATCAACACTGGTTCGATACTCTTACCTTCAAAATAGAGAACGCAAAACAAGTTCTTGAAGAAGGCCACAAAGCTGGCGTTAATTTGCGCTTTGATAATGAAACTCAACTGGGTGTTTCGATAGATGAAACAACTACTCGAGGCGACGTTGTAAAATTAGTTAAGTTACTAACTGGTAATGATATCAATATTGATGATTTCGATGGTAAAGCGGTCGATACTCAAAGCTTTCCAGCCGAAGTAAAACGTACCAGTGAGTTTTTAATGCATCCTGTTTTCAACAGCTACCACTCTGAAACGGAAATGTTGCGTTATCTAAAAAAACTGGAAAACAAAGATTTATCGTTAACTCATTCAATGATCGCTTTGGGCTCTTGCACCATGAAACTCAATGCAACATCAGAAATGATGCCGGTAACTTGGCCAGAATTTGGCAACATGCATCCTTTCGCACCAAAAGCACAAACGAAAGGTTACGATCAAATGATCAACGAACTTGGTGATTGGTTAATTACCATTACCGGTTACGATGCGATTTCTATGCAACCAAATTCAGGTGCGCAAGGCGAATACGCTGGTCTTCTTGCAATAATGAAGTATCACGAAAGTCGCGGTGAAGGACATCGAAATATTTGTTTGATCCCAAGTTCTGCTCACGGTACTAACCCTGCTTCAGCACAAATGGCTAACATGAAAGTTGTTGTCGTTAACTGTGATGAAAAAGGTAATGTCGACATTGAAGACCTAAAACAAAAAGCAGAAGAAGTGTCAGACAACCTCGCCGCCATTATGGTGACCTATCCGTCAACCCACGGCGTGTACGAAGAAGCTATAAAGGATATTTGTGACATCGTGCATCAACACGGTGGGCAGGTGTATATGGACGGCGCGAATATGAACGCACAAGTGGCCATTACTTCTCCTGGGTCGATTGGCTCTGATGTATCGCATCTTAATTTACACAAAACATTCTGTATTCCACACGGCGGCGGTGGTCCAGGTATGGGACCGATTGGCGTGAAATCTCACTTGGCTCCTTTCCTGCCGAATCATCCTGTTCGTAAAATTGAAAATACCGGGACGGACAACGGTGCAGTTGCGGCGGCTCCTTTCGGTAGTGCTTCTATTCTTCCCATAAGTTGGATGTACATCGCCATGATGGGAGGCGAGGGATTAAGAGAAGCGACCAAAATGGCATTACTCAATGCCAATTACGTTGCGAACCGACTTAGCGAACACTACCCAATTTTGTACACCGGCCGAAATGATCGTGTGGCTCACGAATGCATTATTGATTTACGAGCGATAAAAGCGGAAACCGGAGTGACTGAAGTTGATATCGCAAAGCGATTAATGGACTTTGGTTTCCACTCACCAACAATGAGTTTTCCTGTTGCAGGAACTTTGATGGTTGAACCGACAGAGTCAGAATCAAAAGCCGAACTTGATCGTTTTATTGATGCCATGATCGCAATTAAACAGGAAGTTAATAAAATTGCCAGTGGCGAGTTTGACAAAGAACACAATCCGCTAAAATTTGCTCCGCACACTCAGGTGGACATTGCGAACTGGGATCGTCAATATTCAGTTAAAGAAGCTTGCTTCCCATTCAACGATCAATTAACCAGTAAGTTTTGGCCAACAGTGAATCGAATTGACGATGTATTTGGTGATCGAAATCTCGTTTGTAGCTGTCCAAGCATTGAAACTTATCGAGGTTAATTTATAAACGTTATACTTATTAAAAAGCCGCTAGTAAGCGGCTTTTTTTATTAACTCAACCCATTAGCCAGAATCTTTAAGCTCCACTCAACAATTTGTTACCAATTCGAGATACTCGATACATCTTTTGCACAGATAATCGTCTAAAAGTCGTCCAATATTAGTTCATTTGAAAGCTCGGATTCTCAAATGAATATCACTCGTCAGTCACTAAAAAATCCTGCCGCCGTTATCGTAATGACGTCGCTTTTGATGGTATTTGGGATTATCAGTGGGCTGAAGTTGCCCATTCAATTAACACCCGACATTGAACAGCCACAAATTACTATTTCCTCTGGTTGGCGTTCGGCTGCGCCAGAGGAAATTGAAGCAGTGATATTAGAACCTTTGGAGAACGCGGTTAAAAACACTCCCGGAGTCATCGATATCAACACCAACATCAATAGAGGTTTTGGCAACATAACACTCACGTTTGATGTCGGTGCGGACATGCAGCAAGCAATGTTGAATGTACTCAACAGCTTGAATCAAGCTCCGCCATTACCAATCGATGCTCAGGAGCCTATCGTTTCTGCTGCAGGCACCGGACAAAATGCCCCCAATGCGGCCTCGCTATTAATAAGACCGGTGGAAGGAAGTGACATCGATGATGTCACTCGGTTCCAAAAACTCATAGACGATGTTGTTGAGCCTCGTCTGTCGCGGATTGAAGGTGTTGGCATCGTTAACTTAAACTCGCGTCGCCCTAAAGAATTACGCATTAGTTTTGATCCTTATCGTGCAGCTTCGCTCGGACTTTCCGTCAATCAAATAGCGCAAACCATTGCTCGTTCAAACGATACGTCAGGAGGATTTGCTGACGTCGGAAGGCGCCAGTATACCGTTCGATTTGCTGGACAATACGACATTGAATCAATGGGGGAAATGATCGTTGGCTACAGTGGCGATAGACCGATTGCCTTAAACGAGGTAGCAACGGTTGCGATAACTCAACAGGATCGTTTTGGTTTTACTTTACGCAATGGTTCACCTGGTTATTACATCACGGTCCCAAGGACAAACGGTTCAAATACCGTTGCGGTGTTAGACGATATAAATATCGCGATCAAAGAACTCAATGAAGGTCCGCTGGCTGCGGTTGGACTTACCATCGATTTAAGTTTCGATGCGTCGGTTCATATCCGAAATGCATTAGAGTTAGTAAAGGGAAACTTGGGACTGGGAGTAATTTTAGCGCTTAGTATTCTGTGGTTATTTTTGCGAGGTTGGCGACCCACACTTATCATTGCGATTACCATTCCAGTGGCTGTTGCGGTTTCATTCATTACCCTAAACTTTTTGGGACGAAGCTTGAATGTCATCTCTCTTGCTGGACTGGCCTTTTCAGTCGGCTTGGTGCTGGACGCTGCGATTATTGTTCAAGAAAATATTGTACGGTTACGTGATACCGGAATGGATAATTACAAAGCGGTATTAAAAGGAACATTGGAAGTCACTGGTGCTTTATTTGCCTCAACAGCGACCACAGTTGCTATTTTTTTTCCGATTATGTTTATGCAAGGCATTGAGGGGCAATTGTTTTCTGATCTCGCACTAACTCTATCGGTTGCCGTTATATCTTCTCTATTAACCGCGACAGCAATTTTGCCGGTTGCCAGTCGATTCGGATTAATTCAGCAGTCAAGCCATGATCCCATGCGAGCCACTTGGCAAAAATTATCAGACTGGATTATTTCGAAAACAAATTCACAGTTCACTCGTCTGCTTTGGGTTGGAGGATTACTTGGGGGATCCTTTATTGTAATTTTCACTTTGATGCCTCGCACTGACTTTATGCCCAGAGCACCAATTGATGGGTTTTTCTTTAATTTAAGCATGCCTCCTGGTGGCAACTTACAATTTTTGGAAGAAGAGTTATCGGATCGAGTTAAAGTACGATTGGCGCCATACATGAGTGGAGAAAAGGAACCCGCTGTTAAAAGCTATAACTTTTATACCTTTGGACCAGGATCAAGTGGTGGATTTATTTATGCTGCGGATCCCAAGCGCGTTGAAGAACTCATGCAAGTGATACAAAACGAGGTATTTGCTGGTTTACCCGATACGCAAGTGTTTTTATTTCGCGGTTCAATGATCAATTTGCGTGGTGGTAATGGCCGCTCAATAAGTCTCGATATCCAAGGGCCTGATATTGAAGCGTTAATGGACACCGCAGCAAAAGGAATGGGCATTATTCAATCGAAACTTCCGCAAGCAACCGCTCGCCCAATACCAGGATTGGCTCTTTCTGAGCCTGAATTACAATTAATGCCGAATGATCGCAGAATAACTCAAGCAGGACTTGATCGAAGTAGTGTTGCAAATGTTATAAGAGCTTATACCGGCGGTATGTTCGTCAGTGAATATTTTGATGGTAATGAACGAATGAACGTAATCTTACGTGGTTCGAAATGGTATTCGCCAGATGAACTGTCGTCATTACCTATATCGACACCTCTCGCAGGCGTTCAAACCGTTGGTGAATTAACTCGAATTGAAAGAACGGTTGGTCCTACACAGCTGAGAAGAGTTAACGGACGTCGCACAGTCAGTTTAATTATTAACCCTCCTGCCGAAATGTCTTTGGAGGAAACACTGGATATTTTGAATCAACAAGTGTTACCTGCTTTACAACAAACCATGCCTGAAAATGTCAGTTTAATCGTCAGTGGCAGTGCTAATCAATTGCACTCTGCGATCAATGAAATGGCAAAAAACTTCGCTTTGGCAATCATTATTTTATTAATGTTAATGGCTGCTTTGTTTAGAAGTTTGAAGGACAGTTTATTAGTTTTAAGTGTCATGCCACTTGCTGTCGCAGGCGGTGTTCTTGGTTTATGGGTGCTTAATATATTTAGTTTTCAATCGCTCGATCTACTTACCATGATTGGTTTTATCATTTTGCTTGGTTTAGTGGTGAACAATGCGATTTTATTGGTTGATCAAACCAGACAAGCACAAAAGAGAGGACTTTTATTGACGGATGCTGTTGCAGAAGCCGTTAAAATTCGCGCTCGCCCAGTGTATATGAGCTCTTTAACAAGTCTTTTTGGAATGTTACCGCTAATGATTATTCCTGGCGTTGGCTCAGAAATTTACCGTGGGCTTGCAACTGTGATTGTTGGAGGGATGACAGTGACAACTCTCTTTACCTTAATCTTAATGCCAGCGTTATTGCGTTGGCAATGGTCTTTCTCGTTAGCAAAACACTCTGCTAGCACAGCTTTAAAAAAAGGATGACACTATGAAAATCATCACGCTTATTTCATTGTTAGCTTTGTCAGTAATTAGTTTTCCTTCCGCTAATGCGGCAAGCGCCGTTTTACCGCCGGTCAAAGTTCTCGAAGTAAAAAAATCTGATACGCCCCCTACGATGGACTTGTTAGGAACAGTCCACAGTCGAAATAGAGTAGAACTCACGGCTAGCATTAGTGGAAAATTGGAGTTCGTTGCCGAGCCGGGACTGTTCGTTGCAAAAGGTGATGTGATTGCTCGTTTTGAACAGTACCCTTTGATGTTACAAAAACTTGAACAGCAAGCTCAGCTAAAACGAGCAGAAATTAATTTGAATTATTTAGCTCGAGAATTAAAGCGACAAAAAGAACTTCGCAAACACAGCAACACATCACAGTTCCAATTGGAACAAACACAATCGGAACATGATTTAGCCCTTTCAGATCTCGAAATAGCACAACTTAAAATAAAACAAATAGACGATCAATTATCCCGAACATTAGTGTTGGCGCCTTTCCCTGGAGTAATTACTCAACGAGAGAAAAGAGCAGGAAGCGATGTGAATCGTAGTGAACCATTAGTTCAACTTTTGGATACTCAACAACTTGAGGTCAGAGTGTTCGCGCCAATTCGATATTTAAGTCAACTTTCAACTAAGTCACAGGCGAAGTTAGTGTCAGTTGAAAATGAAGCAATTCAGCTCACCGCAAATGAAAGCACTATTATTCCAGCAGCGGATCCTCGCTCCCAAACTTTTGAAGTGCGAATAAACCTTCCGATTGACGCAAATGAATTTTGGACATCCGGTCAGTTAATCAAAGTTCGCATTCCACTCGCACAAGAAAGAGTAGCATTAAGCGTTCATCGTGATGCTTTGATTCTAAGACGAGACGGTACTTATGTAGTTCGAGTTAATGACAATAATCAAGCTGAGCGAGTAAAAGTGGAGGTCGGGCAAGGAAATGGTGACTGGGTGAATATAAAAGGAGATTTGCGTGCCGGTGAGCGTGTTGTTGTGCGTGGTGGAGAACGATTACAAGGAGGAGAAGCACTGGATATCCAGGCTTCCTAATTATTCTTGTTTTGGCTCTTGTTTGAGTTCTTTTATATAGCGCAAGGTGACAAAGTTTATAATCGACAGTAACACCGCGATTTCGTAACGACCAAATGCAACGGCAATACCAATGATTCCAGTATTCCATATGCTGGCTGCTGTTGCAGTACCACTAACGGAACTTTTGTTTTTCAGTATCGCACCACCACCTATAAAACCAATACCGGTGATAATACCTGCGATTACTTTACTCTCTGCATCAGTTGAATCCAGAACTGACATACCTACTAATGCATAACCACATGCTGCCACTGCAACCAAAGGAAAAGTTCTTAGGCCTGCGCCGTGAGAAGATTTGTCTCGATCGAAAGCCATCGGCAATGCGAGCACATACGCAATACCGAGATGAATTAAATTGAAATTAACTTCCGACCAACTGAAAGAAATTAAATTGTCCACTTTTGAAAACTCCCATTTGTTACGCGGCGCTTAAATCCATGGGTAGTATATGAGCATTCATTAATAAATGCACGGAAGTGGCTTTTTTATAATATGGCGCAAGCGGTTCATCTGAAACCCACATGCCTCCAGTGAAACTGCCGAACGACGGCATAACTAAAAATGAATCTCCCAGTAAAAAACATTTTCCAGAAAAATTTTGGCGAGCGCGAGCAGTTTTATATTTTGGATGAAAATGACCAAAAACTAAAAAGTTACGTAGAGTGCTTTTATCCCTCGTACCAACAATGTCCGCAGCTAGATTAGGTGATGGTTGATGACAAAGTGAGATATCACCAATAATATATTCCGACAAACATTCACCAGGAAGCTCATCAGGGATTTCAGGATCATGATTTCCTAATATCCAAATCCAGCGTTCAACAGTGTTCATCAATCCTAACAAAATACTTTTTAGCTTATCAGGAAATCTCAACCATGCATTTTTATCGTGAAAACTATCGCCAAGACAAACGACTTTTGCTGGTTGATAAACTGAAATCAAATTACCTAAACGCTCTAAAGTATCGAGAGTATCCAGTTCCGGTAAAGAGTGTCCGAAACTGTTAAGGAAAGACGCCTTTTCAAAATGTAAATCTGAAAGAATAAGCGTGTTTTGTTTTGGCCAAAATAATGCTCCGCTTTCATCGAGCACTAGATTTTCATCAGCAAACCGACTTATCGTTGCTGTTTGCTCAATGATTCGTTGTCGCAATTGATCACGCGAGATCATTTAACACATCCTCCATGAGCTGTTCGGCCTCTTGTTGCAGATTAAGCTGCCCAATTAATGCCGCAATACCAGTGCCTTTTACTTGTTCGCTTCTAACATCAAGTATTATTGGTATTGAAAGAGGTGAAGGCTTAGTCAATAAATGAAAATCAACGTTATCATGAAAACGAATCAATAAATGTGAAAGACGCGACAAATCAAGCAATTCTCTCTCTGCGTCCTGCCGAGCCACTTTTAATAAAACATGATCGGGATCGTACTTACGTAAAACATCAAAAATTAAGTCAGTAGAGAAAGTGACCTGCCTTAGATTTTTTCGAGTGCTGGCATAGTTTTGTTCGGTCAAACCACTTACCATTGCGACCCGCCTAAAGGAGCGCTTAAGCATGGGAGATTCCATCATCCAATCCTCTAAATCATCACCTAGGATATCCGGCGAAAAAAGAGAACTAAAGTGATGCTCTTCAAGTGCGCAAATACTTAAAATGGATAGTCCATAATCAGTTATTGAAAAGCTAAGTGGCTTTAACTTCATACGTTCCATTCTTTTCGTTAATAGCATTCCCAATGTTTGATTCGCTTTACGGCCTTCAAAGGTGTAGAACATGGATGCAAAATGACATCGAAATGGAAACTTCTCAACCAAAAGGCGCCCTGCCGTGGGTAATTGTGAAAAGGCCTTCTGATTTAATAGCCACTGTTTAATTTCTTTCGGTAAGCCACGCCATTTTGTCTGGTCATTAATTAATGCGCGAACCATTTCAGAAAGGTGAGTTGAAAGAGGCATTTGGCCTCCCACATAGGAAGGAACTTTAGGCTCACCTTTATTATTTGGTTTAGCCTCTAAAATCATATCTTGAATTCCAACAAACTCGAGGACTTCACCTGCAAATAAAAATGTATCACCGGGTACTAACTGTTGTGCAAAGTACTCTTCAACTTCACCAATTATTTTCCCTTGGTGTGATCGTCGTAATCGCTTTACCTTTAACCGGCCCGCTTCCACAATGGTTCCAATATTTTGTCTGTGTCGGCGCATTGTTCTTTGGTCACTTGGTCGAAATCGACCATCAGGCATTTTTTTTAAACGCTGATAGCGTTCATAACTCTGTAACGCATATCCTCCATTTAACGTGAACTGAAATAAATCGTTAAACATTGCTTTGGTTAATTCACGATAAGGAGTTGCAGATTTAACCAGCGCAAACACTTCATCTGGATCAATGCTCGATTGACAAGCAAGATTAACAATAAACTGTGGAATAATATCGGGCGATCCAGGTAAGAGTTCTTCGCCATCTAATTGACGAGCCGAAATCGATCGCTTAGCACACATGCACTCAAGTACTTCAAACTTATTCGCTGGCACTAAAAAAGCTTTACTTGGTTCATCCATTCTATGGTTAGAGCGACCTATTCTTTGTAATAGTCGACTCACTCCTTTTGGAGCACCTAATTGAATGACTTGATCAACATCACCCCAATCAATTCCTAACTCTAAAGCTGATGTTGCAACTACGGCTCTTACTTTTCCTTTCGCCATTAACTGTTCGGTTTGATGACGCTGCTCTTTACTCAAAGAGCCATGGTATATAGCAATTGGAAGTCCTTTGACATTTTCCTGCCATAAAAATTGAAAGACTAACTCGGCCTGTGCTCGGGTATTGACAAAAACAAACGTTGTTTGCGCGTCGGCTATAGCTTGATAGATTTCAGGCATGGCGTATTTCGCCACAAAACCCGTGAAAGGAATTGGGTTTCGAGTTTGCAATAATCTTACGATAGGCTGTGTCTGTGACTTCACTATTATTGTATTTAATGGCTGTCCACTTACACCAAGCCACATTGCCATTGAACCTGGCTCATCAACGGTAGCTGATAAACCAAATCGAGTTAAATTCGGAGCCATGCTTTGCAAATGAGCCAATGCGAGTGAGGTAAAATCACCTCGCTTGCTATGCGCAAAACTGTGCACCTCATCGATCACAACACACTTAATCTTGGCGAATATATTGTCGGCATCAGAGTAAGACAACATCAACATTAACGACTCAGGTGTTGTCAGTAAAATGTTCGGTGGGTTTCGACGCTGCCGTTGACGCTTACTACTTGGCGTATCACCTGTTCGGGTTTCAACCGTCACACCCAATTGCATCTCATTAATAGGAGACATTAAGTTCCGATGAATATCGTGAGTGAGTGCTTTTAGCGGCGAAACATAAAGAGTGTGTAAACCCTTTTGCGGATTTTTGTTTAAATCAATTAAACTTGGTAAAAAGCCAGCTAGCGTTTTTCCGGCACCTGTAGGTGCAATCAAAAGTGTTGAATGTTTATTCTCAAAAGCTCGACAGAGTTTAAGCTGATGAGTTCTTACTTGCCATTCTTTATTATCAAACCACTGCTGGAAATTATCAGGAAGTAAAGTAGCCACAGGTTATTGTTATTCTCAAATACACATTCGTGCTAATGTATGTTGGATTTTGATTGATAAATGCATCTATAGCCTATGCGAATTTCACTTTTACTAATAGCATTATTATTTTTTTGTCACAGTTTTGCCGAAAGACAAAGCATAGGGCTTGCTTTGAGTGGTGGTGGTGCTCGAGGCGCTGCTCATATTGGTGTTCTTAGGGTCATTGAAGAAAAAAATATACCTATCGATTACATAGCTGGCACCAGTATGGGTGCAATTGTGGGTGCTTTGTACGCTTCAGGCTATACGCTTGATGAGATCGAAGAGATCGTTAATACCATCGACTGGCAAGCCGCATTCGAAGATGATGTAAAACGAGATCAACGCTCTTATCGTCGCAAAGTAGACGATCGACGCTTCATATCCAAGTTGCAAATAGGCCTTGACCGAGAGGGATTAAAATTACCCGCTGGGATTGTTTCTGGACAATCAATAGGTCTCATCTTAAATCGATATTTCGCTCCTGTTTCGCACATTAATCATTTTGATAAATTAAATATTCCATTTCGAGCAGTTGCGACCGATCTAGCTACCGGAAATCCGGTAATTATCGAAAAGGGCTCATTAGCACAAGCGGTAACCGCCAGCATGTCGATTCCTGGCTTTCTGATTCCGGTTGAACGAAATGGACAATTATTGGTTGATGGTGGAATTGCCAACAATCTGCCCATTTCTATTGTCCGAAACATGGGCGCGGATATAATCATTGCCGTTGATATAAGTACGCCGTTATTCGAAACAGAAGATTTAAAGGACGTAGTTGACGTTGCCGATCAACTCAGTAGTTTATTAACAAGAAAAAATACCGAAAGAGAAATTGAGACTCTTCTTGAAAGCGATATTATTATAATTCCAGAATTAAATGATATATCAACTTCTGATTTCAATCTTGCAGCACAAGCCATACCTCGTGGTGAAACTGCAGCCCGCAGTTCAGAGAAACTAGCGAGTTTAGCATCTAAGATAAAAGATCTTGGTTATCGTGATACTGTAATAATTGATGGCGTAAGAGATGTAAACTCAATTACATTCGACGACTCATCTATTTCTGAAAAGAATTTAAAAAAGATTTGGTTAAAACTCAACAACAAAAGAATTTCCAAAGTAAGTTTTGATAATACAAGTGGCGTATCTAACGATAGAATCAGAAATTTAGTTGATATAAAACCTGGAGACAGGTTTTCTCTAAATGCTATAGAGCGTAACGTAAATATTCTTTATGGCATGGGTTACTTTAATTTGGTGCAGTATTCATTGACCAACACTCGAAATGGAGTTGAAGTAGTATTTCATATTACAGAAAAAGCATGGGGCCCAAATTATTTACAAATAGGGTTTAATTTTAGCTCATCAGAAGATATTGATAATCAGTTTAATTTATCACTAAATTATTTGATGACGAATATCAATGAGCTGAATGGCGAGCTTTCAACGGGGGTTTCTGTTGGAACTAATAAGGATCTTAACGTAAGCTGGTATCAACCGCTCGACAGCCGTTGGCAACCTTTCATAGAAACACAATTGAAACTATCGTCAGAGCAGTTCAATTTTTTTAATAAAAACCAGCTAATTGCCGAGTTTTCGTTGGATGCCATTGCGTTTGATATAGCTCTGGGAACAGAGCTTGAAAACTGGGGTGAGTTCAGAGTTGGCGCTCGATATCTGGATGGGTCAATCGAGCAAAAAATTGGGGCACCGATTATTATCGAAGAAAATTATCATGACGCGTTTCGTTATTTTAGTTTTGAAGTTGATACTCTAGACAGCATTTACTTTCCTCAAGACGGTATTTTGCTGCAATATAAATATATTGAAAGTGACCCTGGATTCGGCTCGCAATTCGATTATCGACAAAATCAATTTTCTATAATCAAAACTATAGACTGGAGTGAAAACTCAGTAACCTTTGGTGCAAATTATTTTCGGAGTAAAGGACCTAATGTTCCTATTAACGCACTGTATAGAAGTGGCGGCCCATTAAATTTTAGCGGTTATGAGTTTGATCAAATTTCCTCTCGCAATGCTGCTAACGCTTATTTAGCTTATATGAGGAAGTTGGAGCTTTTTGAGTTTCTGGAGTTTTATTTAGGTGTTTCTTATGAGCGAGGGCAAACTTGGAATACAGGTGAACGTTTTGACTGGACAAAAACAATTGAAGGTTACAGTTTAATATTTGGAACTGATACAAAACTAGGTCCATTCTATGTTGCGTATGGCAATAATGAAATCAACAACTCTTTTTACATTATGCTTGATAAACTTTTTTAACCTAACTTAAGGAGAGATAGCCATGAATAAATTTTTAAAAATATTTTCCGCAGTTGTTTCCGCAACCTTCTTTTTATTTATAACCAGTTGCTCAAATTTGCCAACGGTTGAACACGTCGATCAAGTATTAAAAGACGCGGCTGGCGAAGTTGGAGGTGTAGTAGAGAAAGCCTGCGAGGAAACCAAAGACGCTGTTGATGCAAAAAATAAGGACTGTTAGATTTTTTATCTTTTAGTATTTTTCGATTTTTAAATATAAGGACGTAATGTATGGATAGATTTAAAACGAGTATGACATCAAAAGCTTTTAGTGTTAGCTTTATATTTAAATTATAGGTGCGTTGCGATCAATTAGCTGAACAAAGATGATAAATCGAAAGTGTCATCAGACAGTTGTGCAATGTTAGCTAGTATTTTTTGAGTGATAAGTCGCTTGGCAAACATAAATTCTCTAGGACGATTGATACAATCTGCAGCTATAACTTGATTATTTTTTAAATACCACACGACAAAGCTTTTTGTGTTTACCGAATCACCTCTTATGATCGTTTGATCATAACCTTGGTTTAATCCAGCAATTTGTAATTTTACATCGTATTGATCTGACCAAAACCAAGGTAGTGCATCATATTTTTTTTGCTTACCGCATATCATAGCCGCAGCAGATTTCGCCTGTTCCATTGCATTTGGTACCGACTCAAGCCTTATACTGGTTTGGTACATAGTATTCGGGTGCAATGTACAGTCACCAGCAGCCACAATATTGTCATCGCTGGTTTGAGCAAACTCGTTCACACAAATACCATTCTTTACCTCAAGTCCTGACTGTTCAGCCAATTCTACATTTGGACGAACACCAATCCCAACAATAACGATATCTGCCGGTAATACGGTCCCGTCAGAAAATAGCACTTGATGAACTCGGTTAATCTCCGATTCAGTCTGTTTTAAAAATTCAGCGACCTGTTTATTTTCAATAATAGAAACACCATAAGATTCGTGTAACCGAGTGAAAAAATTCGAAACTTCGGGCGCAGTAACCCGTTGTAATACTCGATTAGCCGCTTCAACAACCGTTACTTTATGACCTAACTGCGTGAATGAAGCAGCGGCTTCTAATCCTATATAACCACCGCCAACAATTACAATGGATGACGGTTTTGCTTGTGGCTTTAACTGATTATTAAGGTCTGCCTTGATGTGCTCTACATCATCTAGCGATCTTAAATAATGGATACCCGAAAGCTCGGCTCCACAAATTTCTAATTTTCTCGCTCGAGCTCCCGTACATAAAGCTAATTTCTGGTAATCGATAGAGTTGCCGTTATCGAGTTCAAGCCGCTTATTTTGGCGATTAATTTTTTCAACACTGGTGTTAAACAAAAATGAAATATTCTGTTTTTCATACAAAGCCTGAGGTCGAATTAAAATTTGATGGGGCTCTAACTTCCCGGCCAGTAAAGCTTTAGAAAGTGGTGGACGCTGATAAGGGTAATAAGCTTCATTACTGATAACAATAATATCGTCAGTCCAGCCTTCTTGCCGAAGGCTTAGTGCAAGCTGCCCACCTGCGTGACTACCACCAATAATAATACAGGGAAGATTCGACGACATTTCAATATCCGTTGCAGTGTTTCATAGATTTTAAACAATCTAAAACGAGCAACTGTTTGTCACTCGCAGATTTATTTAACTATTTGATTGAGATTAATACTGTGACTCTGGCATATGGACGACTAAACCATCCATATCCTGATTAACAATAATCTGGCAACTTAATCGACTATTTGGCTTAGGGTCATTGACCGCTGACAGCATTTCTTTTTCCATCCCTTCAGCCTCGCCAGTAATGGGTAAGAACTTTTCTTCAACGTATACGTGACAAGTTGCGCATGAGCAGCAACCACCGCACTCCGCAAGAATTCCGTCGATCATATTATCCATTGCGCCATCCATGACACTTTTACCTGCTTCAACTTCAGCTTCAAATTCATTACCAGAATGATCGATGTACTTAATTAATGGCATGTTTCCCTCTACAACTTTGAATCATAACGTTTAACTTAAATTAGCTTGCTATTGTACAGAAGGCCTTTGAAACGCTCCAGCAACAAAACTGGCCATATTTCCCGCAAGTTGTAGCGATGCAAAAATCAGGTGTTTAATACCCCTGACCTTTCCAGTCTTTATTACCGACTAACACAGAGCTGTTACTCGGCAGTTCATGAACAATGCACCGCTCAAAACATGATAGCGCACCTTTTTGGTGCTTTCATAATGCAAAACCCCTTTTTAGTGCATTTTTAACGCAAATACTAAAGGCATAGCTATAATGAAAACTCTGAAACGCCCTTATAGCTGCGAATCACTCACCATTTTGGTGATTGGCACACAGCTTGCTTACAACTTCACAACTTTTTTAGTTAAAACAATAAAACTTTAAACTCACTACAACCCGGAGACCCTAATGTCTGTCGATAATGTACTTTCATTAATTAAGGACAACGAAGTTAAATACGTTGACCTTCGCTTCACTGATACAAAAGGTAAAGAGCAACACGTTTCAATTCCTTCTTCACAAGTTAATGCAGACTTTTTGACCGAAGGTAAAATGTTCGATGGATCTTCAATCGCTGGTTGGAAGGGCATCAACGAGTCGGACATGATTCTTATGCCAGACAGCACTACTGCCGTCATGGATCCTTTCTGCGAAGATCCAACTCTAAACATTACTTGTGACATTTTAGAACCTTCAACTATGCAAGGTTACGACCGTGACCCACGATCGATCGCAAGACGAGCAGAAGAGTATTTAAAATCAACTGGTTTAGGTGATGAAGCTTACTTTGGTCCAGAACCAGAATTCTTTTTGTTTGAAGACGTACGCTTTCACACAGACATGGCTGGTTCAATGTTCAAGATTGACTGCGAAGAAGCTGCTTGGAACTCAGGTAAAAGCTATGAAGAGGGCAACTTAGCTCACAGACCTCGTGTAAAAGGTGGTTATTTCCCTGTTCCTCCAGTCGACTCATCGCAAGATATTCGTAGCCAAATGTGTAATATCATGGAGCAAATGGGTCTAGTCGTTGAAGCTCATCACCATGAAGTTGCGACCGCAGGTCAAAACGAAATTGCTACGCAATTCAATACGTTAGTGAAAAAAGCAGACGAAATCCAAAAATATAAGTACGTTGTTCATAATGTCGCGCATGCTTATGGCAAAACAGCGACATTCATGCCTAAACCATTGGTTGGCGACAACGGCTCAGGTATGCACGTACATCAATCATTCAGCAAAGGCGGTGAGAACGTATTCGCAGGTAACAAGTACGGCGGCCTATCTGAAGAAGCTTTATTCTACATTGGCGGTATCATCAAACATGCTCGTGCGCTGAACGCATTGTCTAATGCTTCAACCAACAGTTACAAACGTCTGGTTCCTGGATTTGAAGCACCTGTTATGTTGGCTTATTCAGCACGTAACCGTTCTGCATCTATTCGTATCCCGTATGTAAATTCTGCAAAAGCACGTCGTATCGAAGTTCGTTTCGGCGACCCAACTGCAAACCCATACTTATGTTTTGCAGCAATGCTAATGGCGGGTCTTGATGGAATTAAAAACAAAATCCATCCTGGCGATGCAATGGACAAAGACTTATACGACTTACCAGCAGAAGAAGCAGCAGAAATCCCAACGGTTGCTTCATCTCTAGAAATGGCGCTTGAAGCACTTGATAACGATCGTGCTTTCTTAACTGAAGGTGGTGTATTCAGCGATGACTTCATCGACTCTTACATCAAGCTTAAGAAAGAAGAAGTTCAACGCCTACAAATGACAACTCATCCAATTGAGTTCGAGTTGTACTACAGCGTTTAAAAGTTAGGCATCGAATTAAAGCCCGGTAATCACCACCGGGCTTTTTTTTGTGTATACATCGATGAAAAAGTATCTGAAATAGCAATACGAGCACCAATATGGTGCATTCAATTAAAAAAGAACTATAATAGTGCGATGAAAACTTCTATAGCCGATTCAGTCCACCAACTGTTGCAGACATCAATCGTCGTTGTGGACGAGTCTTTACAAATTTTATGGTTGAATGACGCAGCTGAAGCTCTTTTGGGTCTGAGCTACCGTCGACTGAATAAAACCACCTTAGACTCTGTTGTTGTCGCAGGCGATCTCTCGTCTGAATTATTACAGCAATGTTTTCGACAAAAAGGTCAATGGCAACTCGAAGACGCAGCAATAATTACTGCACACGAGCAATGGGAAGACTGCCACATTTCATTAAACTATCAACAATTTGAAAAAAAGCCTGTGGTGCTACTCGAAATAATGTGCGCCAGAGATCAATTAGGCATCAAAAAGGAATATCAACTACTCGATCAAAATCGCGTTAGTCTTTCAATGGTGCGTAACCTCGCACATGAAATCAAAAATCCTTTGTCAGGTCTTAGAGGTGCTGCACAACTATTATCAAGAAAAGTATCTGAGTCACTAACTAAGTACACAGAAGTCATAGTGGCTGAAGCTGACCGGTTACAGCAATTAGTCGACAGAATGCTCACACCAGCAAAGGTTGAAAAAAGAAGACTGATCAACATCCATGAATTAACCGAACGAGCAGCGGAATTTATTGCCCTTCACGAAAAGTCCGAAGTTAAAGTCGTTCGAGATTATGACCCTAGCCTGCCTGAATTGAATGTCGCGCCAGAACAAGTTTATCAATCACTGTTGAATTTACTGACCAATGCCTGTGAAGCCATTCAGCATAAAGGAAAAGTTTATTTAAGAACTCGTGCAGTACATCAACACTCAATAGGTCCGAAACAGTATCGCCTTATGGCAAAAATTGATGTGGAAGACAATGGCCCTGGGATTAATGAAGAACTTAAAGATGTGATTTTTTTTCCGACTATAAGTGGCAAACAAAGTAGTGGACTTGGCCTGGGAATTGCACAGTCATTGATAAGACAAAATGACGGAATTATTGAGTTTGAATCATCTCCCGGAAAAACATGTTTCTCCATCTACATACCGATTCTTGGCGGAGCAACGACAACACAAAAAAGAGACGCAGAAAATGACTGAGCAGTTAAACGTACTGGTCATTGATGACGATAACTCCATTCGCTGGGTGCTAACAGAAGCTTTAGAAGATGAAGGTTTCAAAGTCACCACTGCCGCCAACGCTAACGAAGCACGAGCAAAGTTGAGCCAGCATGAGTTTAATGTCGTGCTCAGTGATATACGTATGCCCGGAGAAGATGGCTTAAGCTTGCTTAAGGAAATCAAGCAACAGGATATCGAACTCCCAGTAATTATTATGACGGCTCATAGCGATTTAGAAAGTGCTGTCAACGCGTACGAGTTTGGCGCGTTTGATTATTTGCCCAAGCCTTTCGATGTTGATCAAGCTATAGAACTGGTTAATCGTGCTGCACACATTCAGCCCGCCAACGATGAAAACCATGGCGTGAAAGAGAACGAGATGCCAACCATTATTGGTGAAGCCCCTGCAATGCAGGAAGTCTTTCGAGCGATTGGGCGTTTATCTCGTTCAAACATTTCGGTGCTTATAAATGGTGCGTCGGGAACGGGTAAAGAGTTAGTGGCTCGTGCACTTCATCAACATTCAAGGCGAGCCGATGGTCCTTTCATTGCCTTAAATATGGCGGCCATTCCAAAAGATCTGATTGAATCTGAACTGTTTGGACACGAGAAAGGTGCATTTACCGGAGCTGCCCAACGTTACCTTGGGCGTTTTGAACAAGCCGATGGCGGTACTTTGTTTTTAGACGAAATTGGCGATATGCCACTCGAGACTCAAACTCGTCTTTTAAGAGTATTGAGTGAAGGGTCGTTTTACCGAGTGGGCGGAACAAGCCCTGTTCGAGCTAACGTAAGAGTCGTGGCTGCTACTCATCAAGATTTAGCAAAGCTGGTTGAGCAGGGAGTATTTCGTGAAGATTTATTCCATCGAATTAACGTGATCCGAATTCAGTTACCTGAATTAAAAGATCGAATTTCAGACTTACCCTTATTAGCGAAACAGTTTTTAACCAATGCAGCAAAAGAGCTCGAAACTGAGCCAAAGCAAATCAGTAACGATGCACTAAGACAACTAATGCAATACCAATGGCCAGGTAATGTTCGAGAACTTGAAAATGTTTGTCGTTGGTTAATGGTTATGTCGTCCGGACGTGATATCACGCCTTCTGACCTTCCTCCAGAGGTGAAAACGGCTAAACAAAGTGAAGTGGCTGGAGGCGATGGATTTAAAAATTGGCAAATGTCGTTACGTCAAGCGCTGCTAAATCGCTACGAAGCTGGAGAAGTTGACGCTCTGGAGCACGCTCAGGACGAGTTGGAAAAAATTCTGATCGAGTTAGCCCTCAACATTACCGGCGGCCACAAACAAGACGCTGCAAAATTACTCGGTTGGGGACGTAACACAATTACCCGCAAACAAAAAAAGTATCAAAATATCTGACAAATTTAAGCGAAATCTTTTAGCCTCTGGGAGCGCAGATGTTTAAACTCGCGCTAGTTGGCTTTCTCGCATAAAATAGTGGGCTTTCTGCATACCTTCAAAAGTCACTATGTTAAATATCGTCCTTTATCAACCTGAAATACCGCCCAATACTGGTAACATCATTCGTTTGTGCGCCAACACAGGTTTTAAACTGCACCTGATCCGGCCACTTGGTTTTGAATTGGACGATAAACGTATGCGTCGCGCAGGTCTTGATTATCATGAATGGGCGAATGTCAAAATTCATGAGGATTATGATTCATTTTTGGAATCTGAAAAGCCGGTCACTCTTTACGGTGCTTCAACTAAAGGTACTCAACGCTACGACAAAGCGGCTTACCAACCCGGTGACTACTTAATGTTTGGCCCTGAAACTCGAGGTTTACCGCCAGAGATTCGAGAGAGCTTACCGAAAGAGTGCGTTCTTCGACTTCCTATGAATGCCGATAGCCGCAGTTTGAATTTATCCAACAGCGTGGCGATATTTGTCTTCGAGGCATGGCGTCAACTCGACTTTTCAGGAGCGAGTTAACACTTTTCAGTAACTTCTCTGTGTATTAATTTTTATGGGAATTATTTTGCTTAAGGAATACAGTACATCCATTGATGATCAGCTAAAATTGGAGCTCAAGGTGAGTGGCGTAAGCTAGACAGGGCTCAATAGTGGCCTTGCAACAGGCCAAACCAATATTTGATGGGGATTTAACCAAAGTTCTGGCATAATATTCGCCATTCCTAATATACAGTTCAACTGTATTCGTTAGATAGTAGCTGTCCTAACAGCTAATCTTAAGTGGTACCAACAAGATGAGTTTAGACAAACATTTTTCTTCCTTTCGCCAAGGCATTATCGGCGATGACCTTACCGTGAGCTGCAATGGTTCAGAACGTTCTGTTATATACGCAGACTGGACTGCCAGCGGTCGACTTTACCGCCCGATTGAAGATTTTATGAGTAATATGATTGGTCCGTATGTTGCGAATACTCATACCGAGACAACTTTAACCGGGACAACCATGACCCATGCTTATCACGAAGCACAACAAATCATAAAGCGCCACGTCAATGCCGACGACAATGACGTACTTATTGCTGCCGGAGCAGGCATGACCGTCGTTATTAATAAACTACAGCGAATTCTAGGACTAAGAATTCCTGAAAAATGGCAAAACAAAATTCAGATTCCAGAGCAGCACAAACCGGTCGTATTTGTTACACACATGGAACATCATTCTAATCAAACGACGTGGAATACCTGTGAAGTCACGGTTCAAGTGATTCGCCCCCAATCAAACGGCCTGCCCGATTTAAAACATTTAGAAATACTATTGGAAGAGTACGCCGATCGCGATTTAAAAATAGGCGCTTTTACAGCTTGCAGTAATGTTACAGGGATCCAAACCCCCTATCACCAAATGGCTGAAATTATGCACAACCATGGTGGTCTTTGTTTCGTCGATTTTGCAGCAAGTGCCCCCTATGTCGACATTAATATGCATCCTGCCAATCCAAAACAAAAATTAGATGCTATTTATTTTTCACCTCATAAATTTTTGGGAGGTCCAGGGAGTAGCGGCATTTTAATTTTCGATAAAAAGCTTTATCAAAATAAAATACCCGACCAACCAGGTGGTGGCACCGTCAGCTGGACAAACCCTTGGGGTGAGCAAAGTTTTTTTGAAGATATCGAAATTCGCGAAGACGGTGGTACACCAGGCTTCTTACAATTAATTCGAGCGGCTCTTGCAGTTCAAGTAAAGGAAGCCATGGGTGTTGATAAGATCCATGAAAGAGAGCAACAGCTATGCTCTCTTTTAATGAGCGAATTAAGAAAAAATCCTAAGGTAAAAATGCTCGAACCTGACGTCACTGATCGTCTCTGTATTGTGTCTTTTTACGTACTCGGATTACACCATAACTTAATTGTGCGATTGCTGAATGACCGTTTTGGAATTCAAACCAGAGGAGGTTGCTCTTGTGCAGGCACTTATGGCCATATTCTTCTCGATGTTGACCAGATAACATCAGCGGCAATTACCAGTAAAATAAATTCCGGCGATCTTACCGATAAACCAGGCTGGGTAAGAGTATCATTTCATCCAACCTCAAGTAGCCAGGATGTAATGCAGGTAGTCGATGCAATCAATCAGATTATTGAGAATGCAGAAGAGTGGTCACAAGATTATTGCTTTAAAACTTGCTCGGGTGAATTTGAGCCTAGAAAAGATAAAAACCAGTATTTATCACTAAAAGACTTTTCGCCTACGTACACGAAAAAGAACGAATCCAACAATAATTGGTTAAGTTGGTTTAATAAGTCAGCCTAAACAACTAATTAAATTCGCTATGAGGAGCCAAATGAAATTATTTACGGTATTGATTGTTGCAACTCTGTTGATAATAAACACTTCGTTTGCAGAGAAGTTGACTGCAGAACGCTTATTCCAATCACCCTCACTCTCTGGCGAAACATTAAAATCATTGAAAATTTCTCCCGATGGCTCTCGAATCACTTTTCTTAAAGGAAAAGACGACGATTATGAGCGACTCGATCTTTGGGAATATCAAATAGAGTCCGGCAAAACACAACTACTGTTTGATTCCAATAAACTTCATAGTGGCGAAGAAAATCTTTCTGATGAAGAAAAAGCGCGTCGCGAGAGACTTCGTTTAAGCGGCACGGGAATCGTGAGTTACCAATGGTCAATGGATGGAAAAGCCATTCTTTTTCCATTAGGTGGTGATATTTTTTATTGGCAGCTTGGAGCAGAAAAAGCAACGAGAATTATCGAGACGCCAGAGTTTGAAACCGATATTCGGTTTTCTCCAAAGGGAAACTATATTTCTTATATTCGAGAACAAAACCTATACATATTCGATATAAAAAGTAATGAAGAAATTGCCATTACAAAAAATGGCGGCGGAGCAATTAAGTTCGGGATGGCTGAGTTTGTCGCTCAAGAAGAAATGAATCGAATGACAGGTTATTGGTGGTCACCAGACGAATCAAAAATTGCGTTTACCAAAGTCGATGAGTCGCCCGTTGAGCAGGTCATTCGTAGTGAAATTTACGCCGAAGAAATAAAGCTGATAACTCAGCGCTATCCCTTTGCAGGAAAAGATAATGTTCTTATCGAGCTCGGAATTATTCAATTGGATAACAGGAAATTCCAATGGGTAGACTTAGGTTCAAATAAAGACATTTATCTTGCTCGAGTTAAATGGACTAATAACAGTGATACATTAACCTATCAATTGCAAAGTCGAGATCAAAAAAACTTAACAATGAATGAAGTCAGTTGGCCATCATTAGCGCAACGAACTTTACTCGAAGAAACCAGTGATACCTGGATAAATTTACATAATGATTTATATTTTTTGAAGACATTGCCTATATTTATTTGGGCTTCCGAACGAGACGGATACAAGCACATATACGCTTATCAACTGGACGATTTAGAAAATCGCCAATTGACATCTGGTGAATGGGTTATTGATGAAATTGAAAAGATCGATGAAAAAGCAAAGCTCATCTACTTCACCGGGCGAAAAGATACTCCTGTCGAAAAACATCTCTACTCTGTTTCAATGGAAACAGGCGAGATCAAAAAAATATCTCGCCGAAGTGGCTTTCATGAAATTGAATTTGGCGGAAGTTCCGAGATTTATGTTGATAATTTTTCAACGATAAATTCTCCTCCACAAGTGTCCGTTCATCAATCAAATGGCGAACGCAAAACTTGGCTAAAAAAAAATCAACTTGATAAAAACCATCCTCTGTCGCCTTATCTAAAAAGTTGGATTAAACCAAAGTTCGGAAATATTAAAGCAAGTGACGGAACGAAATTATATTATCGTCTTTACCAACCCGCTAACTTTAATCCAAAGAAAAAATACCCAGCAATCGTATATTTATATGGTGGACCAGGAGTTCAGCTAGTAACCAATAAGTGGAGTCGATTATTACCACAGTACCTTGCTCAACAAGGTTATGCGGTTTTTACACTTGATAATCGTGGCTCGAAACACCGTGGCAAAGCCTTTGAAGATCCTATTTATCACGCCATGGGATCAGTAGAAGTCGACGATCAAGTTGCTGGAGTGAAGTATTTACATTCGCTGCCCTGGATTGATAAAAATAAAATTGGCGTTCATGGTCATTCATATGGGGGTTACATGACACTCATGACCATGTTTAAACAGCCTGACTTATTTAAAGCTGGTGTTTCAGGTGCTCCGGTAACTGATTGGTCGCTTTATGATACGCACTACACAGAGCGCTTTATGGGAAATCCAAATGATGTTCCTGACGCCTATGAAGCCTCTTCTGTATTTCCTTATGCAACACAACTAAAAGGGCCATTATTGATTTACCACGGAATGGCAGATGATAATGTCTTATTTAAAAACAGCACTAAGCTGTACAAACTTTTACAAGACAATAATCTACCTTTTTTTGTTATGGATTATCCAGGCAAAAAACACAGCATTCGAGGTAAAAAGACGCAAATGCACCGTATTAATTTAATTCGTAACTTTTTCGATCTGCATTTCGGAATTAAACGATAATGATTAATTAAGCGTAAAGCAAAAAAGGCCGTAATATACGGCCTTTTTCAATTGTAATTCTAAATGATGTTCTTATTAGAGTTGCCAGTAAAAAGAACTTAATCACCTAAATCAATTTCATCCATTTGCGCAACGTCTAATGTCATTTTAGTAAGCGTACTTCTCATACTTTTCAAATGTCGAGCGATGTGCTGATGAACCGCACTGTCTTTCGGTGATAGACTTTCGCAATCATCAGTGTATCGAATGAATTCATCAAGCTTAAGATACAAATCACCCATGTGTTTGGGACACTCACAATAAATAGGACTCTTAGAATGCAGAAGAGCATTAACTTGTGAAGGTTTTAGTTCTGAAATGCGAGTAGAGTTTGGGTTTGCTGTCGCGCTTGAGAATTTATCAACGATCGATCGTAACAGCTCAGAATTTATATCGTCGTCTACAAAAACAATATCCGCACGCTTTATACGATCTCTCACATCCTTTTCTACCGTTCGGTTGAACACATACACCTTAACTTCATCTGGCAATTGCAGTTTAGTGGAATAGAGCAACTCTTCGATTTCATCAGTAATCTCTTCAAGCTCAAGCATTATTGCTTTGGGTAAAACATCACTGGCTTCCACTTCATTAATTAAGGTTGGTAAATTGGTGACCACTCGATAGGGTGTGTTAACTCTCGCTCGAAATAACCAATGTGCGAGACGCTCTCCATAAACCAGGAAGGTTTTCCCTGTTGTTATGGTATCTTGCTCAGAGTCGGTTGTTTCTTTGTGTGACAAATGCGTCAATTCATTCACCGACATATCAGCAATATCAGAAATTTTGAATCCCTGATCAAGTGCATGCTTGATTAACTTTAATTTTTCTATTTCCCCTGAAGAATAGACCCGACGCCCTTTTTCGTTGCGCGATGACAACTTTAGGTCATAACGACGTTCCCAAACTCTTAATACATGTGTCGTTACACCAACCAGCCGAGCAACTGTTCCAATAGTGAATGTTCTTTGCATATTAGACATCTCTTTCACTGTTAATTACTTGTCTAAAGTTGATACGTTGCAATGATATGAATGGAGCACCATTAAAACTACACTGATTTACGAGGTGCGAAATATTATGCAGTTACATTCTGGTAAAACACTTAATCACTCTTACGCAACGAGTAAAGAACAATATTTTGCTTTGGCGGCTCAGCACGGTCTGTTAGACAAGGGTACCGAGCAGAGGTTGTTTTACACACTAGATGCCAAACTATGCCTTTTAAGCTGTTTGCTCGCGCCTCACATCAGTTTCAAACAGGCCCCGTTTGACAACCTCTCAGTAAAGGAACATACCACGCTAGCCAAAATAGGTATGGATTTAATTGGCACAGTGAAAATAGACAATACATGGACAAGCTCGCCTACGAGTATACACAAACAGCTAGTGGCTGTGAGAGAAGAATCCAGCAAAGTCAGACAAAAATATCCCAATTTTGTACTACTCGCTGAAGTAAATGAACAACTTGAAAATTCCGGCCACTCGCAGTTACAGCATGTTTCGGTTACAGCTTCACAGTTGATTAAAGAAGTTCAACTGCTGATTGAAACTATTACTCAACATAACCTCAGACTGGTTATAAAGGTGGCAAAAGAACATAATTTTTTAGGACTTCCGATTATGGATATTATTCAGGAAGGTAATTTAGGTTTGTTGAAAGCTATTGAAAAATATCAGTTAGATCAAAATACACGGTTTTCAACTTATGCTTGGTGGTGGATAAAACAACACATAACAATCTATGTGAGAAAACAGGGCGGTATTGTCAAAAAGCCAGAAAACGTAATAGACCGAATGCTAAAACTGTTGCGATTATTCCCATCACCATCGGATTATCATAATAAAGATGTAATAAATCATATCGCATTAGAAACTGATTTTACTGAGAAGGAAATTTCTGAGCTTTTACAATACGCATCACCAGATATTTCATTCGAATTACCGGCAGCTGCGAATGAAGAAAGTAGTTTACACAATCTAATTCCCGATGATGAATTTCGCCCTGACAATATTCCGTTCACAGATGAAGGGCTAAAAACGTTGCTCAACCATTTGTCTCCAACTTTTCAAAAGATTATTATTTTACGCTTTGGATTGTTTAATCATACTGAATCTAGTTTTAGAGAAATCGGGTATGCGATAGGAAAAAGTACAGAGCGAACACGTCAATTGTATAATGATGCTTTACAAGCATTAAAAAGAGTTGTGTTAAAATAGCGAGCCAAATTTATAAAATACGACTACAACTTTCAATATCAAAACGCTTCTGCTTAAATAAAAAAACCAGCTCATCACAAGCTGGTTTTCATCGGTATTTTACGATAAAGATTATTTTTTAATCCCTTCAACATGAAGCTCTAACCAGACATCACCGTAGTTCTTCTTAAAGTTAAAATCACCCATATTGATTTTTGCATCACCAGAAAAACCAACTCGGTAGCCACCCCAAGGATCTTTACCTCCGCCAACTTTTTCTGCGTCTATTGTAATAGTCTTTGTTACACCGTTTAACGTAAAGTCACCCATCACTTTCATTTTTCCATTTCCGAGTGCTTTAAATCCAGTACTTACAAATGTTGCTTTTGGATGCTTATCGACATTTAAAAAGTCATCACTGCGTAAGTGCTTATCACGTTCTGCATGATTCGAATCGATACTGGTAGTGTCAATGTTAACTTGAATTTTGGAAGCTTCAGGCTTTTCTTCATCATAACTAAAACTACCTTCGAAATTATTAAACCTACCTGTTAGCCAAGAAAAGCCTAAGTGCTGCACTTTAAAATTAATAGAAGCATGAGCTCCTTTAGTATCGATTGCATAATCAGCAGCATTTACGCTTAGTGTTATTAACAGTGTAGAAATTAATGTCATTATCTTGGTCATATCGTTTTTCTCCTGAGAGTTAATGAAAGTATTTGAGTTAATTAGTTTTTTGCTTATTTATGGTCTGAATTATCACTTCCCCACATCATTCTCCTCAATGTAGAGTCTTTATCGATGAAATGATGTTTCAATGCGGCAGCCCCATGAACTAGTACTAAGCCTATAAGGAAGTACGCCAAATATTGATGGAATTCGCCTGCAACATCTTCCTGGTTCGCGATGAATTCGCCCATCGAAGGAACGCCAAACCAGTTAAAAACTTCGATCGCTCTACCATCGGCGGTTGAAATTAAATAACCACTCAAGAAGATGGCAAATAGAAGAATGTACATCACCCAGTGAGCAAGGTGTGCTATTACGATTTCCCACTTAGCGTGCGACTTTAGCGCCTCCGGGCGTGGATTGAGTACTCGCCATAACAACCTAAAAACTACAATGATGGCAAGTAAAATACCTACGCTTTTGTGGTAGTGGGGTGCCACTTTGTACCACTCACTGTAATAATCGAGCGTTACCATCCAAAAGCCAACCGCAAACATGGCTATCACCACCAAAGCGACAAGCCAATGCATTACCTTTGCAAATGAACCATAGGTCTGCTTTGTATTTTTTAACATGTTTGCCGCCTGTTAATTCCGATTGTAAAACATTATAGGTCTATTTTTTAGATATTTAACTCGCCATTTTCGATTCTTATAATCTAATATTTAGATAACAATCTAATTTAGTGAGAAAAATAGACACTCGCTGTACTGCTTTCTTGTTACGCTTAATAAAGTGCCCTGTAGCCATAGTGCTCGCAATTTAATGACTTATTAAAATATCGTTGTTTATTACTTTCTACAATTTTGACAAAAAAATATGGCTTTTATCTGAAATCTTGACCAACATTTCTTAGTAAAATTTTTTTCTGATCGAAAAAGATGAACATGTTCATCTTTTTTAAATCTCGTTCCTAGAATAAGCAAAATATCGCAAGAACATAATGTACGTATTTTTGGATTGAACTAGACTGAACTAAACATCCATTAATCTCGTATTGAAATCAATTATACTGAGCAGTCATCAGACAATGTCCGACATTAAGCAAGCTGTTGCAAACCAACAGTTATCCACTGATTTTGATGCCCTCGAGCGTCAACGTGCTATTCCCCTTACGCAAAATTATCAACTAATTTTGCTCGGTGTATCAGTACTTATTGTCATCTCGGATTTCATTTATAGCCAAAACCTAACTCTATTCGCTATCGATGCATCACTATTAGTACTCGCTGCTGTCATTTTTTACGCCGTTTACTTCTCATCAATTAGAAATGTGCGTCGTTTCCAAACGGCATTAACTTTGAATATTTTGTTATGCTGCTTAGCGGTTAATCAATCTTCAATAATGGGAATCACGTTTTTTATTGTCGTTACCAGCTTTAATGTTCTGGCGCTGTTTTCCCTAATAATTTTACATTTATCGCAAGTCTACGTCCGCAGTCTACTTGCACTGACTGGCATCACGATAATCGCAGCCCAACTGTCGAGCCAGTTAT
Organism: Gammaproteobacteria bacterium; assembly: GCA_013373375.1. Classification (GTDB taxonomy): domain Bacteria; phylum Pseudomonadota; class Gammaproteobacteria; order Enterobacterales; family Kangiellaceae; genus Pleionea. Next base: position 99,120 of record JABXHY010000005.1, read on the forward strand.
CGCTTTTACAACTTTTTACCTCAGCGTTGAGTCTTTCATGTGTCATAACAATTACTTTATTTTGTTTTAGTTATATAAACGAGCATCACTGGCGTTTATTTAGATTTGAAAGACAGCTTTACGACATTAATAAGCTAGCGGTAAAGGCTCAGGAAGATGAAGTTAAGTCCAATCAGATGAAATCTCGCTTTCTCGCCAACATGAGTCACGAAATTCGTACTCCGTTGACGGCTATAATGGGCTACGCAGAAAGAATACAAAGAGAATCGTTAAACTATCAGGAACTACAGAGCCTTGCTCATGTCATCGTTGATAATGGAGAGTACTTATTAAAGCTAATTAATGAAATACTTGATCTTTCAAAAGTGGAGTCAGGAAAATTTGAAATCGATTATCAAGAGCACTCTTTATTTAAACTTATTGATGAAACGTCATCATTGCTCGAGAAACTTGCTGATAATAATAATGTAAGTTTCCAATATGAGTTTGAACTTCCTTTTCCTGAAGTTATTCAATGCGATGGACTGAGACTGCAGCAAATAGTTTTCAATTTATGCTCGAACGCTATTAAATTTGCTGATGCGGGTTCTGTTAATTTAGTTATTGCCGCCAATCAAAATATGCAAATTATTACTTTTAAAGTAACTGATAACGGGATCGGTATGGACGAAGTTACACAACGAAATTTATTTCGTCCTTTCTTTCAAGGTGACTCTTCTACAACAAGACGCTATGGAGGAACTGGCTTAGGTTTAAATATTTCTTATCAATTAGCTCACCGTATGGAAGGCGACATTAAAGTATCGAGTCAAGTTGGTGTAGGTAGTACCTTTACCTTAATCCTTCCGTTAAAGCTCCCTTTTGATACTCCTTGGCTCGAATCACTTCCTAATCGAAATGAAAAAGTCGAAGTTGATGCAGCTGCGAAAAGAAAACAGTTTTCCGGACACGTGCTCTTAGCCGAAGATCATAAAGATAATAAAAAATTGATCACTGAAATTCTAAAGTATTTTTCAATAAAAGTAACCAGTGTCAATAACGGTAAAGAAGCTTTTGAGGCGGCGGTAGGCAGCGAGTTTGATCTTATCCTTATGGATATTCAAATGCCGGTGATGGATGGAATTGAATCTTTGAAACTACTTAGGGCAACCGGTGATGAGACGCCTGCTTACGCACTTACAGCTAATGTTATGAAGTCAGACAAAGCTATGTATGAAGAAGCTGGCTTTCAAGGTGCTATCGGCAAACCAATTATTCATGAGCAACTCATCAATGTTCTTCAAACGCATTTAGTAGCGAAAGAAGATTCATTACCCTCTAAAAACGCAAAGTTGGTGCAAGCGCTGCCAAACTACGAAGCATTAAAAGCGAACTACATGGAAACGCTTGCCGATGATATAAAAGCAATACAAAGCCTTAAGCTGGATCAAAAATTACACGCTCTTAATAAATACGCACACCGCATTAAAGGTTCTGCAGGAAATTATGACTTATCGAAAGTATCAAGTTATGCAGCAGAGCTAGAAGCAAGCTCTAAGGACATTCGTCATAGGTTTGAGTTTCTCATCGAAGCAATAACCTCTAATAGCCAATTAGAAAGAGAAGCTAATGATCGAAGTACTCAATGAATTAAAACCTGAAAGACAGGTATTGATCGTCGATGACGCATTTGACGTTCGTGTGATGTTGAAAGAAATTCTTAAGCTACATCCAATCGAGTCAATTGATGAAGCCGCTCGACTGAAAGAAGCAGAAACAAAACTGAATCACTTTGATTACCAGTTAATATTTATGGATATACAGCTAAATGAAGATAATGGGCTAGAAGCTTTAAAACAGATAAAACGTGCAAATCCACACAGCAAAGTTGTGATGATCAGCGCTTATAGTACTGCGGACAATGTGCGGCAAGCTCTGATCAGTGGTGCCGATGGATTTATTGTGAAGCCGTTTACCATTAAAAAAGTCGAGAACATTCTAAAAAAAGTGGGGTTAACCTAGCTTAAGCTCACCAAATAAATCACTATTATTACCATTGCAGCATACTCTAGTATTTTATAATCTTTGAGATACTTTAGACTAATGCCACTCCATCGGAACTCGATGAATTGCCGAAGTGATGAAGCAAGGGGACGCTGAATTTGAAACTTACTGCCTATATTATTAATTTACCCGACGCGGTAAGCCGTAGAATGCATATCAAACAAACTTTTGAGAAGCTTTCAATTGAACCTGTATTTGTTGAAGGCATTTTAGGAAGTGCCGTTCAATTCCCTATAAAATCATACAGAGGCTGGGCTTACAAATTAGCCCACGGTAAGAAAACCAATTTAGCAGAGTTGGGCTGTTACTTCAGCCACATCAAAGCCATACAAGAATTTTTAGCAAGTGGTCAGCCTGAAGCACTAATAATGGAAGATGATGTCGAATTAAGTAATGACTTTGAAACAGTTCTGGATCAAGCTCTAAAACATTCCGAACGGTTTGATATGCTTAGACTCAGTGGATTACACAGTGGTACTCCACTACAAATTTTAAAATTAGATGACGATTATAACTTATCTATGTTTATTACTCGGCAAACCGGTGCAGGGGCTTATCTAGTTAACCGAAAAGCAGCAAATAAAATAGTGAAAAACCTTTTACCCATGTGGTTACCCTATGATCATGCTTTTGATAGAGAGTGGACTATGGGATTTAAGACGCTGTGTGTGGATCCACTACCGGTAATTCAAAATAAAAAATTCGACACGCAAATTGCAGCAGACAACAGTTATAAATATCCATCTTTCATTCGGTATATGACAGTTTTACCGTTTCGCACTTATAATGAACTATCAAGATTAGTCGCGCGACTCATCAGCTATTTAAATCAATCATTCAAGCAAAAAAAAACTAAAGTGAGTTATAAATCTTTGCCTTGAATTCAAATTCAACCGAGGTCACCAAAAGTTGCCTGCAATACACTTATTGCGGCAAGGCCTGCGGTTTCTGTTCTCAATATTCTCGGCCCCATTTTTATTGCATTAACATTTTTACTGTTAAGTAAGGCTACTTCCGACTCACTCAATCCGCCTTCGGGACCTATAATTAGTACGTAACGATCATATTTTGGCAATTCCGTTATCGAAGCACCAGAATGAGGATAAAGCTGAATCGCATTTTCAAGAAGTTGTTGATCCTTACATAATTCATCAAAGGAAATAGGCTGGTGAAGAACAGGTAATGTATTTCGGCCACATTGTTCACAAGCGCTTACGATCACTTTTTGCCAATGTTCCAATTTTTTCGTGAGACGATCTTGCGAAAGTTTAACGCCAGTTCTTTCCGAAAACATAGGAGTTATTTCTGATACGCCGAGCTCAACGGATTTTTGGATAATCCAATCCATCTTCTCGCCTCTGGCAACTGCCTGTACTAAATGAATTGTTAAAGGCGACTCAACATTAACATCGCGAGCTTCACAGACAATAACTTTTACCTGACGCTTTGCACTTAATACAACACGCGCTAAATATTCAGCAGCAGTATTATTGAAGAGAACAATCTCGTCATTCTCTCTAATTTTTAATACTGTCGATAAATGGCGAACCGCTTCTGCCGGCAAATCAATTTCTTTTTCAACTTCAATGGATTGATCGAGAAAAATACGATTAAGTCTTTGGGTCATTGTTTCCTACTGTTTTCACTAACTCTTAAATTAGAGGAGTTTTCTAATGATTAGTCTGCAATAGCTTTTTCTAAGCCTTCAAAAGCGATTTTAGCGAGTAACTCAAGCTCTTGCTCGTTTATCACATAAGGCGGCATAAAATAAATGACATTCCCTAACGGTCGAATTAATGCGCCTTGTGTTAAACCGTGCTGATACACTCGGATACCTCTGCGCTCTCTCCAATCAAACGCTTCTCCATTTTTTTTCACCATCTCAATGGCGAGAATCATACCGGTTTGTCGAACATCTCCAACATTAGGATGCTCTTTAAACTGTTCCGCTATGTTGGCCAACTTTTTTATCAACTTTTGATTGTTGCCTAGAATGTCATGATTTTTAAAAATATCCAATGTCGCTACACCAGCGGCACAAGCTATAGGATTTCCAGTATAACTATGCGAATGCAAGAACCCCTTTAATGTTGCGTAGTCGTCATAAAATGCCTGATAAATATCATCGCGCGTCAATACTGCAGCCAGAGGCAAAAAGCCGCCAGTAATTCCTTTTGAGACGCACATAAAATCAGGAGTAACATTCGCTTGCTCACAGGCAAACATGGTTCCAGTGCGACCAAAGCCCACCGCTATTTCATCAAAAATTAAGTGTACCTGATACTCATCACACAGTTGACGAACGCGTTCTAAGTACACCGGATGATACATTCTCATATTGCCCGCGCATTGAACCAATGGTTCTAAAATTACTGCAGCAACCTCGTGGTGGTTTTGCTCTAAAAGGAGTGCCATTTTTTCTGCTTGCACAAGTGAGTAGTCGCGCCAAGATTGTCCTGCCTCTCGGTTATAACAATCCGGTGACGGAGCTAATATAGTATTAAATAAGAGCGGACCAAAAGTTTCTTTATAGAGTGCAACATCGCCTACCGAAAGTGCCCCTATAGTCTCACCGTGATAGCCATTCTCTAGTGCAATAAATTTCTTTTTATTCGCGTTTCCAACATTTTGCCAATACTGAAAACTCATTTTCAAAGCAACTTCAACTGCCGCTGAGCCACAGTCAGCATAAAAAACTCGAGTTAACGCAGAAGGTGTTATCGAGACTAATTTTTCGGCGAGTTCAATTGCGGGTATATTGGAACAGCCTGCGAATATCACATGCTCTATTTGATCGACTTGATGTTTTATGGCCTCACGAATTTCTTCTCGGCCATGTCCAAATAAATTTACCCACCAACTACTGATGGCATCAATGTACCGGTTATTTTGATCGTCGATTAAATAGACACCCTCTCCCTTCACGATTGGTAATAAGGGATATTGCTCATGCTCTTTCATTTGTGTGCAAGGGTGCCAAATGACGGAAAGATCTCTATCTGCCCAGGTCGACGCCATCTAAAATAATCTCTTTTCACAGGTTTGTTGTACTTGATTTTAACTCGGATACAACTTGTTACCAACCGAGACTGGATTTTTTAAAGTGGCTCGGTAAGCTAGTGGCTCACTAATAATCCCGAGCAAAATCTATGCATCGATTAACAATCGTACTCAGTATTCATCTTTCTTTGGTCGCCTTATTGGGCTGTCAGCCTCAGACAAACAGGTCTCATCAGACTTCTGGAGCCGAGCCTCAAATAAACACAGGTGCAATACAAGCGCATATTGAGTTTCTTGCGCACGATTTATTGGAAGGAAGAGATACAGGCTCAAGAGGTTACGATATAGCGGCACAATATGTGGTCTCTCAGTTTAAACAGATGGGATTAAAGCCGGCTGGGGACGGCGACAGTTATTTACAAGAAGTACGGTTTCGACAAAGAGATTTAATACTGGATAAGGCTACTCTGACAATTACAGACTCAAAAGGTGAAACAACAAATCTGGAGTTAGGCAAAGATTTTGTGACGTCCGGTTCTAGCTTAGCAACTCAAACGACTTTAAGTGCCCCTTTGGTATTTGTAGGTTACGGTATTAGTCAGCCTGATTTAGGCCATGATGATTACGAGAATGTCGATGTAAAAGATAAAATCGTACTTGTTCTCAATCAATCACCTAAAACAATGCCCTCAGAACAAGCGGCGCATTTTAGTTCACGGCAACAGAGGGCTCAAACAGCAGCAGATAGAGGCGCAATTGGCTTAATTTATTTGCAAACTCCAGAGGCCGATCGCCGGTTTAGCTTTGAGCGTATGACCAGTTATTTAAGCTGGCCCGGACTTAGCTGGTTAGACAAAAACGGTCAGCCAGGTAATAGCATTCCTCAAATTAAAGGCGGTGCATTACTCGACATAGAGGCCAGCACCAATTTGTTTAAAGACAGTAATTACTCTTTCGAACAACTCATCGAGTTAGCTGATCAAAAACAACCTGTTCCTGCATTTGCTTTAGATAGCGTTGCCTCAATTATGGTAGAAACTAAGCACAGTGAAACTACCAGCGATAACGTCGCTGGAATTGTCGAAGGTACCGATCCTCAGCTTAAAAATGAATACGTTGTTTACTCGGCTCATCTGGATCACATTGGAGTTCACCACGATTCAAATAAAGATGACACTGTTAACAATGGCGCTCTGGACAATGCCAGTGGCACTGCCATTATGCTGGAGACAGCAAGGCTGTTTGCTCAAAATCCACCTAAACGGTCGATCTTATTTATTGCGGTAACTGGAGAAGAGAAAGGCTTGCTTGGCTCCGACTTTTACGCTCAAAATCCAACGGTACCCATCGATCAACTGATTGCTAATATTAACCTCGATATGCCACTTATTTTGTACCCAATTGGCGATGTAATAGCTTTTGGTTCAGAGCATTCAACTATGGGGCAATTCGTGCAAACTGCCGCAGAGAAAATTGGCTTACAAATGTCGCCAGACCCTATGCCAGAGCAAAATATTTTCGTTCGCTCTGATCACTACTCTTTTGTAAAACAAGGTGTACCATCTGTCTTCCTGGTTCCAGGATTTAAGTCTATGGACCCTTCAGTCGACGGCGGAAAGATTTTTCAGCAATTTTTTGCGGAACATTACCACCAGCCAAGTGACGAACCTAGTCTGCCAATTGATTACGAAGCAGCAAGACAATTTACTAAGGTTAATTATTTGATCGGAGAAGAAATTGCCAACTCATCGACAACACCTCGATGGAAAGAAAATAACTTTTTTGGTGATACCTTCGGTCGACAATAACCGGCTCAGATCACAAGTGGTTATTGCGTCAATCCGTCAATTGCAGTAACCACTTTTGGCCAAATCCTGAAGAGGCTTCCGTTATTAAATGTCGACCATCTTCGTGAAAAGCTATCGCCCAAACAATTGCTCCAGAAGGTTTCCATTGATCTCGCGTAGCAGCTTTCCACTGATTGAGCTTTCCACCACTCTGAGTTGACCAAAGAACAATGTCGCGACCTGGAGCACCGGTGGCTATCTGTGTTCCATCTTTAGAAAATGCTGCTGCGCTTATTACATATTCCCTTGGCTTTAATGCTAGACGCACTCGCTCTGTACCGCTCTCCAAGTTCCAGATAAAAGCATTGCCACGGGTACCAGAAGAAAACGCAAGCCGTCCATCTGCCTCCAACTTAACCAATGTCACTCGAGATTCGTGTTCAAAGATAAACCTCGGTTGACCGGTTTGAGTATTCCACAAAATCGCGCGTCCATCCGATGCGCCAGTAAAAGCCCACTCACCGTTTGCCGACATGTCAACTGACGCAATAGGTTCGATACGATGTCCAGTAAATTCAAGGCGTCGGCCTGTTTCCATATCGATGTGAATCGCCTTGCCACTTCTTAACCCAAGCAAAACATAGCGACCTTTATCTGACAGAGCGACAGCAGAAATATCGTCTGGAGTCTGCCAGAAACCATAAGGCTTACCTGAGGTGGTGTTCCAGATAACAAAGGTTTGTTTGTCAGCTGTAATAGCGCGTGAGCCATCCGGCGAAATGTCGCTCGCAATTATGCCTGAGTCGGGATTGTCACTGTGTCGCCATTGAAACAACAATTTATTAGAGGAAAGGTCCCAATAACCAGCCTGATGATTTACCGTGCTGACGATGGCAAAATTACCATCCTCAGAGAGGCTGGCTTCGTAACTACCGGTTGTTGCATGCTGCCAAGTCTCGACTGGTTCTGGCCCGTTCTCGCATGCAGTAAGCAGTAGCAGAGCTACCAGCTTAGTAAATACGGTTTTTGCTCTTATTTTGCCTATTCGACTTGAAATGTGATTCAACAGTCGCTTTTGGGATGCATGGTTTGGTTTTTCTAGCATATCTCGTTAAACTGCACCTCGCGAAATCTATAATAAACTACTGTAGGGGAAATTTTGTGAAAAAACTAATTTATGTGGCGATGATGTCAGCACTTATCGTTGGCTGTCAGCAAAACGAAACCGCAAAAGATACAATGGCAGAAAAAGCCAATCCGCAAACGGATATCGAAAAGCAAAGTTATGCACTTGGTGCTATGTCAAGCTCGCGATTAGCTTCTGATGAAATGATCAAAAGTTTAAATCTTGACCAGGCAATGTTAGTAAAAGGTTTTAAAGACGGTTTAAGCGAGCAGAGCATTTACGACGAAGAGCAACTTAAAGCACAACTAGGTATGCTTCAACAATCCATCCAAGCAAAACAAATGGAAAAAATTGCAGCTGAAGCACAACCAGAAAAAGACCGTGGTGCTGAATTCATAGCTCAACAAAAAACCGAAGATGCTGAAATCAAAACTACTGAAAGTGGTTTATCGTACAAAGTGCTGAATGATTCAGGCAACGATCAAAAGCCTAGCGCTGAAGATGTAGTGAAAGTTCATTACACTGGTACTTTAATCGACGGTACTGAGTTTGACAGCAGTGTTAAGCGTGGCGAGCCAATAGAGTTTCCTTTGAATGGCGTTATTCAAGGCTGGACCGAAGGCGTACAAATGATGGATGTAGGCGACAAGTACCGCTTTTACATTCCCTCAGATCTAGCTTACGGCGATCAAGGCCGACCCGGAACTATTCCTGGCGGCGCAACTCTTCTGTTCGATGTAGAGTTACTTGCCATCAATCCAGATCAAGAAACTGAAGCCGAGCCTGAAATGGACGCTGAAGAAAAAACGGACACTCAATAGGTCGGTAAAGAAATGACTGACAATAATGCCAAACCAATGACGACTTTCGCTGAGTTCTGGCCCTATTATCTGGGAGAACATAAACGAATCGTTTGTCGAGCTTGGCATTATTTCGGCACTGCAGCTTCGATACTCGTCGCTGTAGTGCTAATTGCCAGTCAACGCTGGGAATGGTTATGGCTTGTGTTAATCGCTGGTTATGGGCCAGCCTGGATTGGTCACTACGTGTTTGAAAAAAATAGACCAGCGACTTTTCGACATCCTTTTTGGTCATTAATGGCGGACTATAAGATGTTTGGTTATGCAATAACCGGGCGCTTAGGGAGAGAGTTGGAGAAAATCGATAACGCCGAAATAAAAAATTAAATCGGCATTATTCGTTTATCGTTGACTGGTTAAAATCGTCACTTTTTCCGGACCATCCATGATCTCAGTTAGCTCTCCAGTTAAGGCTTTGCGCTCTTTACTTTGATCCCAACTTTGCCAATTCGCTAAATTATCCCATGCAGCAATAATCACTATTTTGTTTCGATCATCCTGATCAAAATACAATTCACCGCCCATAAACCCACTTTTTCGAGAAGCTTCTTTTTTCGCTTTGCGAATGATTGCAGCATACTCGTCATACAAACCTTGTTTCAATCGACGCTCTATAATCACGCGAATCATGCTGTGCTCCGAAATTAATGATGATCAGCCAAAGTATTAATTAGTTTGTCTTCTAATTCTACTCGAGAAGCGATCGCCTCGCCTAGCCTAGACAAATCCTGATCAAGCTGATCCATCACATCTTCATTTGCCTGGTCGTCAGAATATTTGTCATTAAAGTTAACAACAATATCTGTAGTTTCACTTATTTTCGGGAAAACTTCTTCAAGCAATAGCAAGGCATGAGGGCCATTTTTGTCGCACAAACTCACCACTTGCTCGTAAACTTCAAAATGACCAGCAGACACATAATCGATTAAGACATCACAGAACTGATTAACTTGAGATTTGTCTGGTAGTACCTGATCTTTTCGTTTGCCAGTTAATCGGCAATACAGCACCAGTAACTCATTGCGCTCTGCCAGCCATCGCTGAATCACGCTGGATGTGCGAGTTTCCTGCTCAACAGTATCCAACATTACCCTCTCCCATACTGTTTGAATTCATTTTGTTTTTTGACACGTTTGCCAAATGACTCGCGTCACAGTCCATTATTTTTATTATCTGGTACGCTCAACCTTTTTATCACATTCACAAGGTTTGGCAAAGTTTTACCTTGAGAATACAAACGTATTACACTCTATATTACCAATAAAAAAACTGACTGCTTATGCGCAAAAGATTAAGAAAGGTTTCGCTATCGCAATGGATTTTGGTTATCACAGCGCTGATGACTGCATTACCATTTTTGATTTACCGCTTAGTCTATTCGCAAGCGACAAGTCAGTTAGATTATCAAATATATCTCGAAGCGTTTCTTGCAACCCTCGCCATTGTTGCATTGCCAACTGTTTTTGTTATCAAGAAAGCTAGGAAAAAGGAAGTTCAGGAGTCAGAAACACGCCGAAATGTAGCTGAGCTAATGGATCATGCTGCTGATATGATTTTAATTACTCGACCTAGCGGTCAAATTATTAATGCAAACCGAAAGGCCTGCGAAATACTCGGTTATTCATTAGAGCAATTGAAAACCATGCAAAATATGGATATCGATTTAGAGTGCACGCTCTATCGGACACCTAAAATGCATCAACAGTTATTTGAAGGGAAAACAATTTCGTTTGAGTCTTTTTATCGTACAGCCAAAGGTAACAAAATTCCGGTCGAAAACCATGTTTCAACAGCGGGTTGGATGGACGGGAACTATTATCTCGAAATTACTCGCGATATCACCCGGCGACGTTTAGTGGAAAAAGAACTGCACGCATCAAAAGAGGCTTTAGAACGTGTTAGAAATCGTTTAGAAACTAGAATGCAGGAACGCACCCAACGGCTTGTTGAAGAGGTACAAAAAAGGGAATTAACAGAAAAGCGTATTTTTGAAATTCGGCTACTTCTGGAAAACCTGGTGAACTCAATGCCATCGGTTATTATTGCATTGGACGAGCGGTTACGCGTGACTCAATGGAATCTAGAAGCAGAAAAAACCTTTGCTATCAGTGAGCAAGTCGCGGTCGGACAAATAATCACGCAGTTATTACCGCAGTTTAAAAACCAAATAATCAGTTTAGTTCAGCAAAGCGAGCGCGGTCGCAAAGCGATTAAAGAATTGCTGGAAGTTTCCATTGGCGATAAAAGCAAAAAATTTAACGTTGTATTGTATCCACTCAGTCAAACCGCAGGATCTGACCTACCAGGCGTGGTAATAAGACTGGACGATATAACAGAAAAGGCGCGCATCGACGAAGTATTAGTACAAACTGAAAAAATGCTATCGTTAGGCGGACTGGCGGCTGGCATGGCTCATGAAATTAATAACCCGCTTGGCGCAATATTACAAAGCACACAAAATATAGGGCGTCGCCTCTCACCAAACTTTCCCAGAAATAATAAAGTTGCCAAAGAGTGTAGCGTGGAATTAAGTGCGGTGGCTCGCTATCTTGAAAAGCAGAATATTTTGGAAGCACTCGATGCAATTAAAGAAGCCGGTGAACGTGCTGCGACAATAGTAGCTGACATGCTTAGCTTTGCCCGTCCTAGCCAAGGCGAATTAATCACGATTAATATTGAAGAGGAAATTAAAAGTGCTCTAAGGCTTTCAGAAAAAGATTTTGATCAAAAACGTAAACTAGATTTCAAAAATATCGTCATCGAGCAGTATTATGACGCTCACCTGCCTCCCGTTAAAGCTCAAAAAAATAAGCTTAGCCAAGTATTGCTGAACCTATTTCTAAATGCGGCTCAAGCTCTTGCCAGTCAAAATGAAAATTCACAACCCATCATTAAAGTGTCTGCGAGAACTCGCAACAGGTCCATCGCAATAGAAATACGAGACAATGGCCCAGGGATGGATGAAGCGACCCGTAAAAGAGTTTTCGAGCCCTTCTATACTACAAAAGAGGAAGGAAAAGGTACTGGCTTAGGATTGTCAGTTTCTTACTTTATTGTCACCGAGCAACTCGGCGGCTCGCTGGTCGTCGATTCAACGCCTGGGCGAGGCGCTTGCTTTACCATCACGATTCCAGTGGCCAGTGATGCACAAGAGCACCTTTCGCTAACAGAAGAAAGCTCACAGTATCAATTACCACTGGAGTAGTATTTTAATTTTTTAAATAACTAAAAAGGTTTACGTTGAAAGTATCTAACCCAAAGTCCGAACAAGCTGAATGCAGTCATTAAGCAAAAAATAATTAACATCCATTGAGGCATATTTAGCCATAAGAAAGACCAGCCATCTTGCTTTGCGCATTCACCGGATCCTTGCAGGACAGTTTCAATCATTTCAAGAAAAGGTAAGGCCTCCATTAGATAATCCAAAGCTGGACCACAAGCCGGAACAAGTTCTTCAGGCAAAGTTTGCAGCCATACATGACGCCCAGCGATGAAAACACCTAATCCGGCTATCAATAGGGCAATAGTATAAAAAACATATTGAAAGTTAGATTCTGGAGCTGGATTCACAATGGCTTTAATTAAGAACAATAGACCAAAGCCAATCACGACAACTCGTTGAAATATACACAACGGACAAGGATCCAGTTTCATTCCGTATTGAAAATACAGAGCGGCTCCGATAAGCGCTGCGCAGATAACAGCCACTAAAAACCCAAACCAGCGAGTATTTATCGTGCGAGGTAATTCTTTCAAAAACTTCATGATATGACAGCATTTAAGTACAAGTGACCGCAGAATAACAAAATCAATTTAAAAAGACAGCTGCTTTAGGCAGGGATTATTGCCGGCTAAGAGAATTATTGGGCCAGCCTACTGTCGTCAGCACTACATAGCAAACAGTAGTACTGACGGATTTAGTGAAGTCTTAATTGCTCAAACGCTAACAACTAAAAAAGTTAACTGGTAAAAACAGGTGAGGCGATTCCTGTACCCCAAAACAATACGGTTATGGCCAGCATTCCCACTAACACACACATGCAAACCGTAATGATAGAGCTGGCGAACAAAAAGCCTCGATCTTTATCGATTCCCATCATGATAGGAACTCCGTGATAGAGCAGATAGATCGCCCAGGCAATCGCGACCAACGAAACCAGCATATCGAACCATAAAATTGGGTAAGCGCCCATTATGCTGACAAGAAATAGAGGAGTGCAGGTATAGGCGGTCAAATTGACGCACCTTTTATACGATGGATTTGCTCCATAAGTTTTCGCCATCCACTGAACAAACCAAGCTAGCACTAACACCGCAACTAAAATTGCTAAGTAAGCAGCAATAGAAAGTCGTAACGCGCTATCAGCAGTTAAGCGGTAAGTCTCGCCAAAACCTAATGACCAACCAACATAAGTACTTCCTATGTATGCTGAAACTGGAGGTAACAGCGCCATGAAAATAATAAATTTAAAATAGGTTTTTGCAATGGAGTCGTTTTTATCAGAGATTTTTTGCCATTGCTTATCAGGTTCATACAATAAACCGAATGTATTTCTGAGTGACATGACTTCACCTTTCATTGAGAGGATGGCTGTACAGTTAGAATAAAACGTTTTAACAAACTTCTCGAGCTGCGTCGCAACATTACGGGATTAGTCAGTTGATTTGTTGATCTAAAACAATATCTAGATGAGTAAAATCTCAAGCCGATAAATAAAATAATTCAACTTGACGCGCGTTTATGGTCGTTTGCGAAAGGGTAAATGAATAATAGATACAAACACAGAAAGGGAAATAATGTGAAGAAAAGTTAAACCTTTCAAGGACTGCAATTTTTGAAAAGAATCCCTAGCGTTTTATTTTAAGTCCACTTTAAATAAAACATCTGGTCTGACCTGAAGATAATTAACTCATACAAGACTCAAACAAAAAAGCCCCACAATGTGAGGCTTGTAAAGGTTTTCCAGTCTGCAAGACTCGGTGATCCGAGTTTCTTTGTATTCGCTAGCGCGCCATTGTTATATCAAAGCAAAATCGCGCATGCAAATACTTTTTCTCATCTCACTTTGTAAATCCATCTCTGGAAATTTGAGTGGAATCACTAAGTTACTGAACTGTCATAAAAAATTCATAAAGATGCTTTTCAGCACCACATCAAAATTTCTAAATACTTATCGACCTTTTTTCAGTGCATCGGCTAAAGCCATACCTAGTGCTCCTTGAGGAGAACCAGATGATTTACTTGGTCCATTGCGCTTATTCGGTCGTTGATGACGTGGCCGCTCCTTTTCCATCTCCTGTGTCGCATTGGCAGGCTCAGGTCCGACCATCGACAATCCTATTCGCTTTCGTTTTACGTCAACATCAATGACATGTACTCGAACTATGTCACCAGCTTTTACAACTTCTCGTGGATTAGAAATAAATTTATCCGACATCATAGAGATGTGAACGAGCCCATCTTGATGAACACCAACATCAACAAAAGCGCCAAAATCGGTAACATTTGTTACCGTTCCCTCGAGCTCCATTTTCGGTTTCAAATCGGCCAGGCTTTCGACACCTTCCTTGAATTTTGCCATTTTGAAATCACCACGAGGATCACGCCCAGGCTTTTCAAGCTCTTTTAAAATATCACTGATGGTTGGCAATCCAAATTGCTCGGTGACAAATTTTTCAGGCGTAAGTTTTCGAATGACATCTGCTTTTCCCATAACTTGAGCAACGTCTTTATCGCCAAGGCTTGTCAAAATGTTTTCAACAACTTCATAAGACTCAGGATGCACGGTCGAAGCATCAAGTGGATTTTCTCCTCCAACAATTCTCAAAAAGCCTGCTGCTTGCTCAAATGCTTTTGGACCAAGTCGCTCAACTTTTAATAATTGTTTACGGTTAGCAAAACGACCATTCGCTTCTCGATGAAACACAATATTAGATGCGAGCGTTTTGTTCAGACCCGACACTCTTGAGAGTAATGGTGCTGAAGCTGTATTTAAATCAACGCCGACCGCATTCACACAATCTTCAATCACAGTACCCAATGTTTTTGAAAGCTGACTTTGGCTTACGTCATGTTGGTACTGACCCACTCCAATCGATTTCGGCTCAATTTTTACCAGTTCAGCAAGCGGGTCCTGAAGTCGACGAGCAATCGATACTGCACCACGAAATGAAACATCAAGATCAGGAAACTCTTGTGCAGCCAACTCAGATGCTGAGTAAACTGATGCGCCAGCTTCGCTGACCATGATTTTTTGGAAAGATAACTCAGAATGTTTTTTCTGAAGCTCGACCACTAATTTATCAGTTTCTCGAGACGCTGTTCCATTGCCAATACTAACCAAATCGACTTTATGCATTTCACATAAAGTTGCCAATTTACGCAGCGATTGATCCCATTGATTTTGTGGCGCATGAGGAAAGATAGTTGTATGGGTAAGCAATTTTCCTGTGTCATCAACGACAACAACTTTTACACCCGTTCTTAAACCTGGATCGAGACCCATGGTCACTTTTGGACCTGCTGGAGCCGCCATTAATAAATCACGTAAATTATTGGCAAAAACTTGAATCGCCGCAGTTTCTGATTGTTCACGTATACGACCAATGAGCTCAGTTTCGAAATGCATGTGCAGCTTAATTTTCCAGGTCCACAAAACAACCGTTTGCAACCACTCATCAGCTGCACGATTTTGATTGTCGATTCCAAAGCGCTTTGCAATCATTAATAAACAAGGATTACTCGCATTGTCATCATCTATCATTTCTTTGTTTGGTACTAACTGTAATGACAACACGCCTTCATTACGGCCTCTTAATACCGCTAGCGCACGATGCGATGGAATTTTATTTAACGGCTCTGAATAATCAAAATAATCGGCAAACTTTTTTCCTTCGTCCGCTTTTCCATCGATTAACTTGGAACGTAAAAAACCACCGTCCCAAAGATAATCTCGAATTTCTCCAAGCAAGGTGGCATCTTCTGCAAACCGCTCCATTAATATTTGTCGTGCACCATCTAACGCAGCTTTCGTATCCGTAATATTATGCTCAGAATTAAGGTAGGCTTCTGCAACCTGTTCTGGGTTTTGCTCTGGGTTTTCCAGCAAACTATCGGCCAAAGGTTCCAGGCCCGCTTCACGAGCAATTTGCGCTTTGGTTCTTCTTTTCGGCTTATAAGGCAGATAAAGATCTTCCAGTTCGGTCTTTGTCTCCGCATCTTCAATCGATTTTTTTAATTCCGGAGTCAGCTTTTCTTGATCTTCGATGCTTTTTAAAATAACCGACCGTCTTTCTTCCAACTCCCTTAAATAGGTTAGTCGCTCATCAAGGCGCCGCAACTGAGTATCATCTAAACCACCGGTGACTTCTTTTCGGTATCGTGCAATAAAGGGCACCGTTGCACCTTCATCCAGTAATTCAATGGTAGCTGTAACCTGTTTAGCAGCAACAGCAAGTTCGTTGGCGATTCTTTGCGCAATTTGTATCATTGGAAATCCTGATTAACGACTCAATTATCCGAAGCAATAAAGCAATCGGCGAAAGACTAAATAATTCATTGAAAAAGGCCGAGAATTATAGCGAAACCTGTGCACGAAGGGGAGGGCTCATTACAGGCTCTTCACAGAATATTTCGTGAAGTGTGAATCGCTTTTACAAACTAAAGAGACTCGAATGCTACAACCATCACCGCTTATAAAATGTACTTTATGAGATGACTTGTCTATTCAAAACACGAATTGTGGTTATTAAAAAAAGGCCAAGGAACAAATAGTTACAACCGATAAGTTGTGTGTTTGCTCACTTGCTTGCTAGGATATAAAGACAGTATTGTCGAATCCTATGTACAGCCGTTATCGCTTAATTTGCCAAAAGCAGGCATATACAATTTTTTAGCCGACAATCAGAACAATAAGCACAGGAAGCCACAATGACTGAAGAAACCCCCAAAATTCTGGTTGTCGACGATGACCTTAGACTGCGCAGTTTGCTAGAACGCTACCTGAAAGAACAAGGATACATTGTTCGTACCGTCGCCAATGCGGAACAAATGGATCGCTTTCTCGAAAGAGAGAATTATCATCTCATGGTATTGGACTTGATGCTGCCTGGTGAAGATGGCCTCTCAATTTGTCGTCGACTCAGATCTGCCGAAAATCAAATTCCAATCGTTATGCTAACCGCTAAGGGAGATGAAGTGGATCGAATAATCGGTCTCGAACTCGGGGCTGACGATTATTTGGCCAAACCTTTCAATCCTCGAGAACTGCTTGCTCGGATCAAAGCGGTGCTTCGACGACGTATGAAAGAAATTCCTGGCGCGCCAAGTGCCGAAGAGAAAGAAATTACTTTCGGTGACTTCACACTCAATTTAGCGACACGCGAAATGTCACGTGGTGAACAAGTCATGGGGCTAACCAGCGGCGAGTTTGCGGTATTAAAAGCTCTGGTATCACACGCCAGGCAACCACTGTCGCGAGATAAATTGATGAATCTTGCGAGAGGCCGTGATTACAGTGCTCTTGAGCGAAGCATCGATGTTCAAGTATCTCGATTAAGACGCATGATCGAGGAAGATCCGGCAAAACCTCGTTATATTCAAACCGTTTGGGGCGTTGGTTATGTGTTTGTTCCCGATGGCGGCGCAGCCTAACTAGCGAGTTATCATGCGAATAATTCCACAAGGCGCATTTGGCCGCACCGCATTACTGGTCGCGGCTTTATTATTTTTAAACCTGCTGATTTTTTTTGTTGTGACTGCATTTTTCGTCGTCGCGCCAAATCATGAAATACTCATGAAGCAGCTCGCCAATCAGATGAATACCATCATCATCCACGAACAAAACAATGTCGATCCAAAAGTAATGGACGAATTTAAACAATCAACGGGCATTGAAGCATTTGCGTTTAAAGAAGCGCTCGGAAAAGGAATGCGTAATGCCACTCATTATAAAAGCCTGTCAAATCAGCTGGCGCGTTATCTCGGTCAAGGAACAGAACTCAGAATAGAAGAATCCAATATTGCCTACTATTGGATTTTACACCCACAAAGAAAAGACATCTGGATTCGAATTCCATCCATTCATATCGATTATTCAGGTCTATTTGTTTATGGAATATATTTACTGATCATCGTATTGCTGAGTATTTCTGGTGGTTGGGTTTTTGCTCGACAATTGCACCGACCATTGAAACGATTAGAACTGGCAGCGAGAGAAATTGGACGAGGCGATTACCCAGGTAAATTAAAGGAAACCGGTGCCAGAGAGCTTGTTGCAGTGACTAAAGCATTTAATCAGATGGCCAAGGACGTTCATCAGCTTGAAGAAGATCGTACGTTGTTACTTGCGGGCATTTCCCATGACTTACGCACACCGATCACTCGCATTCGACTCGCGTCAGAGTTTTTAGGTCCAGAAGACGAAGAAACAAAGTCTGGCATCATAGCTGATACAGAAGACATGGACGCAATCATCGATCAGTTCATTTCATATGTTAGAGATGGCCGAGACGAAGCTGAGGAAGATATCGATTTAAATCAATTAATCGAGCAAATTGTTGAAAACAACCAACTTCATCAGCGTGATGTGCGAGCCGATTTGAATAGTTTACCCAACTATCCAGTCAAAATTTTAGCGATGAAGCGCATGCTCAGTAATCTGGTTGAAAATGGTTTTCGCTATGGACAACCACCTATCGAAATATACAGCGGCATGGAACACGGCGAAATTGTTATTCGAGTTTCTGATCATGGAAAAGGCATTCCAGACATTGATGTTGAACGCCTATTTTTACCTTTTGCCAGAGGCGAGCAAGCGCGTACTGGTAGAGGTTCAGGTTTGGGACTGGCAATAGTCAAGCGGATTGTAGAGCTTCATAACGGCGTGATTACATTACGTAATTTAGACCGAGGTGGCCTAGAGGCTACGCTACGCTTTCCTATATTTGATTAATTTAACCCTAATGCCTTATGCATAAACTGTCGCTTAATGCTGGTAAATTTATCAACCATGTTCACACCAAAATTACGAGCTAATACCAGCGCTGGATTGTTTTGACTGTAAGTCCAATTGAGCGCTGTCATCGCTTTTTCAGTTAAGTGATTTTCACCTTTGCGCTCTCGCTCATAGGCGCGCAAGTGACTACGCTTTGCGAAATCAAGTCCACTGTCGACAGCCTTGCTAATAACTTTTGCTAGAGTTGCTGCATCAGCAAATCCTAGATTCACACCTTGCCCAGCTAAAGGATGAATAGAGTGTGCTGCGTCACCAACAAGAATTACTCGATCTTTAATATAATTTTTTGCATGTCGAGCTATCAATGGAAAACGAAACAGTTTGCTTTCTAATCTTATATTACCCAGCCGATGGTCGAGAGCTGAAGCAATTCTTGCATTCATAAACTCGCCATTATTCAATTCCATTGCATCAACTTTCTCTGTATCGAGAGACCAAACTATCGAACACAAATGTTCATCAGGTAAGGGCAAATAGGCCATAGGTCCCGAAGGTAAAAATCGTTGCCAAGCGGTAAATTGATGAGACTGCTCTGTTCGAATCGTTGCTACTAACGCTGACTGTTGATAATCCACTTTATCGATCGGAATTTCCGCCATCTCGCGCACTTTTGAAGTTGCGCCATCAGCAGCAATTAAAACTTTCGAAACAAGTTGCTGTCCTGATGTTAATTGAATGCGACACTTTAATTCGTCCGAGTCAAAAGAGATTAACGAATCTGTTATAAAATCGATATTAGTGCGTTGTTCGACTTCACGTAATAAATACTGGCGTATTAAGCCATTTTCAATAATGTAACCTAAATTGGGTTCTGCTACTTCCTGTGCTGTAAAATGGAGTTCAGCAGAACCATTCGCATCCCACACGTTCATGGAGTGATAAGCCGTAATTCTTTCTTGAGGAATTTCCGACCAAACATTACATTGTTGCAAAATTTTTTGTGAGCGACGAGAAATAGCACTCACTCGACAGTCAAAAGATTGTCTTGTTGAAAAATCGGCTGTTGGTAAAGGATCGATAATAGCAATGGACAATTGTTTTGGCATTTGCACAGCTAACGCCAATCCAACCATACCGCCACCGTTGATTACCACATCAAATTTCATATTCAATTTTTCCTAAAGCAAACCGTCATTTGTTCACCGAAGAGAGTTGTCGTTCAGCGCGATCCAGAAAAGTAAAGGCTAGTGGCTGCCGATAGCACTCTTTAAGCTTTCCACCTCGAGCCAAAAATGGAAGATCATGGCGTAAGCCCATCGCATGATTAGCAAAAACTTGCTTTAACAGTGATACATTATCCAAACCTTGTAACATGATGTTTCTCATCACGGCGACGACTTTATTAGTTTGAGAAAAACCACGAGCCAGTAAGTCCGTCATTGATAAAGTTTGAATTATATCGATCTCTCGATTCGTTTGGTAAAGATCACGTAATGCGGGAGAGCCAAGGTCACAATCATAATGTGCAGCTATGGCGACCAGCTCTGTTATCAAAGCAACGTCGCGTAACCCGAGATTAAATCCTTGTCCTGCAACAGGGTGTCCGGTATGCAACGCATTACCAACAAAGATGATACGATTTGAATAATATTGATCTAACAATTGCGACTGCAACGGGTAACAAGATCGCTCACCAACACGAGTAATTTTTCCCGCTCGATGACCAAAACATTTTTGCAGTTCTGCGATAAACTCGTTATCTGTTAATGATTGAATATCGTGTTTCGAATCAGACTTAATCGACCAAACAACTGAGTAGCGATTACGCACTAAAGGTAACAATGCAATCGGGCCTGCTTCTGTAAATCGCTCATAAGCCCAACCGTCAGGTTTACGCTCTGTTGCAATATTACAAATAGCAGCTGTATTTGGATAATCAAAACGTTGCTTTTTAATGTTTAACAAATTAGCAATCGAAGAGTTTGTACCATCAGCAGCGATAACTAACTTAGCGCTTACTTGCTTTGTATAGGGGGTTGCCTGATCGTGTTGTTGAACATACTGGTCCGATTCAGTAGACAGCTTTTTTGATTCAAGAAATAAACTGCAGTTATCCTCGAGCTGCTCGACCTTTGTTACAGCATAAGATGAAATGATAGAAATATTATTGTGTCGCTCAAAACATTGCTTTAACACTAAACCAACTGAGCGATTTTCGACAACGTAACCTAACGCAGACTTATCAAATTCGGCTGCCGACAATCGACACATACCAAAGTGACTTTTATCAGAGACGTGAATATTAGAAATTGGGAAAGCATGAGAAGACAGAAATTCCCAAATTCCAAACTCGTTAAGAATTTGTGCGGAACCGAAAGATAAAGCAACGGATCTATCATCAAAACTAGGTTGCTGGTTTGAGTCAATTGCAAAAGGTTCAATGACTGCGATTTTCAATCCGAGCGGCGCTAGCGCAATGGCAGTCGTGGCACCAACTAAACCACCTCCCACAATTACCACATCGAAATGAGTTGCTGAGTCAGTCAAGGGCAAGTTCTCTTAAGCTGCTTTTTGCTTTGCCATAATGGATTCAATCTCATCGATAGTTTTTGGTACGCCAGAGGTCAATACTTCATGTCCTTGCTTGGTAACCAATACATCATCTTCAATGCGAATGCCAATACCACGATATTTCGCAGGTGCTGAAGTGTCATCTTCGGGTATATAAATCGCAGGCTCAACGGTTAGCACCATGTTCTCTTCTAAAATTCGTGGTTGACCTTCTATCGAATAGTCACCTACATCGTGAACATCCAACCCAATCCAGTGACCAGTTTTGTGCATGTAATATTGTTTATAGGCTTCTTGTTCAATAAGCTCGTCAAGCCCACCTTTGAGTAGCCCCAATTCGATCATTCCCTCAGTTAACACTTTCACCGCTTCTTCATGCGGTTGCATCCAATGATTTCCCGGTTTTACCGATCCAATCGCAGCGTCCTGAGCTTTTAGCACTAATTGGTAAAGCTCTTTTTGAGCATTGCTGAATCTACCACTCACAGGAAAAGTGCGTGTAATATCCGAAGCGTACATCTCGTATTCAGCTCCAGCGTCTATCAGCAATAAATCGTCTTTACGCAACTTACTACTATTTTCTGTGTAGTGCAGTATGCAAGCATTGTTACCGCTCGCAACAATAGATGAGTAAGCTGGCGATCGCGCTCCCTGTCGCGCAAACTCGTAATGGAGTTCGGCTTCAATTTGCCACTCCGTCATACCAGGTCGACACTCCCTCATTGCTCTTAAATGCGCATCGACTGCAATTTGCGCAGATTTCCGCATTAATTTTATTTCCGCAGCCGATTTAAATAATCTGAGTTCGTGTAATGCATGCCTCAAATCAATAAACTCTCCGGGCGGTTGCGCTCCTTTTTTTACCTGCGAGCGAATTTTATTAACCCAGTTCATAACCCGAGAGTCGAGCTCATTATTTTTACCCATCTCATAATAAATGCGCTGCCTTCCTTCCATCATTCCAGGCAAAATGTCATCGATATCGTCGATGGGAAAAGCGTCGTCTGCGCTATACAAATCACAAGCCGCTTCTGGACCACAACGACGGCCATGCCAAGTTTCCTGTTCCGGATCTTTTTCATTACAAAACAACACAAACTCGCCATGTTCGCGGCCTGGAATTAACGCAATAACGGCATTAGGCTCGGGAAATCCACACAAATAATGAAAATCACTGTCTTGACGAAACATAAAGTGGGTATCGCGACTGCGCACTAATTCCTGTGAAGAGGCAATAATAGCGATACTGCCGGGCTCCATGGTTTGCATTAAAAGTTGACGTCGACGAGCAAATTCTTGTTTTGGAATCACGAAATCAATCACTCCGGTTGTTCTTTAATTCTATTTGGCTTAACCGTTTGCAATTCTGTAAAAACAATAAAACGGTTGTAACTTGAACTCTGACATTTTCATTATATTGACGCAAGACCTGCAACAGAGGAATACTTTATTTGTGATTAATGAAAATTTCTAATTGGCGAGACTTTGGCTGCTCTACTACTGCCCGCTACTAAGTAAGTATATCTAATAAATTATTATGCACTGTTTGCACTTACTTTCTCTTCACGCTTGCTCTCATTGGAAGCTCGCCAAATAGAAAACTATCTTAATGGATTGATGTATTCTGTCGGCTTAATTCAGACACGGCCGCTTGTACCAGTGCTCGCGTTTCTAGATACACCACCTGAGAAGAGACTCTTACATGCTCAACCACGGTTGCCAAAGCTTGTTCCATTTCTTCAGTTTCCTCAACTTCCAGGTCAACTTTGGCGATTTCCATCATATCCTCAAGCGCTTCCATTAAATCAGGGCTACTAACCTGCTGCTTGCTCATTTGGAGGCCATAACCAAATAAAAATCCTTGGGTCCATTCACTGATTTTTTCCAGCCGTTCTTCAATAGAGGTCTGCTCGGGAGGCAGCAATAAATCGAGAGCAAAAATATCTTTCTCAAGCTGCTCGCCGATATAGTCCACATAGTCATCAAGTACTTGCATCATAGCCTGAGGAAAAAGCTTACCCTCATTGAGATGGCCTATTAATGGCTGTTTCCAGGACTTTTTGTCATTTTTTAGGCCGCCTGCGAACATACCGCAAATTATTCCCTGAAGCTCACTTGCTGCGGTTTCGCACTCCTGCTCAGCAAGTAAATCATCAAGATCATCAAAGGTAATTTGAGAGACATCATTCATTATTTCGCTATCGCCTTGTTGTTCGCCTAGTTGGGTTAAACCGATTATATCATTGACCCACAAGGCGCGTGGCTCTATATTTAAACCATTAGAAAAAACAACAGCTTGCTATGGAAAACTCAGAACTTTCTCAACTCGAAGGTCGCGTTGAGCAACTTTTAGAGCGGTTTAATCAGTTGCAACAAGAGAACCGCTCGCTGAAAGTCAAACAAGATGAGCTCATCGCTGATCGCGCGCGCCTGCTTGAAAAAAACAAGCTGGCCACCGAGAAGATCGAATCCATTGTCACACGGCTGAAGTCTATGGGTAATCAAGCATGAGTCAACAGCCTAGTAATGCCATAACACTTCGTATACTGGAGCGCGAATATCAATTTGCCAGCCCTGTAGATGAAAAAGATAAGCTGATGGAAGCCGCTCGCCTTCTCGACGGCCGTATGCGCGAAATTCGCGATAGTGGACGAGTTGTAGGAACCGAGCGTATCGCTGTAATGGCGGCTTTGAACTTAGCATTTGATTTGTTACACGGTGATGAAGCCAATGGAAAAGCCTCAGTGGATAGCTCTCGTCTATCCCAATTGAAATACCGAATCGAGGAAGTATTGGCATCGGACAGCCAGTTAGAGTTAACATAGGAACAGTGCTGCCTGGGATGTGCGCTAGCGGAGAACGTCCTTGAGCCGATAATCATTACCCTGGGGTTCGGGCAGTTATCGGTGGTGTGCAAGTCCGGCTTGTACCGGAAAGCCTGATCCGATACCAAGATCCCCACCTAGAGCCATGGGTTCTAGGGCCAATATCTGCAACGGCATTCTGGGTAGCGCGTTTTTAATGATAAGACCTCAATTAACAGCCAAAGCTGACATTCGACGGCTGATTCGAACTCGTCGACGAGACATTGGTGCGCTGGAGCGACAACAAGCCTCCTTACAAGTTGCTCAACAGCTTGAGACTATCTTCACAACTAAATTCCCTTCAAGCAAAAAGCATAGGTTAAATGTTGCAGCCTTTATCGCCCAAGACGGTGAACTAGATCTAACGGCAACCATAGAGCGACTCTGGAATAAAGGCAGTAAAGTGTATTTGCCAAAACTGCGTCCTCTACCACCAAATCGTCTTTGGTTCACTCATTACACCTCGCAATCACCAATGGAGCACAATCGTTATGGCATCCCAGAGCCCGCTACTAATCAATGGATCAGACCTTCTCGATTGGATGTTGTGCTGATGCCTTTAGTGGCATTTGACCTTACAGGTCGACGCTTGGGAATGGGCGGTGGATTTTACGATCGTACTTTGGCGCACCTGCCAAGATCGGCCGAAATACCGCTATTAATTGGTGTTGCCTTTGATCAACAACAAGTGACTCAAGTGCCTGTCGAAAAGTGGGATGTGCCATTGAATTACGTAGTGACGCCGTCTCAGATAGTGACACCCTCTCAAATTACTACGCCAAAACAAAATCTTTCGTTGAAAAACATACAATAATTCAGGCCTTATAAAAAACCCCGCCGAAGCGGGGTAGATTATTTACTGGTATGTTGTAATGCGACCTGAGCTTCATTAGTTTCAGTCTCTGACTGATTCAGTTTCTGTTCGTCGGAACCTCCAACGCTCGAAACCATAATGCCCAACCCCAATACAGCCGCCAGAACAACCAGTATGTCTGGCTTTTTCTTCATGGCGCTCTCCAAACCCTTATTGTCGGGTTATTCTTATAGATTTATCAGAGCTCCTTTGATCGTATCTTCCCTAAGCTCGCAGACTTATTTATTTTGTTCAATATCTGCACAGCGGACATAACCATAACTCTTGGGCGCATAAATATGCAAGTACTTATCGAGATAAAATTCAAAGATTACTCGCTATAACTCGCGAACGGGCATCACGTATAATACTCCCTCAGTCAATTATTTTTATTTCAGCAAATTAGGGAATTTATGGCTTATTGGTTGATGAAATCAGAACCCGACGTTTTCAGCATTGATGATCTCGCAAACCGTCCCCAAAAGGTCGAACAGTGGGATGGTGTAAGAAATTATCAAGCAAGAAACTTCCTGCGAGATCAGATGAAAAAAGGGGATTCAGTTCTGTTTTATCATTCAAGCTGCAAAACACCGGCTGTCGTAGGCATAGCAGAAGTGATTAAAGAGGGTTATCCCGACCATACTGCGTCTAATCCTGAGTCGGATTATTACGACCCTAAATCGACTCCAGACAATCCAAGGTGGTACATGGTCGACATTCGTTACGTTCGGCACTTAGAAAAACCTGTTACGCTAAGTCAAATGAAAGCGAATCAAAGTCTTATCAATAACGAGTTGCCATTGATACAAAAAGGCTCGCGGTTGTCGGTGATGCCCATTACCAAAGAGCAGTGGCAAATAATTTTGTCGCTGGAATAATTATTAGATAATTCGAAACTCTACTGATTTTACAAGCGATTACTTTTATTGCAGTAACCCTAAATATTTTCTCGCGTTATACTAGCCACACTGCCAATAAACGGGACCTATCATGAACCAAGACGAATTAAAAAAGCAGGCTGCCATACAAGCGCTTAACTACATTGAAGAAGATGAAATTGTCGGCGTTGGAACCGGTTCAACAGTTAATTTTTTTATCGATGCCTTAGCGGAAAAGAAACACCTTATCAGCGGTGCAGTATCCAGTTCCGAAGCTTCCACGGAACGCTTGAAATCACATGGAATCGAAGTTTTTGATCTAAACGCGATAGACCGACTTCCGGTTTATGTTGATGGCGCCGACGAAGCCAATCATGTCCTTGAGCTCATCAAAGGTGGTGGAGCCGCACTTACGCGGGAAAAAATAGTCGCAGCCGTTGCAGAAAAGTTTGTCTGTATAGCAGATGAGTCAAAATTAGTCCGAAAACTGGGTGAGTTTCCATTGCCAGTTGAAGTGATCCCTATGGCTAGAAGCCATGTGGCAAGAGAGCTTGTAAAGCTAGGCGGCGATCCGGTATACCGACATGGCGTAAAAACTGACAATGGCAATATTATTCTGGATGTACATAATCTCGATATTTTACAGCCAATCGCGTTAGAGCAAAAAATTAACCAAATAGTCGGCGTTGTGACTAATGGTCTTTTTGCCGCTCGTAGTGCTGACGTGTTACTCCTGGCGACTGCAGACGGTGTTAAAACCTTAACTGCATAAAAAGTCTATCCGCAGTCAGCTCTACCTAAAGAGCTGACTTATTTTGCAATGGTTTGCTTTGCTTAATTTTGTTTCAGTTAATAAAGAATTCGAGTACGAATCGTCCCCTCAATGGTTTTCAACTCTTCAAATGCTTTCACGCTTGACGATCGGTCAATATCGGTGACCACATAACCAATTTGCTCATTGGTTTGTAAATATTGAGCTGAAATGTTGGCTTGATTAGACGAAAAAATATCATTAATTCGAGCCAAAATCCCAGGAACATTACGATGCATATGACAGATTCGATGCTTACCTTCATGAGATGGAAGGGTAACTTCGGGCAAATTAACGGCAGAAAGAGTTGAGCCGTTGTCACTGTATTTCGCCAGCTTTTCACTGACTTCGATCCCAATATTCGCTTGTGCTTCCATAGTGCTACCGCCAACATGCGGCGTTAATATTACATTATCAAACTGACGCAGCGGTGACACAAACTCATCTTGGTTAGATTTGGGTTCCGTCGGAAAAACATCAATCGCAGCACCAGACACATGACCCGTTTCGAGTGCAGCAGTTAAACTTTCGATATCGACTACAGTTCCTCGAGATGCGTTAATTAAAATTGCACCCGGCTTTAGCTGTTTAAACGCTTCAGCATTCATCATATTTTTTGTTAAATGGGTTTCCGGTACATGAAAGGTCACAACATCGGAAGAGGTAAGTAAATGTTCGTAACTATCAGCTGACTGAGCGTTTCCTAGTGCAAGTTTACTTTCGATATCGTAGTAGAGAACCTGCATGCCCAGATTTTCTGCCAAAATACCTATTTGCGTGCCGATATGCCCATAACCGACAATTCCCAATGTTTTCCCTCTTGTTTCGAAGGAGTTCGTTGCAGATTTTAACCATTCTCCACGATGCGCTGCTGCATTTTTCTGTGGAATACCTCGAAGTAACAGAATCATTTCACCCAGCACCAACTCGGCAACGCTACGTGTATTAGCAAAAGGCGCATTGAATACCGGAATTCCTCTGCGACTGGTTGCGGCTAAATCAACCTGATTCGTTCCAATACAAAAGCAACCAATCGATGCGAGTTTGGGAGCGTTTTCTAGCAACTCCTCAGTAATCTGCGTGCGCGAGCGAATACCCAAAAAATGAGCATCGGCCAATGCTGAGTAAAGCTCGTCTTGAGGTAATGATTTACCCGCGGTAAGTATGTTTGTATAGCCAGCATCTTTAAAAACTTTAACCGCACTGTCATGAATGCCTTCAAGCAGCACAATTTTTATTTTATCTTTATCAAACGAGGTAGTTTGCACAGCCATAATTTCCTGAAGATTCAAAGTCTCTAGCTTAAGGAATTCGAAAGTAAAACGGAAGAGTTAGAGTCTAACTGTAAGTTATTTGCAGCCAACGAATACTAAAAAGTCAGTAAACATCAGTGCAAACGCCGCCCAATACTGATAAAATCGCGCCAATTTTCGCTGAAGTAAACGCTATGAGCCGAACCGACATACTTGCCGCTATAAAGTCGTTATTGATAGAGACACTTTCACTGGACCTGTCTCCGGATCAACTCGATGAATCAACTGCCTTGTTGGGAAATTTTCCAGAGTTTGACTCTATGGCTATTGTTTCGGTGATTACTTCTCTCGAGGAAACCTTTGGCTTTATCGCTGATGACGATGACTTAACGGCCGAAGTATTTGAAACCATCGGTTCACTAGTCGATTTTGTTGAACAAAAAACCAAATAATAAGTCCATTTTTTAGTTTATTCCCAAACAATACTTCGTACAGTACTAACGAGAATAACATTTAAGTTGCTCTCGTTGTGTTTTTGGAGTTATAAGTTTAAGCGCTCTCCAACGATTGCATAAAGTCGAGTTCTGCCTGCTGATAAATAGTATTACGATGATTTTCCCACAGGGCCTTTATTTTCTCTTGATTACAGACTTTTCGATCCACTAATACGCGAGTACTTAATTCACCTCTCATAACCGGACTAGGACATTTAGCGTACACAAACTCATTGGTGATCAAGTCCATATATGGTCCGCATTTACTGGTTGGCATAATAAAAACAAGCTGTAGGCCGAGAGAATGCGTTAAGTACTGGATAACTTCGCGACTTCTTGTTTCATCCATTTTCGAAAACGCTTCGTCAACCAACACCATGCGCAAATGAGATTTACCTTCACTAAACCTAAAGGCACTGGTGATAGCAGCTGCTCGAATGATATAAGCTGGAGTTTCGAGCTGGCCACCTGAACCCGTACCGTATTCGGACAGCGGAATAGCCGACTTGCCCTCAACTTCTTTGTAAATTTCATAACGGTGATAGTTACGATAATCAGCGATCCGATCCAATTCCCGGAGTGCCTTGTCTTCATCTTCGTCAAGCAACATTCCCATCAGTCTATCGCGTACTCGTTGCGATGCTTTCGTTAAGTTGGCATCGAATAAGGTCTGACCGTCACCCAGCTCAGGATTTCGAATCACTTCTTCAAAAAACTTAGCGTATTCTTTGTACTCGGGTAACCATTCAAAATCAAAACGAAATGTCTCGCGATCATCACCAAAACGGTGGAACTGTAATTCATTATTCAGAATTTCAATTTGTCGTTTTCCGTCGTTAATCGCCTGGTGAATTGAATGGCATAAATTACTGACAAAAGCATTGTTGAAACTTTCTTTAAGCTTCTGCAGCTGACCATGCTTCTCAACCAAAATATTATTTTTTAATCGATTATAAATTGAATCGATTTGTCGTTGTAACTGACAGACGGTGCGAAACAAGCCATGAGTGTATTCACCATTAAATACATCATAAGCAATAGCATCTCCCGGTAGACTGTGTTGATTATGGGACTTTACCGCTTCATCAAGCTTTCGTTCACAGGCATGCAGTTGGCTTTCAAGACCATCTCTTTGCTGTGTTATTAAAGCAACATCAATGTGCGCTGCTTTCTGATCAGCTTGTTCAAGTTGCGCAGAATAGTCAAAGTCTGGCCAGTCTTCACTAATGGACTTTAATGAAGCTTCCGCTTGCTCCACTTGTTCCTGAGTATTATCTTGTTCATCGGCAATACGTTTGATCGCCTTTTTCAAACTTGAGAGCTTTTCTTCAAACTGTCCAATTTGTTTAATTAATGTATCTTCTTTTATTCTTAACTCTTCTTCTTGTTGCTTAAACTCCTTCAATTTGCTTTCAAGCTCTGCATGATCGCCTAAATCAATTTGTTGTATCAGGTTCTCTAATTTTTGCAGCTCTCGATGACAACTCAACATTTGAGACAGCACATCCGCTACGTTTAGATGCTTTAAGGTTTCTAATGCTTTCAATAATTCCTTTAAACCAAGCATTCGGTCGTTAATCATTTGCCACTGCTCCGTTAAACGAACTAACTCGGCTCCTTTTGCCAACGTTGCTCGTTCTCGAGCTTCTGCTCCGAAAACTAATTCAGACTCATCAATGTCACATCGCCACAATGAGTAATTACCGGATGCTAAACAGTCCTGAGTTACGCCGCGCCGAGTCATTCTTAACTCATCTGCATCAGCGACACACAATACCGCACCATAGCTCGCAGTTAAGTAATGTTTTGCTGTTGCATGAGAAAACTCCAGCACATTTAATATGGAGTTTTTATCGACGCTCAATCGCTCTGCGTCACGATAAGCCTTTTCACCCTGAATTACTCTGGCCTTACTTGCTCGACCAGGTAATCCTCGAATAACTCGGATAGCATCGGCTTCAAACTCTGGTTCAACAATAATCGAATAGCGCGCTCCACCCATATAGCCTTCTATCGCTGCTTGCCAACGAGTATCTGTCACTGAAACATGATCACATAACACTCTTGGATCAGCTTTTGGAATACTATTACGGATCGCATCGATTGCTCGAATAACGTAATCCGGATAACTCACTTGATGTTGTTCTAAACGCTCAATTTCTTTTTGTTTGTTCTGACGGTCACGTGCGATTTTTTCATAGTCGTATTCAAGTCGTGACATCTTTTGAGAAACCTTCTTTATAAGAGGACTCTCATCTCCTTTAGCAAATAACCAAAAATTAACCCAGTTATGTTGTTCATTTTGTAACTCTCTCACTGAATCAAGTTGTCGCTCTAGCATCGAGATATCATTCATAATATCTTTCGACAGTAATGACTGAACATCCAGTGACTCTTGCTTAATGATTTTTTCAAAACTTTTAGTAACTTTTAAAGCATCACCGTTTAACAGTTCTGGCATAGCCTGTTGAACATCTTTCGATTTCAGAGCTGCAACTATCTTTTCACTAGCATACTTCGACGATTGAATTTGTTTATCTTCAGACATTAAAAGTTGTGCTAATGTGCTAAGCGTTTTTTCTTCGGCTTTTATTTTTTTCGATAATTCATCTTTTTCTTGAAGAGCGGTAATACCCATTCGCTGTGCTTCAAGAGACACCCTTTGCTCGTGAAGTTGTTCGCGCCTGTCTCGTGTTATCTCAATAGATTTTTGATGATCTTTTATAGAATCTTCACAGTGAACCTGTTGATCTTTATTATTCAGATAATTTTTTTGTCGTGTTAAAAAATCATTTTGTGCTAATAAATAATTATAAACTTGTAATTCAGACCAATGTTGAATGTAATTTTCAGAGTGTTCACTCGCATTTTGTAAGATATCAATGGATGAAATTAACCGTGCTGCGTCTCGTTCCATCCCATGTATGGTCTTCAGCTGACCCGAAATAGATCGGATAGCTTCACCTAAATCTTTTTTCTCTAAGATTTCTTCTGAAACAAATCGGTCAATACTTTGTACGGGTTTATATGCCATAAACCTAGAAAAAGCTTTCGCAGCATTTAAAGCATCACTCTCAGCAACAGCATCTTTCTTTCCTCTAAAAGCACCATACAGTCGTCTTAGATACGCTCTTTTAGTATCGTATTTTTCGACGTTCGGATTCCCAAACTTTTGAATAAGGGAAGTATGAAGATTTTCAATTGTTAGAATACTTTTCTTGCCCCCGAGATCAAGAACTAGATGATCGAGTGCAATCTGATTATCTTCAAATTGGTTTTTGAGAATATAAAACTGAATACTATCTTGTTTTGCCAGCGAGTTTTTCCCGGCTTTTTCTATATACGCTCTGACTGCAAGCATAGCAGCGAAAGGAGCTGCGTCTTCGTTTTCAGTAGGATGAAATATACCAACAATATAACCATCAGTTGGATTCAGTCGCGCAAAACTGCCGTCATCACATCCCAAAATATAAGAGGCGAGAGTTCTAACTTTTTTTCCACCTCGACCGCGCTGCGTGGTTTCATCTTGACCTGGATTAAATTGAAATAAATTTTCATGAGCCGCTGTCATTAAAGTCTGTATAGCATCAGCTGCCGTGGTTTTTCCTGAGCCATTACCACCGGAAAACAAGTTAAGAGGACCAAATTCAAATTCAGAGTTTGGCAAGTTTCCCCAATTAACCAATATCAGCTTTTTTAAATACATATTTTTTAACTCTCTTAATGATCACGATGGTGGCATGAACACTTTAAATTCAGGTGAGCTTGTTATTAAATAAATCCGTTATTTATTCCAGTTTATTTACTAAGCTTCTAGTTGCTCTTTCACTTCTTCTGACGCTTCAATCTGCTCAATGTTGGCTAATGCTTCTATTGCATCTTCATTAACAAAGGTGACTATCATGGGATGGATTTTTATCCATGCTTCACCACCTTCAAACTCTTCATCAGCACGATATTGAATCAATCGTAATTGGCGCAATCGTTGAAATAGTTTTTTTCTATCCGTTAATTTTTCTGGCAATGGGCGACGTAAAACATTTTTCATTGCAATCGACAAGGATTCTAGTGATTCCAGCGCATAACCTAAATCGTCAATCTTTCCTTCTCTTAGCGCTTTATCATATTGCAGTCTTAAAACTAAGACTAACGCTACTTCGTTTTGAGATAGGCGCTGACGTAAACTACCCGTATAGGACGATTCATCCTGCTCAATGATGCCAGGAATTTCTGCACCGGGAGGAAACAACCGGACATATTGAAAATTTTGGTCATGATGAATTCGAATATGTGCAATAGATAAATAGTCTTTAATTAAATCTTCGAGTCGAACATATCTGTCATAAAGATCTTGCTCGGTGACGCTTTCACTACGGCACAAAACTGTATAATTCAATAATCTAACTATCAGTTCTTGAAATTCATTCAACGACACTTTTTGTTGCGTCAGTAACTCTTCTAATGAATGTGTTAGTTTCATATTAATCCCTGTTACCGTGAATAGTCTTAGACTGATTCACTCGATTTCTCACTAGACTTCTTTTCAACCGTAATCGAAAACTCATCGGCTTCAAAATAGCCATCATTTTTACGTTTACCTGTTGGCTCTACAATAAATTGGTACTCACTCGATTGACGACCAGATGAGCCTACTTCGATAGCATGAGCTCTCATTAATAGTTCTCGAGCGCTGTTTACAGGTAATTGATGAGAATATATTCGATGTCCAGCCCCCAAAGCTTCAACCAAATACTCAGCCATATCTTGATTGCTGAGCGCAAAAGCTCGCTCAATTGTTTGCCGGATGTAAATATCTTTTCGCGCACCATCATCCATGTTAGCGCCATCTTCTGCTCGGGTATCAACGACTCGTTTCACCTGTCGCTGATGAAGCTTGACTTGTTGCGGGTCAAAAAAAGCTACCTGTAATTGAGCAAGACAATTTCCCGCTTCAGATAGTTTTTCATCTACTATCGTTTCATCCAACTGTGATAATTGTTGGCAAATTTCTGCGATTTCATTCTGTCGACCTTGAGCAGAAAAACTGAGTTGGCGCATGATAATGTCGGCTCTTCGAGTGAAGCCATGTAACGACTGTCTTAACGCCGGTAGCATTATTTCTGATGCTCGATGAATGCGTTGTTCGATTCGCTCTAGTACCATTAAAAAAACAGATGATGCCGTTTGATCGATTAATTCTGGCGCGACCTTACGCAAACTTTTTTCGGCACTCGCTTTAAACTCTTTTCTTTTACGTCGAGCTTTATTAATGCAGTCTTGGATCTCGTCACGCCATTTTTCTACGCTATCTGCAGATAAACGAATCGATAAATCTGGCATAAAGCGT
Organism: Gammaproteobacteria bacterium; assembly: GCA_013373375.1. Classification (GTDB taxonomy): domain Bacteria; phylum Pseudomonadota; class Gammaproteobacteria; order Enterobacterales; family Kangiellaceae; genus Pleionea. The sequence goes on from JABXHY010000005.1 coordinate 132,963, forward strand.
TTTTCCATAAACTCAAAAAATTCTTCGCTGGCTTTTTCGACTAGTTGCTGCGCCTCAACCTCTTTCACGAGTTGTCGTTTTCGATCGTCAAGTTCCGCAATAGTATCGCTAAAATCAGAAATTATTCGTTCTGAAAACTCAAATGCATCGAGCAAGTCGTACACGTCACCTTGTTCAATAAAAACTTTTAATGCGTTTCTTACATTACGAGTATTTCGATGACGAGTGCGATAGGCCGCACCGTTGGTTTCTACAATAGACTGAGAAAATAATCGACCAACTCGAGAGAACGCATATGAACTTTGTAATGTCGCTTCGTCAACTTGTTTTTCCAGCCAACCGTATTCCAACAAACTGTTTAAAATCCAATTGGCTTGTTCGCGATCATTCTTTAGCGGCACACTTGTTTCTTCGTCGGAATCTGAATCAAAAACTGGAGATCGAGTCACTGTCTCTTGAAACAAACCGATAATTTTTTCGCGAGAATTAATCGACTCATAATCAGCTTGAACGCTATAGAGTTGTTGATATAAAGCTTGAAGACAACCGACGATTTGTTCTCGATATTTACTGGTAAGCGGCCTGAAAAAATCTTTTTTATTTTGATCAAAAAACATTCAATATGTCTACGCCAAACTTTGCTCTTAAGAACTAGAGCTAATATCAACTCTAATGCTATGGAATTTATCGATAACTATAAACAACCGGTCATTATTTCACCGTTTATAGCCATCAATACTAATGGAATTATATCTAAATAAAATCTACCAGAAGCGATCTTGAAAAGCTGCTAATAATTTAGATTTTTTCGCGTTTAAGGCCGATTTTATATTCGAATACCGCGTCTTCTTGCTCTCGGTTAAGGCGTCTATTGGCTAGCATTGCAGCTAAGACGCAATTAATCATAGAGAGTCCGAGCACCAAGGTTTTAAATTCGAAAATAAAATACAGAATTAATAAACTAGATAGTGTGATCAATGCAGCAATTAGACGATGAAGCTTGGTTAATCCTCTTCCCATAAATCCAGCAAAAAAACCAATAAACACGCCGGGAATGAAGTAGGACAGAACACCGTAAAATGGAAAAAACACTAGCAGAAGCAAATAGATAATAAAGCCAGGTATAGCGCCGATTATCGAGCCTAGAATCGTTCCAGCTATTGATTGTTCTGAGATCAGTTGCTCAGAAAGCGGTAATTCTGAGGTATCACTAGAACTGTATAGATTACTCGATTCTTCGGTCACTAATTAGGATTTTACTCATGTGGGTGATACATAAACTATGTCAAACGCTATAACAGCAGTTAACCCTTCGAAGGATTAACTGCTTTGCGTGATTACAGGTGACGTGAAAAATTAATTAATTTTTGGATCAAGCTCACCTTTTGCATATCGTTCAAACATTACTTCTAACGATAGCGGGTTAATTTTTGACGCATTACCGGCAGTGCCAAAAGCTTCGTAACGAGCAATACAAATGTCGGTCATTGCTTTGGTTGCTTCAGCGAGAAACTTACGTGGATCAAAGTTTGATTTATTCTGTGCCAAGTGTCTGCGGATCGCACCGGTAGATGCCAAACGTAAGTCAGTATCAATATTAACTTTACGAACACCGTACTTAATACCTTCAACAATTTCTTCAACTGGTACGCCGTAGGTTTCAGGAATTTCACCGCCGAACTCATTAATAACCGCTAACCACTCCTGTGGTACAGAAGAAGAGCCGTGCATCACTAAATGAGTGTCTGGTATACGTTGGTGGATCGCTTTGATACGGTCAATCGCTAAGATGTCACCTGTTGGTGGGCGCGTAAATTTATAAGCGCCATGAGACGTGCCAATAGCAATTGCTAATGCATCAACTTTGGTTTTCTTTACGAAATCAGCAGCTTCGTCTGGGTCAGTTAACATTTGGTCGTGGGTTAATTTACCTTCTGCCCCGATACCATCTTCTTCACCAGCTTCTCCTGTTTCTAGTGAACCAAGGCATCCAAGCTCACCTTCAACCGACACTCCGCACGCGTGCGCCATGTCGACAGTGCGCTGTGTAACATCGACATTGTATTCGTAACTTGATGGCGTTTTACCATCGTCTAATAATGAGCCATCCATCATCACGGAAGAGAAACCGAGTTGAATAGACCGCTGGCAAACCGCTGGACTAGTGCCATGGTCTTGATGCATCACCACTGGGATATGCGGGAACTCTTCAGTTGCTGCCAAAATTAAATGACGTAGAAAAGGTGCGCCAGCGTATTTTCTCGCGCCTGCAGAGCCTTGAACGATCACTGGAGAATCAGTTTTATCTGCGGCCTCCATAATCGCTCGCATTTGTTCCATATTATTCACATTGAATGCAGGTACACCGTAACCATGCTCAGCGGCGTGGTCCAGTAACTGTCGCATCGAAATTAAAGCCATGATTGAATCCTCTTTTCCAGATAGTCGCTTTGGAGCAGATGCTTATTCTGCCGCTCGTTGTTCTAAAATTTCAACCGCAGGAAGCTTCTTACCTTCTAAAAATTCTAAGAAGGCGCCACCACCAGTTGATATATAAGACACTTTGTCTTCAATATTAAACTTATCGACTGCAGCCAGGGTATCGCCACCACCCGCAATAGAAAATGCATCACTCTCTGCAATCGCTAAAGAAATTGCTTTGGTTCCTTCAGAAAATTGATCAAATTCAAATACGCCAACTGGGCCATTCCAAACGATGGTTTTTGCGTTTGCCAAAATGCCTGCTAGATATTTTGAAGTATCCGGCCCGATATCAAATATCATATCGTCATCTGCGACATCTTCTGCCGATTTTAATTTGGCAGGCGTGCTCTCACTGAATTCTTTACCAACCACTACATCCGTCGGCACTGGAATTTCACCGTTATTGTGTTTTGCTTGTTCCATTAATCGCTGAGCTTCAGGTACTAAATCAGCTTCATACAAAGACTTTCCAACATTGTGACCTTTTGCGGCAATGAAGGTATTCGCAATTCCACCGCCGACAATCAGTTGGTCAACAATTTTTGATAAAGAATCTAGAACGGTTAGTTTTGTGGATACTTTTGATCCGCCAACAATCGCAACCATTGGTCTAGCCGGATTATCGAGTGCTTTTTCTAGTGCGTCGAGCTCACCAGCCAACAAAGGTCCAGCGCAAGCTATTGGAGCAAATTTAGCAACTCCATGAGTCGACGCCTGTGCTCTGTGCGCGGTACCAAATGCATCCATTACAAACACATCACACAAGGACGCGTATTGCTTTGAAAGTTCATCAGCGTTTTTCTTTTCACCAACATTGCAGCGAACATTTTCGAATAAAACTACCTCGCCATCATTAACCTCAACACCATTTAAGTAATCGGACACTAATCGCACTGGAGCATTAATTTTGTTATTCAAATGTTCAGCAATCGGCGCCATCGAATCTTCATTGGTAAGCTCGCCTTCTGTCGGTCGACCTCGGTGAGACATGACCATAACTTTGGCGCCTTTACTTAACGCCAGCTCGATCGTCGGTATGGCCGCTTGAATACGAACATCAGAAGTTACTTTACCGTCTTTAATCGGTACATTGAGATCTTCACGAATTAAAACGCGTTTACCGGCCAAATCTAAATCGGCCATACGTAGAACTGACATCTAGTTCATCCTTTAAAACAGATGTTAATGGTTAAGTTGAATTGTAGGTATTGTAACGGATTCAACATCAATTTGAAGAATCCTTCAGCTCCGATTAGTTCGGAGCTGAGAACAATAAAAAACGATTAGGCTTTCATCATTGCAATGGCGGTATCCAGCATGCGGCAACTGAAGCCCCACTCGTTGTCATACCAGGTAACGATTTTAACCAAGTTGCCACCAATGACACGTGTTTGAGTAGCATCAAAAATACTGGAAGCAGCATGATGATTGAAATCTGTCGATACTAGTGGCTCATCGTTATACGCCAATACATGCTCGTCAGCCGCCTTTTTGATAATTTCGTTTACTTCTTCAACTGTCGTATTTCGGCTTGCTGTAAAAGTTAGATCCACGGTTGAAACATTGATAGTTGGAATTCGCATCGCAAACCCGTCAAGCTTGCCATTTAATTCTGGAAGTACTAATCCAACAGCTTTAGCAGCACCCGTTTTGGTTGGAATAACTGACTGAGCTGCTGCACGTGCACGACGTAAATCTTTATGTTGATTATCAATTAAACGTTGGTCGTTGGTGTACGCGTGAATGGTATTCACTAATCCGCTTTCAATGCCTAAACCTTCGTGTAATGCTTTAGCAACAGGTGCTAGACAGTTAGTGGTACACGACGCATTTGAAACGATTCGGTGATCAGCGGTTAAAATATCATCGTTCACACCAAACACAACCGTTGCATCGATATCTTCTTTGCCTGGAGCAGAAATTAATACTTTCTTAGCGCCACCAACAAAATGTTTGCCAGCACCCGCTTTATCAGTAAAGTATCCGGTACACTCAAGCACTACATCAACGTCATAGTCACTCCACTTTAAATTTTCTGGATTACGATCAGCTAACATCGCAATAGGATCGCCATTTACATACATGTTGTTTTCGTCACCTGTAACATCGGCTTCAAAACGACCATGCGTTGTGTCGTATTTTGTTAAATGAACATTTGTCTCGATTGGGTGAGACGAATTAATCGCGACTACCTTAATTTCGTCCTGACGATTAAGTTCATAAATAGCACGCAACACCATGCGACCGATTCGACCATAGCCGTTGATGGCAACTTTAACTGTCATTGTAAACCTCACTGTGATGACTGATATCTTGTCCAACGAGCGTTGGACAACAGTTGATATAAAGTGATTAGCCGAAAGTCACGGCCATATCGTATATTATTTTCAAGTGAAGCCGGTCATTAAAACCGGCGTCAAAAGTAGTGAATCTATGGAGCCAATAACTGATTAGCCATTGCGACCAAGTTATCGGTAGTAAATCCAAATTCTTCAAATAAAGCGCTTGCTGGAGCAGACTCACCAAATCGAGCCATACCTAATACTCGACCGTGCAAGCCAACATACTTGTACCAAGTGTCAGGAAAGGCAGCTTCAATAGCGATACGATTGACGATACCAGAAGGCAACACACTTTCTTTATATTGAGTTGATTGTTTATCGAAAGTGTCGGTCGAAGGCATAGAAACAACACGTACCTGATGACCATGCTTATCAAGTTCTGTCGCTGCTTTCAAAGCAAGCTCAACTTCCGAACCAGTCGCAATTAAAATCAGTTCCGGGACACCCGAACAATCTCGAATAATATAACCACCTTTTGCAATGTTACTGAGTTGTTCTTCAGAGCGGGCTAGGCCAGGTAAACCTTGACGCGATAATGCAAGGGCAGTTGGACCATCAGCTCTTTCCAATGCAGCTTTCCACGCGACAGCAGCTTCGGTTGCATCACATGGTCGCCATGTCGACATATTGGGAGTAGTTCGAAGACTTGCCAATTGCTCAATCGGCTGATGAGTCGGACCGTCTTCACCCAACCCAATCGAGTCGTGAGTAAAAACATAGATTGAGCGCTGCTTCATTAGCGCCGCCATTCGACAGGCGTTTCGTGCATATTCCATAAAGATTAGGAAGGTACCACCATAGGGGATGAATCCACCGTGCAGCGCTATACCATTCATAATCGCGGTCATACCAAATTCTCGAACGCCGTAGTACAAATAATTACCCGAAGCGTCTTTGGCATCAATCCCCTTCGAGCCGCTCCAAAGTGTAAGGTTCGAGCCAGCTAAATCGGCAGAACCACCTAATAATTCAGGTAGCATTGGCGCATAGGCTTCAATCGCATTTTGTGACGCTTTTCGAGTCGCCACTTTTTCTGCAGCCTTTTGCGTATTACGAATAAATTCCATTGCCTTCGATTGAAAGTCAGCGGGTAGCGATCCATTTAGACGTCGCTCTAATTCTGAAGCTAGTTCAGGGTGAGCATCACGGTATTCGATGAATAAAGCATTCCACTGCTTCTCTAAATCAGCACCTTTATCGCGTGCGTCCCAGCCTTCGTAAATTTCTTTTGGAATATGAAACGGAGCGTGCGACCAACCCAATTTTTGTCGAGCGCCCGCGATTTCTTCATCACCCAGCGGTGCACCATGACATTCTTCTTTACCAGCTTTAGTCGGCGCTCCAAAACCAATAGTGGTTTTGCAACAAATTAACGTTGGCTTACTGGTTTCCGAACGAGCTTGCTCAATGGCCATTTTGACCGCTTCGGGATCATGACCATCAACAGCTGAAATGACTTGCCAGCCATACGACTGAAATCGTTTCGGCGTATCATCAGAGAACCAACCTTCGACTTCACCATCGATTGAAATCCCATTGTCGTCGTAGAAAGCGATAAGCTTACCGAGTCCTTGAGTTCCCGCTAGCGAACACACCTCGTGAGAAATACCTTCCATCAAACAACCATCACCCAAAAACACATAAGTGAAATGATCGATCATATTAAAGTTTGGACGGTTAAATTGAGCCGCTAGTGCTTTTTCAGCAATTGCCATACCGACAGCATTAGCTAGACCCTGTCCTAAAGGACCTGTGGTTGTTTCAACTCCAGGAGTGTAACCATACTCTGGATGACCTGGCGTTTTGGAGTGTAATTGTCGGAAACTTTTGAGATCGTCAACCGTCAAGGCGTAACCCGTAAGATGAAGCAATGAATAAATCAGCATTGAGCCATGACCATTCGAGAGCACGAATCGGTCACGATTTACCCACTGTGGGTTTTTCGGACTGTGATTTAAATAATCGTTCCACAACACTTCGGCAATATCTGCCATGCCAAGTGGAGCGCCGGGATGGCCAGAGTTAGCTTGCTGCACAGCATCCATACTCAACGCACGGATAGCATTGGCTAAATCGAATCGGGTAGGCATTAATAGATCTCCTGAGCCGGGGGCCCATTTTGAAATGGCGCGTATTTTCGCAAAATGAAGGGGGAAAGATCAAACCATTTCGCGTATTTTTTGCTCAGGGAAGCTAGAGAATAAGGCAAACTTTGGTCTGATCACTCTTTAAAAAATGACTTATCGCAAGTAAACGAGAACCCGTTTTTTGAATGATTACATGATTGAAGACGACTGTGTTACGACCATTGGTACCACTGTTTAAGTTGTCCGATCAATTGATCTAGACCTGTTTTCTTAAGTGCAGAAAAAGCTTGAATGCTGCTATTAGGGTTAATTTCCTGCATCTGCTTTTTAACTTTCAATAATGTATTTTTCACGGCGCCCTGCTTGAGTTTATCGGATTTACTCAATAAAACATGCGTAGGAATTTGTTCTTCTGCTGCCCACATCAACATTTGCAAATCAACTTCTTTCAAAGGATGCCGAATGTCCGTGAGCACAACCAAGCCCTTCAGACATTCACGACTTTGCAAATAATGGCTTAACGTTGCTTGCCAGCGCTCTTTGATGTCGATAGAGACTTTTGCAAATCCATATCCAGGCAAATCGACTAGTCGTCTCTCATCGTCAAGCCGGAACAAATTGATTAGTTGAGTGCGGCCTGGTGTTTTACTGGTTCGAGCAAGTGCTTTTTGTTCGCATAATACATTTAAGGCACTGGACTTTCCGGCATTTGAACGGCCAGCAAACGCGACTTCCATCCCATTATCGGGCGGTAACTGCACCAATTCCGCGGCACCCATGATGTAGCTGGCTTGGCGAAAAGGATTCACTTTTGTTTCTGTCGCTTTTTTTTCAGAATCATTCGAGGCAGGCATATTTTTTCCAAAATCTTAATAATTACCTGGATATCGCAGGCACAGTTGTGGCTTTTTAATAGCAGTTTCCATATAATTCAGCCACTTTTATGTAATCGGCGCTAGTGTATCACGGTGCAATTAGTGCGAAAGTGTTTTCAAATATTTTCCACAGAAAAGGATAAAAAATGAAGAAACTTGCAGCTCTTTTAGCGACTTTAGGCTTAGCCACAACGGTTTTCGCTGGGGATGTAGAGAAAGGCCAACAAGCCGCTGCAGCTTGTGCTGCCTGTCACGGTGCTGATGGAAACGCAACACTTCAACCTGACTATCCCAAGTTGGCGGGTCAAGGTGCGAAATACTTAGAGAAACAATTACACGAATTCAAATCAGGTGCTCGCGATAATGCCATCATGATGGGTCAAGCCGCAGGGTTAAATGATGAAGACATCGAAAACATCGCAGCTTTTTATGCCAGCTTAGAAGTGCAACACGCTGCAGTTCCTGCTCAATACATTGAATTAGGCAAGAAAATCTATCAAGCAGGTAATCCTTCCACAAGTTTACCAGCCTGTACCGCCTGCCACGGACCGACTGGTATTGGAGTTGATGCAGCAGGCTTTCCTTCATTGGGCGGACAAAATGCTCAGTACACTGTAGCGCAATTAAAAGCATTCAAAAAAGGAATGCGAGCTAACGACAATAACCGCATGATGAGAGATATTGCGGCTAAAATGACGGATGAAGAAATCGAAGCGGTTGCTTATTACTTGGTCGGTTTGCACTAAGTTACTCGTTATCACATTATCTCGCTTTCTTTTAAGCGTTATCTTTTTAGAAAAGGCGACCATCGGTCGCCTTTTTTGATCCTGAACTACCCACCCATTTTTATTTAATTCGCATAATTAAACTTGAGTCATCAAAAAGCTATCTCAATGCCAAAAGCGTGACCGATTGCTTTCGCGAATCTTCACAAATATAGCTACAATATCTCACCTAATTTCAAATCAATTCATGGCCAGAGCTATAAAATGAATAAATGGTTCATAATTTTCTTAATTTTTTCTTCCACTCTAGTGAGCGCTAACTCAAACTTTAGTGAAGGTCTGGACTTCACTAAGGCAAAAGAACTCAACAAAAATGTTCCTGAATTACAGTTAGTTTGCCGCTACCGCTCGGTATCTTGCCAAGCAATAATGCAAGGTCTTGTAGAGTCTTCGATTTCAGGGGTTAAATTAGTCCCTATTGTCTTGCGAGAGGCTTGGCGTGATGAAGCGAGACTCATGATGATGGCAAACCAATTGGATTTTACCGCTGAGCAACACCTGAAATTAATTCGTTTGTTGATGGGGCAAGATACACCCATTGAAAGTATTGAGGACCGAATAAATGTGCTAACAGCTATTCAACCGGAGCTTAATCAGGAAACTATTGAATCGGTAGCCTATAATTCTGAAATGCCAAAACGCCTCAAACAAATTGATAATCAACTCAAGAGTTACCCGATTTCGTCTGTCCCGACTATTATTTATCAAGGGCGATACACGATTGATGCTAATCAAGGGAAAACGACACGCCGAATTTTAGAAATAATTGATTATTTACGAACTGGCAGCAAATCAGCAGTAACCGACTAATAATGACGCCACAAACTAGCGATAACACTAACAATAACCGGCTCAAAATGTTGAGCTTCAATATACAGGTGGGCATAGATACTCAGCGTTACTCAGACTACTTCAGAAAAAGCTGGCGACATTTTCTACCTCACTCTGGACGCCATTTGAATCTGAGCCGTATCGCAAAGCTAGTAAAAGATTACGATGTTGTCGCTCTACAAGAAGTTGATGCTGGCAGCTTGCGAAGCAGCTTTATCAACCAGGTGGAATACATTGCTGAATCAGCTGGATTTCCACATTGGCACGTGCAACGTAATCGCAATTTAGCGCACATTGCCGCGCATGCAAACGGTTTGTTATCCAAAATTCCGGCAGAAATTGTAGTCGATCACAGCTTACCAGGCTTTATCCCAGGACGTGGTGCGCTACAAGTAAGTTTTGGTGGCAGCGACCAACCGCTTGTTGTTGTCGTCGTGCATCTTGCGTTAGGCAAAAAAGCGCAAAAGCGCCAGTTACAATATCTCGCAGAAAGCCTAAGTCATCATGAATACTTTGTTCTTATGGGCGACATGAACTGTGACCCAGAGTGGTTAGCCGAACAGTTGGACAGTTACGGAGTAGCAACAAGAGCTATGAACAATCACCAACCCACTTATCCTAGTTGGAACCCAAAGCGATCACTCGATCAAATACTGGTAAGCGATAACTTAAAAGTTAGGTCGATGGATGTCTTACCCAATGTCATTTCCGATCACCTCCCAATAGCTATGGAAATTGAACTGCCAAACGAGTTGGCTCAACAAATTAGAGCGCGCAATTTAAGCTGCCCTTTAAAAACGAGCAGTTGCTGATGAATAGCGAACAAGAAAATTCCAATGAAGAAGATTTAAAACGCTTCTTAATGCGCATCAGCTACAGTGGAATGGGGGTTGATCGCAAACTCGACGAACTGCTTTCTCAGCTCAGAAAATCTATTAAGCAACAAGCCGCCATAGATGATTTGAAATTCGATGTTGATGCCATTACCGAACACTTGCGAGAGTTAGAAGAACGCATCGAAGCAAAATCTAAAGCAGGAAAAAATAATAACGAATCAGATGAAAGCTTAATTTCATTTATTAGTCAGATTGAACAAACTGATATTGATAACAAGCTCAAAAAGCAACTGAATAAACTGCGTAAACAAGCAACGAAATCCAATGCGAAGGCAATAATCGAAGAGTTAGTTAAGGTTATAGAATCTGCTCTGCAACATTCTGAAATAAAATCTAAGCGCTGGAATCCATTCAGCCGCAGCAAAAAGGAATCCGGAGATAATATTCAAGCTGAAGAGTCTGACGCAGTCCCAGCAACTGACGGCTCGAACTTAATCCCTGCTTCCCTAGTGGATGCTTTACATAATTTCGCTGAACAACTGGCCAACATCGATATTTATAAAAAGGCCTCGTCAGAGATAAAAAAGCAGATTCAAGAGCTCGAATACTTTGATCAACTGTCTTCGTTAATAGAGCAAATTGCATCCGTGTTACTAGAAGCTGCCAACCAAGAGCATGTACAGTTTGAAAACTTTCTACAAAAGCTAAATAAGCGTTTATTAAATGTTGCTTCCTATCTTAATAAAGCGGCCGTGGGCCAAGAAGGAATACTGGCGGACTCAGAAAAATTAGACAATGATTTAAAGTCAACGATTTTAGACATTCAACAGGAAATTCAAGACTCTTCCGGACTCGGTCCATTAAAACAAAGATTACTGGGCAGTTTTGAACATATATTTAATAGTGTTAACCGGTTTAAGGAATCTCAGGCCACAAGAGTAGAGGCCTCACTTGCAGAGCTTAAAATCGTTCGAGAGCAACTTGAAGTTACTGAAGAAGAAGCTGATCGACTTAAAGAAAATTTAAAACAACAACGCTTCAAAGCTTACAATGATCCATTAACTTTGCTACCAAACCGATATGCTTATAATGAGCGACTGAGCCAAGATTATTCACGTTGGCGACGTTATCGGACTCCACTAAGCCTCACCGTTTGTGATATTGATTATTTCAAACAGGTTAATGATAAATACGGTCACAGTGCTGGCGATGAAGTATTGAAACAAGTCGCAAATATTTTAAACAATGGAATCCGCGAGTCCGATTTTATTGCGCGTTATGGTGGAGAAGAGTTTGTAATATTGATGCCAGAAACTGGCTTGGCAGATGCAACTAAAGCCATTAACAAACTAAGAATAATTATTCGTGACACTGCCGTTTCAATTGCAAAAGATAAAAACATAAAAGTCACAGTCTCTGCTGGCGTCGCAGAATTTGAATCCAATGATACAGCTAATGATGTATTTGCCAAAGCTGATAAAGCTTTATATCGAGCGAAAGAAAAAGGTCGAGATCAAGTATGTGCCGAGCGTACTCAAAAACTAAAACCTGAACAGTAATAGTCGTTTATTGAGAAACGCCCCCAGCTCGTTTTAAGGCCTTAAGCGTGTGAGAATGAAATTCCCGTCGATACAACACAGCAACCACCCAAATCGCAGAAATAATAAGTAGAACCGGGTGAACAAACCAAGATAACACCGCCATTGCGAAAGAGTAAGCTCTTAGTCCATGCGCGAAAGAATTATTAGCGCGCGTCAAAACTTGGTTAGAATAAATCACAAATCTATTTTTATCTTCTTCTGCAGCATTGGTGTCTGGTGCAGCTCCTACCAACACTATCGCAAAATTATATTGTCTGACACTCCAAGCAAATTTAAAGAACGCATACACAAAAATGAAGGTAAGCACGAGAATCTTTGCTTCCCAGCCAGCGCGTGTATTCTCGACCATAAAAGGTAAGGTATTGGACAGCTGAATAACCTTTTCTGTAGCGCCCAGGACTGTCAAAAGACCTGCCAATATAAATATTGTCGTTGAAGCGAAAAAAGTAACGTTTCGTTGCAATATCCCCAGCGCAGTAATATCAGCGATTCGAACTTCACGCGTTAAAATACGTTGCATCCAAATGCCTCTCACTCCGGTTAGAGATGAGGCCAGAGTGGGAGCCATCTTGCCTTTAGCGGCGGCAAAAAGTGCATAACCAATCCAGCAAGCGGAAAAAACAAATAGCGCCAGCCAGTCGAGGTAAGTAAAAAAGTTTAATGAATGGTTCAATTTGTTCAACTTCAGTGTATAGTCATTACTCAACACTACCAACCAAAGTTATTTTTGTCGAGCCAGCTTTATAAAACAATTTGATCCCTTTATGTCTCCACTTTTAAACGAGTTTTCAAATACCCAGATTAAATGGCAACTAGCTTGTCACCATGCATTGGAAAAGCGCTCGCGTGAACTTCCCGTATTAATGATTATCGGTTCATCCGGCTGTCCTCATACGCAGGCTTTAATTCAAACAATAGAAAACGATAATCAGTTAAGCCAACTCATCAATCTGCACTTTTCGAGCTATTTAGTTGATAAATACGAGTCACCTCAAATTGACGAATACTGTCAGGACTTCCATTTAAATTTCACTCAAAGTATTGGTGCTTGGCCTTTGCTGGTGTTATTAGAGCCTGAACAACTGCTGCCGTTTTACAGTACCGTTGCATTTAATCCGACTCTCGACCTAAACCTATATGAGCAACTTGACTCTATCGGGCAAATTATAAAGCAAGACTCTCGAATGATGAGACAAACCGCATTAGTACTCCAAGAAAAATTCGCTAAACAATCCGATATTGAAACCTCAAATACATTTTCTCATCAACCTTTCGAACTATCTGATGTGGTTGACACTTTCGTCCAGCTTACCTTTGGACAAGCGGATCTTCAGTGGGGAGGATTGATGTCTGTACCAAAATTTCCTCATAGTACACTGCACCAAACCCTATTGAGTATATTGGTTCAGCGTAGACCGAAATATTCAGAAGATTTGTACCAACATCTTATGCGTACATTGCAGAGTTTATTAAGAACAGGAATTTATGATCATTTGAGTGGAGGGTTTTTTCGATTCTGCCATGACCAACATTGGCAACATCCACAGTTTGAAAAATCGGTATTGGATAATGCACAGCTTATTATCTTTTTGACTCAGGTTGCTCAGTTTAATAAAGACGCTGCGACTGCATCATCTGCCTACGAAACTGCTCAGTGGATCATCAATAACACAAAAGATCCTTTGACAGGTTTATACGCAGCAGCCGTTAATCAGTACCAGTCAAACATTGAAGACAGTGGCTACCTTATTGATAAGGAAGAAATTAAAACGCTATTTAATGATGATGAGTGGAGCATTGTTAACATCGCCTTTGGTTTTGATAAATCACCTATGACCTCAAACACATGGCACATTCAGTGTTGGTTCACTCCAGAAGTTATTGCAGAGAAACTTCAGTTACCGCTCAAGCAAGTTCAGTATCAAATTTCTCCATTAAAAGAAAAGCTGAAAGACTTTCGTTTAAGTAAATTAAAACTTCAGCTATCTCATTCGTTATCTATAAGCACCAATTCAAAAATTCTTGTTGCTCTACTTGCGGTTGGACAGCTGAAAAATGATGATAAAATAATTGATGCCGCGAATGAACTCGATAAAAAAATAGAAGAAAAGGTAAAGTTGTTATTTAACGACTCACAGACAATTGAATTAAATTTTGAGTCTCTCGCAAACTTTATAGAAGCTCAATTAACACTTTTACAATATCAATGGAATGAACAGAAATTTAAAAGCCTCATTCAAATAATCGAGTTTACACTAAGTAATTATTATGTTGACAGCAAATTTAAGACTGACCGGAATACTTATCCCTGGTCATTTCAATTAGTAGGTTATGATCAAAATAATGACAATCCACTGGCCACTTTTTATTCAAGCTTGGTGACTGTTGCGAATTTAATCGGTCATAATAATCATTACAAAGAGTGTATCGAACTCGCTGCCAAAAACCTCGCAGATTTTTTCTTACATTATAAATTAAAAGCAAGCTCTGTAATTAAAGCGTTATTGCAGGCTGAAAAAACTATTATTTTACTATTTGGAAATAACATAGAAACTCTAGAGTGGTTTGAAGAGCTGCAAGACAAATCATTAAAATATACTATTTTTCGAATTCCACTCAGCTCCTCTGTAGCATCAAGCTACCAAGTAAAAAGCGCTTGTGCAATTTGTACAACGAACGATAATGTGCAGACGATAGAAACCAAAGAAAAGCTACGTGAATTAATCATTCAAGATAAAATATGATTTTAAAAGTAGAGTGTCTCTTTGAGACTGATGTATTGAGGATCGGCTTGTGACGTTTAAATTGCCCCGTCAAGTTTGGCTATTCACTGCTTGTTACGCAATGATGTTATCAGGTACCTCAATGCTTGTTCTTATCGCTGGAATCATTGGTAGCGATATTGCTCCAAACACAGAACTTGCTACATTGCCGATTGCCCTATCAATTGTTGGAGTTGCCTGCGCTACTGTGCCAACTTCGCTTTTAATGGCTCGATTTGGTCGAAAAAAAGTTTTTTTAACTTTTGCTGTTATTGCAATCCTTAGTGCTTTACTTGCGGCTTACGCAATTGCTATTCAACATTTTTATATATTTTGCCTTGCTGCGTTGTGTATTGGATTTTCAACTGCAGCCGTACAACAGTATCGCTTTGCGGCAATTGAACTTGTTCCTTCAGAAGCGATACCAAAAACCGCATCAACAATTTTACTTGGTGGTATAGCTGCCGCGGTGATAGGTCCGGAACTCACATTATTAGGTCGTGACCTTTTATCAATCGAATACCTGGGATCTTTCATGTTGCTGGCGTTAGTCTACTGTGGAGGCTTCGCGTTATTAACTCAAAGCAAAGATGCAGTAGTCGAGTTACCTGAACATCAAGAAGCCGCTCGACGTAAAAGAACTTTACTTACTCAGCCCAATTTATTGGTTGCAATTACCGCCGCTGCAATTGGTTACGGTGTTATGAGCTTCTTAATGACAGCAACGCCATTGAGTATGCACAATCATTATGGACATTCGCTCGCCGATACAAAATGGGTGATTCAATCTCATGTCGCGGCAATGTACTTGCCCAGCTTGATATCCGGGTTGCTTATTGAAAGGTTGGGGCATTTTAGAATGATGGGGATGGGCATACTTTCCTATATAGCCGTATTACTTGTTGCTTACTCATCGCAAGACTTCTGGTCTTTTTGGGTCGCTCTGGTGTTGCTTGGTGTCGGTTGGAACTTTTTATTTGTCGCCGGAACTTCTTTGTTAGCAACAACCTATCGCGCAAATGAACGCTTTAAAGTTCAAGCGTTTAATGATTTGTTAGTCTTTAGCACTCAAGCAATTGCTGCTCTGTCTTCTGGTTGGTTACTTGCACAATACCAGTGGCAAGGATTACTTTTGTTCAGCTTCGTACCGATTGTTCTCATCAGCGCTATATTATTGCTAAAAATGATCAAGCAAAGCTCAGCTTCTAGGCCACAAATCATCAAGGATTAAACCATGGTTAAAATTTATGGAATGGCGCAATCAGGTAATTGTTACAAATTACAATTGTTACTTTCATTCTTACAGCAGAAATATGAGTGGCAAGATATCGATATCTTAAGTGGTGAGACGCAAACTCCAGAGTTCTTAAAAAGGAATCCTGCAGGTAAAGTCCCTTTGCTTGAAATAGAGAGTAATACGTTTTTACCGGAATCCAATGCAGCACTTTTTTATCTGGCAAATGAATCAACATTCTGGCCAAGTGATCCTCTGCAACAAGCAAACGTTCTGCGCTGGATGTTCTTCGAGCAATATTCACATGAACCATACATTGCCGTCGCACGATTCATCAAACGATTTTTACCGAAAGATCATCCGAGACATTCAGAGTTACCTGAGTTGCATCAAAAAGGAAGCACTGCACTTAAACTAATGAATCAACATCTAGCGGATAATGTTTGGTTCGTTGGAGATACTATATCGATAGCGGATATAGCTCTATTTGCCTACACGCACGTCGCGGCAGAAGGTGGCTTTGAACTATCTCAATATCTCAATATTAAAAACTGGATCTCGCAAGTACAACAACAACCCCACTATACGCCAATGGTGCTCTAAAACCGTCGTTCAAAAATATTCTGATTAGTTAGCTGAAAATTGAATAAAAGAATGCCTCCAAACGCAGAACGCTGGAGGCAATAGAGCTCGACTTGGGGTTACCGAGCTCAAGTTCCCGCTATGAAGGAGGGTAAGCGGGGGATGCCATCATTGGCTTCCATATATTAAGACGTCAATTCTGCAAAATGGTTGCAAAACAAGATGTAAAAAAATGTTAGAAAATTAAACTTATTACGACGGGCTGTTTTTCGAGTGAGCATATTGCCTTTCGGTATGGCCTTTCGGTGGATGGTCTTTCGGTAGATGGTCTTACGGCGAATTCCTGCTAAGACTTGTTATTCGCTAACTTATAAAAAACGTCGGACTCGACTGCAGGACTGAACAAAAAGCCTTGAAAGGTATCACAATTAAACTGTTTTAATATATCGAACTGCTCTTCTAGTTCAACACCTTCAGCTGTTACATTTATGTCTAAGCTATGTGCAAGTTCAATAATGCAGCGAACGATGTTGCGATCTTTCTCCGATATATGAATATCTTTCACAAAAGAACGGTCGATCTTTAATGTATCAATTGGGAGTTGCTTTAGATAGTTCAAAGACGAATAGCCGGTACCAAAATCATCAAGCGCTAAATGATACCCTTCTTGCTTGATACGATTCATAGTCAAGCGAGCCTTATCCACATGCTTTAATAAATCCGTTTCTGTTACCTCAATTTTAATATGCTCAGTCGGAATATTATAAATTTTCCTATAGTGAGCAAGGGTATCAAGAAACTCTTTGGTATTAATGAACATCCGAGCTGAGATGTTTATCGCAATCATTAAACCAAATGCACTGGTGTCCCGCCAATATGATACCTGCTGAAATACTTTTTTTATTGCAAGTTTATCAATTCTCTCAATAAGTCCAGATGATTCAGCAATAGGAATAAATTCACTGGGTTGCAGGTTCTGACTGTCTTTTTTCGGCCAACGGATCAAAGCCTCTGCACCACTGATGGATTTTTGTTTGACATCTAGTACCGGCTGATAATGAAAAGTAAAAATATCATTATCAATAGCATCGATAATTGCCTGCTCTGTTTTAAATCGAGTTGTCATATGAGAGTTCATATGCTCTTCAAAAAATCGATAGCTATTCTTACCTTGCGACTTAGCGACACTTAGTGCGAGACCAGATTTTTTAATTAGTTCACTCGCGCTAGTGGCATCTTGCGGATAAGTTGACACACCAATGCAACAGGTAAGTTTAAAGGTGTGTTCGTGGATATAAAATGGATTATCCAATAATTTTCCAACTCGAGACATCATATTTTGGGCATCTATATCGGGTTGCGAAGATTGTATGTATATAATAAATTCATCACTGCCAGCTCGACAAATTACTTCATTGTTCTGCGCAATCTCTAATAGTTTTTCGGCGAAATGCTTTAAAACCTTGTCACCTATAGAGTGGTCAAAAGAGTCATTAATTTTTTTAAATCCATCCAGATTGATATGCAATACTGCTATACCTATTTTAAGGCGATTAGCTTGAGAACAAGCATTATCTAACAACTCAATGAACAAGCTTCTATTTGGAAGAAGAGTAAGGTTATCATGCGTTGTTAAGTGCTCCATTGTTTCCTGGTTTCGTTTGTCTAAACTTAGATCTCTAAAAAACACCAAGTACTGTTCTATTTCGTCATTTAAGTTTTTAATTGCTCTTATTTCAAGTTTTATCGGATAAACATCGCCATTAGCACGCTGATCATAAGATTCCCCTTGCCATACACTATTTTCTTTAGCTAACGCTACCAAACGTTCAGTTAGATATTCATCTTGCCCTTTCGAATCACAAAATAAATAGGTCTTATCTTTTACATCTTCGGCTTTTTTATTAGTACAATTGAAAAATTCAGAATTAACCTCACGGACTCTAAACTGACTATCCGTGACGAATACTGCATCAGATGTATTTTCAAACGCTGTTGCTAATAACAATAATTGATTTTCTCTTTCTGCTATTTCTTTGTTATGCAGTCTTAACTGTTTTGTTTCGCGTCTTGCACCTGTTCTTAATATAAACAAAACCACGATTAACGATATGCTGATGCATATATAGAGTAGAAAAATATATCGCTCTTTGATTGAACGAGTCTTCTCTTGTTCAAGTAGGTTTTTGCTTCTTAATTGTTTAATCGAGTTTTCTTTTTCAAGTAAGTTGTATTTGGCTTCTAGTGATTCAATAGCACTTGCTCTTTCAGCATTATAAACTTCGCGAGTTTTAAAATATGTTTTAGCTAGGTAATCATAAGCTTTTTTATAATCATCTAATTGGGCATAGGCTTGGTGAAGCTGATTTAATATTTGGTTTGCTTCATAATCTAGATTTTTGCTTTCAAAAAACTCAAGCGCCTCGATCAATATTGGAATAGATTTATCTGGATGGCCTTGTTTTATTAAAATATTACCTTTTATCGCATAGGTATAATACATATTATCTTTATCGCCATACTCACGCATTAAATCAATTGCTCTCTTAGCAGACTCAAGCGCTTTATCAAACTCCTTTTGTCTCAAATAGACCAGCGAGACATTCAAATAAATGCTTCCTTCGTATTCTGGATAATAAGATAAATAACGGTATTCCATAAGCTCTTGATATGACTCAATTGCTTTCTCTAATTCATTTTGTTCCGCTAGTCGACCAGCCAGGTTTTGTAAATTTTCAAAATATAAGATACTGTCTTTGTAATTTTCCAACTGAGTTAAGTTTTCTTCTGTTATTTTCGCACCAACATCTACATCCCGTTGTTTGGCATAAACTCGAACCAAAAAAGTTTTAAGTCTTATTATTTCCTCCAAATTTGCAGTTTGCTGGTAAATGGATATACCCAATAGCAATAATTGTTGAGCCTTTTCGTACTGGCCAAGATGATCGTATAACCTGCCCAGTATTCCAGTAGAGTGAGCTAAGTCTTCTCTCGAGATATTGCCATAAAATTTTTCAACTTGCGCAGGTGGATTTGCTGACGCGATCTTAGCCGAATCAAGCCCCAATAGCCTTTCTATTCCTTCACTTAATGCCGCCGCTTCATCGTATTCACTTTTTGCCAATAAGTATTCCAGTTCTAATAGCTGAGAAAAAAGTAATATACGAGACTTATTAATCTCTGAATAAAGATTATTAAGTGCTGTAATGCGGCTCTGAAATGGTTCCATTTCAAGTCGATTCAGCTCAATTCTGCCGAGCAAATAGTGTGCTTGCGCAAGACCATCTAAATTGTTAACTGATGAGGAATTCCGCTCCAGCTCCTTTGCGAAGCTCTCTTTCTCAACTGGTGACAAGAAAACGTTGTCGTGGGTCGATTGAGTGCTTAATTCAGTGTCTAACCGCTGCTCAGAAGTAAGGGCATAAACATTATTCCCGGTAAAAGACATTCCTACTAGTGTCGCGAAGAGGAACGCCAAACCATATTTAAACCGTCCTGCGCTATTGAACAGAATACAGTTCAAGTCCACAAAGAAGCGGAGCGCTGAAAACTGCTTAGCAAAAAACCTCAGACAATTCGGCATGTATTAGTGATGTTGTTAGACTATTATTGATTGACAATATCTCTTTTTAGTATAGTTTAAAAATAATATGCTGCTTTGTTTTTATTTACCTATCCTTCAACTCATATTGCGTCAAGATAACGGTTAGTACTTTATTGGAACTCAACTCACTAAAGCTTACCAAAGATCAACTAGAAGCAAACGACTAACTCTTTATTTCGGAGGTAATGTAACAAGGAAAGGTTTTTTACCTGAAATATATAAAATATCCTAATTATCTTAGTTAGCTTTAACTTTCCATATTGTTTTGAGGTTGAACCACAGGGGGCCACCGAACTGAAAAAGGATTACATGCACCAGATGTTAGTTCACTGACTTCAACCTGAATTTTTTCACCTAACCGAAATCCACGATTTCGTTTTGGTATTCTAAAATAATCATCGCCTGGCAAAGTCGCCACCTGCACTTCAATTGCATTTTCATTGATTGCCGTTACTGTTGCTTCGGCTAACCGAGTTGAATATTCGCAGGAGCCACCAACGGGTTGCGGTATTACACCGCAACCTGATATCAACAAGGTTAAACACATCGTAAAAGCAATTTTAAACATTAATGCGCCTCGTCCCAGTTTTCACCAACGCCAGTTTCAACTAATAAAGGTACTGAAAGTTCGCTGGCGTTTTGCATTATATCTGTAATTTTTGTAATGCATGCCTCAACTTCTGACTCTGCAACTTCAAAAACCAGTTCATCATGCACCTGCATGATCATCTGACATTTCGGATTTTCATTTGTCGTCCACTCATCAACTTTGAGCATAGCCAATTTTATAATGTCTGCAGCGCTACCTTGCATTGGCGCATTGATAGCTGTGCGTTCTGCTGCCTTTCGGCGCATGCCATTACTCGCATTGATTTCAGGTAAGTACAATCGACGACCGTATAAGGTTTCGACATAACCTTTTTCTTTTGCCTTTTCTTTGGTTTCTTCCATGTAAGCCTCGACCCCAGGATAGCGCGCGAAATAAGTGTCGATATAGTGTTGCGCCTCGTCACGCCCCACACCAATTTGTTTCGCTAATCCAAAAGCCGACATACCGTAAATAAGTCCAAAGTTAATCGCTTTCGCACTTCGCCGTTGTTCAGTTGTAACCTTAGTGGCATTTACAGCAAACACTTCAGCGGCAGTTGCGGTATGAATGTCCTGGCCTTCAGCGAATGCAGTAAGTAGCCCGTCATCTTGAGACAAATGCGCCATAATTCTCAGTTCAATTTGCGAGTAATCGGCTGCGACTATTTTATAACCTTTAGGCGCAATAAACGCTTGGCGAATGCTGCGCCCAGCTTCATTTTTAATGGGTATATTTTGCAAGTTAGGTTCAGTCGAAGACAACCGTCCAGTCGCAGCAACAGCTTGGTGGTAAGATGTATGCAATCGGCGAGAGTTAGCGTTGATCATTTCAGGAAGTTTATCCGTATAGGTAGATTTGAGTTTCGATAATCCTCGGTACTCTAAAATAACCTTTGGCAACGGATAATCCAATGCGAGTTCCTGCAAAACATCTTCTGCCGTTGACGGCTGTTTTTTAGGCGTCTTTTTAATAACTGGTAATTCTAACTTTTCAAAAAGAATACGTTGTAATTGTTTTGGAGAACCTAAGTTAAACTCTTCCTCAGCAAGTTCGAAAGCTTTTTCCTGCAGTTCATTCATGCGAACAGCAAACTCTTGGCTTTTTTGTCGCAATAAGTCGGTATTAATTAAGACACCGTGACGTTCCACTTTGGATAGAACAGATAACAGCGGCATTTCAATGTGTTCGAAAACACCTTTCAATGTTTCCTGCGATTCGAGTTTTGGCCAAATTTTTTGGTGTAATTGCAAAGTAATATCAGCATCTTCCGCAGCATACTCGGCAGCTTTTTCAACCTCAACCTGATTAAAAGTAACTTGCTTAGCGCCTTTACCAGCGACGTCTTCATAATGAATAGTATCGCGGCCTAAATATTTGAGTGCCAATGAATTCATGTCGTGACGTGTCGCTACACTATTTAAAGTGTAAGATTCCAACATAGTATCGAAAGCAATGCCTCGAAGAGTAATATCATAGCGAGCTAAAACACTGGCGTCATATTTTAAGTTTTGGCCAACTTTTTTGTGCTCCTCGGATTCTAATATCGGCTTCAACTTGTCCAACACCCAGTTCCTATCGAGTTGATCAGGAGCGTCCAGATAGTCATGAGTTAAAGGAACATAAGCTGCCTTACCAGACTCCACTGCGAATGAAATACCAACCAAGTCAGCTTCCATATAATTCAAGCTTGTGGTTTCGGTATCAAACGCAAATAAGTCAGCCGAAGTTAATTTATCGAGCCATTGATCAAACTGTTGCTCGGTTAATACTGTATCGTACTCTGTTGATTGTTCGGTCGACATATTACTATCGACGACTTCGCTTGGCTCATTGGCTTGTTGAGAAATTTCATGCAACCAAGATTTAAATTCAAACTTTGTAAATAACTCGGAAAGTTTTGAATTGTCTGGATGTCCGTTTTCGATATCCGACAAAGTAAACGGTAACTCTACGTCGGTTTTGATGGTCGCTAGCTCGTGTGACAAATACGCCATGTCTTTATTTTCGAGCAACTTTTCAGGCATCTTTTTGGCTCCCCTAAATGAAAGCTCTCGAATCGACTCCAGATTATTGTAAATCTCATCAAGACCGCCGACATTTTGCAGCAGCGCAACTGCAGTTTTTTCACCAACGCCTGCAACACCCGGAATATTATCTGAAGAGTCACCCATCAATGCTAGATAATCGATAAAGTGCTGCGAGGAAAAGCCATACTTTTCCTCAACGCCAGACTCATCAAGAATTGTATTGGTCATGGTGTTAATCAGAGTCACATGCGGGCTCACCAACTGGGCCATATCTTTGTCTCCAGTTGAAATGAGAGTATCTATACCTTGCTCAGTTGCCTCTTTTGCCAAAGTTCCAATCACATCGTCCGCTTCAACATTGTCAATAACCAGCATGGGAAGTCCCATTGCTTCGATAATTTGGTGAATTGGTTCAATTTGCACACGAAGATCGTCTGGCATAGGCGGGCGATGCGCCTTGTATTCAGGATAAATGTCGTTTCGAAACGTTTTACCTTTTGCATCGAACACCACAATAATTTTCGACTCTGGGTATTCTTTTAGATGATTGCGGATCATTGAAATCACGCCACGTATTGCATTAGTAGGAAAACCATCCCCAGTACTCAAATGACGAATAGCATGAAACGCGCGGAACAAATAGGATGAACCATCAACTAAAATGACCGGTTTTTTCGACGGCATAATGTATTTCCTGACAATATAAATTCGGCACATTGTACCGATTTATGCCGAACATGCGAGAGAATATCAACATGAGATATAAGTACTTACCTTTGTCTTTTAATTCAAATTCTTAAGTGAGCTTGCTAACTCTTTAATTTTTAAAGATTTATGTTTTTTGGCCTAATGTGAATAACTTTTGCACAGAGCAGACAAGTCGGCAAAAGATTCACAAGTGATCAGAATTGGGTTAAAGTAGCCCGTCAAATTTGATAACACATTTTCGATAAAAAACAATTACTTATAAAAATTATCCACAGACTTATCCAGTATATATGTAAAATTACCACTTTTTCTTAACCTGTGGATAACTGTGTTCATAACAAATTTTTAGGGATAAGCATCAGTATGTTGCGTCTTGTGAGAAAAATACTGGCGAGCTGCGCGAATTACACTGGCAAATTTATTGCTTTTGCCACCGCGCTTATGGTGTTCATTATGTTCACCAGTACTTTATTGAGTCAGTTATTCAGCATCAATTTTATAGCCCTTCAGGAAAGTGTTACCTGGCTTCATGCCGCAGTATTTATGCTCGGTGCTGCCTACACTCTGCAGCACAACGAGCATGTAAGAGTCGATATTTTTTATCATCGCTTCAGCAATAAAACACAAGCCATTATCGATATTGTTGGTACGATTTTATTTTTGTTTCCTTTGTGTATTTTTATTTTATACAGCAGTTGGGGCTTCGTCGAAGTCAGCTGGAAGTTAAAAGAAGCGTCGGCCGAGGCAGGTGGTTTACCTGCAGTTTACTTAATGAAATCTTTAATATTGATAATGCCGGTATTGTTGATAGTTGAAGGTGTGCATCAAATTGTTTGCAACATAGAAAAGCTGTCAAGCAACACACCAGCGGATAATAAAGGAGCTACCTTATGATGGAGTGGGTTCCCTTTATCATGTTTGCTTTTGTGTGCCTGGCTTTAATGGCGGGTTATCCAGTTGCAATAACCTTAGGTGGAAGTGCGCTTATATTTGCAGGGCTTGGCATTGCCATGGATTGGTTAAATCCAATAATGCTAAACGCATCAGCTCAACGAATTTTTGGGGTCATGAACAATCAAGTGTTAGTGGCGGTACCTTTATTTGTTTTTATGGGCGTCATGCTTGAGCGCGCCAAAATTGCTGAGAACTTACTAGAATCAATGGCATTACTCTTTGGAAAGATAAGAGGAGGACTCGCGCTATCGGTCATTATTGTTGGCATGTTGCTCGCTGCATCCACAGGCATTGTCGGTGCTACCGTCGTAACAATGGGCATGCTGTCGTTACCTGTAATGCTAAAACGCGGATACGATCAAGCTCTTTCAACCGGAACGATTTGTGCTTCAGGTACTCTTGGTCAAATTATTCCTCCCTCGATTGTGCTGATACTTTTAGGCGAAGCAATTTCATCCGCTTATCGAAGTTCTTATGGTGGAGGGCCGATTAACGTAGGTGACTTATTTATAGGCGCACTAATTCCGGGAGTGATTTTGGTCGGCGCTTATATGCTTTACGTAATGCTGAGAGCTTTTATTAACCCATCACTTGCACCACGGATCGACGATTTACCCAAGATTGAACTCACCACCTTATTTAAAAGCTTAATACTGCCTCTAATATTAATTTTTATTGTACTTGGCTCTATTCTGGCTGGCGTTGCAACACCAACCGAAGCTGCTGCCATCGGTGCTGCCGGATCGGTAATACTTGCACTTATTCAACGACAGTTTAGCTTTAAAAAATTACAAGATGTTATGCAGTCAACGACAAAAACATCTTCGATGGTATTTATGATTTTAATTGGTGCATCTGTTTTTAGTTTGGTATTTCGAGCATTGGGAGGCGATGCACAAGTTCACCACTTATTAGAACAAATGCCAGGTGGGGTTTTGGGCGCCATGATTGTGGTCATGTTGGTCATGTTTTTACTTGGATTTATTCTTGATTTTATTGAAATCATTTACGTCGTTGTACCAATCGTTGCTCCTGTGTTACTTGCCATGGGAGTCGATCCGATTTGGTTAGGGATAATGATCGCGATTAATTTACAAACATCCTTTTTAACCCCTCCTTTTGGCTTTGCACTGTTTTACTTGAGAGGAGTCACTCCCGATACAGTACCAACCAAAAATATTTATCGTGGAGCTATTCCGTTTATAGGAATACAAATAGGCTTGTTGATTCTTTTGGGATTGTTTCCAGAATTGGCGACCTGGCTTCCGAAAGCACTAGCTGACTAACATTCGGAAGAATGGACATGCATAATAAAAACCGCCTCTCGGCGGTTTTTATTTGATTACCTTAGGTCGTAAAACGCTTGTTCCGAAACTTTATGCCAAGAATAAACTTGTTGTTTGTATCGACTGAAGCTCTCGTAAACTTTTCGAGCAAAGTCACTCGTCTCGGCTAACTCCTGAACGACCTGCTCAGATATACTTTCAAACTTATCAAGAACATCTTGCGGAAGTTTTTTCAATTGAACTTTATGAACATCAAGTAGTTCTGAAAGGGCTTCATTATTTTTGCTAGTAAAGAACGACAATGTATCGTAATTGGCTTGAGTACAAGCAGCTTTAACAATTTCTTGTAAGTCCGTAGGTAACTGCTGTAACGCATTTATATTAATGATCGCTTCGAGTGTGGTGCCAGGTTCGTGCCACCCTGGATAATAGTAGTACTTTGCTGCTTTGTGCAGACCAAAAGCGAGATCATTATAAGGGCCGACCCATTCTGTCGCATCGATTCGACCGCGTTCCAAAGCGGAGAACAATTCTGCCCCAGGAATAAGTTCAGGAGTGCCACCTGCGCGTTTAAAAACTTCTCCGCCCAAACCAGGTATACGCATTTTTAATCCCTGAATATCATCGAGACTATTTATCTCCTTATTAAACCAACCCGCCATCTGAACACCAGAATTACCCGCAGGCATTGGTAACAAACCTAAAGGAGCGTACAGTTCTTGCCACAAATTAAGCCCACCACCGTGATAAAGCCAACCGTTCATTTCTTGAGCATTTAAGCCAAATGGCACTGCAGAAAAGATAGGCGATACGGGCATTTTTCCTTTCCAATAATAGGACGCGCCGTGGCCCATTTGTACTGTTCCTGCTGCAACAGTATCGAAAACCTGCAAAGCTGGTACAAGTTCACCAGCGCCTAACACATTTACTTTCATTCGACCGCCACTTAGCCGAGCAATATTCTGCGCTAGTCGCTCAGCGCTTTCTCCTAGACCCTGAAAGTTCTTTGGCCAGGTAGTCACCATATTCCACTCAATCACTTTTTTTGACACGGTTGGCTGATCGGAAGTGGCGACACATTCTTTGGCTTCCTTTTGACAGCCTGCTAATGTTGCCGCGGCTCCCACGCCTAACGCCCCAACAAATGCTCTTCTTTTCATTTTATTCATTTCCTAAGCAGTCTCATTGGCTGTAGATTATTCACACTTCAAAGTCTGGTTGCAAATTTATCCTTAGCAAAACGAACTTCACGTGGTTTTAATCATTGCGGCATTGGCGCGAAAGTTTCGACATTTAAAGCAAATTTGCTACTATGGTTGGCTTAACTAAATTTTAACTGCTTACTTTATGCTAATTAAGGCAATTGCATTTAAAGGCCCAACAGACCACCTAAACCAATTTTTTGACGATCAAACGTTGGTTGAGGGGTTGCAGCTTTTAATTCATAACAATCTAAAGCAGTGGAGTCACGATCCGGGAACCGGTCACATTTCGGCTCATGTACAAAGTGAAAACAAAGTGCTCGAGGCTCAGGGACTATGGCCACTCGAAAAAGAATCTTTGCAATGCAGCTGCAATGAAATAAAAGGGAGCTGCTCTCACTTGGCAGCACTCGCTATTGAAACAAAACGACGTTTCGACTCAATTAGTTATTTAATAAAAGATATTCTTGACGAACAGCATTTGTGGAAAACCACCTGCCAATGGCTGTCCAGTCAGTTCTATGATCCTTATCCTAATATGGCTCGTCACCGCATCGTATATCTTTTAAAAGAAGACGAAGGACAATTCTATTACGTTGTTTATAAAAGTTATTTAACGCAAGATGGCAAGTATCAACTTAAAGAAAAATTAAATCTAAAGACATTAAACTTTAGTAAGCTACCAAAGTTTTTTTCAATGACCGATCAGTTCATTCTTGCAACATATGGAGATGCAATTAATAACCACGATTTAAGTCGAGCAGAGCAAGGTGAGTTAGTTTTAGAAAACTTAAACACCACACAAGCTTCCGAAATATGCAATTTAATTTTACGATCTGGGCGATGCTTTTGGAAAGCGCCATCTCGCCCACCAATTAAATTTACACAACAATGGATGTCAATCGATGATTCACAAGACAATTCGAAAAATGAACAGCGAATGGATTTGCCAGTACTTACAAATAATACTTACTTTGATGTTTCTCATAATCGCGTCATCACTGTCAGATCCGAAACCTGCATTGATATCGAACAAGAGATCATTCCTCATATTGAGTTAAGAACGCAGTTAGTCGACTGTTCAAAAGTTGGCAAGCTGCCAATAAAAATCAATGCGGCTTGCGTCTACTTTGAGAATGTAAATCAGAATACGGATCAGCAATCCACTGAACCGAACTACTTTCGGTTTGACGACATCATGCACCAAAGTCAAATCAGTATTTCGCAAAAAGCGCCATTAGCATCTCGTTTAAGACAATTACAAGCTGTTCCAACGATAACCTCTAGATATGAACTTCCTGTACAACACTATTTTGACATCGCAGATCGCGCAATTGCTGGCCCCTTCAGTTCTTATGCGGTTTGGTTAGCTGAATTAGCGGCTCTTGGCTGGAAAGTTCATACCCATCCATCTTTCGAACTGAATAATGAAAGTGAAATGAACTGGACACTCAATATTGAAGAAGATGAGTTTCAACAATGGTTTAACATATCACTCGGGGTAAAAATTGACGACCACTATGTAAATTTACTACCGCATATCGTTAAAGCAATTAAAAGCAAAACCGTACAGCTAAATAAAATTGAGAAGGTTCAAGACCTACCTATTGAGCTGGAAAATGGTAAGTTAATTAATATTCCAGCAGAACGTATCAGACAAATTTTGCGAACCCTAAATGAATTATTTAATGCTAAGCCATTAAATGAAAATGATGAGTTAGAATTATCGCGCCAACAAACAATAAAACTTTCCAGTTTAGTAAACGAAAATAAAAATCAGCCATGGAAAATATCAGAGTGGCTTAAAAAGTCATTGGCGAAGGTGACTAGTCAAAAGACATTGAACGCAGATAAGCTAGATTTAAATACTGTCAATGCAAACATTCGCGATTACCAAAAGCAAGGGGTTGCATGGCTCAATTTTCTTGCGAATAATAACTTTGGTGGAGTGCTGGCAGACGACATGGGATTGGGAAAGACTTTACAAACATTGTCTTTTTTACAGTTGAAAATTCACGCACATAAAACAAATCTAATTATTGTGCCAACTAGCTTACTAGCAAATTGGAAGGTCGAAGCCAAAAAGTTTACACCACAATTAAAAACACTTATTTACTACGGCACTGAACGCGAGAAATTATTGGAAGATTTCAGTAATTACAATCTAATTTTAACAAGCTACGGATTAGTGCAACGTGATATAGAGAAGCTAAGGCAGTTTGATTTTCACACCATCATCCTTGATGAGGCACAAGCGATTAAAAATGCAAAAACACGAATTGCAAAAAGCTGTAGCTTATTAAAATCAAAACATAAATTTTGTCTTTCAGGAACACCCATTGAAAACCATCTGGGTGAATTATGGAGTTTGTTCAATTTCTTAATGCCAGGTTATCTTGGAACAGAAAGACAATTTAATTTATTGTTTAGAGAACCGATTGAGAAACAGGGCGATACAAAAGTCTACGATGAATTACTGCGAAAAGTAAAACCGTTTTTACTTCGTCGAACTAAACAACAAGTAGCAACAGAATTGCCAGATAAAATTGAAATGACGCAATCATTAAGTATGGCCGATGAGCAAGCAGATTTCTATGAAGCTTATCGTTTATCCATGACAGAAGAATTGCAAAAGGTTGTTCAACAGTCTGGTGTAAAAGCCAACCGACTACTTGTGAATAATGCGCTGTTACGCCTTCGGCAAATTTGCTGTCATCCTTCCTTAATTAACAACCAATCAGTTGAGTCTATACGCTCTGCCAAACTCGAATGGTTACTCAATGTACTTCCCGAAATGCTTGAAGAAGGAAGAAAAGTTTTAATATTTTCTTCTTTTCGGAAAATGCTGGATATAATCGGACAAGAATTGACGTCGCTTGATATCGATTTTGTAAAATTAACTGGCCAATCAGTTAACCGAGGTGAATTAGTCGATAAATTTCAGTCGGGATCGGTTCCTGTATTTCTGATAAGTCTTAAAGCAGGAGGTTCAGGTTTAAATCTTACAGCTGCAGATACCGTTATCCATTTCGATCCTTGGTGGAATCCAGCAGCGGAAAATCAAGCCAGTGATCGAGCTTATCGTATCGGCCAGGACAAAAATGTGTTTGTGTATAAACTAATTACTCGTGGCACTGTTGAAGAGCGGATAGTCAAAATGCAAACGACAAAAGCAGACTTAGCGGATGGTCTGTATCAAAACTCATTGAATAATATCGATACTCTTCTTGAGCAAAATTGGCAAGACATTCTCTCTCCAATTACCCAAGAGTATGACGATTAAGCTTAACATTAAAAATGATAAGTTTATCCAGTTAGCAAGGTGTTAGTTTCGCATAAGCCAAAACCAATCGCTTTGGACCTACAGACTCAAAATTAATTTGTATAGTTGCCTGAGGGCCACTCCCCTCAAAATTTAAAATAACACCTGCACCAAATTTTGGATGCTCTACCATTTGCCCCAACTGAAGACCATCCGGTCCGGAGTCAGAGTCTTGAAGTTGTGAACGCCCAAAAGCAGGTTGGGACACCGATGCATTAAGTCGCACTTCTTCTATTAATGATTTTGGAATTTCGCGAATAAATCGAGAAATAGAGGGGTAGGTTTCTTTACCCCAAAGTCGTCTTTTTTCAGCATGCAGTAAGTATAACTTTTTCATTGCTCGAGTTATGCCAACGTAGCAAAGTCGTCTTTCCTCTGCCAGGTCGTCACTGTCTTCCATTGACATTTGATGAGGGAATAACTTTTCTTCCATTCCTGTCATAAATACGACCGGAAACTCTAATCCCTTCGCTGAGTGCAACGTCATAAGTTGAACAGAGTCTTCGTATTTTTCGGCTTGAGTATCACCAGCTTCGAGAGAAGCGTGGGATAAAAACGCAACAAGAGGATCGATTTCTTCCTCAACCTCTGCTTCGCCCAAATCTTCTAAATTATAGCCAAACTCATCTGCATCAAATTCTCGAGCAGCAGACACAAGCTCCTGCAAGTTCTCTTTCCTTGCGAGTCCTTTTTCACCCTTTTCTTTTAGGTACATTTCGAGTAAACCACTAGCCTCGATAACAAAATCTATCAGTTGATGTAACTCCATCGATTCGGCTTCTGATGCAAGATTTTTAATCAACATCTGAAACGTTTCCAGACCATTTTTCGCTCGAGCAGGAAGCAGTCCTTCATCGATTACAACCGAAGCTGCTTGCCACATGGACAGTTGACGACTCCTTGCTAAATCGCGCACAATTTCAATCGACTTTTGTCCCAATCCACGCGTTGGAGTATTGATGACTCTTTCAAAAGCTGCGTCATCATTAGAGTTAGTTATCAAGCGACAATATGCTAAAGTATCTTTAATTTCTGCTCGTTCAAAGAATCGCAGACCACCGTATATGCGATATGGAATACTTCTTTGTAGCAAAGCTTCTTCGAGTACCCGTGATTGCGCATTGGAACGATACAAAATGGCGCACTCAGAATAATTATTACCTTGATTAACAAAGTCCTGAATTCTCGCGGCAATAAAACGCGCTTCTTCCTGTTCATTAAAAGCAGCATAGAGTGAAATCAACTCGCCTTGATCGCCACTGGTCCATAAGTTTTTTCCGAGGCGATCATTGTTATTGGCGATAACAGCGTTAGCTGCCTTTAGAATTGTCGAGGTCGAGCGATAGTTCTGTTCTAAACGAATGGTTTCACAATCAATATTGTCGTGTTGAAATTTATGAATGTTTTCAATTCGAGCGCCTCGCCAACCATAAATAGATTGGTCGTCATCACCGACAATCGTGATCGCATTTTGTCGCCCTGAAATTAACTTTATCCAGTTATATTGAATTGCGTTTGTGTCTTGAAACTCATCCACAAGTACGTGATGAAATCGCGACTGATAATGTTCTCGTAAATGAGTGTTATCCCTGAGTAGCTCATAAGCACGAAGCAGCAACTCTGGAAAATCAACCAGCGACGACTGACGACAAGCTTGTTCGTAATGCGAATAAATACTGGTCATGGTAGCAGTGAATAAGTCGCCACCGTGTTGAATGTCTTTTGGCCTCAACCCGTCATCTTTTTTTGCATTTATGAACCACTGGGCTTGTTTCGGCTGCCATTCATTTTCATCCAGTCCTAATTCTCGAACCACACGTTTGACGATTCTGAGCTGATCATCACTGTCTAAAATTTGAAAATTTTCATCAAGTTCCGCATCTCGAGCATGTGCTCTTAACAGTCGATGCGCTAATCCATGAAAGGTTCCCACCCACATAGTATTAGCAGGCCTTCCCAGTAAGCTCTCTATACGTGAGCGCATTTCGTGCGCAGCTTTGTTAGTGAAGGTTACGGCCAGTATTGAGTGTGGGGATAGTCCGCATTCACTTATTAACCAGGCTATTCGATGCACTAGAACTCGGGTTTTACCCGAACCTGCACCTGCCAAAACCAATAGCGCGGGCGCATCAGAGCTCACGGCTTGACACTGCGCTTCGTTTAAAAACTGTAAAATAGGATGTGTATTCATTCGCGCAATTCTACCACTTAAATGAGTAGCATGCAGACTTTCGTTTAGATTCAGTTTAATCTAATGTGACTTTAATTATGATGACTCTCCAAAAACAGCGAATCTAACTCTCTATGAACTCAATTTTAAAGCCCTCCACTATCGGATTAACCTTGTTATTTTTGTTATTTGCTCATCCAATTTTTGCTCTGGGAAAAGACGCGAAGGTAGGTACAGCTACCGATATTGAAGTAACAGGAAAGACCCAACTGACTCAGTTGATTGAAGAGCAAGCGGCATTACTTTTCAAAGCTGCAGAGCAGAGCAAACCGCTACCTCTTGTCAGCCAGACATCGCATGATCAGTTCAATCTAAGCCAAACCTCTACCGATCCTTACTTAATTCAAAAACAATTTGTTCAATTATTAACCCAAAACGATACTATCATTGGCTTTAAAGCTGGATTAACCTCAACGGCAGGCCAAAAAAAATTTGGCGTTAACGCACCGCTCACCGGAGTGTTATTTAAAAAAGGTGTAATTAGAAATCGCGATGACATTCGTTTGAGTCACTATGGCAAGTTAATGCTTGAGACCGAGTTTGGTTTTCGAG
This sequence comes from Gammaproteobacteria bacterium, assembly GCA_013373375.1. Lineage (GTDB taxonomy): Bacteria > Pseudomonadota > Gammaproteobacteria > Enterobacterales > Kangiellaceae > Pleionea. The sequence continues at coordinate 165,856 of JABXHY010000005.1, forward strand.
TAAATCAACCTATCAACAAGCCGGTGGAGTCAATAGACCAATTAATGGCAATAGTTTCCAGTGTTGCCGCGGTAATCGAACTACCCGATTTGAGATATACCGACTTATCTAAGCTAACTGGTTTTGATTTAATCGCTTCCAATGTTGCTTCTGCAGGAATTTTAGTTGGAAATAGCCTAGACTTTTCGCAACGCGGAACGCACCCAGACATTAGCAATATTAACGAGATAAATGTTTCATTATCGGTGCGCAATGCGGACAATAATTTAAAGTTAGTCAATCAAGGAACTGGTTCCGATGCGCTTGGTAATCAATGGCAAGCCTTGCAACTTTTGATCAATCAAACTGTCTCACAGGGTTATACCATTACGCCTGAACACATCTTAATTACCGGTGCCCTAGGCAGCATGGTTCCTGCTGAATCAGGTGACTATGAGGCCAGGTTCGGGCCATTACAATCAATTAAGTTTTCAATTAAACCTTAAGGTATAAAATGAAAGTCGTATTTTTGGACGCAGGCACAATTACTCCAATTACCCACTGTCCTATCGATGTTGAAAAACTGTCGCTCGAACATTTCGATGTCGACATGTCAGCATTGACGAAGTTAAACCATGACGTAATATTTTTTAATCGAACTCAGCCTTCGGAAGTGCTATCTCGATGCACTGACGCCGATATAATCATCACCAATAAAGTAAACCTTAACCGGCAACTTCTCGAACAATTAAAACAAACCAAGTTAATTTGTGTATCGGCGACAGGGGTCAATAATATTGATTTAGCTGCGGCTGAAGAAAACAAAATTGGCGTGTGTAACGTCGCTGGATACTCAACCAATAGTGTGGCGCAAATAACCTTTCATTTACTACTGCAGTTAACTAATCGAATATCGGAACTGAAAAATCAATTGAGTCGCAAAAGTTGGGCTGATCATCCGCATTTTTCGGTGTTAGCAACACAGTTTCACGAACTTTCTGGGAAAACGTTTGGTGTGATTGGTTATGGTGAAATTGGCAGAGCCGTTTCGAACATAGCCAGAGCATTTGGTATGAAACTATTGATCGCTCAGTTACCTAACAGACCATCAGCACCTTACCGACTACCTTTGAACTCATTTCTACCACAGTGTGATGTGGTGAGTTTACATTGTCCGGAAACAGAAGAAACCAAACAACTGGTTAATCAAGAGTTCTTGGGTCGCATGAAACCGAAAGCGTTACTACTTAATACGGCAAGAGGTGGTTTGATTGATGAAACAGCACTCGCTCATGCTTTACAGCAAGGCACTATCGCAGGGGCAGGTATCGATGTATTATCACAGGAGCCGCCGTCAGCGGATAATCCGCTACTAAGCGCAAAAAACTGTATTGTAACGCCGCATATTGGTTGGACGAGTGTTGAAGCCAGACAAACGCTCGTCAACGAAATCGCCGAAAACATTGCTGCATTTCACGACAATAATAAACGCAATCGATTGGTATAGGTAAGATATAAAGTATGTCAGCTTCTGAGCAACTATTAGAACCCAGTAATCATCGTGACGGTAAAGTTTTTGTTCAAGATGTTTTTGAGCAACAGCAACATGCCTTTCAATCCAACTCTTTTCCTTCGCGCAAAGAACGAAAAGAAATGCTCAAGGCTTTGAAAAAAAGTCTGCTGAAAAATCGCGAACGATTACTAAAATCGCTTAGCGCTGATTACTCACATCGCTCTGATGATGACTCAATAATGGGCGACATTTTACCGTCCGTCATGAACATCAACTACACCTTAAAACAACTGAAACAATGGATGAAGCCTGAAAAGAGGCACATTGGCTGGTTATTTCAACCGGCAAGTGCTTGGGTGGAGTACCAACCACTTGGTGTTGTCGGCATTATCGTGCCTTGGAACTACCCGGTGTACTTATCGATAGGGCCTCTCGTTGCAGCTTTGGCAGCAGGTAATCGGGCGATGATCAAACTCTCAGAGTTTACGCCCTATACCAACCGCATCTTACGAGAAATAATAGAAGAAGTGTTCACCCAGACAGAAGTCGCCATCGTCGAAGGGGACAGTGATATCGCGGCAACCTTTTCCAGCATGCCATTTGACCACTTGTTTTTTACCGGGTCTACTCAGGTTGGAAAACACGTAATGAGAGCGGCCGCAAATAACCTTACTCCGGTTACTCTTGAACTCGGTGGTAAATCGCCTGTACTGATTGCTGAAGATATGCCGATAGACTTAGCCGTTGAGCGTATGTTGTATGGAAAATGTCTGAATGCCGGCCAAACCTGTGTCGCGCCAGATTATGTCTTATGCTCAAAAGACAAGCTCGACGATCTAACCAAAGAAATTGAACATCAATTTCAAAGACTCTATCCAACCATTTCCAATAATCCCGATTACACCGCGATAGTTAACGACTCTCAGTTTGGTCGCTTGCAAGCATGGCTTGCAGAAGCTGAATCTGCAGGATGCAATATAATCAAGCTGAACCCTGGAGCAGAAAGCTTCGAGCCTGGTAACCGAAAAATACCCTTAACTTTGGTTATTGATCCTCCGGAAAACTTAAATCTGATGCAACAGGAAATTTTTGGACCACTTCTTCCGATTAAAAGTTATGAATCGGTGAATGAAGCTGTTGAGTACATTCAGTCGAAGCCTAGGCCACTGGCACTTTATCTAATGAGTTTTGATAGAAAGCTACAAAAAAAGGTTATGAAACAAACTCATGCTGGGGGAGTTTGCATCAATGACTCAGTGATTCACGTTGCACAAGAAGACTTGCCCTTCGGTGGTGTTGGTCCGTCAGGAATGGGGCATTATCATGCCCGGGAAGGGTTCAAAACCTTCTCTAAAGCTAAGTCCATCTTAAAGCGTGGTAAATTCAGCTCAGCAAAGTTTGCTTTTCCACCATATGGCAGATGGATCCATAAATTAATTTACCGTTGGTACTTAAGATAAACGACTGATTTGTTGGCAACTCTTAACGCTTTGGCTATAGTTTTAACAAGTACCATTTATTTGGAGCTGAACTATGAAAATAATAAAATTTATTTTAGCCGCAAACCTACTCTTCGCCACGCTCACTGGCTCTGCTGCAGATAAAGATACTGAGCTTGCTAATACAGTAAACAGTTACATGGTGGAAAGTTATAATTATGTGCTCAATATTAACCTACTTATCGAACTGTGTGCCCTTGATACCTACTTGGAAGTCGACACCAACTCGACACGTTTCAACGAGAAGCTGCACTCAAATATTAAGAAGTTCGCAGATTTTGGAAAAGTAAAAGAATACAGCGCAAATAAAATTGCCGCTGATGTGGAAGTAAAATTCAAATCTTTTTTACAAGGCGTAAGATATGGCGGCTTTATTGCCGATAACTTCGTTCGCACACAGTATCCTGAAGGATTATGCAGTCAACCGATTAAGAAAGACCTAGAAGAAAAAATTGCGGAACTGATTAAGAAAGACGAGTTTATGCTATCCGATGATTCAAATTAATAACCACTGAATTAGTTTACAAAAGCCTGGCGAATGCTGGGCTTTTTTATTATCCAACCAATTTCAGAAAGCTCAAAAGGTTGTCCAGTACTTTGATATTATCGGTGTTAAAAGTCTGCTCATGATGCTCGGCAGGATTGCTTGGAATAACCAAACCTTTTACCCCTGCATTAATGACTGCTTGACCATCGGTGTGAAAATTATCACCAACATATAAATACTCATGGGGTTTAAGATCATAAAAGCTCAGCGCTTTTAGCAACATATCGCCACTTGGCTTTGCTTCGCCATCTCGCCCTGCCTGCAAATGCACATTGAAAAAATCAGCAATACCGATATCTTCAAGATTTGAATTACCGTTACTAATCACCATCAGCGTATACTTCTGAGAGAGCTTTTCTAATAACGGTATCACCTCATCGTACAGTTTAACTTTTTGTCTTTGCTTATAAAATGCAGAGAACGCACCCATAGCATGCTTCAAATCCAGTCCAAAATGAACGCAGAGTTGTTTCAATGTTTCATTTCTCAGTTGAGTAACATCTTGATAGCGTTTAGGTTGCGCCGATATTAACTTTTGACTTATCGATACATAAGCTGCTTCGAGCTCTTGCCGAGAGCTATTAAGCTGATGATCCATAAAATATTGGTACTGTGCGTCTATTGCTTTGATTATTACGTCGGAGTTATTCCAAAGCGTATCGTCCAAGTCGAACCCTATGACTTTTATTGAACTCATCCAGCTGGAAAAAGCTTCACTTTTTAATTTCATTTTTCTTCTTCGCTCTTGGATGAGCAGAGTCGTAAACCTTAGCAAGATGCTGAAAGTCTAAGTGGGTATACACTTGAGTGGTGGATAAGTCAGCATGACCCAATAACTCTTGCACAGCTCTTAGATCAGATGACGATTCTAAAAAATGTGATGCACACGAATGCCTCAATTTATGAGGATGTAAACGACTGGACAACCCTAAATGCTTTCCCCAATATTCGAGTCTCGCCTGAATGCTACGATGTTGTAATTGTCGGCCTTGCTCTGTAATAAACAACGCGGAATGTTCGGATGAAATATTGTTTCGTAACTGAAGATAATCATGTAAAGCATTAACAGATTTAGAACCTAAGGGAACCAAACGGGTTTTCGCTCCTTTACCGGTTACTCTTAATTCACTTGCAGTTAAATTTAAATCATTGATGTCAATCGATTGTAATTCGCTTAGTCGAATACCGGAGGAGTAAAACAACTCCAAGATGGCTTTGTCTCGCAATTGAATAAAAGTTTCAGACGGTATTCTATCTAATAAATTAGTTACTTCATCAACCTCAATAACTTTTGGCAAGTGCTTGTCCGTTTTCGGCCCTCTGATACTTTTCAAAGGATCCACGGTAATAAGTTTTTTTGCCGCAAGAAAGCGAAATAATGATCGAAGTGAAGATAATTTTTGATTAATTGATTTCTTCTTTAATCCCTGGCGGTGCAATTGAGCTAAATACAGTCGTATAGTGTGACTATTTATTTGGGATAGCTTATGAATATTTTTTTCTTCTGCAAAGTTAATAAAATGGTGTAATGTTGCTCGATAACTCTCGACCGTCAAGTTGGACAATTGCCTTTCGGATTCAATGAAAGTTAGGTAAGAATTAATCGAGCCTTGTAACGACATACACTCACTAAAAATCTTTAAAACGCAAAAGCATTTGGCTGGTTACCGAAGAAATTAATTGTAAAAATAAATCACCCATATCCGGAGAAAAACGAGTTTGATCATTACTGTATAGAGCTAGCAGACCAAACTGGCCTTGTTTTCCTAGAGGAAGTAAAGCAACTGAACCGGTTTTGGGACCACTACTGAATAATAACTCACGAGTTTTATTATCAAGTCTGCCACACACAGGTTCATTGTCTGGAAAGTGCACTTCTAAATCTGTGAATAAACGATGGATATCTGAATACACTCGTACATTATCACTTCTAGGCCAACGTCCAGCTAAATTGATTGATACATCGTCTAGAACAAATTCTCGTTTTAATAAATCTTGCAAAGTATTCGTTAACTGCTGTAAGGATTGACAATCAATTAAGCATAAGATGAGTCGAATGCACTTTACTAACAAGTCTTCGTTAGTTTGTGCTGCGTCGAGCATTTCGATCAGCTTACCTTGCATTTCTCGATTTTTTTCTCGTAAAACTTTTACTTGCCGCTCAACTAATGAAACACTGCCATCCACTTGATGACTAATCGACATGTGAGAAAACAGCTTTGGATGCCGCTCTAAAAAATCTGGATGTGTCGCCAGATAATCAAACACTTGTTGTTCAGTAGGTTCTTTATTATCAATTACTTTCATATTTCTATCTGGCCTTCAAAAACAAATTCAGCAGGTCCGGTCATATAAAGAGGGTGGTTTTCACCTTCCCAATCAATAGTTAAGCGCCCGCCCGGTAAATTTACTTTTACTTTATTCGAGAGCTTTTGTTGTGAAATTCCAACCGCGACTGCGGCACAAGCACCCGTTCCACAAGCTAGCGTTTCACCAACACCTCGCTCGTAAACTCTTAAGTTAATTTCTTTTTCCGAAACACGCTCTACAAATCCAACATTGGCCTTTTGCGGAAACACATTGTGCTCACACAAAAGTGGACCAATCTTTGCGACCGGTGCTTGCTTAATATCATTCACTTCATAAACACAGTGAGGATTGCCCATCGATACTGATCCAACCGAGTACCTTACGCCTTCTGCTTCGATGTTATATTCTTTTGCACGTTCGGCGTAGCGCAATGGGATTTTATCGGGTGAAAAATTAGGCATGCCCATATCCACCGTCACATTTCCATCTTTATGTAACCGAGCCGAGATAATGCCTTTCATGGTGCTTATCCGAAGCTTATATTTCCAGGTAAGCCCCATTGTTTTGACAAATCGAGCCAAACATCGGGCACCATTACCGCATTGCTCGACTTCTTTGCCATCGGCATTAAATATTCGATAATGAAAATCGGTATTGGGCTGTTGCGGTGGCTCTACCAATAAAAGCTGGTCAAAACCTATTCCAAAATGTCGATCAGCTAACTTTCTGATTTGTGACTCATTAAAGTAAATTGGTTGTGAAATGGTATCGACGACCATGAAATCATTTCCCAAGCCCTGCATTTTCGCAAAACTAATCAGCATAAATAATTTCCAACACCTCATCTGATGGGGGTGATTGTGCCGGCTTAAGTGGTCCTTTCTGACCGCAGCCTAGTAGCCCCAATATGCACACAGATCCAAGGATCCAAAGTATTTTTCTTTTCATTTGGTAAGTATCCCAGATTCATCTATGAACTTAAAGAGTATTGCAGCGAGTCAAAATCCGAGCTGATGGTAAAGTTTTTTCCGCTCAACCAACAAACGCCCTTCCGACAACACCGAGTCGGGCACCGGTAAGTCGAGTCGATCGATAAACACCGAGTCTGGAGTGGTTGAAAAAGCCCGGTCCAGCCAAGCTTGATAAAGCCTGGGTAACTTAGGATCGGCCAGAAGCATTTCATATGTCATATCCTTTGCAGATACGGTCAAAGTCGCTGAGTCTGTTTCCGAGGAAATCTTACAATCAATAGCAATAAAATTTTCAAGCGGTGCAGGTGAGTGCTCCCAACGGGTAAGCTTTTCACCTTTCTCTATCTGATAAACCTTGAGTGATTTTTCATCATAGTCTGGAAGGCTATTTTTAAGAAAACGCCGTAATGTTTCTATATCTTCCAACCAAAACTCAACATCTAACGAACCGAAAACAACTCCACCATACTGATCGACAAAGCAATATGACGTTTGTTGAGTCGATTGACGATTGACGATTAATGTATTGACACCTGGTTCAGACTTTTTAATAGCCGTTACAATGACTGGATCGGTAAAACAACGATTATCGAACACCACGCGTTGGTAATTGGAAAACTGGTTGATAATTAATTGGCCTAGCTGCACTTCATCTTTAACACTGTGAACAATAAATCGCTTTTCTTGTTTTTCAACTAGATGATATTGCGTACCCAGACGATACACAAATTTCCCGGGTGCTTGATCCTGATACTTAAAACATTCTTTTAACTGACTAAATAAATGTTTAACTCTTAGTGCATTATCAGCAGCCCGGATCGAAGAAAAACTATAATACTGTATTTTGGGTTGTTGTTCTTGCCGATCAATTAATTCTAATAGCGCTATTGCCGCTTCAGAAATAGAGTTTTGACCGGCAAAGTGTATAACAAACTTTTCACCCCATGAGTTTTGGTAAAAAAGATCTATCGTTTCTATTAAATTAAGACATTCGTTTCCATAACACAAAGGATCCATTTTCTTTGTAATAATGTGCATTCCTTGTTTTGCAATATTAGTCAATCTATCTTGTGCGACATTAACAAAACAATGTATTTCTTGAACGATAGGTTTTTCTAGATACTCATCATCTCGAACACGACTCGGTTCAGAATATGTTGATAATAAAATCTGGATGAGTCGCTCTAATTCATCATATTGAAGCTGCTGTTTACTGTCCTTATATTGCAAGGATGTATTTTCATTTAATAGCCCATTTATTTTTGCCCAAACCAGTAACTCTAATAAAGAGCTGCATTGATAGACCGGTTCTGCAGAGGTGGCTTCTTGCTGACTTATAGCGCGATCGTAAAAACTCCAAAGTTCAAGATCTTTCCCTTTGTTTTGACGAACAATAGAAAGATGCTTGTCATTCATTTGAGGTACAAAATTAATATTAACCCGCTCAATCTTTCCTTGTGTCAACTCAAGATTTGCACTTATTTTTCGACTTAAAGTAAGGAGTTTTGTTTTATATTTATCGAAAAAAGTTGCTTGCTGTTTTAAAAACTGACCAATGGTTCTAAAGGACGTAATTAATTGCCTAATGTAGAGTCGTTTCTCATTACCAATTTGATTAATATCCCATGACGAACGATTATCAAACAGTTGACGCTTTTCTTTTGACCACTGCCACTCTTCAATTAAATGCTCAACAATATTTGATTGTTTGCGATCTTCGCCTTTTAATTTTTGTCGACGATAATTAATTTTCTGGTACAAACATCGGCGAACAAACTCAAGTCTGTCTAATTGATCATTGAGTATTAAATACTCTTCAACTTTTCGATGCATGAGGAGATATGCATCGATTACCGTCGCATTATCGATTAGGTTGTGAACAAATATTTTGTAAGACTGGCTTATCAATTTTACTTTGGGATATTGACTTAAATAAGACTCCATTAGAACCAGTTTTAAAGCTGTTTTGTACGGCGACTCCAATGCTTTATCTATGTACCAAAGCGCGTTATCGATATATTCTTCTAATTCAATAGTGGGAATAGGACCAAAGTCAATCCACTCTTCTTGTTTAACATATCGTTGTATGAACAACCTATCAGCGTATTCCTGATAGCTTTCTTCATACTCGGGCGGGATTAGCCACCACAATAAAAATCGACCTGCCAGATAAATTTGAGTACGGTAAAACTCATCGAGCAACAGGCCCTCGCTCATCGTTGGCTTATGACCTTCAGCAATAGAGTCAGTAACGCTTTTTTCGGTAACCAGATAAATATTACAATCCAAGGCATGGGTTTCGCACCAAGCTTTTATTCTCGAGCGTTTTTGCTGCAGCAGTTCGAATTGCTCTTTTGACAAGTCATCTCGAACGCATACCCAAACATCAAGATCACTTTGCATAGAATGAGCGATTGAGCCAGCACTGCCCATCAAATAAATGCCAAAAATATCGATCCTTGTTGCTGCACGAGGCTTATAGTCGAGGCTCCTCGAGTATTTTTTAGCCAACTGAACCGTTGTTTTTTCTGGCTGATATCCCGATACACCACACGGCGTTTCGCCGTTTACATAACCAGGTAATGTCGGATGGTTAATATGGAAAAATAAAGGTAATAACTGGATGAGCTCTCGTTCTTTTTGCCCGAGATGTTGCTGCAATAAGGAGTGTCTTTTTTCATTAAGCTCCAAAAAACGGCGCTGCAACTGCTTCAGTTGCTTACGATCAATTTCGAGCGTATCTGGCTCGTTTTCTGGTGTTTTTTGCCCCATGGATGCCTTATTAGCTATCTTCTTCTGTAATACACAACACGCTGATTATATTGGCATTTCTATAATTATGATTTAAGGTTAATGGTTGTAACCTTGTATTACAATAAAGTAATACATCAAAACGATAATTTACCGGTCATTACCCGCGACCAAACTAACCTATGCAGACAAAAACGAGCTTTGACTATCAAAAATCTGTTTTGGAGATATTTAGTATCTCGGAGATAGGCTTATTAATATTAGACGAAAATAGCCAAATTATTTGGTTAAACGGTCAGCTCGAGCAATGGCTTGGACAATCCCTTGAACAGTTGAGCCAGCAAAATTGGCTCGCAATGGCTATAGAGCCGGTTGATAACAGTGAAGAATTGTACGCTGTCGTCAGTAAACAAACTACGGGAAGCCTTATTCTTCAACACTGGAAAGCACTTTTACCAAGCAACCCAAAGCAAACCTGTCATTTTTTTAAGATCGTCGACTCAACAAAACAAGAAAACATGTCGAATAAACTGATGGCTAACCTGCCAAAACGACCCAATTGGATACAATTTCTCGATTATGAGGTCAGCCGAAGCCGACGATACGATAATCCTTTAGCTGTGTTGAAGATAAAGTTGGTGTGTTTTGAAGCTCTAGCTGAGAGCTCACTCGAAAATCAATTGAACCAGGTACTCGCAGAAATTCTCAAAGATGAATTAAGGTGGGCCGATATGATCGGTGAGTCGCAGTCAGGTGAGTTTTTGTTAGTGTTGCCAGAAACATCTAATGACTCAGCGGCAGCATTGAAAGAAAAAATACGACGAGCAGTCGAAAGACGAATTGAACGTCAGTTCTCAAGTATTACTTACGAGCTTATTTTCGGAGAAGCCAATTGGCAAAAGGGAGACTCATCAAACTTGTTACTTGAAAGGGTAAGGGACGATCTTATCGGTAAGATGCAAAGTTTAATGGCCAAGTACAGCGAGCTACAATGAGCAACCACCTAGGCGCACCTCATGGAATGATACCAAACCTTTGTATTTTGCCTGGCGCATTTTTAGTTGTTTTGTTTTCAGTTTCGCTCTCTTTATTAATAAGTTTACTCTCGACTGGGCCAAATGAATCATTTTGGTACACGTTCGGACTCACCAGTTCATTTGTTCTCTGGGTCACCTGCTTAAGCACCCTTATATTATGTTGGCTACGAAACAGGTTAAATACTCTTAGCGCGCCAGCAACTACCAGCTTTGTTCTATTAGTGATTGGGCTCACGACTGTGATCGCAAGTTTATTAACCTTGCGGTTTGTATTTATTGTTTCCTTAGAATTTGATAATACCGCTCAGTGGTGGTTTGTCGGTCGTAATGTTTTTGTAGCAGAAATGGTAGCAAGCGTGTGGTTAAGATACCTCTATCTCGAGCAACAAATGCAAAGCAGCATCAAAGCAGAAAGTGAAGCGCAGTTCAAAGCGTTGCAAGCTAAAATTCAACCTCACTTTTTTTTTAATACGCTCAATACCATTGCCAGTTTAATTCATATCGCTCCAAATCGAGCTGAAAAAACAATTGAGCAGTTGGCCGATATTTTTCGCGCGAGCTTAAATCCCAAACAGCAACTGATATCGCTAGAAGAAGAGGTTAGCCTCTGTAAAGCGTATCTCAAAATTGAACAAGAAAGACTGGGCGACAAACTTACCGTTAACTGGGATATAGGTATTGATTTGGAAATGGCTCTTATTCCGCCGTTTACACTGCAGCCAATCATTGAAAATGCTGTATACCACGGTATTCAGCAAATCAGTTCCGGAGGCACTATATTCATAAAAATGAATGTCTCAGATAGAAAAGTGGTGATTCAAGTATCAAATCCTTTTGCGAGCAATACTCGGCAATCAGGCAATCAAATGGCACTCGACAATATTCGAAAAAGACTTTTTATTCGCTATCAACAAAGTGCCAAGTTAACTTCGCGTCAAGATGAGAACGACTACATAGTGACACTTGAATTACCCCTCGAGAAATCGGAAGGACAAAAGCATGAACATCTTGATAACTGATGACGAATATCTCGCAAGAAATAGAGTACAACGGTTATTACTTGAGATAGATCCTAATCACACTGTCTTTGAGGCGGAAAATGGCGTCGACGCTATTAAGCAATGCACTAATAACAATATTGACCTTATTTTCATGGATATTCGAATGCCGGATATGGACGGCTTAGAAGCTGCATGGCATTTATCAAAAACAGAAACACCGCCAGCCATCATTTTTGTCACGGCTTATGACGATTACGCACTAAAAGCCTTTTCGGTCAACGCCATTGATTATTTGCTAAAACCCGTTAAGCGAGAAAATCTGATAAAAGCCATTGAAAAGGCAGGGAAACTAAACCAAACACAATTGTCAAAACTCAATACCAAAGAATCGAACTTAGGCCAAAGGCAACATATTTCAACTAAATTACGCGGAGAAATTCATTTGATCCCTATACGGGATATTTACTTTTTTCAGGCAGACCAAAAGTATGTCAATGTATGCCACAAGAATGGCGAAGCTTTGATTGAGGAGCCTTTAAAACAACTTGAGCAAGAATTTTCTGATCAATTCGTAAGAGTTCACCGCAGCGCCTTGGTTAATAAGCGAATTATTGAAGGACTTGTCAAAGACAAAAGCGGTCAACTACTGATGACTTTAAAAGAAACCGATCATAAATTGGAAGTTAGTCGGCGACATGCGCCTGATATTCGCAAGCTTATCAAATCTTTGTAAAACTCTAATTATTTGAAGACACCTTTCGTACTATTAATGTGATAAAATTAACTTAGGTTTTCAAACAAATTATTAAGTCATGTCAGTTTTAAGAATTGCGACCCGACGCAGCCCTCTTGCCATGTGGCAAGCCGAGTTTGTAAAAGCGGAACTCGAGCGTCATCACTCCGATCTTGTCGTCGAATTAGTACCTATGGTGACACAGGGCGATAAAATACTTGATACGCCTTTAGCAAAAATTGGCGGGAAAGGCTTATTTGTAAAAGAGCTCGAAGTAGCATTATTAGAGGAGCGCGCTGACATAGCTGTTCATTCAATGAAAGATGTGCCCGCCGAATTCCCAGATGGCCTAGGTCTTTCAGTTATTTGCGATCGCGAAGATCCTACCGATGCCTTTGTTTCGAATATCTATCGGTCGCTCGACGAGGTTCCTTCTGGTGCAATAATTGGCACATCAAGTTTACGACGCCAATGTCAGCTTAAGCATTTAAGATCGGACTTAGAAATTAAGAGTTTGAGAGGCAATGTCGGCACTCGTCTTAAAAAGCTCGATGACGGTGATTATGATGCGATCATACTCGCTACTGCAGGACTTGTTAGACTCAACCTTGAATATCGCATCAAATCAAAGCTTTCACCAGATGTTCTGTTACCCGCTGCAGGCCAGGGAGCGGTGGGAATAGAGTGCAGAGTTGACGATGAAGTAACACAAAGTCTCCTAAAACCACTCAATCACGCCATCACGTTTGCGCGAGTCACTGCGGAAAGAGCAATGAACCACCACTTAGAGGGCGGATGCCAGGTACCTATTGGCGCTTTTGCAGAATTCGATTCAAACAATGAATCACTGCATTTAAGAGGTTTAGTCGGCGAAACCGATGGTTCGCGACTGCTTACTTTCTCACACACCTTACCTATAAGCCAGGCGGCTGAGCTGGGTGTAATTGTCGCTGAAGCATTGCGAGAACAGGGAGCCGATAAAATTATTGCGTCATTGCAAAAAAATGCCTGATTCGCCTCATAAACTATATGTAACTCGGCCTCAAGATAGCGGTAAAAAGCTGGCGAATTTACTCAATGAGCGAGGACTATCGGCCGAACACCTTCCTCTCATCAATTTAACCGCTTTAAATCCAACCGAGCAGCCTCTCGGGTCACTGGTTATTTTCATTAGCCCTAGTGCGGTTCAATACGCCAATAAACTGTTATGGCTTCGCCCACTTTCTGAACATTTAAATAATCGGCAAATTTTTTCGGTTGGCGCTGCTACCGCAGAGCAATTAAAGGATTTAGGTGTGAATAATGTTGTCGCCCCTGAGCATGCATCTAGCGAAGGATTGATCAATACTCTGAAATCCATATCCTTTGCGGGTAAGAATGTAACCATTGTCTGTGGACTAGGCGGCAGAGAGTTGCTGCAAACCTGGCTAACTGAACAAGGCGCAAAAGTTCACCGTTTAGAAGTTTACCGACGAGAGCCCGTTGGCGTTAAGCTGCCGCAGAAACCCTCAGATATTTGGATTGTATCGTCGACAGTTGCTATCGATGCGTTAAAAAACGACTCGAATAACCAATTTAAACTCATTGTTACGAGCAAAAGGCTAGAGCATTACGCATTGGAACGAGGATTTAAGGTCGCTTTTTGCGCCAGTAGTGCCGATAATAGGCACATTCTAGAAGAAGTCACTCATTTCATGACGGACCCGAAAATATGACAAAAGAGACCACTGATAATTCTAAAAGCAGCTCTACTGACCCGATGAAACAGGACAGTCATGAGTCCTCAGAGAATGGGGCCAATAACGCCCAAGATCATAAAACAGACAAGAGCCATTCTAAAGAAGCCGCATTACAAAAAAATTCATCGACTGATGATGTTAACGCTCGCTCGAAAAGCCGTGCGACTAACACTGGCTACTCTGAGAAAAAACAACACGTGGACTCGGAGCAAGTTGTTCATCAACCAAAAAAACAATCTTCCGTATTTAGTGTGGCAGTTGGGCTTTTATCCATAATCTCAATTGGGCTAGTAGGCTGGGTTATATATGAGAACCACTTACAAAAGCTTAAACTTGAAGAAACAGTAAAACAGCAAGCACAAGCAATTGAGAAGTTCGAGTCTGACATTAATGATTTCAGCCAGTCAAATCAACAATCCCAACAAGCAATGCGGTCAGTTGAAAGTACCATGAATGGAATGTCGAACACGCAAACACTATTACGCCAACAGCTCACGACCACTCAAGATAAATTGCGACTTCTCAGCAGCACTGGAAAACAAGACTGGGTTTTAGAACAAATTAACTATTACTTAGCGCTCGCACAAAAGAAAATTATTTTCGAAGACAACATTCAAACAGCGATTGCATTGTTACGTGAAGCGCAAAATCAGTTAAAAAGCCAGGCCGATCTCAACCTGTATCAACTAGAACAAGCGATTAGTGACGATATTACAAATCTTGCAGCGCTACCTAAAAGAAATAAAGCAATGCTTCTAATGCAACTCACAAGCCTAGAACAAGAGGTTGAAAAGCTCTCACCAATTGCACCTCAATTTAAGAATGTATCTGAGAGTACAACCCCTGAAAATAAAGAGTGGTTTGATGCTTTATTAGAAACGCTGAATGAAATAGGTGAAAGTTCCATTAAATATCGAGATCATTCAGAAAAAGTACAACCGCTCATGACTCAAGAGCAAACAAGAGTAATAAAAACCACAATACAATTATTGTTAACTCAAGCTCAATCTGCGGTAATTAATAGTCAGCCAGACTATTACGAAAACCGACTTGCACAGGCATCAAAAATTATAAATGAGTTTTTCGTGCTCGATGATGTTGGCGGTTCTCTGGCTTCAAAATTAGAGGAACTAGCAAAACAATCCTTTCCACAGCAGGTAAATGTCGAGCTTAAATCGTTTGTTGTCGTTCAAGATTTAAAGGAACAAAAGCGTTTGCAATGGCTAAGCAGTCAGCCAACTGAAAATAATGGAGATCAAGAATGAAAGCACGCTACTTTATTCTTGCAATTGTTTTCGGAGCTTTAATGGCATACGCCATTAAAGATCAAAACGGTTATGTACTCATCGCTTGGGACAAATCAACCCTTGAAATGCGTTTATGGCTAGCGATTTTTTTCCTATTCATTTTCTTTGCCATAACATTTGTAAGTGCCTGGTTAT
The DNA here is from genome assembly GCA_013373375.1 of Gammaproteobacteria bacterium. Lineage (GTDB taxonomy): Bacteria > Pseudomonadota > Gammaproteobacteria > Enterobacterales > Kangiellaceae > Pleionea. Next base: position 181,378 of record JABXHY010000005.1, read on the forward strand.
TATTCTCACTGAAACGAACTAAGCGACAATTTTCCAGGTGGGCAAAAACTAAAGGGAATAGAAAAGCGCAAAACTTCACCTTAAGCGGACTTATTGCATTAACCGAAGGACATTGGGAAAAGGCAGAAATGTTTTTTCGCAAAGCCAACGAGAAATCGAATATTCCTTTGATTAATTTCATACTCGCAGCAAAAGCAGCTCAAGAGCAAGGCAACCATTCAGCAAGAGATTTGTATTTATCGAAGGCTTCTGAATGCGAACCGGAAGCAAGTATTGCCGTAAGTGTAACGCAAGCTGATCTTCAGTTTGAAAGTGGGCAGTACGAACAAGCTTTAGCGACCCTAAATCATTTATGGGTAAAAAATAAAAAACACCCTTATGTTCTAAAACTATTAGCAAAATGTTATTTGCAACTAGGCGACTATGAGAAACTGTTTGACTTACTGCCTGCGTTGAAAAAGAGAAATGTTCTCAAGGCAGAAGTTATTAAAGAAATGGAGCATGAGTGCGTAAAACGATTGTTGGAGCGCTCGAGTTTAGTTGGTTGTGAGCAAATGCAAGCAACATGGCAAAGACTGCCTTCCGAGTTTCAAAAGAGTACTTCTTATTTAATTTTTTATATTCAGCATTTAATAGATTTTTCAGCGCTAGCCGAGGCAGAGAGTGTTGCTCGGCAAGCTTTAAAAAGAGGCTATCAAACTGAATTATTTTATCTATACGGAAAGGCGACTGGTAGGGACAGCCAATCTCAACTGGCTTTTGCAGAAACATTTATTAATGAAGGCAAACTTGACTGGCAGCTATATTTAACTCTGGGAAGACTCTGTCTAGTCAATGAGCTTTGGGGCAAAGCAAAAAATTATTTGAATAAATCGTTAGAACTTCAATCTAATCTAGAAGCAAGTCGCCTGCTGATAGAAGTGTGCGAAAAAACTAACGAACCGTTAACCAGTATATTTGGTTCTATTAAACAAGCAATCGATCGAGAATTGTCTCAAGATCTGAAAGCTTAAACTCTATCAATTTACTTTAAGAAAGAAATATTATGTCAACGTCCAATCCTACCGTAGGTTTTGTTTCACTCGGCTGCCCCAAAAACACGGTAGATTCTGAAAGAATTATTACGCAGCTGCGTGCTGAAGGCTATGAGTTAAGTCAAAGTTACGAAAACTCTGATATCGTTATTGTGAATACCTGTGGTTTTATAGACTCTGCAGTACAAGAATCACTCGACACTATAGGCGAAGCCTTAAAAGAGAATGGTAAAGTCCTCGTTACAGGCTGCCTAGGTGTTAAAGAAAATACCATTCGAGAAATTCATCCAAATGTACTCGCAGTAACCGGACCTCACGCTTATAAAGAGGTGCTTACTCAAGTTCACGAGCATTTACCGCCTAAGCATGACCCGTTTTTTGATCTCATACCTGCGTCGGGTTTAAAGTTAACACCTGAACATTTTGCTTATTTAAAAATATCCGAAGGATGCAATCACAAATGTTCGTTTTGCATTATTCCATCGATGCGAGGAAAATTGGTTAGTCGAGATATCGGAAGTGTTCTGCAAGAAGCTCAAAATCTCGTAGACAATGGTGTACAGGAACTATTGGTAGTCTCACAAGATACAAGTGCTTACGGTGTTGATGTAAAGTATAAAACTGGCTTCTGGAATGGCGCTCCAGTTAAAGCTCGGTTTCAAGAATTAGTGACTGAACTTGGCAAACTAGATGCTTGGGTTCGTCTTCACTATGTTTATCCCTATCCTCATGTCGACGATATTATTCCTTTAATGGCAGAACGTAAAATTTTGCCTTATCTGGATATTCCATTCCAACACGCAAGTCTACCTGTGTTGAAAAATATGAAGCGACCTGCTGCCACAGAGAAAGTGTTAAATAGAATTAAATCTTGGCGGAATATTTGTCCTGATATTGCAATTAGGAGTACTTTTATTGTTGGATTTCCGGGCGAGACTGAAGACGACTTTAATCAGTTGATCGACTTTTTGTATGAGGCTCAACTCGACAGAGCTGGCGCTTTCAAATACAGTCCAGTGGATGGTGCAACAGCAAATGATCTACCTGATCATGTTGATCCTGATACGCAACAAGAACGCTGGGAAACCTTTATGGCCGTTCAACAAGAAATTAGCGCGAATAAACTAAAAGCTAAAGTTGGTCAGCGCATGGAAGTATTAATCGATGAAATAACGGATACAGGTGCAATTGGCAGAACAAAATATGATGCGCCAGAAATAGACGGGCAAGTTCATATTAAAACAGACGAACAACTTCAGCCAGGCGATATGGTCGAAGTCACTATTACAGGTTCAGATGAATATGATTTACATGCCTAACCGAGGCTAATCGAGTTATGCTTTGACCAAATCTTAGTTTTTAGTAACGCATTTTCAAAGATAAAAACCACTCTCGACCAATGGCGTCATATTGTGTGCGATCATAAAATGGCCAGCCTGGACTAGATTTATCTAAAGGAGGCTTTTCATCCCAAAGATTTCGTACTGTTACATTCAGATTAACATCGCGGCCGAAATCTTTTTGAAATACAAAGTTGTTTAGGATCCATGGTTTTAAATAGTCATCACCCGCAAAATTGAGCCGAGAACCTTTACGAAAAACGGAATATGCGGCCGACCAATCATTTTTTGCCCAAGAGAAAGTTAAATTAGTTTTCGATCGGACTTCACCATTTCGAGGATTATTCTGGAAATTTCCATCGTAAGTTGATGGTTCTTCAGCAATCTCTTGAATTTCGGTTCTTAATACTCGAGAGTGAGTTAAATCGATTCCGAAAGTACCTGAGCTATCAGATGGAATGAACCAAGTCATAGCAGCATCATATCCAAGTTGACGTCTTAGTGCTCGATTTACGGGTTCGTTATCTATAAAGGCAAATACTTCACCTAGCCTTGATATTCTACTGTAAATATCTTGGCAAAGTACACTATTGGGATCGACTGGTTCGCCAGAAATAAAGTCTTGACCGGCATTACACTGTGCCTCGAGTCGAAAATAAACGGATTCCAGTTGTAAGCCTACTTGGTTCTTTAATTCAATTTCATATAAGTCTAAAGAAAATGAAAAATCCTCTGCTGGACTGTACATAAATCCAAATGTTGTCGTCGCACCGGTTTCGGGCTTTAGATCGTCGTTACCAGACCATTGGCCAATGACATCCCCACCATTTGCTCGAAAAGAATATTCAATATTATTCTCACACTGTGAAAACGTATTGCCATCATTGATACATCTGTCTATATCAATTGCATCTGTATAATAAAACGTAGTGTCAGCGTAAAAATAATGCATGTCAGGGGCCCTAAGGCTAGTACTTCTCACTGCATTGATGTTGATATTATCGGTTGGTTTCCACTGCAGAGACCATTTCCATGTATGCGGCTCACCGACATTGGCGTCGTTATCGTATTGGTCACTCCGAACTGCTAACGTTAAGTCGACATCTCCAAAAGTTGGACTTTGGACTAAAGGAATGAATGATTCAAGGGCTATAGCGTAGCGGTTGCGGCTGCCTTTACCCGAAAAGCCTCCTCGCCCGAAAAACTCATTATTAATCGTTCTCTCATCTGGTGAAATTTTATATCCGGATTGATTCCACTCCATGAGTAATGCATAAGTACTGCTCTCACCATTGAACTCGAAGCCATCCCCAGACATCCAATAGGAAAGGTTATATGACTGCGAATTTGCGTCAATCACTTGGTCAGCAATAATATTTGTAAAATTCTCTGGATTTAAAACGTTAAAAACGCTTTGTGGAGTGGAAAAGAAATTGTCAATTTCAGTAGTTATTAATGAAGGAACCTTTTGTTTGTGATCATAATCGCTCAAAGTGACTGTGTACCGATAGTCAAATGACTCAGCCATCCCTTCATAATTTGAAGTCAACGATACACTCGATTCATCAAAAAAACTGTCTTGATTACCAGTCTCCTCATAAGAGAATTCGCGAATGACAAAATACTCGGGAGCTCCTGAAGGCGGAATGAAACCTGACCAACCTAGAGGGCCAGACCTTGTCGAGGTTTCACTTTGCCAATAAACGATATCGGTGTTCCAACGCCCATAGCCAATATCAGTACTGAAATGCGAAAACATTGAAAAACTATCACGTTTGCTTCGTAAACTTGAGGTACCGACTATTCCCCGACCACACGCTGGTCCGACTCCGCCTCCAGTCTGTACTCCTCCTAAAAAGAGTCCTTGGTCTTGACAATTTTCTTGCGTCGCAAATTCAAAAATATCGTTACTTATATTGTAAACACCAATTGCAATCGGGTAAGTTACATTTGGCCCCAACACGTTAACAGGCTCTAGATAGCTTCGGTCCTGAGCATAGATAGCCTCACGACTTTCCCACTGATAGCCAAATGTAAATAAACTATCGTCACTTCGAACGCTATTCCCACCAGAAATTTTTTGCGACTCTCCACCGCCACGAGTTGTATCACCGAAAGTTATGCTTACTTCGCTTGATTCAAACTCTTCTCGTAATATGACATTAATAACTCCAGCAATTGCATCTGAACCATATATTGCCGAAGCGCTGTCGGTCAGCACATCAACTCGCTCTATTGCGACCATCGGAATGGTTGCTAAGTTAAAAAAGTTAGCTTCTGACTGATAAGGAGTGGGGTTAAGAGCGAATCGTTGTCCATTAACCAATACTAAAGTTCTACCAGGACCAAACCCTCTTAAATTAATCGCTTGAGCCGCAGCGGTAAATCCATTTGGGAACTGATCGCCTTCTGCAATTGACCCTGTTTGTGCGGTTAAAGAAATCAATGCGTCGTATAAATTAGTATGACCTAACTTAGCAAGATCTTCAGAAGTTAAGGTTAAAATTGGAGCAGGACCGTCCAAATCTGTCTTTTTAATGAGAGAGCCGGTTACAACAACCTTGTTGCCAGTTTCATCCTTTTTAGTATCTTGTGCTGCAAGCGCATTATCGACGTTACCGAAAGCAACTATTAAGCTTGCGACGACCAAGTTCAGACGCATTAATGTGTACCCCAAAAAATTCCGAGTTTATATACAACCGCCAAGCTAGTAATCATAACACGTGTTGAACCACTTCCGAATATCCTTATGAATATAACACCATGCAATATTGTTAAGTTTTGCCCTGAGTACTAGACTGGCGTAATTTTTTACAATTTAAATGTAAATTTGTCACAAATCTTTATGTTAGTAAGAGAATTGGACACTTACAAATTAGTGTCACTCTACAAGTAAAGCTTCGCTAATGAATTAATATAGGGCTTAACGGCCTCATCTAATGGTACTTCAGAAGCTTTTTGCAGAACTGACCTTAATACACGGCGCTCATCTTCATCTACTTCTCCATCTTCCAATGCTATTGTAATGATTCGCTCAAGCTCATCGACCGAATAAGTTCCATCTTTTGCAAAGGATTTAATAGACTCCATAATCATTTTCACATGACTGGGTATCGCATCTAACTTATGTTTTCGAATATCCGACTGACTCATAAAACTTCACTCCTGTTTGACCGCAAATATTCCTGGGGCGTTTCTCCAAAACTCTTTGTAATCCATACCATAACCAAAAACATATCGGTCGGGAACTTCTAGACCTACATAGTCAGGAGTATATTCTGGATCGGCCTTTCGATCATGTATTTTATTAACCAGAATTGCAGTGTCGATACGACTCACTTGTTGCGCTTTCAAGCTTTCAATAATTGCCATAAGCGTATGCCCTTCGTCATAAATATCGTCTAGCAATAAGATATTTTGCCCTCTCAAGTCAAACTGCGGCATCACTTTCCAATGTAACTCTGTGCCTTCAAGTTTTCCTCGATACCGAGTCGCATGGCAATAATCGACTCGCAAAGGAAAGTTTAGTTGAGTCAGTAACTGGCCAGCGAATACCAAACCTCCGTTCATAACACTTATTACGACTGGGTTTAAATCTTTTAAATCATGATTGATCGACTGACTCATTTTATTTATCGCGGTGTTCACTTGCGAATTATCAAAAAGGCAGTCGGACATATTCATTATGTTTTCGATGGTGCTTAATGCTTCGTTCAAAATAAACGATTCCTTATTCGATTCAGGTCTAAAAGTTTAACTTAATCTTTCGAATCAATTGAAACCCACTGAATTAAGTTATCAATTTTCTTATTTGAATGCTGTTGATTATCAGATTTGGAGTCATCACTGTTTCCCATTTTTTCGATGAAACCACACTCAACGCACTCAAAATATTTTGTACCTTTGCTTTCACCTAACATTAACGAATCAACTTCATTACATTCTGGGCACTGAGCTCCGGCGATAAAGCGCTTTTTCATATGGCTGCCTGCAACTCTTCAGATAATCTCAAAGTTTTTGCTTCTAACTCTTCTTGAAGTTCAAACCATTGACTCTCGTCTTGTTCGAGTTGTTGTTTCAATTGAGCTTGTTTACTTAATAACTCTGCTAGTCGTGATTTTTTTTCATCTTGATACAACTCGGGATTCGCAAGTTCAGTTTCAATATCGACTAATTGCTGCTGGAGTTTTTCGACAGACGACTCTAGCTTATCGACTTGTTTTTTGAGCGGTGCAAGTAGCTGTCTTATTTTTGCTTGCTGCTGCTTTTCTCGCTTGCGATCTATTTTCAGTTCTTCCGATGCGCTTTTATTATCACCCATTTCTGATGTTAGTGATTGTTCATTTCCCCAGCGATTAGCCTTTAACCACTGAAGATAATCACTGGTGTCGCCCTTAAACGACTCAACCGACCGATTGTCCACCAAAAATAACTCATCAACTGTCGCATCAAGTAAAAAGCGATCATGAGAAATGAGGACAACTGCACCAGCAAAATTTTGTATCGCCATCGTCAAAGCGTCTCTCATTTCCATATCGAGGTGATTGGTTGGCTCATCCAACAAAATTAAATTTGGGCGTTGATAAATCATCAATGCTAGTACCAATCGAGCTTTCTCACCACCAGAAAACTTCTCTACATCATCAAATACTTTATCACCATGAAAGGCAAAACCACCGAGATAATTTCGAACCTGTTGTTCAGTTAAATTGGCATCCAGTTGCTGCATTTGTGCAAATGCACTTCGATTTCCTTCAAGTTGTTCGAGCTGGTGTTGCGCGAAATATCCTATTTTTAAGTGCTTACTTTGCTCTCGATTTCCATTTACGGTAACTTCGGTATTAGCAATAGTTTTCAGCAAAGTTGACTTACCTGCACCATTACGACCTAATAACCCAATTCGACTATCACTTCTTATCGAAAAATTTATATTACTTAAAACCTTCAACTCATCATAACCAGCGTCAACATTTTCAAATCGTAATAGTGGATCAGGCTTATGCTTCGGTTCAAAAAAGTCAAACGACAAACTCTCTCTCACTTTTATATTTTCGACACTGGCCATTTTTTCAAGTGCTTTAACACGACTTTGAGCTTGCTTAGCTTTACTTGCTTTAGCTTTAAACCGATCAATAAAAGACTGTAAATGTGCAACTTTAGCTTGCTGCTTTTCGAACTGCTTTGCTTGCAATGCTTCTTGCTCAGCTTTAATTTTGAGAAAGCGTGAATAATTTCCACTGTAACTTGTCACTTTGCCTTGGTTGAAATGCAATACTCTGGATGAAAGAGCATCTAGGAAATCTCTATCATGCGATATTATTAATAAGGTGCCGGAATAAGTTTTCAGATAGGACTCCAGCCAAAATACAGCGTCTAAATCTAAATGGTTGGTCGGTTCATCTAATAATAATAAATCTGAAGGCTTTAACAGTGCTTGAGCTAAGTTCAACCTAACACGCCACCCTCCAGATAAATTAGATACTGATTCAGACATTTGTTGTTCACTGAATCCCAGTCCATTTAATAACTTAGCAGCCCTTGCTGGCGCATCATAGGCGCCAAGACTGTCAAGTAATGCATGAGCCTCAGCCATTGCGGTACCATCATTCCTTTGCTCAGCAGATTCAAGTTTACTTTGCGCGTCTCTAAGATCGGCATCACCATCAAGAACATAGTCTAAAGCGCTTCTTTCTAATCCTGGTGTTTCTTGTTTTACGTGGGCAATTCGTAATTTTGCTGCAAGTTCAACTTCGCCTTCATCGCAACTTAAGTCACCAAGTAATAATTGAAATAGCGTTGATTTCCCGCAACCATTGGCGCCTACAATTCCAATTTTTTCACCTTGGAACAGAGTGAGATCAAGGCTCGAAACGAGTGTATTTGATCCTCTGGAATAACTGACATTGGAAAATGTAATCATATAGTAATTGCGGCTCAAGCTTGGTAGGGTGAAGTTAAAAAACGAGAGATAACCCCATGGCAGATTCCACTATTGTATTAATTACCTTGGTAATTTACAAAATAACCTTGCTTGTGATTGGTATCTGGGCGTCGAAAAGGAGTCGCTCGACAACCGATTTCTTTTTAGGTGGCCGACAAATGGGTGGAATGGTCGCCGCAATAAGTGCTAGCGCTAGCTCAAGCTCAGCCTGGACATTACTCGGAGTAAGCGGTGCGGCTTATTTATGGGGACTATCAGCAATTTGGCTTTTTCCTTCTGTGATGCTGGGCTTTTTATTTAACTGGTTGTGGGTTGCTCCAAGACTAAGGAAACTCAGTAACAAAGAACAAGCCATCACCGTCACCGATTTACTGGTTCCTGAGCCATCCCAACACTTTGCGCAAACCATTCGAAAAGCTGCAGTTTTAATCATAATATTTTCGTTTACATTTTATATTGCAGCACAATTTAAAGCTGCCGGCACCAGTTTCAGTTCAGTTTTCGAATTGAGTTTTACGCAATCAATCATTCTTGGTGCCGCCATTATTATGATTTACACCATGTTAGGAGGGTTCTGGGCGGTCAGTGTTACTGATACTCTTCAAGGGTTATTAATGGCGATTACGGCTGTAATTCTTCCAATTGCCGCATTAATCGAAATCGGCGGATTTGATGAGCTATTCCGTTCTCTCGCACTTGTCCAAATTCCTGAGTATGGCAGTTTTTCTGGTCAGCATTACGGTATCGCAGCTATCGGGTTTGCGCTTGGTATTTTGGGTATTGGAAATGGATATCCTGGTCAGCCCCATGTCGTAAACCGCTTTATGGCGCTTAAAGATGAATCAAGTTTAAAACGAGCAAGAACAATCGCTTTGGTTTGGGCTTTTTTTGTGTATGTTGGAATGTTGCTACTCGGTTGGAGCGCGCGCGTGCTGATACCAATTGCGACTGATAATGAGTCTATCTTTTTTGAAGTTACCCAATTACTTTTTTCGCCAGTCGTTTCTGGAGTGATGATCGCAGCGATTTTATCTGCAGTTATGTCGACTGCCGACTCACAAATATTAGTTGTTTCTTCCGCAGCTTCTTACGATATCAGTAAAAAACAGCAGCATGGCGTCGTTACTGCGAGGCTAAGTGTTGTAGGTGTTTGTTGTCTCGCCGTATTGCTCGCATTATTTTTAGATGAATCGATTTTTAATCGCGTTCTATTCGCGTGGCACGCGATAGGCAGCAGCTTTGGGCCGGTGTTAATTGTTCGTTTACTTGGAAGAAAACTGAGTAATAAAGGCGCTTTGTTTGCAATGTTGTCTGGTTTTGGGTTAACAATTTTAATTAATGGTTACTCGGATCTTCCTGGCGATGTTGCTGAGCGATGGATACCATTTATTACCGCTCTTGGATTTGCTTTATTTCATTCATCCAATCCAAAGAGCCATCATTATCAATAGTTTCAGCAAAGTTTAATTAAATACCATCCCATAAAAGAGCACTCTGACGAGGTCATCCATGTTCTCGTCAGAGTGGTGGAGCTACTTTAATTCAATATAAATTTAAGCAGTTACTGTTACTTAGGAGGCCGCGGGCTTTCCTTCTGATACAGTGTCAGCAGTAGTCTCGGCACTTTCCATGGTCGAACTGCTGGTAGAATTTGCATCAGCAGATTCATTGGAGGATTGTTTATCACTCAACCAATAATTCACTTTTGCTTTAGTTTTGTGGAACAACTCATGCCAAAACTCATGAAATGCAGCTCCAACTACTATTCCAACTAATAAATACAACATAAACCTCTCCTTATAATGGTCTGCCAAAAACTAACGTTTGATTTGTATCAACCTGCGTCTGAAAAAGCTTATCGCTTATCAATCAGCTGTTTGAGTAACTTAAAAGCTAGAAACATGCCAAAAATAACCTATTGATATTTATGAAGTTTATTGACATCTGTTATTTGATTATTTTTGCTTTTCGCCAATTTGGCTAATTTATGGTGAATTTTCTTTAAAAATCCTCGTACAATCGACCACTTTGTAGATGTTTTGACAGGCGTTTATTTTATGCAGTGGTTAACCTTGTTGCCCCCAATTGTTGCGATCGCTTTAGCCGTATGGAAACGCGAAGTCATACTCGCACTATTTGCCGCAATATTAAGCGCAGAGTGGTTACTTGCTGAATTTAATTTAGGAACTGGTTTTGTTAATACTGTAGAACGTATGGTCTCCGTATTCGCAAGTCCTGGCAACACTCGCATCTTATTATTCAGTTTGTTGGTTGGTGCCTTACTCAGCCTGATGCAAAAATCGGGCGGTGTAAGTGCTTTTGTGCAATGGGTCGGGCGAAAGGGTATGGCAGACTCACCTCGAAAAGTTGGGCTGCTTCCTACTATTATGGGCATTCTCATCTTTATAGAGACCAATCTTAGTGTGCTTACTTCTGGCATTCTGGCGAGAAATCTTTTTGACCGATTTAATATGAGTCGGGAAAGACTTGCCTATATTATCGACTCTACTTGTGCACCGGTTTCGGTCATTATTGTTATGAATGCATGGGGCGCTTATGTTTTAAGTCTTATCGATGACTTTTCATTTTCGAATACCAATCAAGTGCTGTTCAGTTCCATTGCATTAAACTTTTACGCGCTAATTACTTTGGCACTCGTTTTTTATACCGTCCTATCGAATCGAGTTCACGGGCCAATGAAAACCATCGAAACTAAAACACAGCAGCAGGGGTTAGATGTACTTGAGCCTCCTAGTAAAAAGCGCTTCATGTTATTGCCCCTTGCAACCATGATTGGTGGAATAATCTTTTTTATGTGGTTGACTGGTCTACAGAGCCTTAAAAGCAACTCGCCAGAATCTATCGATTTTTTTGATGCGCTACTGGCTGGGTCAGGCTCGAAAGCAGTTCTGTGGGCAACATTTTCTGCCTTAGTGGTTGCTTACATACTATTGAAAACTCAAGACTCAAGGCGCCATAAGGAGCTAGTAGGGTGGGGCTTTGAGGGAATGAGTAAGTTACTAGGTCTGGTGACTACTGTAATGCTCGCCCTGGCATTAGGCTCTAGTATGAAAGCACTCGGTACAGGCGATTTTGTTGCGCAAATGATCAGCGGCCATTTACCTATTTGGTTAGTAACGCCCTTAATTTTTCTATCAGCTGCGGTAATTTCTTTCACAACAGGCACGTCCTGGGGAACCTTTGGCATTCTAATTCCAATTGGCATGCCTGTTTCGATTAGTCTAGGTATACCGCCGGAGTTAGTTCTGGCCGCAATTTTAGGCGGAGGAGTTTTTGGTGATCATTGCTCTCCAATATCAGATACCACCATTGTGTCGTCATTGGCAGCAGGTTGCGACCATCTGGATCATGTAAAAACTCAGCTGCCCTATGCCTTAACGGCTGGAATAGCAACACTAGTACTATACGGATTAGCAGCGTTTACTTTCTAAATAGATGGTTAACAATTAACTTTTTGGGTTAACCAATTTTTCGAGTTCTAAAACTTGCAATTCAAGAGACTCCAGTTTGGCTCGAGTTTTTTGCAGTACTTTAGCTTGCACATCAAATTCATCACGGGTTACCAAGTCCAGTTGGCTAAGTTGCGACTTAAGGATTCGCCTGGCTTGATCTTCAAAATCTTGGTGTAACTTTTTTAGTTCTGGCGGAATTATTTGTGACATCTTGTTTGCCAGATCATCTATAATCGACGCGTCAATCATGGTGTACGAGCTCTCTTTAGGTAGTTAAACTGGGCTGAAGGTCAACTATAGTGAATTTATTTGACCTTCTAACAATCAATGGGGCGATTATATCAAAGTTTTTAAACCATTAATTTTCGGTTTTTTGAGATTTAGCAGCTTGTTACTCATGATTAATATTCAATGTCCAACAAATGAGAGTATTCATAACACATGATTCACAATGATGACTCAGCAATCGATAACTACAACATTCCAGCATGGAGTGATGGATTCTTTTCCGTAGATAATGACGGCGATATGGTTTTACAAGCCAATCACAATGGAATCGAGCATCAGCACAAGCTACACAAAATAATCGATAAGCTAAAGTTGGACGAAAAACCTCTCCCAGTGTTAATAAGATTTGGTGACATTTTAAGAAATCGACTCGACCAAATAACAGACGCTTTCAGCGAAGCCATCACCCAAGCAAATTATAACAATCGCTTTACCTGCGTTTATCCTATTAAGGTAAACCAGCAGCGCGAAGTCGTGAATGAATTGGTTAGCCACGGAGGATCCAAGTTTGGCTTAGAGGCAGGGAGTAAACCTGAATTGCTGGCAGTACTTGGAGCGGACATGCCGCGAGAAAGCATTGTCGTGTGTAATGGATACAAAGACCGCGAATATTTGAGAACTGCATTAATTGGTCAGGCGATGGGTCGACGAGTATTCATTGTGGTTGAAAAATTACATGAGCTCGAACTCATTCTAGAAGAAAGTAAAAAAATGGGCATTCAGCCAAAACTGGGTGTTCGAGTGCGGATGTATGCCATTAGTAAAGGAAACTGGCAAGACACCGGCGGAGAGAAATCTAAATTTGGTTTATCACCGAGCCAACTTATGAAGTTAGTTGAAATGTTGGCTGAACATAATATGACAGACTGTCTTCAGTTTTTGCATTGTCATCTAGGATCACAAATTTCCAGTATTACTGATATCCGTAAAGGCGTAAAAGAATGCGCGCGCTATTTTGTAGAACTTTGCAGAATGGGTTTGCCACTTAAAGTTATTGATGTTGGCGGCGGTCTTGGCGTCGACTACGAAGGAACCCAATCACCATCCTATTACTCTATAAACTACACGGTTCAGGAATATGCAAACTGTATCGTACAAACTATTTCAGATGTACTCGAACAACATCAGTTAGCGCATCCCGAAATTATTACCGAATCAGGAAGAGCACTCACGGCACACCACGCAGTTTTGGTTACTAACATGTTTGACCGTGAAAAAGCTCCTGGCTTAAGTGAACCAGAAGAAGTTACCAATGAGCAACCTAATGTTTTACAAAATCTGTGGCGACATTACAGCGAGGTAAACGAAGAAAACGCTTCAGAAGCTTACCACTCAGCGGTGTTTTATCTCAATGAAGCTTTAATGATGTACACCCATGAGTCAATAAATTTGGAAGACTGGGCGCAAGCTGAACAATTATACTTTGCGATTTGTCGGAAAGTTTATCCTCTACTCGACCCAGACATTGCAGGACAGTCTGATATTTTAAAAGAATTAGATACCAAATTAGCCGACAAATTATTCTGCAATTTTAGTTTGTTTCAATCGTTACCTGATGCTTGGGGTGTTGGACAAATTTTTCCAGTCATTCCTCTTCAGGGTCTCGATAAGCCGTTAACTCAAAGAGGAATTATTAAAGACATTACCTGCGATTCAGACGGTAGAATTGAACGCTACGTAAATGGTAAAAAAATCGAAGCCAGTCTAAAACTCCCGGAGTTCGATGATAATAATTTATTACTTGGCGTTTTTATGGTTGGAGCTTATCAAGAAATATTAGGAGCACTTCATAATTTATTTGGCGATACACACACTGTCCATCTAAATCTCGGTTCCGATGGCTCCATAATCGAACAAGAGCAAAACCCAGGAGATACAGTATCAGACACACTTTCAATTGTTCACTTTGATAGTGAACAGCTGATTAAAAAATATCAGCAACAATTGAGTGATAGCAACATCGACAATGAACTTGCAAATGATTACTTAGAAGAGTTAACCAACGGATTAACCGGCTACACCTACTTGGAAGATTAATTATGAAAGTAAAGTTTGAAATTGATGCGTCACCAGAAGAATGGCGAAAATTTTTCGGTATGCCTGACGTTAGTGAGTTACACGAACAGCTCATTGAAAAAGCAAAATCAAAAATTGAGTCGGGTGAGTACGATCCTGTCAAGTTGTTACAGGAATTCATGCCCGACGATATAAAAAAAGTTACAGATTTACAGAAACAATTTTGGGAAAATTTGTTTAACAAATCTTAAAAGAGTTGTAGATGTTCAAAAAGATCAAAAATAGTGTTATCGGCGTAATATCGTTTTTAGGTTTTGCATTAAACTTAATAATTTGGATTATACCGGTACTTTTTTTCTCGTTTATAAAACTGATAGTTCCATTCAGCATAATTAAAAAATCGATTAGCAGCCTACTAAATTGGTGTGCGGAAAGATGGATCAGTGTGAATAGCCTAATGGCTCATTTTCATTTATCGCTAGAAGTAAAATGGCCTGAAGAGTTAGAGTTTTCTCGTAAAGACTGGTATCTGGTTATGGCTAACCACCAATCTTGGGTTGATATTTATATATTGCAAAATCTTTTTAATAGAAAAATTCCCTTTCTAAAGTTTTTCCTAAAAAAGGAATTAATTTATGTTCCTCTTTTAGGGGTAGCATGGTGGGCACTTGACTTCCCATTTATGAAACGCCACTCAAAGTCATATTTAAAAAAATACCCTCATAAAAAGGGGCAAGACCTCGAAACTACCAAAAAAGCCTGCGAAAAATTCAAGCATATCCCGATATCCGTTATGAATTTCGTTGAAGGTACTCGCTTCACTCCAAGCAAAGCCAAACGACAAAATACGCCATATAACAATTTGCTGAAGCCCAAGTCTGGCGGCATCGGAACAGTTTTGTCGATACTTGGCCAACAAATGCACACAGTCCTCGATATCACTTTGTTTTACGAGAATGGTCCGCCAACCTTTTGGGAATTCTTATGTGGTAAGACTGGGCATGTGAAAGTCATGGTGCGTCAAATTCAGGTTTCACCCGACTTAATTGGTGACATGAGTAGCCCCGAAACAAGAGTCAACGTTCAAAACTGGCTAAACGGTATCTGGCAAAGTAAAGATCAGCAGCTGCAAGCGATGGCAAAATAATTTTCAAAAAGGTTATAAATGGCACTTTCTAATTATTATGTGCTACGAATAGCGATGATTGCGTCAACAAAAGTTATGGAAATACAGCTGATTTTATTATTTCCAACTCTTTTGATTCAAAATGGTGGCTCAAAATAGTATTTTGATCATAAAGATTCGAACAATCAGATAGGGTTTAATCTTTTAGGCAATAATACCCAGAAGACTTAAAAATCTAATTTTTTCAATATGTTAACTTTAAATTTTTGCTGTTTAAAATTCAATCCAACCTATTAAAACAGCTTTGTTTTGTTTATTTTTTCAACTTTTATAGATATTTCGTGGTTTTTCTAGTATCATGCCGCGCAAAATTTAAGCAGTAAAGGAGACTATCTATTGGAACAAGCGAGCATTGAAGTCCAGCTACAAGTGTGGAAAGAACTAGCGATTAGCAAACAAGTTCTTATGCAAACAGCCGCAAAGGCACTCGGTTTACCTGAAGAGTACACCACAGAAGAGCTAGAAATTGCTCTAAACAAAACCATCAAACTTGCTGCTAACGCAGAAGCGGAGATTAAAGCTGCGCAAGAAAAAGCGAACGCTGCGATCGCAGACATGCAACTAAAAGTTGAAGCTGCTGAGAAAGCCACTAAAGTAGCGCTGGCAGAGAAAGAACAAGCTCTCGCAGGAAAAGATACTGCAGAACAGTCAATGGAAGCAAATCGGTCTCAAACCGCAGATGAGCTTAAAAAAGCTAAATCTCAGCTAGCCGAGAAGCAAAAAGAATTAAAACAGATTACCAAAGTTCTTGCCGACACTCCGGAAAATGTCGTTAAGAAAATGAAAGCTCTCAAGAAAGAGAAAATGGATGAAGCTAAAGCTAAAAAATCAGCTGAAGATTTATCTAAGAAACTGAAAAAAGAGAAGCAAACTGCTGAAACTACTGTAGCCGAGCAAAAGGAAATTTTGAACAAAGCAGTAGAGTTAATTAATGAATATAAAGAGCTAAATAAGCTAGCAAACGAACAGTTTGATAAGCTTGCTGAAACAGCCGAAGACAAAGATAGCTTAACTAAGGTTCCTTCGATTAACGAAGAAATTGTTGAGTTAATTGAGAAAGCTGTTGAAGAGAAAAAAAGTAAGAAGTAATCGATTATCGATGTTAAAAAAGCCCGCTTAAGCGGGCTTTTTTATTTGTCATTTACTGGCTTCCTAAGCATCCAGATATAACCAGGAGTCAGCCAGAAGCAAAACTTTGAAATAACCTTTGCAACTCTGTGTTTTAATGTTCCGGGCTTTAACATGTAATCTGCGTGATAACATTCGGGATCATTAATTATTTTTTTAGTGTAATCCGTTAA
This sequence comes from Gammaproteobacteria bacterium, assembly GCA_013373375.1. GTDB lineage: Bacteria > Pseudomonadota > Gammaproteobacteria > Enterobacterales > Kangiellaceae > Pleionea. Next base: position 197,957 of record JABXHY010000005.1, read on the forward strand.
TTCAAATTGATTGACCAGCTTTTTTAGTCCCCAGTAAGAAAAATGAAGCTCGTGATAAAAATCTGCTTTGCCCATTTTTCTTACATAATAATGAGCTAGTGGCCTTGGAATTACAGAGAGTAAAGGTAAGTTATAATGAGGTTCATTCCACATTAAACGGTTTGAAGCGGCAAAGTAACAATAACCACCTGGCTTTAAAACTCGATAAATCTCCGACATCATCTTTCTTGCATCAGGCACGTGCTCATAAACTTGGGAGCAAATGACAAGATCGAAACTTGATGGTGAAGCGTCAATTTCCATAGCATCACCAACATTGAACTCTAGATTGTCTTTTTGAAAGGACTGACTAGCGTTTTCAACCGCTTCCTGATCAATATCAATTCCACGAACTGATTTGAAAAAATTCGCTAGATAATCATCGATATGACCAGTTGAACCACCAACGTCTAAAACGCCCAATTCTGATAATTCGGTATTAAAAACATCCTTACAAACAGCAACCATGGTAACTGCTTTTTTTCGCCTACCATGCGAGTCATGCATCGCACTATTTATTTGCGAAAAACCAGGTTGGTAATTACGCTGTTCAGTCATGATTTATGCAATTAGATTAAAAGTGGGTTTTATAACCCTAGCATGAAACACTCTAGGTTTCTCAAATTTTCAATAATCTGCTTTTCTAATCGGAGATCATAGCTCTTAACGCGGCCATATTTTTTCGGCCCTTGTCTTGCCGCTCTTCTTCGGATTGAGGCACCATTTGTTCTTCCCAAATCATATCTTCTTGCGGCATTTCAAATAAAAAGCGGCTGGGTTCGGTATCCATTTTTTCGCCATATTGCTTTCGCTGTCTCGCGTATGACAAGACCAAGTTTTTTTGTGCTCGAGTTATTCCAACGTAAGCAAGTCGACGCTCTTCCTCGATGTTATCTTCTTCAATAGATGATCGATGAGGAAGCAACTCTTCTTCCATGCCAATAAGGAAAACATGATTAAACTCGAGTCCTTTTGAAGCGTGCAATGTCATCATTTGTACTTCATTGTTTTCAGTCTCAGACTCGTTTCTATCAAGCATTTCTCTCAATAAAAGCTTATTTATCGATCGAGCAAGAGGATCATCTTCTTCAATATTATTTTCCAGCTCACGCTCAATCCATTCGAGTAATTGTTGTACGTTGTTCCATCGAAACTCTGCTGCCTTGGTACTACTGGAATTATCGTATAAGTAACCATGGTATCCAATGTAGGCTATCATCTCATGTAGCACTGCCATGGTATCACCACGTTTAGCATTGTCTTCACAACGACTGATTAAGCCGACAAAACGTTGCAATGCTTCGTAGCCTTTTGTTGGCAATTCTTCTTTTAAGCCCAATTCAAAACACGCATCATATAAACTGATGTGGCGCTTTTGTGCGTACAAGCCTAATTTTTCTAATGTGGTTGGGCCAATTTCTCGACGCGGTGTATTAACGATTCGCAAAAATGCATTGTCATCATCTTGATTAACCATCAGTCGACAATAAGCCATAATATCTTTAATTTCGGTTCTGGCGAAAAATGATGTACTGCCACTAACTTTGTAAGGAACTTGCTTTTCTAATAATGCTTTTTCAACAAACCGAGACTGATGATTTCCTCGGTATAATATTGCGTAATCTGAGTATTGCGTTCCATGTCTTAACTTATGCGACAAAATCTCGTTAGCAACTCTCTCTGCTTCATTGTACTCATCATCTGCTGCAATCACTCTAATTGAATCGCCATACTGTTTATCCGACCACAAAGCTTTTTCAAATACATGAGGATTATTCGCAATCACTTCATTGGCTGCTTTTAAAATTCGGCCGTATGAACGGTAATTCTGTTCCAGTTTTACGACCTGTAAGTTCGGATAGTCTTCCTGCAGTAATGCCAAGTTTTCTGGTTGCGCACCTCGCCACGAATAAATCGATTGATCATCATCGCCAACAACCGTAAATTTTCCAAAGCGTCCGCACAGCAACTTGACCAATTCATACTGACAAGTATTAGTATCTTGATATTCATCAACTAATAAATAACGAATTTTATTCTGCCATTTTTCCAAAGCCTCTGAGTGATTGCGAAACAACTCAACAGGATATCGAATGAGATCATCAAAATCGACAGCGTTATAAGCTCTCATACTACGATCGTAAAGCTCATAGATTTTTGCCATAGCAAGGTCGTCTTGATTGGTCACTTGATTAATAATTTGTTGTGGACTTTGTAGATCATTTTTCCAATTGGAGATCTTTTGTTGAATTGCTATCAGTTCACTTTTATCAGAATCAGCATTTCGATGGCACAGTTCTCGGATTAGACTCAAGGTGTCTTGATCATCGAAAATGGTAAAGTTACTTTTAAATCCGAGAGTACGATGTTCCTTTCGAATAATATTCAACCCCAAATTATGAAAGGTCGATACGATGAGTCCTCTTGCTTGCTTACCACCTAGTAATTGGCTCACACGCTCCTTCATTTCTCGAGCAGCTTTATTGGTAAATGTCACTGCTGCGATTTGGCTACCTTTGTATCCGCAGTTTTGAATTAGATGGACAATTTTTGTCGTAATAACACTGGTTTTTCCTGATCCAGCGCCAGCCAGCACCAATAAAGGTGATTCAACAGTGTTGACAGCTTGTTGTTGTCTTTCGTTTAGTTGGTGGCCCACTACAAAGTCTCAGAATTTTTACTGTCTGAGAATTTAGGCATCTCAGAGATAATTAGTTGGCCCTTCGATAACGAGCGCCAGAAGCAGAATTAAACCGTCCTGATCGAATCAGAATTGAGCCGACGATTGTAATAGACTCCTTGGGCATTGCCAATCGAATCTTCTGTGACTGAAATTTAAAAACTACCATTTTTCAAGGCGATCGGTGTTTTAGGCAAAGTTAAATTTGTTGCAACATTCGTTCTACTTTTCGGTAGGAAATGGCTTCCGATACATGCGGCTGATCAACCTGTTTCGAGCCGCTTAGATCAGCAATTGTTCGGGCAACACGCAATATCCGATGGTAGGCTCGGGCAGATAGGCTTAGTTTTTCCATCACACTTAACACAAACTGGCGTGCGTCATGAGCGATATCAAACTCTGACTCTAATTGTCGAGCTTGCAGCTCACCATTAAGTTTACCCTGACGCCTTATTTGTAATGCGTGCGCTCGTTCAATTCTAGATCTCACCTGTTCACTGGTTTCAGCTGTGCTATCGGGTTTTGAAATAAACTCCTCTTTAGTGAGTAGAGGCACGTGAACATGAAGGTCAATACGATCTAAAAAAGGGCCAGAAAGTTTCAACAAATATCGGCGGATTTGGTCGGGAGTGCAACGACAGTGACCTCTGCTGTTGCCAAAGTGACCACAGGGACAAGGGTTCATAGCGGCAATTAATTGAAACTGAGCCGGGTATTCAGCTTGCCGCGCAGCTCGAGAAATGGTGACTCGTCCTGATTCCAGAGGCTCACGCAACACTTCTAATACTTTGCGATCAAACTCGGGCAATTCATCAAGAAAAAGCACGCCATTGTGCGCCAAAGAGACTTCTCCAGGTCGAGGATTACTTCCACCGCCGATCAAAGCAACCGCTGAGGCTGTATGATGTGGAACTCGAAACGGGCGATGTTTCCAGGTTGCAGGGCTAACAGACTTCCCACTAATCGATGCGATGGAAGCGCAGTCCACAGCCTGATCATCGGTTAATTCTGGCATGATCCCTGGCAGTCGACTGGCTAACATTGTTTTACCAGTGCCGGGAGGCCCGATAAATAAGAGATTATGCCGACCTCCAGCTGCAATTTCTAAAGCACGCTTCGCTGCATACTGACCTTTAACATCAGACAAGTCCGGTAGCTCGCTTAACTCAACGGGAGCTTCCCTCTCTTCGTTAAAATTCAGGGGCGTTTGTCCAATTAAGTGTGACACTACGTCAAGCAAATGCTCTGCGACCAACTGCTGACCTCCAGCGAGTGCCGCTTCTGCTGCATTTGCTTTGGGCACAACCAATATTCGATTGCTGCGTTTTGCCGCCAAGGCCACCGGTAAAATTCCATGTATCGGTCTAAGTTCTCCGGAAAGTGCAAGTTCGCCAACAAATTCATATTCCGAAGAATTTTTAATGGGCACTTGGCCACTCGCTGTCAAAATCCCCAAAGCGATAGCCAAATCAAAACGACAACCATCTTTTGGCAAATCTGCCGGGGCCAAATTTATGGTGATCCGGCGCGTTGGAAACTCTAAGTTGGAGTTAATTAACGCACTGCGAACTCGATCTTTACTTTCGCGTACCGCAGCTTCTGGCAATCCGACTATGTTTAATGCGGGCAGTCCATTCGATAAATGTGTTTCGATAGTTACAAGTGGCGCCTCTATGCCGACGCCAGCACGTGAAAAAATATTTGAAAGGTTCATTCGTCCGTGAATGTTGATTAATCCTGATGCGTATCTTACGCAGTTATTAAAAAGATACTATTGGCGATCACCGACAGTAGAGTAGGGCAAATCTCCTACATAGATAACTCTTAAGGCTGATATTTCGCTAAGACGGTATCGCCCCACCCAAGCAATTTTCCGTTTTGAAAAATTAAAGGTGTCGTTTCGTCGCGAGTGGTCAAGCCATCCTCATGTTTGTGTCGTGTTCGGTAAAACAATACCACGTATGATTTTTCTGCTATCTCAAATCCTTCAGTATCATCTGCGGGGCCTAGCCGATCCACAACCTTTTCAATATTCTCGCCAATCATTAACTGGCTAATCATAGCTCGATTATCTTGCTGTCTTACTTCCCAGCTGGAGCGATGACCTTCTTCACCATCATGAATGGCAATCACACAGCCAGATAACGATGTCGTTACAAGGGTAGCGATTAGGAGTTTTTTTACTGCTAGCACTTTGTTACTCATTTACTTCTCTTCCTTTATAAATCAACAAATATGCTACCATTGAAATTGATATCAAAATCTTTACAAACGTAACAAAACATTAGGTTAGTTTTTGACTCAGGTTAAACCTAAAGTATTTTAAAACACTTTCAAAACTGCTTCAGGAAAAAACATAACAACATGAATAAAAAATGTGCAGTTATCGGCAACCCCATTGAACATAGCTTATCGCCTTATATTCATTCAAAGTTTGCACAACAGTTCGAGATGGATTTAGTTTATGAAAAAATCCTGGCTACATCCGATACTTTTTCTACCGAGGTAGATTTCTTCTTTTCGGACGGCGGAACCGGGCTTAATGTGACACTGCCTTTTAAACTTCAAGCTTATGAAATTTGCGACTCTTTGACTCCAGTCGCAAGTAGAGCTAAGTCAGTCAACACTCTTTTAAAAGACAAAAAGGGGCGCTTGATTGGCGACACCACTGATGGACAAGGGTTATTGAAAGATTTGCTAAGGCTAGGGCTGTCTCCCGAAAAAAATTCAATTTTAATTCTGGGAGCGGGAGGCGCGGCTCGAGCTATTTTAGCAATGCTGCTCGATCATCCATGTCAACTTAAACTACTAAATCGAACCTATGAGAATGCAAGTCGATTGGTTAATGAGTTAAACGCGCAAGATAAAGTATTGCTTAACCAAGATTCATTCCAACCTGACCTAATCATCAATACTCTCAGCAATAACGGGGCTGATTTTCTAGGCAGTGCAAACATCGACTTAAAACCCAACTGTTTTTTATACGATATCAGTTATGGTGAACGAGCGAGCAATACTTTAACTGCCGCAAAAAAATTAGGCATTAAACACTTTGCCGACGGTTGGGGTATGTTAGTGGAGCAAGCGGCTTTATCTTTTGAAGCATGGCACGGGCACAAACCCGATACTGACTGGTTGATAACTCGAGGAGTGCCGACTTAAAACTCAAATCACCACTATAAATGACACTCTCAAGGAAATGAGAACTCAGAAAAGATCGTTAAGGAAACACTGCGCCTTATTTTGGATCCATCGCTAAATAACGATCCTTTAACTTTACATAATTGTCAGCTGAATATTTAAAAAAGGCTATTTCTTCTTCGGTCAATGCTCGAATTTTTCGAGCAGGTGAGCCGACCCACAAAAACCCGCCTTCCAACACTCGGCCTGGAGGAACCACACTGTTTGCACCTAAGACAACATTAGAGTTTATTTCTACATCATCCATGACGACAGAGCCCATGCCAATGAGTACCTCATTCGCAATTTTACAGCCGTGAAGCATCGCCTTGTGACCCACAGTAACATCATCACCAATCTCAAGGCTGTGACCTTCTGGATTGTAGTGGCTGGCATGAGTCACATGACAGACAGCTCCATCCTGAATACTGCTTCGCGCACCAACCGAAATTGCATGAACATCGCCTCTTAAAACCGCCATCGGCCAGATAGAGCTATCATCGCCAATTTTCACATTTCCGACCACAAGTGCCGTCGGGTCAACGAAAACGCGTTGGCCCAACTTGGGGGTCAGAAGTTCAAAAGGGCGAATATTCATACCAGTATCCAAATTCAAATCTTAATGCGCGATTGTAACCTTTTACCGTGAAACAGCAAGTTTCTGGCGGCACCAATGGTTATGAAAAATTAACACTTAGCTGGTTTACCGCAATGCTTAGCGCATTGTTACGAACTCTTCAGCAGAAGAAGGGTGAATCGCCACTGTGTTATCAAAATCGCTTTTAGTCGCCCCCATTTTGAGCGCAACAGCAAAACCTTGGAGCATTTCATCGGCTCCCATGCCAATCACATGTATCCCGACAATTTTTTCTTCCTCGCCCACGCACACTAACTTCATCCGGGTGGCTTGTCGATGCTGAGTTACCGCACTGTACATGGCAGTAAAATTTGAATTATAAGTGGTAACCGAATCTTCGCCATGTTGAGCTTTGGCCTCTGCTTCAGTTAGACCAGCAGTGCCTATAGTGGGATGACTGAACACCACCGTGGGTACATTTTCATAATCCAAATGCTCGTCTGTTTTGCCATTAAAAAGTCGCTCAGACAATCTCCTGCCCGCCGCAACAGCAACAGGAGTAAGTGCCAAACGCCCGGTATTATCGCCAACAGCGTAAATGTTCGGGACATTTGTATTTTGGAATTTATCCGTTGGAATGAAGCCTTTTGCGTCAACATTAACACCAGCGTTTTCCAGTCGAAGTCCATCGGTAAGCGGAGCTCGACCAATTGCCCAGATAACCTCGTCCACAGGCCCTATAATATTGCCACTGGTGGTTGTTATTTCTATGCCGTCAGGTGTTTCGGTTAACTTTTGAGGCTCACTCAATAAATGCACATTTAGACCTGACTCTTTCATGATTTCGAGCAACGTATCCGACAGCACAGGCTCAAATGTTCTCAACGGTTTATCTTTCCGCAAAACCAAATGTGTTTCGCTGCCCAGCTCATGAAGTACGCCTGCGATTTCGACTGCTATATAACCCGCGCCGACTACCGCAACGCGTTTGGGTTGTTCAGTAAAGGCAAAAAATCCATCCGAGTCGGTACCCAATTCAGCTCCAGGAATAGCCGGAATCTCCGGAGTTCCGCCAGTTGCAATAAGGATGTGCTCGGCGGTGTAAGTTTGTCCTTCAACTTCTACCGTATGCGAATCGACAAATTGCGCAAAGCCTTTGATCACAGTCACGTTATTCTTGCTAAGCACATTGTCGTACGACTTATGAATTCTTTGAATGTAAGCATCTCGACTGCTGATTAATTGACTCCAAGAAAAACTTTTTTGCTCCAACTCAAAGCCATAATCAGACGCAAATTTAATTGCTTCGGCAATATGAGCACCGAACCACATGACTTTTTTCGGTACACATCCCACGTTAACGCAAGTTCCACCTAAAGCATTGGCTTCAATTATGGCGCATTTTTTTCCATACATTGCGGCTCTATTGGCCGATGCAATTCCGCCGCTGCCACCACCAATTGCGATATAATCAAAATCATATTTCAAAGTAAATCTCTCTTAACCGTCATCACGCTTGTTATTTATTAATTCGCCCATAGTAAAAGGTTTTCGGTAGCAATTTAAGTCAATACTGCCTAATTTATTATGAGTTTTATCGATTACACATTTAGGATTCGTCAATGACAGACTCAAACTTCAACGCCTCAGATAACTCGAGTAACAATCCGCTACTCTCAACTTACGATCTAGCGCCTTTTTCAGAAATAAAGCCTGAGTATATAGAGCCCGCAATCAAACAGACACTTGAGTGGGCTAAGTCTGAAATTGAAAATCTTCTTAAAAACAATACCCAGTTTACTTGGGAAAACCTGATGCAGCCAATTGAAGCATTAGGTAATGTCTTGGATAAGCGTTGGTCGCCTGTATCACACATCAATTCTGTTACCAATTCGGATGAGATTCGAAATGCCTATGATGCTTGTTTACCTTTGCTATCCGAGTACAGCACCTGGCTAGGTCAAAACAAAGTCTTGTTCGAAGCTGTTCAACAACTTTATAACGATCGCGACAAACTTAATCTTGATTCAACTCAGGAGAAAATTCTTGCTGATGAGTTAAGAGACTTTCGCCTGGCAGGAGTGGCATTGCCTGACGATAAAAAAGCAAGATACGGAGAAATACAGCGTCGATTATCTGAACTTTCATCAAAATATGAGCAAAATGTACTTGATGCGACTATGTCCTGGGAAAAGCACTTTGTAGATGCGTCTGAATTATCGGGACTGCCAGAGTCAGTATTGGGATTAATTGAACAAAATGCAAAAAATGCAGGCAAGTCTGGTTATCTGCTAAATCTTGAATTTCCCTGTTATTACGGCGTGATCAGTTATGCAGATAATCGAGACTTACGACAAGAAGTTTATCGAGCCTATTCGACACGAGCATCGGAACTGAGTGATTCAGCAAAGTACGATAATCTGCCAATCATGAATGAAATTCTGGCACTGCGACTCGAGCTTGCTCAAATCCTAGGTTTTTCAAATTACGCCGAGCTGTCGATCGCTTCAAAAATGGCCGAAGCACCTAAGCAAATTTTAGATTTTTTGAGTGACCTTGCAGATAAATCAAAACCGCAAGCCCAACAAGAACTCGGAGATTTAAAAGAGTTTGCAAAAACCCAACTCAACATAAATGATCTACAAGCATGGGATGTTGCCTACACCAGTGAAAAACTCAAACAACACAAATACGCCGTGTCGCAAGAAGAACTGCGACCTTACTTTCCTGTGAAACAAGTTCAAAAGGGTTTGTTTAATATTACCGAACAGTTATTCGGAGTGCAGGTAAAAGAGATTACCGATCAGGTAAATAAGTGGCACCAAGACGTTCAATTATTTGAACTTCAAGATTCCAATGGTGAACAGATTGCACGATTTTATGTTGACCTATTTGCTCGTTCAAGAAAGCGTGGTGGAGCCTGGATGGCAGACTATTGCAGTCGCTTTATTTTGCCAGACGGAGGTCAACAAAAACCCGTTGCGTTTTTAACCTGTAATTTTAATCCTCCTGTCGGCAACAAACCTGCATTATTAACGCACGACGAAGTGGTCACATTGTTTCACGAATTTGGTCACGGTTTACATCATATGCTGACGAAAGTGAATTACCTAAGTGCCAGTGGTATTCATGGAGTTGAATGGGACGCTGTTGAGCTACCCAGTCAGTTTATGGAAAATTTTTGTTATGAAAAAGAAGGACTGCAAGTCATTTCCGGTCATTATGAAACAGGGGAACCCCTTCCCGATGATTTACGAGACAAACTGCAAGCGGCAAAAAACTTTCAGTCAGCAATGATGATGGTAAGACAACTCGAATTTTCGATATTTGATTTGCACATTCACTCTAACGACAACCCTGCAAAACCTGTCGATATTCAAACAGTGCTCGATACTGTGCGTAGTAATGTCGCAGTGATTACGCCACCGCAGTGGAACCGTTTTCAAAATTCATTTTCTCATATTTTTGCTGGTGGCTATTCTGCAGGTTATTACAGCTACAAATGGGCAGAAGTATTGAGTGCCGATGCGTTTAGTAAGTTTGAAGAAGACGGCATTTTCAGTCGTGAAAGTGGCGAAGCATTCAAACAGCATATATTGGAAAAGGGCGGCTCACAACCTGCGATGGAGTTATTTAAAAACTTTCGCGGTCGTGAACCAAGTATTGAGCCCTTGTTACGACATTCAGGCATTGCGGCTTAAACTATCCATTTACCTTATAACCTAAGGTCAGCTAAAAAGGCTCTCGCCATTGGTGGAGCCTTTTTGCTATGCTCAAAATAATTTAAAAATGGCATGACCAGCGCGCAATGAGCGTATCAAATAACTCTGACACAGCAATAAATAGTAAAGATAAACTTTTGCTTGCGATCGATTGCGGAACTCAATCTGTTAGAGCACTAGTATTCGATCGTAACGGAAACTTGCTTGCAAAAAGCCAAGTGGCCCTTGATAACTACTTTAGTGACAACCCAGGATGGATTGAACAACATGGACATTTTTTTTGGGACTCACTTTGTCGCGTATGCCAAAAGCTTTGGCAGCAAAAGGTAATTTCTCCATCGAGTATTTGTGGTGTTTCAGTTACCACCCAAAGAGCAACCGTACTGTATGTCGATCAAAAAGGCGAACCATTAAGACCTGCGATAACCTGGATGGATCAAAGACGTGCCACCATAGTTCCAACTTTGCCATTGTATTGGCGTTTAGTATTTAAAGTTGCGGGTGTGTCCGATACTGTTAATGAGTTTATGCAAGATGCCGAAATTAACTGGATGCGACAACATCAACCTGATGTTCTGTCCAGAGCTCATAAGTGCTTGCTGTTGTCCGGTTATTTTCATTTCCACTTAAGTGGCGAGTTTAAAGATTCTATTGGTGCTCAAGTCGGTTATCTTCCTTTCGACTATAAAAAACAACGATGGGCTAACATTAATTCATGGAAAAGTAAGGCCTGTCCCATTCCAAAAGATCTTTTACCCGAACTTGTCACTGTTGGTGAAACACTAGGAAAAGTCACAAAGTCGGCTGCCCAACAAACCGGTCTTCCTGAAGGCTTACCAATTGTTGCTTCAGCCGCTGATAAAGCATGCGAAACACTCGGTTGTGGCTTATTAAATGAGAGTGTTGGACAGGTCAGTTACGGCACCACAGCTACTTTTAATGTTGTAACCAAAAAGTATCGCGAGCCAATGCGTTACCTTCCTCCTTACCCATCTGCAATACCCGCTCACTACACCTGTGAGTACCAAATTCACCGTGGGTTTTGGATGGTTAGTTGGTTTAAAGATCAATTTGCTCACCAAGAATCCAGTGAGGCTGCTCTTCGTGAACTTTCAACGGAAACACTACTCGATCAACAAGCCGCAAATATTGATCCGGGTGCAAATGGGCTAATGCTTCAACCGTATTGGAGCCCAGGCGTCCGATATCCTGGTCCAGAAGCAAGAGGTGCAATAATAGGTTTTACAGACGCTCACACCAAAGCCCATATTTACCGAGCATTACTTGAAGGGATCGCTTTTGGGTTACGCCATGGTAAAGAAAAAATGGAGCGTCGAAATCGCTTAGCTATTCAACAAATTTTCGTCTCTGGCGGAGGGTCGCAAAGTTCAACGGCTTTACAAATCACGGCGGATATTTTTAATTTACCTGTGATTCGCCCAAAAACATTCGAGACCTCTGGATTAGGTGCGGCAATTAATATTGCGGTTAATCAACAATTATTCCCAAATTATGCAAGTGCTATAGAGAGTATGTGTCATTTCGAACAACCGATTATGCCGAAGCAAGAAAACGTAAAACTTTACGACTCAATGTACCATGGCGTTTATCGTAAGCTTTATCGTCGGTTGGCGCCTCTTTATAAAATTATGCATAAGCTCTTCTAACAGACTAGCTATAAAAGCCGCCTTTATTTTTTTGGTTTATGCCTTGCTAACCAGCTATCCAATTGATTGCCAAATGCCATTCGATCCTTTTGATTGAGTGGACTGGGTCCGCCAGAGTGCATACCACTAGCACGTAACGTCTCATTAAAATCTCGCATCATTAACCGTTGACGGACATTATTAGAGTTGAGCCATTCTCCTCTAGGCGTCAAAACGAAAACTGCTTTCTCTACCAGCTCTGCTGCTAGCGGAATATCTTGGGTTATCACAAGATCACCAGCATTACTGCGATTGACTATTTCGTTATCGGCGACATCGTAACCTGCCATGACTTGTATCGACTTTAAGAGTGGAGAGTTTGGCAAAGAAATTGATTGATTGGCCACAAACAAACATTCGGTTTGTGTGCGAATGGCCGCTCGACAGATGATATCTTTTATTGGACGCGGACACGCGTCAGCGTCAACCCAGATAGTCATGAAATTCCCTTGGTTGAATTTGGTGCAGTCGAATCAGCTGAATGCAGTAGAGGTTTTAGCATTGCTTCTAGCCCATTTAATTTGACCTCATAGATCAGTGCCAGCTGACGGCCAAGTTTGGAGTTCGGAAAACCCTTTTGTTGAAACCAGACCAAGTACGGCTCTGGCAATTCCAACAACTTACGTCCCTGATATTTACCAAATGGCATGACTTGATTAATCGCTTGTTTTAACTCTTCAGACATAACGTCAAACCAGCTTCTTGTTCAGACTTCGGTGGGATTTAACACTTAATACCCGGTATAATGCAACTGTTCATCGAAAAATAAGACGTTCTTTTATGACACCTGAAGAGTTTAGCAACTGGGGAATTTTATTCGCTATTAGCGCAGCGGCAGCAGCACTAGCCCTTGGACTAATCGTTTTTTATTCTATGATTCATGACAAAAAGGCCGGCATTCCAATTATCGTTGGGTTTGTTCTTGCGGGCATCGGCAAAGCAGCGAAGTATTATTTGTTATCAACTATTGCCGTTATTTTAATGCTTCCTATGGTTGCTTACTTCAGTTTTCGACACTGGAAAAAGCCCGTTATCTGGATAAATTGGTTAGTATTTCTCATTGCAGCACCCATTGCTTATTACAGCTATCAAGTAATGTATATTCACTAAAAGAGTCACACTAATCGGGGTACTTTTGTCTCATATACTCAAGCGACGCTTCAATCAGCTCAATAAGACATGATTGATCGATATCGTCTAACGACTTTATGTATAAGCAAGATTTTCCCGTTTTAAAACGCCCCAATCCCTTTAATAATTTTTTATGCTGTTCCAATCCTGACATTATATAAATCGTTAAATCGTTTTTTCTTGCAGCAAATCCTGTACGCATCCAGTCACCCTCGCGACCAGAAGCGTATTGGTATCGATAGGTACCGAATCCAACTATTGAGCTACCCCACATTATTGGAGGCTGGCCCGTTAACTTATTAAGTAGATCGCATATTTCAATGGCGTCTTCTCGGCGGCCTTCGGGCTTTATCCGACTCAAATATTCGTCGACGCTATTATCATTAGGTTGTGTTTTGTTAGTGGACATGAAATGAATGCTCTAACCCTTATAACCTTCACATTTAAATCATTCGCTCAGTGAAAATACTATAGGCATAAAAAAGGCGAGAATAAACTCGCCCTGAAACATCTTATTATTTTAAATTATTGTTATTACTGAATTTATCTACCTATTCGTTCAGGCTCGCTCAAAAACGCGCTGATAAAATTCACTCTCACTGCGTGGCATGAATAGCATTTTGATTGAAACGGATACCATCATTGTCCCAACAGTGATAGCCAGCGCAACCAACCAAACCTGAGTCATCCACACATAAATAATTTCTGCAACCAACACGCTTAAAGCAATTAACATAAGACCTTGCAACCAACGCGGCGCAGTCATTAAGTTTGCTTTTGCCTCTAAGCGAGATTGATTTAAATACTCAAAGCCCCCGCGAAAACCTTGATAAAGAGCCATTATGCTCGCGGCGACCGCAACTGCGATAATTGTGTCGAGCATTTCCTACCTCATTCTATTAATTTACTTATTTTTATGTACGACTGAAATTATCAAAATTCGTTATTAAAACAATGGTTTTTAATTCACGTTAAATAAATGTCTCATATAATGATATAAATCAATAGGTTAGCTTAAATAGCAAGTTTCAATATCGTTGCAGTGCAATATTTGATCATCGAGCGACGGTAAACTCGGTTTCTACCAATTGACCGGAACTATCAATAACGTTAATTCGTTGTGGTCCAATGCCTGTCAATTGCATTTCCAATTCATGTTTTGTTTCCGTACGACCATAATACTCTCCATTTAAAAACCAGTTAACGTCGCCCTGAGCTCCAACAGCGAGCAAATTAATCGAGATAGGTCCCGATTGATTCGGCAATCGGTAGAGTATCGACTTTGCCAATACACCTTCAATTGTGAGTTGACTCGAAATATTGTTGGACTTACACAAGGTCGAGATTTTAGGTAACAAACGCTCTCTTCGTTCAAAGATTGGCAACCAAGGTTCCGCGGAAACTGGCCACAATGCTATGGTTTTGCTCGAAGTTGCTTCCGATACACAATCGGGAAACACTCGTTGCCCCTGTTTATCAAGCAGAAGCGTTGCAATATAGCTCGACCACGGCTGCATCAAAGGTTCTTTTAAACTTACCGGCGCTACTCCATCAAGTAACCAGGCTTGTTTTGACTTTCGACACCAATTGTCTTGTTGGGAATGTCTAACGCTGCCGAGAGGCCAACAAATTATTTCTTTCGCAATGTTGTTTGGCCGGGTTATAGCTGTATTTGGTTTCGGTAACAGCATTAACACTCTTCGCAATAGAGGAACTGCGTTGTTTCTACCAGAGTTTTCCAGCAAGGGTGTGCCGTCTGGTCGACCAAGCCAAATACCAATTGTAAAGTCGGAGTTGACCGCGATTACCCAAGCGTCGCGAAAGCCATAAGATGTTCCTGTTTTAAAAGCAATTTTTTGAGTTGAGTTTTGTGCAAGCGATCCAGGAAGGTCCGACAGTGAAACTTCACGCAATATATCACCGATGATCCATGCGGCACCGGGTGACAGTAACTTTCTTGGTATCGTGTCTTTGACAGAAGATGAATGATATAACTTAAGTGGCTGAACCATACCTTCCCGACCCAATGAAGAATAAGCTGTGACCAGTTGCAATAAATTTGTACCAGCTCCACCAAGAATCATCGAAAGATTTGGTTTACTGTCAGAAGGAAGTTGTAACACTAATCCCGTTTGAGCCAGTCTAGTGTAAAACTCATGAGGACCAATTGCGTCAAGCAACTGCACAGCCGGAACATTTAATGAACGCTGCAATGCTTCTCGTGCAGAAACGATTCCAGAAAATCCTTTGGTAAAATTTTCCGGTCGATAACCAGAAAAGTTAGCAGGCACATCGAGCAACATTGATTGCTCATGAATGATTCCCTGATCGATTCCTATACCAAACAAAAAGGGTTTCAAAGTTGAGCCAGGAGATCGAGTTGCCCGGATCATGTCGATGTGTCCATAACGATCATTATTTGAAAAATCTGCACTACCAAGATAGGCCTTAATTTCGGATGTTTTATTTTCTGCGATTAATATGGCACCTGACGTTTGCTTAGGAAACGATTCAATGTAATCACGAAGTAATTGCCTCAGTGTTAATTGTAAATCGCGATCAATTGTCGAATGAATCACTCGCTGTTTAGGAAGTTGTTGAATAAGATGACGTGCAAGCAATGGTGCTTCATTGGGTGCAATATTGTACTGCGCTATAACAGGTTCTTTAAATGCATCTTGCAGTTCTAAGTCAGTCCAAACATTAAATTCCCGTAATCGATTCATTACTTTGTTACGTGCTTGTTCAGCTCTTTCGGGAAATCGATCGGGACGCAGTCGAGAAGGTGATTGAGGTAACACTGAAAGTAATGCGCCCTCGGCACGTGTTAATTGATTGGCTGACTTTCCCAGATAACTAAAACTTGCCGCCTGTACACCTTCAATCGGCCCCCCAAATGGGGCATGATTTAAATACAAAGTAAGTATTTCTTGTTTCGACAAATGCCACTCTAGTTGCAAAGCTCGAAAAATCTGATATAACTTTCCACTGACCGATTTACTATGAGGATGAAATAATCGAGCTACCTGCATCGTAATAGTCGATCCTCCGGACACTGGCTTTCCATACCAAACCCATTGGCCGATAGCACGAAAAAGTGCTAAAGGATTTACTCCAGGATGAAAATAAAACCATCTATCTTCATATTCAATTAACGCTTCAAGATAAAACGGCGATACCTGTTTCACAGTAACGGGATATCGCCACACGCCATTTTTATCGGCAAACACTCTGAGTGGCTGACCATTATTATCCACTACAACTTGCGCGTAGGATTCTTCATTCGGAAATTGAAACGGAAACCATTTATCCAGAACAAAAAAAGTAACTGTCGTTAAACATATAATAAAAAATAAAAACTTAAACGTTCTTGCCAGCCAATTCCTCATAAATTTGACTGGCGGTTTTGTTTGAGTTTTTAACTGCAATATTTCCTTCATTTTAAATAGCGATCAATTAAATAACCCATTACTTTGGAGAGATGGTTAACCATTCTGTTGAATCACCTATCGCTCTTAAATAAGGACGATACATATCTTCAACTTGTGAAGGTGGAACCTTGAAAGTGCCAGGCGTAACCGCTCTAACTAAGTAAAATACCGTTGTCTCTCGATTAGAAAAAAGTGAAATGGCAGCCACATAACGATCATCTCGAAATTCTTGATGAGCTATCGGAGCGTTTGCAAGCCACTGCTCAATCGTTCGATCACCAACTTTCATTTGGTCAATCTTAACCGCGGCTTCCAGATTTTGATTTTCTAATTCAAACCCAGCAGGTAACAATTCGACAATGAGACCTTCTGGAATCCGCTCGCTTTGATCAGCTTGAACATCAACACGAACAATCACCAAGTCACCCGTTTGAATTTTTGACAGATCCGCGACTGAACCATTTTCCCGATAAAAGGTTCGTTTAACTTTAATTCCTTTAGATTCTGGTTTAGGAGGCGAAGTAGGATACCCTTGTACTTTAGCGCTTAAATATAAAGGCTTTTCAAATTGATTATTAACTTTTAAGGAAGCTGGGATCTCCTGTTCCATAAAATGAGCTATCCAATCTTGAGTGCTAGTGATTAATTCTTTATCATTTTGCTTTTCAATTTCCATTGTCCATTCAGTTTTATCTGAGCTAGAAAACTGTTGTGCCAAACTAAATAAAGCAAATCGCTCCTGCGTCGATAACCAACGTCGGTTTTTCAATTGATCCCGCAGAGTGAAAATTAACGCCCAAGGATCTTTAACTAATTGACTTTGTGTCGCCAGTGCCGTCGTCAATGCGAGATCACGAATTGCCGAACCATAATCGCCAGCATACCCTTGTTCTCGTTCTGTTGGCGTTAATGCTTGCGACCAAGCTTCAGCTGCTCGACGATTATCACCCGCTTTTTCCAATGCAATTGCTAAATAAGCTAACGGTAAACTGGTTTTGGCATCTTTGTGATAATTATCGTATAGACTGCGAACATCACCAAGTCGGAGTTGTTGGTGTTTTGCCAAAACATAAGCAGCATAAGCTCGATAAGAAACGTGATAGTGATCTGGCCAACTTGAATAATGCTGATTCTCTGACCACATTTTATTTCTTGTGGTTAAATAACGCTGTAATCGTTTCATCGCCCGATCAATCGCATTCGCGTCGACACTAAACCCAAAGGTTTTAGCATTAAGTAAAAAGTCGCTAGCAAAAACCGTTAACCAATGATTTTCATTACTCTGATTGCTCCATAAGCCAAAACTACCATCGCCGCGCTGCATCGATAAAATTCGAGCGATTGCATCATTAATTAACTTCATACGGTCACGCGCAACTCGTTTATCGGAAGTCGTATCATATTTGAATAATTGTTCATCACTCGCTAACAATAATGGCCATGCTCGACTGGTTGTTTGCTCCAGACATCCATAAGGGTATTGCATCAAGGATTGTAAATGTTCCGATGCATTAAAAGGAGGGCGAGGCGATACGCTCATCAGCAAATGTTGTGCGCTAACAGCAAGTCCCTGGTTAAAGTCTTTGGGCAGTTGATATGTTTCATTCGACTTGATAACTGCATCGAATTGACGCCATTCTGCAGCATAAGGCGAACGCAAACCCAAGATCCACTGACGAGCCAACGAAACTTTTTCCAGTTCAGGCACATTAAGTTGTTCAACAGTTAAATTTATTTGACCAGAACCAGCGGACGCTTCACCCGACAGAGGCAGTTGAACAATATGTTTTTCCTCAGGCTCCAAGTTAACTGAGGACGTTATATTTTCTTCGCCTAACTCTGTCGAACTCTGAGCAACTAATTCTAGTGCCATCGGTTTATCAGTCATATTACGTAACTCAAAGGTCGCTTGAGTTTTGTCACCGTAACCTAAAAATCTTGGAGTACTAATGGTAGTTACTAATGGAGCTGCAACTTTAATCGTTTGTTCCTTATGCCCATAGGCATTATCGCTAAAAGCCACGGCCATCAGTTTAAGTTCGCCATTAAAGTAGGGCACAGGCAACCGTATTTCAGCTTCACCTTTATCATCTAAAGAAATTTTTCCTGAAAATAGGCTGACAATCTGAACATCACTGACAGGAGCGTCGCCACCACGACTCAACTCTTGATCACCGTCACCACCAAATCTTAATCGCGCGGTTTTATCGGTTAATTGTTCGATTAATTTTCCCCAGGTGTCATGGATTTCCGAAGTGTAAGTTCTGGGCTCAAAAAACCAGTCAAAAGGTTTCGGAGCTTTAAAGTTGCTGATACTTAAAACACCTGTATCAACTGCAGCAAGCGTTATACTCACATCATCACTTTTTGCACCAGTTACTTGTACTTTGGTAGTCAGTTCTGTTTCTGGCAACATTTTTTCGGGAACAGTTAAGCTCACGTCCAAAAAGCGTTCACTTCGATCCAATGGAAGGTGTAGCAACCCAAATGCTCTTTTAGGCAAATGTTTGTTTTTGGCTTCACCTGCTCGAATGACATTGGCAGTTGCATAAATATCATGGCGTTGCCAATTTTGATTGATTGGAATATCAATAACAGCGGTATTATTTTTTACTTCCGCGACGCTTTGCCACAAAAGTTGATTTGACTCGACGGTTATTACTGCAGTCCCATCGTAAGGTGAATTCAAGCTAAGTTTTGCGGTGCTATTTGGTTCATAAGCTTGCTTGTCCCATTTGAGTTCGACTATATCAGGTCGTCCCATTGATCCTTCTGCAGCTCGGTCCCAACGCCAACCAGCAAAAAATTTGTAACTGCTTAAAAGGTTTTGTTGACGGTCCGTGACTTCTACACGGTAATGTCCGTACTCAACAGGTAATGCCATAACAAAACGTTGATCTTTTTCTAAAGATATCACGCGCGTCATAACCGGAACATTTCTATCATTGGTCTGGTAGCTCCATCCGTCATTCCATTGCCAATAGTAAGAAGCATCTTCGCGAATTAGAGTAACCGTAAGGTCATCTCTCGATTGCAAGTTATCATTTTGGTCAAGATTGATAAGCTCGATTGTGGCATCACTTTGTGGTGTCGCAATGTCTCCCTCCCAAGTTGGTCTAACACCTACAAGCTCATCAGCCGGCCAAACAAAAGTATCAATATTTCGAGACACGGGCCGACCACCAGACTCAAATAAACTGACTCTGGTGTTAAGTCTTAATGGTTGCTTTGCAGTGATCCAAAAGTTTTCCAATTCAATTGTGGCAAATCCTTTGTCATTCAATTTAATAGCTGGTAGAGCGCGATCAGAATCATATTCTCGATAATTTTCGACACCAAAAATAAACTCTTTATATTTTTCTGAAATTGTACGAGCTTGACGTGAAGTGACAAAGGCTTCAACACGATTATTAGCAGCTGGAGCGCCGTATAAATAATCGCCTTGAATATCTATTTTCAACTTTTGTACTCGTGCAATAACATCTTTTTCTTGCTGAAGGGATAACTTCATTCGTTCTGGTAAAAAGTCTTCAACTTGCAGCCGGTAATCAAACTGGTCTTTGTTACCGAGTGTCGCAATAAATCGCCATTCTCCAGTGAGGGTATTTTTAGGTGGAGTAAAGTCATGTTGATAATATGAATCTTTATCACCACGCCAGGTAAACGACTGAAACACTCTACCGTCTGGCCGTTTTATTTCCACCTTTACGCTTTGCTCATCTATTAAGCGCGCATCATTGTCGCGCAGTAATCCACTGATGGTAATTGTTTCGCCTGGTCGGTAGAGATCTCGCGCACTGTAAAGAAATAACTCTAATGGTCGTTGCTCTCGTCCTCGGATACCAAATTCAGTGAGATCCATAGCCGGTGAATTCAGCTTAACCAAACTGAAGTGCTGATCTTTTTGCGCCACCGCTAACGCAGCTTCTGAAACCTCACTTCCAAACTCAACAAATCCTTCGGCATTAGTGCTTTTTTGACTCAGTAACTTTCCCTGTCGATTAATCAGCCGAACTTGAACGTCAGAAACGGGCTTAGCATTTTCAACATTATGAACAAATCCAATGGTTTGTTGTGCCAATTGTCGAGTTTGAAAGCCTAGGTCACTGATTGAAAACCAGGTAACCTGATATTCATATGGGTATTCACCCGCGCCCTTCATTACGGCAATGTAGATACCAGGTTGCTCCAGGGGCTCAATTCCTTGTAATGAAATTAAAGAACTGCGTCTTCGATTCGGTGTGTAATTCAAATCATAACGACCGCTAAAAACTAGTTCGGCATAAGTGGTGAGCCGCCGGAGTTCATAATAGTTATTACCAAGATAATCATTAATGAACTGAGACAAACCTTGTTCTGTAACTCGGTGAAAATCAATATCGACAGCAGGAACATTAATCGCTTCAATGGAGAGACCATCGGACAATGCGAGAGATAATTGTGAACCATGGCTGGTAAAACGCACATTACGCTGGCTTGATTGAGTTTTGATAGTTTGAGCGTCTTCTTTTTCAAGTAGCCGACCATTAATCGCCGGAAGTCCACTCAGAACTTTTACTCGATACTGGGTATTAGGTTCAATAAACGGATAATAAGCGACGTTTAGCTGCTCACCCAGAATCCAGTCGCCCGCCACAGGTTGATTTTTTTCATCAGACAACTGGATAAATTTTGCCAAGCTTAATTGAGGGTCAATCGGGACAGAAAAAGTGACAGCCAAAGCCGGCCCTTGATCATAAGTTTGCTCCGCGATTCGTATCACTTTGAAAGGGGTTGCCGAATAATCTTCTGCCAGCTGGTCACGCTTGGATTGTTCAATTAGCGGAGAAGAATAATCCTTAGAACTAGGAGCTTGAATATTTTGCTCCTTCGATTGGAGTTCACCCGATCGCTTTGATGCATCCTTATTGTTATCACACCCTGTAAACAAGAATACCAGGCCAATTACCAACCCCAAAAGCTTTATGCGCCCCATAACACAGTCCTTCCTAATTTTTTTACTCAATTCATCATAGCAATTAAATCAACGATTGGTTATGACCAAAGGTGGCACAAAAAAGTCTTTTTGATGAAATTTGAGAGATCGCTTACATGCAGTCTTGATAGAAGCTTACGCACCGAAACCTCAAACCAAGATATAGTAATTGAGTAGTGATTGGATAAAGTAGGACGCAGGATGCAACAAGCTTCAGTGGAATCAGCCGTAAAAAGCGGCTCAAAACGTCAGTTTCATCAAGGCAGAATTGATATAAAAGTGGCCTGTAACCTTTCTAAGCCCTTTGAATTCGAATCTCCCGACGTAAAATCACTGAGAGCATGGGAGAAGCTCAAGGCTTCAAAGATTTATCGAATTAGAGGAATTTGAAAAATATTTTGAACTTATTTGTAATGCCCATGGTCATATATTGTAAGTTTGAATTTATCCCTTTGGTTGAACTTAAATTGTTGTTTTTAAAAGGTGTTTGCACCTACTCTTAGGTTTTAAAATGAGAGACTTGCCCTGCACAGCAGGGCTTTTTTTTGCCTGGAATTCTCAATATTAGTCTTTAAGTGTTGTATTCAAACTTGCCAAGCCTATTCTAAGTTCCAATTAAACTGCCCTTTGGACCGAGTCAGCATTTAATAACTGCAACAAATAAGATCGCATGCAATCAGCCATATCATCCAGCATCTGTTCACTTTTACAGCATTTAGCCACGCCAATAATTCCTTGTAAGCTGGCCAATAGGAACTTAGCAATTTTCGCAGGTTCGACATCTGCTCGTATAACGCCGGTTTTCTGACCTCTGCTTAATGCTTCAGCAATTGCGCTAGTCCACTGACGGTACACTTGCTCCAAGCGCTCTCGAAACCCCTCATCTATCGGAGACATTTCCTGACTTAAATTATTGATTGGGCATCCTTTCTCAATTTCTTCAGCGGTTCTGCCAGCTCGCTCTTTCTCACAAATTTCAATTATCGTTAATACTGGATTACTCGAATCACTAAGAGGTCCTACCCAACGTTCCATAACATCCTGTCCTAGAATTTCATCAACAATTGCATAACCAATCGACATCTTATTGGTAAAATGATGGTAAAGCGCGCCCTTTGTCAGTCCCGTCCGTTGCAAAATATGCTCGACGCGCATGCCCTGAAAACCACGTAAATGAATCTCTTCCAGAGCAGCATCCAAAATGGCGCGACGTGTTTGATTTGGATTACGACTGACCATCGTTTGTTACCTCTTAACAACTCTAAACTTTTCGTGAATCAACGAATTCGCTTTAGTGCATTTTTACTAAAGTCACCTTCATCGACACCGGTTTTAAATTCGTAATTGCTCCAATCTAAAACCGTACTCTTTCCTTTTTGATGATTATCCATAGTCATTTTGTGCGCACGCCAATACTGATTCAAAAATTGCTTAAAATCTGTATTAACGAGAGTTTTGAGTAACGCATCTTTACGATCATAATACTCAGTTTTCAAAATACGATATTCTTTTTGATCGATGTAATTTATCAGTCGCGTGTAACCTGAATGCTCATAAGTTGGATAGCTTTCAACAACAAACACTTGCTGTCCGTCTACAGTATCATCGCGCAGGTATTTATAAGTGTACTTCTCAATTTCAAACGAAGAGAGATCCTCAAAAGAAAACTCACTGCCCATAAAAGGACCTGACTTATTACTTGAAGAAATTCTCTTCACACGTTTAAGTGCTGGCAAATACAACCATTGCTCGTCTGCTTTTGTCGCATGAGAAAACGATAAAAAAGCTGTGCCTTCTACATCTTTCGGTTCATCAAAGATAGTTAAACTTTTGTCTCCGTCATCTTTTACCTCAAGGGACTGAACTCTTATTTGGCGGCTACTGGTGTCACCACTTTTACCAATTAGTGTCATCACCATTTTAGCTTTTGAGTTTTCCCAACCTGTATTTCGACGTTCGGCTTCTTGAGCAATTTCTAAGCCTTTTTCTTCCGCGGTTTGCGCTTGTATGCTAAGGGGTAGAAGGGTCAGCAAGCTGAGCGTTAGTAACACTTTTTGCATGTTGTTTTTCCTCTAGTTTAATCAGTAATGGTGGAAGTAATAAAAAGTCAATAAGCAAAGCAATCGCAATTGTCATTGCGGTCATCATGCCCATCTCTGAATTCATAGTGAAGGTAGACAGCGTCATAATATAAAACCCGGCAACCAAAACAATTGTCGTTACCGTTAGAGCCATACCTACAGTTTGAAATGCATAACGAACGGCATCTTCTGGAGAAAGGTTTTTTTCTCGGCGAGCGCGTAAGTATTTACTTAAAAAATGAACCGTATCGTCGACAACTATACCGAGCGTCATACCAACTACAACAGACAGACCCATTCCTACATTAGCAACTAATAGCCCCCAAAGTCCGAAAGCAATAGCTCCAGGCAGTAAGTTAGGAATTAAGCTCAAAGCACCAAGTTTTAACGAACGTAAAGCAAAAACTAATATTATAGAAATTAAGATGAGTGCTATAGCGGTGCCGCCTAAACTACTCTTTATATTACGCTCACCAATATGAGCGAACATAAGATTACTACTGGCAACATCAATATCATATTGTTTAGCATTCTTACTAAACCAATCCACAACTTTTTGCTCTAGGACTAAAAGTTCATTGGATGATAAGTTATATAAAGTTAATCCAACACGCACTGATGACTTATCAAGATTAATTTGATTGGTTAAATCAAGACCTTGTGGTAAAGACATTTCATACAGCAAAAGATATTGTGCAGCTAAGTCTTTTTCTTCTGGTAACCGATAATAATCTTCATTATCAGCGTGCATATTTTTATTAAGACGCTTCATGATGTCGGTAATCGATTCTGTGTGCCTAACTTCAGGCCATTTTTCTGCCGCGTTTACAAAACTTTCTAAAGTTTTTAAATAACTTGGATCGGATACTCCATTACTCTCACCGGTTTTAACCGAAATAAAAACATTGTAAATTCCGGTCAGATGCTCGTTGGTAAAATCAGTATCGGCACGAAACGGAACTTCCTTACTAAAGTATTTAACAAATTCGTCATTTAATTGATTGTTGGGAATAAACGCAATTGCACCAACTGATATGAGAGCAACAACCGGTAAAAGAACCTTACGTTTGTTAATTACCCAATCGCCAAAATGATCCATCCAGTGATACGCTTTTGGTTCTTTTTCTGAAACTTTGACAGGTAAAACCATCATTAGCGCAGGTAAAAACGTAACTGAATAAACAAAAGCCAACGCAACGCCAATTGCCACAATGTTACCAAAATCCTGTAATGGCGGAACATCTGACGCATTCATACTTAGGAAACCAATAACCGTGGTAATGCTAGTCAAAAATACCGGCTGCATGTTAATACGCAACGATTCAACCATGGCTTGTTGTTTCGTATCACCTTTGCGCATTTGTTGATAGAAACTCACCAAAATATGTACCGCATCAGCAACACCCATTGTGAGAATAACAATCGGAGTGCTCATTGCCGGGCCCGTTAAATATCCTCCTAACCAGAAGAAAATCCCCCAAGCTCCAAGAATAGAAAATAAATTTAAAAATATGGAAGTAACAACACCACTTGTTGAGCGCACCATAAACCACATGAAAAGTGGCACGACGACAAATGCCATTATCGGCAGTAACGAAGAAAGGTCTTTGATAGTTGCCTCTGGAAAAGATACATTCATCATCACCATTCCAGTGAGCCGAACTTCCAAGTTTGGATTTTGCTCTCGCAACTGCTGAGCCAGATCTCGCGAGAATTTTGCAATCGTCATTACCGCTTGTTTTTCTTCTGCAGTTTGCGGGTCATCTGGCATTTCAACGGTAACATTCACTGCAGTGGTTTGCTTATCTTTGGCAATCAAACGATTAACCAACAGGGGTTCGGATACCGCAATGTCGCCAATTCTCTCTAAATCTTCCTCAGATAATGAGTCAGGCGTTGGCACTAAATCTTCTACAATTAAATCGTCCTGCTCTGCGTAGGTGTATTGAAAATTTGTTATAGAATCTACTCGAGTTGAGAGCGGAGTTTGCCATGCTTCTTCTGTGAGCCACTTTATCGACTCAAGCGTTTCTCGAGTAAATACCGATCCTTGCTTAGGCTTGATAACAAACATCACATTATCGGCTTTCGAATAGGTGTCTTGCATGGACTCGAAAGCAATTAGCTCTGGATTTTCTTTTGAGAAGAAAATGCGGTAATCGCTTTTAAAATCTAGTTTTGTGAACCCGGATAACATTACGGCAACACTCAATAGCGAGAGTGCGATAACCACCCAGCGCCATTTTACAATCCAGTTAGCGTAACGAACTGTTTTTGAGGGATTCATTCGAGCTCTCCAAGCTGTAGTGAGGACGTTGTAAATTAGGCCGAAAATTATATAAACAGACCAGTTGGTATGTCAAATAACAATAATGTCACCAAAAAATCACAATTTGTGATAGACATCACAATTTGCTGTGCTATAAAGTTTTTATAAGTTCAATAAGGAGCGAACTCGAAGGTGAAAAAACTGTATTTAGTGGTTAGTTTTTTATGTTGTTTAAGTGGCTGTAGCAGTTGGCATCAAAATCAGAGCAAAAGCACTAATTGGTACAAGCTAGGATTTTCTGAAGGTCTTAATGGTTACACCCGAAATTGGCGCTCAAATTATCATATGATTAATGGCGGTACGCCAGATAATTTTGATGAAGAAGCTTACATTGATGGATTTGTCGATGGTCACGAAGAAAAATGCAAGATAAGTGGCTGCGATATAACAATAGCTAAGCAGTAACCCAATACAACCTGATGGGTGAATGGTAAACTCTGGATTTGCCCATTAATTGTATTATGACTAACCTCGTCATTTCGACCAATGATGAAACATTGGTTGCTGATAGCATAATTTCTCAAAATTTTTACCTGGGCGTTTCGTCAGATCCGATTAGTGATTGCCATTGGCAACTTAGACGCCTGATAAACGGATTGTCTCTAGTCGGGATATTAGACGGTCAGAACTTCAATCTTTGCTTCGACTTTAATGAACCGGACCTGCTGTATCGGCTCAAGCACGGAGGACGAACCAAAGAACCACTAGCAAAAGCAATTGGTATGAAAGGTTCAAATGAACTGTCAGTGATAGACGCAACCGCCGGAATGGGACGAGAATCTTTTTTTCTCAGTTCGCTGGGTTGTCATGTTGTTTCTCTGGAACGCCAACCGATAATTTATTTGTTACTGCAAGATGCTGTCGAGCGATTAAAATGTAACAACTCTTCATTAGAAGTAAAACAATGGCGAGTCATTTACAAAAATAGTATTGAATATTTGACTGCGCTTGAAAAGCCATCAACAGATGTAGTTTATCTTGATCCCATGTTTCCACAACGCACCAAATCCGCGGCCGTGAAAAAAGAAATGCGTATATTCAAACAACTTTCTGGTGCTGATGAAGACGCGTCTCTTTTACTTGAAGCAAGTTTAGCCGTAGCAAAAAAAAGAGTTGTCGTGAAGCGACCTAAAAAAGCACCGTTACTGAGTCCTTTAAAACCTTCTTTTGTCATTGACGCAAAAAAATATCGGTTCGATGTTTATTTAACTCAACACTAATCTTCACCCAAAAAGCCGCCCGTTTGATGATGCCACAATTGCGAATATAAACCATTAAGCTCCAATAACTCTTTATGAGTACCTTGCTCAATAATTTTTCCATTGTCCAAAACAATCAATCGGTCCATTGCTGCTATGGTTGATAACCTATGAGCAATAGCGATGACCGTTTTACCTTCCATCAACTGATATAGGCTTTGCTGAATGGCAGCTTCAACTTCAGAGTCAAGGGCCGACGTCGCTTCATCTAAAACTAAAATGGGGGCATCTTTTAAAAGTACTCGAGCAATCGCTATTCGTTGTCGTTGACCGCCGGATAATTTTACACCTCGCTCTCCCACCTGGGCATCCAAACCTCGTTTTCCATTAGGATCAACTAACTGGTCTATAAATTCATCGACTTTAGCTCTTTTAATTGCAATGTGAAGTTCTTCTTCTGTTGCAGTTGGCTTGCCATAAAGAATGTTTTCTCTTACTGAACGATGTAATAATGAGGTATCTTGCGTAACCATACCTATATGCGATCGAAGCGAGTCCTGAGTAACCGCTTTAATATTTTGATGATCTATTTTTATCTCACCTGATTCGACATCATAAAAGCGCATGAGTAAATTAACCAGAGTAGACTTACCTGCACCACTTCTTCCAACGACACCGACTTTTTCACCAGGTTTAATCGATAAATTCAATTGGTCGATAACACCTTCCGTTTTTCCGTAATGAAAATCAACATGGTCGAATTCTATTTTCCCTTGCTTGACGTCCAATGGTTTAGCATCGGCTTTATCAACGATTGTTTGTGGTTTAGTTAAAGTTCCAATCCCATCAATTACCGCGCCAATATTCTCAAAAAGACTCGATATCTCCCACATTATCCATTGCGACATTCCATTGAGTCGTAATGCGAGCGCAATCGCAACAGCAATTTCACCAGTCGAGACTAAGTTACTTTGCCACAAGTAAATTGATAACAGTGAAATGACAAAAACTAAAAGGTAGTTCAAGACTTGTATCGAAACACTTAGCCGAGTAACTAAGCGCATTTGAGAATAAACAGTTTTTAAAAAAGCATCCATGCTGTCTTTTGCATAGTCAGCTTCAGCATCGGTATGTGCAAACAGTTTAACTGTAGCGATATTACTATAACTATCAACAATTCGACCCGTCATCACGGAACGTGCATCAGCTTGCTTGGCGGAAACGCGCTTTAATCGAGGAATAAAATAATATTGGAAACAACCATAAATGATAAGCCAAGCTAGCAAGCATATACTAAAATATAGATGCGACTGTCCTACTAAAAACAACATTGAGCTGAAATAAACTACAATGTACATAATCACATCGAGTAACTTCATCACCGTCTCACGCACAGACAATGCTGTTTGCATAACTTTGGTCGCAACACGACCAGCGAAGTCATTTTGATAGAATTCGAAACTTTGTCTCAATAAATAGCGATGCGAAAACCAACGGACTTGCATTGGAAAATTTCCAAGCAAAGATTGATGAGTCAAATTTGAGTGGATTATGGTGAGTAACGGGAATATGAATAAAGTTAAAACACCAAACAAAATCAATTCATTCTGATTTTTTTCAAAGAAATCTTCTTTGGTAGATTCCGTTAGCCAATCCACCAAGTTTCCGACAAAGCCGAATAAATACACTTCCAACATCGCAAGTGTAGCGGTAAAAATTGACATAAAGAGTAAAGGCTTTCGCATACCTTTACTATGGTACCAACAAAACGCAATCAGAGACTTAGGCGGTTGCTGAGTCTTTCGATTTGGAAACGGCTTAGTTAGATTTTCAAAAAAATGGAAAAGAGATAGTTTCACTGATTAAGTTCTTTTACTTCAAATAAATAAAATTCAAGTCCACCAACTTGCTTGGTTTTTTGTGTTGTCCAATTATCAGGTACTTCGATTGGATCAGAATGCTTTTCCCGCTCGACATAAATCAGCGTGTGAACTTTCAAAAATTGAGCGTTATTAATATTATGCAGCAAAGACTGTAAGTAATCTTGATAAAAAGGTGGGTCAATAAAAATAATATCGTAGGGATGTTCATTTTTTTTCATCACTACTTCGGCACTAGTGTTGAATACTTTGACATTATTAAATTTTAGTTCCCTGAGATTATCGTGAATTGTGTCGGCAGCTCGTTTATTCTTTTCCACAAACACGACTTCGCCAGCACCTCTGGATAAAGCTTCGATACCCAAAGCGGCGCTTCCTGCGAAGAGATCAAGGCATCGTGCATCTTGAATGTCATACATTAACCAATTAAATAGAGTTTCTCTAACACGGTCGAGAGTCGGCCTCAAGCCAGCCACTTCATAGAATTTGATGCGTCGACCTTTCCATTGACCGCCAATGATTCTCACTTGTCCAACTTTGGAACTTTTCGCAGGGCGACGTTTGGATTGATGGAGCATTATAAATATCTCGCTATTGCTTCGTTCCAATCAATGGTAGGATTGCGAGGTAATTATGTTCACCCGTCGCTCGTAAGATTGGATAATTTTTCGTCAATAGATACGTTATGTCAGATAAAGTAGATAGTAACACAAACAAGTCAAAGGGTTTATTTGGATGGTTTAAAAAAACCAAGCCAGATGTCGATGAAACTGTAAGCAGTGATCACCAACTGCAACCCGAAGTGCAGGATAAGCCGGAAGCAGACCCAGAGTCTCAAGGTTTTTTTAGCCGATTAAAGTCTGGTTTAAGCCGGACACGAAGTGGATTGGCAGAAGGGTTAACATCTTTGGTACTGGGTAAAAAACAGATCGACGACGATTTGTTAGAGGAAATTGAAACTCAATTGTTAATGGCCGATGTTGGGATGGAAGCAACATCTGTCATTATAAAAGACCTCACCGAGCGAACCAGACGCAACGAACTTAAAGATCCAGAAGCCCTGATGGATCGATTGAAAGATTCTTTACGAGAAATGATCGCACCGGTTTCACAACCTCTCACAATAGACACCTCTCTCAACCAGCCATTTGTTATTCTAATGGTTGGTGTAAATGGTGTTGGTAAAACAACCACTATCGGAAAACTCGCGAAACAACTCAAACATCAAGGTCTCTCTGTTTTGCTAGCTGCTGGGGATACCTTTCGGGCAGCAGCCACAGAGCAACTTCAAGTGTGGGGACAGCGAAATAATATTCCAGTAGTTGCCCAGCAAGAAGGTGCTGACTCCGCCTCTGTGATATTCGACGCTCTAGCGTCTGCCAAGGCGAAAAATGTCGATGTCCTTATCGCCGACACAGCAGGTCGCTTACATACCAAAGGCAACCTGATGGAAGAGCTGGAGAAGGTAAAACGCGTTATGCAGAAACTCGATGCTACTGCCCCTCACGAAGTAATGTTGGTGGTAGACGCAGGCACTGGACAAAATGCCATTAACCAAGCTGAACAGTTCAATAATGCCGTACCCTTAAGCGGTATTACTTTGACAAAACTTGATGGCACAGCAAAAGGAGGCGTAATTTTCGCTTTAGCAAGAAAGCTTCCGAAGCCCATCCGGTTTATCGGCGTCGGTGAAAAATTAGAAGATTTAAGAGTGTTTGATGCAGACGAATTCATCGAAGCATTATTCGAAAGAGAACAGGAATAAAGTACCAGCGTTATGATTCAATTTAATGAGGTTTCCAAACGCTATCCGAACGGTCACGAAGCTCTACGAAGTGTGAGCTTTAATCTCGGAAACGGCGAAATGTCTTTTTTAACAGGCCATTCCGGCGCTGGTAAAAGCACCTTGTTAAAACTTATATGTGTAATGGAAAAGCCGACTTCCGGCCAGGTAATCATCGATGGTCGTAACGTAGGTCGAGTAGGGCGACGGAAAATACCATTCATTCGTCGCAATATCGGTATGATTTTTCAGGATCACCGATTGTTATTTGACCGAACAATTTTTGACAATGTCGCATTGCCACTCGTCATTGCCGGGTATCCTCACAGGGAAATAGGCCGTCGAGTTCGAGCGGCACTAGATAAAGTTGGATTACTTTCCAAAGAAAAACTTTATCCGATCATGCTTTCTGGAGGAGAGCAGCAGCGGGTCGGTATAGCTCGCGCGGTGGTTAATAAGCCGCCATTACTACTGGCTGATGAGCCGACTGGTAACCTTGACCCGGAACTTTCCGCTGAAATCATGGCGTTGTTCGAGCAGTTTAATCAAGTTGGGGTTAGTGTTCTAATCGCATCGCATGATCTTGGCCTAATCGCTCGATTGCCATATCGAGTTATGTCATTAAAAGAAGGGCAATTTATTCACGATGGCTTACAAGTAGCGCAAGGAGAACGATCGTGAATCATGATTCGTTGTTAAAAGGCGCTCAAAAATCTACCGGCAGTACTTTCGTCTCACGTATAAAAATGGGCATTCGTCAGCATGGATTTGAATGCCGCAAAGGACTCACAGAATTATTTAAAACACCCGTTTCGAGCATTATGACCATAGCAGTGCTCGCTATTGCCTTAGCACTTCCAGCTGCATTTCACGTATTTTTAAAAAATGCACAAACCGTCTCTTCTGGTTGGGATAAAGCAACTCAAATTTCCTTATTTCTGGAAATGGAAGTGTCAGTGCAACAAGCTGAGACACTTAGAGAAGAACTGGAGCGCTCAGAGAAAGTCGCGAATGCTGTTCTTATTACGAAAGAAGAAGGCTTGAGTGAATTTCAACAATTGTCAGGATTTGGCGAAGCGCTTTCTATGCTCGATGAGAACCCGCTTCCAGACACGGTCATTATTACACCTACAGCTGCATATAGTACGCCAGAGATGTCCGAACAATTGGTTGCGGAGCTGCAAAAAAGGCCAGAAGTTGACTTAGCACAGTTAGACTTACAGTGGGTAAGAAAGCTGTATGGCATGATGGCCATAGCAGAACGAGCAGTAACAGCGCTCAGCCTGTTACTCGGACTTGCTGTACTTTTAATCGTAGGAAACACAATACGGCTCGCCATTCAGAACAAGCGAGAGGAAATTCAGATTATTAAGTTAGTTGGAGCAACGGATGCCTTCATCCGGCGCCCATTCCTTTATTCTGGACTTTGGTACGGCATTTTCGCCGGTACATTCAGCTGGATTTTAGTTAACTCAAGCGTATTTTGGTTGAAAGATCCGGTTAAGAATCTCGCTGGTCTATACGAAAGTCAATTTCAATTATCTGGGCTTGGCTTTATCGAAGTACTACAGCTTATTAGCATCGCCACGGCGCTTGGCCTGTTTGGCAGCTGGCTCTCCGTAGGTCGCCATATAAGAGAAATAGAACCAACTTAGTACGAGATTGGCTTCAATAGAGTGCTGACTGGCTCTCATCCAGCGAGTTAACTTTCTCGTATATTGTAACTGTGTGTTTATTTCCCTTGATCTTTGAGTTGAAAAGCGCAAGATCAGTGGATTCTTATGAACATGGAAACTTTGCTCCGATTTAGCACTCTAAGCGTTAGATTGCTAAAATCCTTAGCAAAATGTTAAAATTAGACTAATTATTAACCCTGAATGGTTATGTGAGTCACAGGAGACTTATGAACACTCAATTATCTGCTCAAAACTTTGCGCTATCGGTGCCACAAGGAAGCATTGAGGCATACGTACATGCAGTAAATGGGATACCTGTACTCAGCGCAGAAGACGAAAGAGAGTTAGCTCGCCGTTATCGCGATAATGAAGACCTTGAAGCTGCGCGCCAATTGGTATTGTCCCATTTGCGATTTGTAGTGCATATTGCAAGAAGCTACAACGGATATGGCTTACAGCAGTCCGATCTTATTCAAGAAGGGAATGTAGGACTAATGAAAGCGGTAAGACGATTTGATCCAGAGGTTGGCGTAAGACTTATATCGTTTGCAGTCCATTGGATCAAAGCCGAAATTCATGAGTTCGTTCTGCGCAACTGGCGAATTGTTAAAGTCGCTACCACAAAAGCTCAACGTAAATTATTTTTTAACTTGCGTGGTTCGAAAAAGCGTCTTGGTTGGTTTAATAACGATGAGGTGACCGCCGTCGCGAATGACCTAGGTGTCAGCGAAAAAGAAGTGCGTCGAATGGAAGGGCGATTAAATGCACGAGACATGGCTTTCGATGCACCATCGGCAGATGATGACGACAGTGCACAATTTTCGCCTTCACAGTTTCTAGAAGACCGATCTGCAGATCCAGCTCAAAGTTATGAGAAGGACAATTGGCAACAGCATCATGAAGCAAAACTTGTTAATGCAATGAAAGAACTTGATGAGCGAAGCCAAGATATTTTGCAAAAACGCTGGCTCGATGAAGAGAAAGCAACTCTACAAGAGCTAGCAGACAAATATTCTGTTTCAGCTGAGCGAGTAAGGCAACTTGAAAAGAATGCAATCAAAAAGCTTAAGAGTTCAATTCTGGCTTAAATAGCCTGTTCTATTGAACAACCAAAAGCGCCTACTCAGGCGCTTTTTTATTATCTGAAAAATCTAACCTGAATATCGCAAAGCGCGTAGCCTGGTTTTTAACAGCTCTGGAAATCTCGACTACACTTAGACAATAAAAAGTAAAAAAGCTAATCGAGGAGCGCATCATGAATCGATCCGTCACCATTTTTGTTGGCTTGTGTATTTGCTTTATCGCCGCATGCAGTAAGCCTCCAGAAAAGCCTGCAGAAAAACAGGCAAAGACCACTCTACCTACTTCAAAAGTCGCCGACTGTAACTTACTTATGGGCTGGGATCCTTGGGAACCCTATATGTATCTAACACCGGGTGATCAAGTTTCTGGACTGGACATCGAATTGATTAAGGCACTAGCAAAAGAAGCAAACTGTAAATTATCGTTTACTCAGGACGACTGGATGAGTCTGTTAAAGCGTGTTGAAACTGGCGATGTGAGCTTAGTTGCTGGTGCTTCAATCACCGAGAAACGTAAGGAATACGCTCTTTTTTCTGCCCCTTATCGGGATGAATCTTTTGTATTGTATGTGAGAGCAGGGGAGGCGGACGCTTTCAAAAATAGTTTCGAGTCAATCGCCGATGCTGGCAGAAAAATAGGCGTCACTACCGATTACATCTATGGTGAACAAGTTTCCAAGCTGCAAGACTCTGAGCAATACTCAGGACAATTTGTTTATTCTGCTGTCGGAGAGCGCAATTACTACAATCTAACGCAGCATAATGTTGACGTAATAATTGAAGATCCTTTCGTAGGCGCTTACAACATCAAGAGAAAAGGTTTAACCGATCAGATTGAACAGCTTGATATCACGATTCACAGTGGAGAAGTTCACTTGATGTTTAGCTTAAAGTCCGTTGATCACACCATAGTAGAGCGATTTAATGAGGCGCTAAAAAAGATCAAGCAAAATGGAACTTACCAAAAAATTCTTAATAAATATCTACTGTGAAATAAAACATTGGGTGGACAAACTTAGTGTCATTAAAGTTGTTCACCCATCTCCCGCTTAATATCCAGCATGTCAGCAAATATCTGTTCTTTTGGAACACCTGCGTCCAACAGTTCTTGATAGACGGCCATTACCATCTCCGGTGAACCTGCAATATAGAAATCAAGTTCTGGTAAATTATTAAAGCGCTTCAATGCTGGTTGGTGAGCAAATCCTGTTTCTCCAGCCCACTCTTTTTGCTCTCCAGAAATAACCGGAACATAATCAAAGTTTGAATGGCTCTGTTGCCAGGATTCTGCAATATTACTCAGATACAATTCACTTGAATGTTTTGCTCCCCAGAATAAATAAAAATTGCGGGAATCCTTTTGATAGAACGCTGACTCCAACATTGCTTTAGCTGGAGAAAAGCCCGTTCCTCCAACGATAAACACACTGTCTCTGCCACTGTCACGCAAAACACATTTGCCCATGGGAATCTGAACGTGCGCGCTCTTATTGGTTTTCAATTGAGTAATGATTTGCTCGGCTAATTCATGCCCAGGAATTAACTTGATATGCAATTCAATATGAGTCTTTTCTTCTGGCGCGTTACCAATTGAAAATGGAATCCAACGGCCGCCATCAACCTGCAACGTTAAATATTGGCCTCCCAAATAGTTAACTGCATTTAGCTCATCTGACGCCAACTTTACCAACTGAACGTCATTCCCAATCAGTTCAATTGAGTCAACATGACAATATAATTCGTGCACGGACTACTCCATTATCTTTAATTGTTCCCAGAGTTCATCGACTCTCGCTTTGACTTCTGGCGACTGAGAAATGGTTTCTCCCCACTCGCGATTCGTTTCACCGGGCCATTTGTTCGTTGCATCAATCCCCATCTTCGAACCTAAGCCGGAAACTGGAGAGGCAAAATCAAGATAATCGATCGGTGTGTTCTCGACTATGGTGGTATCTCTCACTGGATCAACTCGCGTCGTTAACGCCCAAATGACGTCTTGCCAGTCTCGGGCATTTACATCATCGTCGGTC
Source organism: Gammaproteobacteria bacterium (assembly GCA_013373375.1). Classification (GTDB taxonomy): domain Bacteria; phylum Pseudomonadota; class Gammaproteobacteria; order Enterobacterales; family Kangiellaceae; genus Pleionea. The sequence continues at coordinate 233,458 of JABXHY010000005.1, forward strand.
ACAATAACAAATTTTGTGTACATAAACTGTCGGAGAAACGACCATACGCCCATCATTACTCTTTTTGCATGGCCAGCGTACTGCTTTTTCATTGTGACAACCGCCATACGATAAGAACAACCCTCTGGCGGTAAATAGAAATCAACAATTTCTGGAAACTGTTTTTTAAGAATTGGAACAAACACTTCGTTTAATGCAACACCTAAGATCGCTGGCTCATCTGGCGGCCGACCAGTATAGGTACTGTGATAAATGGGATTCTGACGCATGGTAATTGTTTCGATTGTGAAAACCGGAAACTCATCAACTTCATTATAGTACCCAGTATGGTCGCCAAATGGGCCTTCTGGCGCAACATCGTCTGGGTAAATAAAGCCTTCTAATACTATTTCAGCAGAAGCAGGAACCTGCAGTTCATTCGAAATGGATTGCACAAGCTCGGTTTTGCTTCCTCTTAACAATCCAGCAAAAGCATACTCGCTCATGTTGTCAGGAACCGGAGTAACTGCTCCCAATATAGTTGCTGGATCAGCCCCCAATGCAACAGACACCGGAAAAGGTTTTCCTGGATGTTTCGCTTGCCACTCTTTGAAGTCTAATGCGCCTCCTCGATGTGACAACCAACGCATAATGACGCGATTTTTACCGATCACCTGTTGTCGGTAAATTCCTAAGTTTTGCCGTTCTTTTTCAGGTCCCCGAGTGATGACCAGGCCCCAAGTGATAAGAGGTCCTGCGTCCCCAGGCCAGCAGGTTTGTACTGGAATTTGACCCAGATCGACTTCGTTACCTTTTAAAACAATTTCCTGACAAACCGCCTTTTTAACCACCTTTGGCGCCATGTTAAGTACTTGTTTAAAAATAGGTAGTTGTGACCAGGCATCTTTAATGCCTTTTGGAGGCTCAGGCTGTTTTAGAAATGCCAGCAATTCACCGATTTCTTTAAGCGCTTCAACATCTGTTTGTCCCATCCCTAGAGCAACTCGTCTGGGCGTACCGAATAAATTCGCTAACACCGGCATAGAACTTCCAACAGGATTTTCGAACAATAATGCTGGGCCACCGGCTCGCAAAGTGCGATCAGCAATTTCGGTCATTTCTAGGTGAGGATCAATCGCTTGTGGAATGCGTTTGAGCTCTCCTTGAGCTTCAAGAAGAGCAATAAAATCTCTTAAATCACGGTATTTCATTTTGATATCAATCGGTTATCTTAGCTCTAAGTATACCGATTAATTGCCAATGAAGCGCTATTTAGCGCTTCATTGATTCGAAGAATTCATCGTTTGTCTTGGTTAATGCCAATTTATCAACCAAAAACTCCATCGCTTCGATTTCTTGCATTGGATGAACGATCTTGCGAAGAATCCACATTTTTTGTAATTCATCTGGGCTAGTTAGCAGGTCTTCTTTTCGTGTACCGCTTCGATTAATATTAATAGCAGGGAACACTCGCTTTTCAGCAATTTTACGATCAAGATGCAGCTCCATGTTACCGGTGCCTTTAAACTCTTCGTAAATTACTTCGTCCATTTTTGAGCCAGTATCGATAAGTGCAGTCGCAATAATTGTCAAACTTCCACCTTCCTCGATATTTCTGGCGGCACCGAAAAATCGTTTCGGTCTTTGCAATGCATTAGCATCAACACCACCGGTAAGTACTTTGCCTGACGACGGGATAACCGTGTTGTAGGCTCGAGCTAGTCGAGTTATCGAGTCAAGCAGTATCACAACGTCCTTTTTATGCTCAACTAATCGCTTTGCTTTCTCTATCACCATTTCTGCCACTTGAACGTGACGGCTCGCAGGTTCATCGAAAGTAGACGCGATCACTTCACCACGCACTGAGCGCTGCATTTCTGTTACTTCTTCAGGTCGCTCGTCAATTAACAATACAATCAGTACACATTCAGGATCATTCGCAGTAATTGATTGTGCAATATTTTGCATCATCATTGTTTTACCGGCTTTGGGCGGTGACACAACCAATGCTCGTTGACCTTTACCAATAGGTGCTGCCAGGTCGATTACTCGAGCGGTGATATCTTCGCTACTGCCATTGCCACGTTCCATACGCATTCTTTCGTCGGGATGAAGCGGCGTAAGGTTTTCAAATAATATTTTATTGCGCGCATTTTCTGGGCTGTCGTAGTTAATCGTATTGACTTTCAACAGCGCAAAGTAACGTTCACCGTCTTTTGGAGGTCTAATTTTTCCTGCGATAGTATCGCCAGTTCTTAAACTGAACCGTCTAATCTGACTGGGAGAAACATAAATATCATCAGGGCCGGCCAAATAAGAGGAGTCGGCACTTCTTAAAAAGCCAAAACCATCGGGTAGAATTTCCAACACACCATCACCAAAGATATCTTCGCCGGATTTGGCATGTGCTTTTAAAATTGAAAATATAATGTCCTGTTTTCGATTACGGGCCATATTATCGACGCCCATCGATGCCGCTAGATCGGCTAATTCAGATGCTGATTTCTGTTTAAGTTCCGTTAGATTCATGATTGGATTGTTTCGAATGATAGTTGTTGGATTTTGGCTTGGCGGATTTCAAGCGTTAAATTGAGAAATACCGAACCAGTGGATTTAGCTTTCGCATGTTTAAAGGTATCTGCTTTGCCTGGAAATTATAGCGGGTAGGCCCCTCAGGAAAGCTGTGTTGAAATTAGCACTAAATTTAGAGGCTGTCTAGTGTTAAGAAAAGGGTCAAGTTTAAAAACCTGACCCTACTTCACAAAATTTAAATATTTGAGTCGATAAATGCGACCAGTTGTGACTTGTTAACCGCTCCAACCTGAGTTGCCTCAGCGGCACCATTTTTAAATAGCATGAGGGTCGGGATACCTCTGATGCCAAACTTTGGCGGCGTATTGCGATTTTCGTCAATGTTAAGCTTGGCGACTTTAATCTTGCCATCGTATTCAGATGCAATTTCGTCAAGGATCGGCGCAATCATGCGGCATGGACCACACCATTCTGCCCAATAATCCACCAAAACGGGAATTTCAGATTGTAAAACTTCGGTTTCAAAGCTGTCGTCACTTAACTGGACAATCTTGTCACTCATTAGAGGGAGTCTCCTGAAAAAAACTAATGTTCGATATCGTACTAAGAACTGTTAAGGTGGGACTAGTTTGGCAAATTTCAAGCTAAATCGCAAAACAATCAGTTTGCAAATGCTTTAATCGTCTATAAACTGACAAACCATCAGTACTCTGTCGCATTTTCGGTGACAAAAACCGCTAATCAGAGTGAATTTTTTGCCGTGAAAAGTGAGTGATAAGAAAAGATATTCACCACAATTAACGCGACCACTAAGAAAGAAATCTATGTCTAAACATCTATCAGATACAAACTTTACTGAGTTAGGTCTCGACCCTCGCCTGATTAAAGCGCTCGACGGCATTAACTACACTCACTGTACACCTATTCAATCATTAAGCTTGCCTATTTCCCTTGCAGGAAAGGATGTCGCGGGCCAAGCACAAACAGGAACCGGTAAGACAATTGCATTTCTTCTTGCTGCTCTGGACGACATATTAACGATGCCTGCCGATCCAAGTAGAAGAAGTAACGAGCCTCGAGTCCTAATAATGGCGCCAACTCGAGAATTAGTGGTTCAAATTTACGACGATGCACAAAAACTGGTTAAACACACCGACATAAAAGTCGGCGCTGTGTTTGGTGGCACTGGCTACGAGCAGCAACGCCAAATGCTAACCGATGGTATCGATGTTTTAATCGGTACCACGGGTCGACTCATTGATTATTACAAGCAGGGTATATATGGATTAGATGCTATAGATGTCGTGGTTTTAGATGAAGCTGATCGAATGTTCGATCTTGGTTTTATTGCTGATATACGGTATCTCCTAAGACGGATGCCACCACCGAATGATCGACTTAACATGTTGTTTTCTGCCACTTTGTCGCATCGGGTAAAGGAGTTGGCTTACGAACACATGAATAATCCCCAACATGTTCAAATAGAACCTGAGCAAGTCACGGCAAAAAAAGTGAGAGAGGCTCTTTACTACCCAAGCAACGAAGACAAACTTGCATTATTACTTGGGCTGCTTAACAAACAAGAGCCTGATAAAACTATGATATTTGTTAATACAAAACGCGACGCCGAAACCATTTTTTCCATGCTCAATGCAAATGGCTGGAAAGTTGGGCTACTTACAGGCGATGTACCACAAACCAAACGAATGGCCTTGCTTGAGAAATTTAAGAATGAGTCACTACCAGTTTTAATTGCGACCGATGTTGCCGCGAGAGGGTTGCACATTGATAATGTGACTCACGTTTTCAACTATGATTTACCGGAAGACGCTGAGGATTACGTTCACAGAATAGGTAGAACAGCCCGTGCCGGATCTGACGGTGATGCGATTTCCTTCGCTTGCGAAGACAGTGCGTTTGCTTTACCTGCAATTGAAGACTACATCGAGCATTCAATTCCGAAATTCGAAATCGATCCGGAGTTACTACCTGAAGTTAAGCCTTTTCGAGTCAGTCGAGCAAGTAGAGGAAGACCAAATCGCAAACCAACAGGAAAGCGCGGTAACTAATCTATATGGCAACAAAACTCGAGAACCCTCCCATTATTGCCGCAGTCGATCTTGGGTCGAATAGTTTTCATCTTACTTTAGCAAAACACGAACACAATAATCTGCAAATTATTGGACGTCTCAAAGAAAAGGTTCGTTTAGCCGAAGGGCTCGATAAATACAGTTGTCTTGATGAAGCATCTCAAGAACGAGCCCTGGAGTGTTTGGCGCAATTTCGGCAACGCATGTCGGGTATGCCAATCGAAAATGTACGAGCCGTTGGGACATTTACTCTACGTAAAGCAAAGAATGCACAACAATTCCTCTCAAGAGCAGAAAAAACACTGGGCTTTCCTATTGAAATTATCTCCGGCCATGAAGAGGCTCGTTTAATTTATGAAGGCGTCGCCCATTTTCAGCTAACCAATAAAAAACAACTGGTTGTCGACATTGGTGGTGGCAGTACAGAATTTGCCATAGGCGAGGCATTTGAACCGCGTTTACTCGATAGTTTACAAATGGGGTGTGTATCGTTCACTCAGAAATATTTCAGTGATAAAAAGTTAAGTAAACGTAACTTTAAAAAAGCTATCACGGCTGCTCGACTCGAACTCATTTCTATTCAAGACATTTATCTTCGAGAAGGCTGGGAGCTATCCACGGGTACATCTGGAACCATTGAGTCTATTTTAGAAATTTGCCGTCAATATGAGTTCGAAAAAGACCATATCACTTTAAACTGTCTGATGGATTTAAAACAGCGATTAATCGGTATGGAGCATTTTGACAATATTGAACTTAGTGGGTTAAGCGAGCATCGCCGAGAGATTTTGCCTGCTGGTCTCGCTATCTTAATAGCTATATTAAGAACGTTAAAAATAGAAAAGCTTTTTACTTCACCAGCGGCGTTAAGAGAAGGTCTACTTTACGAGTTAACAGGCATTGAACAACCATTCGATATAAAAGAACGCGCTATCAAGGGGCTTTTATCTCGTTATCATACTGACGTTGAACAAGCGAGAAGGGTAAATTCGACAGCAATCGCATTATGGAACAAAGTTAAACATGACTGGAAAATTGATGGCGAGTATTTTAAACAAATATTAAGTTGGTCTGCTCGATGCCACGAAGTTGGGTTAAGTATTAATTTTTCAAAACACCAAAAGCATGGTGAATACATCATTCGTAATAGTAATTTGAGTGGCTTTAGTGTGCCACAACAAAATTTATTGGCATTAATGGTTCGTGCGTTTCGGCGTAAATTCCCTTTACATAAATTTGAAGTAATAGAGAACGATGAGTTTCGACTAAAAATGATTCGTTTAGCACGATTATTACGGCTCGCTGTGGTTTTAAACCATCGTCGTCGTGATATAAGCTCGACCAACATTAATATTAAAGTCGATGGAGAAACTCTTAATGTCGTTTTTCCAGAGAGTTATCTAGATGAGCACTCTTTGGTCAGTGCAGATTTAGAACAAGAGCGAGAGTTTTTAGAAGCAGTAAATTTACCGTTAAATTTTTATTAGTGTGAGAGCTCATCCAGTAGTTTTTTTTGTGCTCTAACTTCTTCGTTGTCTTGCGGCATAGATTTTACATATCGTCCATCACTTTCAAGCACCCAGCTTTGACAATTATCTTGTAAATAATAATCGATCGTTTCTTTGACTAAACGTGACGCTAACTGCTTGTCAGTAATTGGAAAACAACTTTCAACTCGATGATATAAATTTCTGTCCATCCAATCGGCACTTGATGCGAATACTCTTTCCGCCGCTCCATTGGCAAAACAAAAAATTCTAGAGTGCTCTAAAAACCGACCTATTACAGATTTCACTCGTATATTTTCAGAAATATTCTTAAGCCCTGGCCGTAAACAGCAAATACCACGCACAACTAAATCAATTTGCACGCCCGCTTGAGAAGCCTCGTATAATTTTCGGATGATCTTTGACTCTGTAAGCGAGTTCATGCGAGCTTTAATGTAGGCTACTTCGCCATTTTCTTTATTTTCAATTTCCTGTTCAATTAATTCAATTAAACCACTGTGCAAAGAAAAGGGCGCTTGCAGCATCAATTTCATGTGATACGCTTTTCCCATTCCAGTAAGTTGTAGAAAGATTCTCTGTGCATCCTCACAGAGCTTTTTATTTGCTGTTAATAAACTTATGTCGGTGTAGAGTTTTGCAGTTCCGGCGTGATAATTTCCCGTTCCTAAATGTGCATAGTGTCGAAGTTTCTTTCTTTCTCTTCTTGTCACGACACAAAGCTTTGCATGTGTTTTAAAACCAACCACACCGTACACGACGAGTGCACCAGCATCTTGCAGTTTATTCGCCAATTCAATATTGGCTTGCTCATCAAATCTCGCTCGTAGCTCGACGACTGCTGTTACTTCTTTTCCAGAGCGAGCCGCATCAATAAGTGCCTCAACAATTGGTGAACTTGAACCGGTTCGGTAAAGAGTTTGTTTTATCGCAAGAACATTAGGGTCATTCGCGGCAGCTTTCACAAAGTTAACCACTGGCTCGAAACTTTGATAAGGATGATGCAATAAGAAATCTTTATCTTTTAAAGCATCAAATAACGATGCTCCATGATCTCTTAACTCTTTTGGTATAGCGGGAGAAAAAGGTTTGAATTTCAAGTCTGGTCGGTCGACCATATCGGTAAGACTTAATAATCGATTAAGATTAACGGGGCCATTAACACGATATAATTCTTGTTCAGTTAGTTTACATTTTTGCAGTAAAAAATTCGAAATTTTATCCGGACAATTATCCGCAATTTCAAGTCGGACGGAAGTTCCAAAATCTCTCGACTGAAGCTCTTGTTTAAGTGCAAGAGCAAGGTCTTCTGTGTCTTCTTCGTCAACAAAAAGATCCGAGTCGCGAGTCAATCGAAATTGATAACAACCATTCACTTTCATACCAGGAAAAAGTTCTTCAGCGTTGGCATGAATAATGGCAGATAAGAAAACGAAACACTCCTCACCATTCGATAGCCTTTCAGGTAACCGAATAATTCGAGGTAATGACCGAGGCATATGAACAACAGCATATCCGCTGTCGCGGCCGAATGCATCTTTACCGTCAAGCGCTACTATGAAATGCAAACTTTTGTTGACTAACCTAGGAAACGGATGAGCGAAGTCAAGACCAATTGGACTAATAACAGGTGCTACTTCATTGATAAAATAATCTTTAATCCACCGGCTTTGTTCTACAGTCCATTGCTTCCGTCTTAAAAATTGTATTTTCTCATCTGCTAATTTAGGAATTAAAACGTCATTAAAAATTCGATATTGTTCATCGACCATTTTATGACAAGCTTTACTGATTTCATCTAAAACCTGTGTTGGTGGAAGACCATCCGGACCGTGACGTTCTGGATGATGATTTGCCCAATGGACATATGAAGCAACTCGAACTTCAAAAAACTCATCAAGATTATTACTGAAGATAAATATAAACCGAATGCGCTCAAGCAAGGGTAAATCTTCATCTAAAGCCTGCTGCAATACTCGCCAATTAAACTGTAAAAAGGAAAGCTCACGATTGATATAAAGCTCATTATTATTTAAATCAATTAATGATTTTTTTGTAGGTGTATGAACGTCTTCCAAATAACTCGCAAGCGATTTAATATCTTCGCCAGAAGAAGGAAGATCACTTTGTTCAATGGGTTGCTTTGCTTTTGTCATTTAAAATGTATCGAATTAGTTGCTTTTTTTTATCCACTCGGCAACTTGCTTTGCATAATAGGTTAGAACCGCATCCGTCCCGGCACGCTTAAAACAAGTCATAGCTTCCATTACGACTTGTTGCTCATCTAACCAGCCATTTTGTACTGCTGCTTTTAACATCGAGTATTCACCACTTACATGATAGGCGAACACAGGAACCTGAAAAGTTTGTTTAGCGCGACGAATAATGTCGAGGTAGGGCATACCCGGTTTTACCATAACCATATCTGCACCTTCCTCGATATCGAGGGCGATTTCTCGCATCGCTTCATCGCCATTTGCCGGATCCATTTGATAGTTCTTTTTATCCGCTTTTCCTAAATTAGCAGATGAACCGACTGCATCTCTAAACGGGCCATAATAAGCAGACGCATATTTTGCCGAATAGGCTAAAATTTTTGTATTAACAAATCCCTCGACTTCCAAAGATTCACGAATCACACCGACGCGACCATCCATCATATCGCTGGGTGCGACGATATCGGCACCAGCTGCCGCATGACTCAATGCCTGTTTAACCAAAACCTCAACTGTTTCGTCATTCAATACATAGCCCGAATCATTGATTATTCCGTCTTGTCCATGACTGGTGTAAGGATCTAAAGCAACATCTGTGATAATTCCCATTTCTGGAAATCGCTGCTTTACCACTTTTATAACAGCAGGAACAAGTCCATTTTCGTTAAACGCTTCTTCTGCAAGTAACGATTTTTTTTCGGACGAAACCACTGGAAAAAGTGTTATGGCATTTATGCCTAGACTTAATAATGTCTCAACTTCTTGCAACAACAAATCGGTTGATAGTCGATCTATGCCCGGCATTGAACTAACTTGTTCTCTTCGTTGCTCACCCTCTAAAACAAAAACAGGATAAATAAGATCTGAAGTTGTTACTTGGTGTTCAGCAACAAGTTTACGCATGAAATCATCAGTTCGATTTCGGCGCATTCGATTCGCGGGATAATAGCCAGAGGTTATCGAAGTCACGGGTTACTCCATGATTGCAGGTTAAAACTATTAAATGACATTAATATTACAATGATAGCCAATCGCGGTGTTTAAGAAACTCACTGTAAAGCTGAAATTCTTCAGAGTTTGGTTCTGGATGCCAATCATAATGCCAACTGACATGAGCAGGTAATGACATTAGAATTGATTCGGTGCGACCGCCCGTTTGCAGACCGAACAATGTTCCTCGATCGTAAACCAGATTAAATTCAACGTAACGGCCTCGTCGATAATGTTGGAACTCAACATGCTTTTCTTGGTAGGGCTCGTTCATGCGCCGCTTAACTATCGGCAAATATGCGTTTATATAAGCATTTCCAATCGCCTGCATAAATTCAAAACATGTTTCGAATTCCCAGCGATTTAGGTCGTCAAAAAATAGGCCACCTATACCTCTTGGTTCATCGCGATGTTTGATATAAAAATAATCATCGCACCACTGCTTAAACTCTTCATAAACGCCTTTACCAAAAGGCTGACACACATCAAATGCTACCTGATGCCAATGTTTACAGTCTTCGAAGAAGCCATAATATGGAGTAAGATCGAAGCCTCCACCGAACCACCAAACAGGATCCTCGCCTTCCTTTTCCGCAATAAAAAACCTTACGTTCATGTGCGAAGTAGGTACAAATGGGTTTTTTGGATGAATGACCAGTGAAACCCCCATTGCTTCAAACGAGCGACCTTTCAACTCAGGTCTCGCAGCAGTCGCAGATACCGGCAACTGATCGCCTTTCACATGTGAAAAATTAACGCCACCTTTCTCTATAACCGCACCACCTTCAAGAACACGAGATCGGCCACCGCCACCTTCTGGGCGGACCCATTCGTCTTCCCGAAAGGTCGAGTCAGGCTCTATTTCAACGAAACTCTGACATATATTATCTTGCAATGAACGCAAATAAGAGAGAACCGCGTCTTTATTCATATGGAGTGCGCTTTTATTTAAGATTTATGGCGGGTAGTTTAACGTAATCGTTTTTGACTTTGCCAATCAACAATGTGAGAAGCTCCAATTGTTCCTGCTATTTCATTACCTGAAAGACCAGGAACAATAAAGTCAATCAAATTTCGGAAACGCTGAATCACCTGGAATCGACTGATTGCATGGTGTCGCTCGCTTATATTGGCACTCGTTGATATCAATGGCCCAAAATGCTCACAAAGCTTGAAGGCAAGAGGGTGTTGAGTAAACCGAACAGCAATGCTTTGATACTGGCCAGTAAGCCAAATAGGCGCATAACGACTCGCAGGAAGTAAAGTGGTTGTAGGAACTTTATAAGCGGAGATCTGATCCACATAGTCAGTAGCCTCGATATTCAACCAGGGAGCAATTTGCTCTGGATTCGCTGCCAGTACAATAAGACCTTTGGTAATTGAGCGATGCTTTATTGCTAGCAATCGTTTTGCGGCAACATAGTCAGAAGCCCGACAACCAATACCCCATAATGTTTCCGTTGGATAGGCAATTGTTCCTGACTTTTCGAGAACTTTTTTAATGATTTTAAGGTGCCAGTTTGAAATCCAAGCCATTATAAAGTCTCCCTTGGCAAGCGATTACCTGTACCAAGAATTAATGGATGGCGTCATCAATGTTTTCTAACCAGGCACAAGCACTCTCTTGTCCCGGTAAATTGAACATCACCATCATAGTGACCCATTTTACCTGTTCCAGATCAACGCCCTCGATGTCCAAAGCCATGATTCGCTCAATAACAACTTCTCGAGTGGCAGCATCCAGTACGCCCAAATTTTGTAAGTGGTACAAAAATCCTTGTGCCTGAATTGATAAAACTACTCGTTCTTTGTCAGTAAAAATTCGATTAGAAAAAGTTGCTTTGGTCGTATCTTGCTCTTCTCTCGAAGCAGAATCTCTCAAATCAACCAGTCCATCTATCCAGTCTAGCGCAGAATCTATTTCGCCATCAGAAAAACCAACCTCGGTCAGCTCGGATGAAAGCTTGCCTGCTTCTTCGACGACCACAAAATCCTGATCTTGAAATCGCTCGAAAATGTACATTAGTACGTCAAGCACATCAGTTTTCATTGATTCCCCTGAAAAATACAACAATATCGTAATTAATTTCTTTTGGGCTACCTCTGCCGCTGATAACCGCCTGCAACAGAGCTAATCAGCCCTTTAAGCTCTAATGTTAACAATATTGGTGAAAGATCAGCTACTGATTTTTTACAACGCTCGACCAAGTCATCAATTGGCAATGGAGAAAAGTCGATATTGTGCAATAACTCGCGTTCACTTTCCTCGAGATCTTCTATTTCCTGGCGTGCACTTTCTCCATATTGGTTAAGCTCGCTTTGAGCAGAAGCCAAAAATCCAAGTTCGTTCAAAATTTCATCCGCCGACTCAACTAAATGAGCCCCCTCTTTAATCAGTTGATGGCAACCTTTTGCTAACACATTATGAATAGAGCCGGGAATAGCGAAAACTTCTCGACTTTGCTCGAGAGCATATTGTGCGGTAATCAAAGAGCCACTTTTGATAGCAGCTTCAACAACCAAAACACCGAGCGACATGCCAGCAATAATTCTGTTTCGGCGCGGAAAATTTGAACCTCTTACCTGGGTACCTAATGCATACTCAGAAAGCAATAAACCTTCATTTTGGATAGCATGAGCAAGTGACTTATGCCTAGCAGGATATACTCTATCCAGTCCTGTACCTGCTACCGCAATGGTATTTCCTTTTGCGGTTAAGCAAGCCTGATGTGCAACTCCATCAATACCTAGCGCCATTCCGGAAGTGATAGTCACCCCACGTTTGGCAATAGTAGCGGCAAAGTCTGCGGTGATTTGTTTGCCTTGTGGCGTTGGATTGCGAGTGCCTACTATTGCTAGCTGCGGACTATTTAATAAAACTCTGTGGCCTGTGCCATACAGGATCAGTGGCGCAGAACTTATTTGCTTTAAGAGAGAAGGGTAGTCAGAGTCCATAGGTGTAACAACAAAGTTGTTTTCTGACTCATCTAACCAGCTCCAAAGTTTATCGAGATAAGAAGTAATATCCGCTCGATTCGCCAGTGCATCGATTAACTTCTGAGAAGCGCCAATATTTTTGAGTGAGTCTTTTGAAGCCTCGAATATGGCCTCCGGAGTTTGAAAGTGGTCGAGCAACTTGCTCGCAGTCGACCAACCCACTCCTTCAATGCTGACAAAGTGCAGCCAACTTGCTAGATGTTTGCGGTTCATCCTTGAACCCTCCTAATATGTGCTCCGTTTATTTAATACGGTGTTTTTGCCTTGTCTAATACATGCAAAGGTCGCTGCGCTTTAAGTACAAGACCCAGACTTACCTTTTCGAATGTTCTAAAAATCATCATTGTACCGGCTTCTTCGTCAGGTAGCAGCACTTTATCTTTTTTGTTAACCACAGCCTTAAAGAAACGAGTGATCGCGCCGTCTTTGTTGACGTTTTCATTGTCTGCCGCATAAGGATCGACAACTTCTTTTCCACGCTGGAAGACCGTCAAGACATGCCCAATTTCGATGCCGTCTCTTTCACCTCGGTTAATAACGACTACATCATACTGACCTATTTGAGCTACCCCATCATACACTGAAATAATGGTAGCATCGATATCGGACTGTGGTGCATGCGGAAAGTAGTTCGGTCGCAGTTGCTCTTCGTTCACCGGCCAAAGTCTATCTCCTCGCAACACCTCAGCAACGGACTTTTCAATTCTCACAGCAGAAGGATCACCCGATCGAACTTTCGTTCCATTGCCAAGATGGACAGCTTCAATTCCTAACTCTTCATCGGTCTCAGGATCTACGTAGACTTGCCCTCGTCTGAAGAAGGCGAATTTACTGGTTTCAGGCTGCACAATTCCCCGCACATACACTTTATTGTCTGCAGCATTCGCTAAACGACCTTCGTCGCCAGCCAATACGTAAGGAGCGTTATCGAGCTCTTCATCAGTCACAACTCTGGCAGACACAAGGAAAGGTAAAATAGCATCCAGCGGAATTGTCGTTATCGCCTGACCGCGACTTAGCACTCGCGCTTGTGGTTGCAGCTTTACCGTGCCGTCAGGTAAACGATTGGTTTTGGTGATACGTTGTTGTCCATCGACGTAAACTAGAGCGATGACATCACCCGGAAAGATCAAATGTGGATTATCGACTTGTTCGTTAACATGCCAAACCTCAGGCCAGAGCCATGGACTCTTGAGAAAGGCATCGGATATGTCCCATAAGGTATCACCTGGCTGGACAATGTGAAATTCAGGATGATCTTCTCTCAATTCAGCTGCTTGAGCCCAAGAACAAGCAACAAAAACTGATATTGCCACCATCCCGGCAATAATCTTTTTCATAATCGATATCCCTTAATTTATAATATCGCGATTAACATACTAATTAGTCATCTCTGAAACCGTGCAATCTAACGCTATCTAAATGACGACTTATTCAGTATGATCATAATCTTAGCAGCAAAACTTACTTTTTTACTAGAACTTCGGTCACAGTAACATGGCAATATTAGAAATTCTCGAATATCCAGACTCTCGATTACGTACAAAAGCGGAGCCGGTTACCGATTTTGGTGCTGAATTACAGCAGCAAATCGACAATATGTTTGAAACCATGTACGAAGCCCCGGGTATTGGGTTAGCCGCAACCCAGGTCAATTTTCATCAGCAACTTATTGTTATAGATATTTCTGACGATAAGTCCAGTCCGTTAGTACTAATTAACCCTAAAATAACTGAAAAGAAAGGGGTTGAGCAGCGAGAGGAAGGCTGTTTATCATTCCCTGGTGTATATGCAAAAGTCGAAAGAGCAGATGCAATTTCAGTAGAGGCACTGGATCGAAATGGCAAAGCAATTAAGCTAGAAGCCGATGATTTACTGGCTGTGTGCATTCAACATGAGATCGATCATATTGAAGGACGACTTTTCGTTGATTATCTTTCTCCGTTGAAGCGAGATAGAATAAAAAAGAAATTACAAAAATTGCAAAAGAGCCGATAACCATGGCTAAACCTCGAATTATTTTCGCGGGTACGCCGGAGTTTGCCGCTAGTTGTCTGTCTAAATTACTCGATAACAAGTTTGATGTAGTCGCAGTTTACACCCAACCCGATAGAAAAGCGGGCAGGGGGAAAAAACTGCAACCCAGTGCAGTTAAACAAGTCGCTCTGGCTCATGGTATACCAGTTGAGCAGCCACTCAACTTCAAAAGCGATGAGTCGCTTGGTCAGCTAAAGTCTTATCAATGTGATTTGATGATAGTTGTGGCCTACGGCCTACTACTGCCTGAGACGGTTTTAAGCACTCCAAAGTTAGGATGTATTAACGTTCACGCATCCTTATTACCGCGTTGGCGAGGTGCCGCGCCTATTCAAAGGGCTATCGAGGCCGGCGATGAAAAAACTGGTGTGGCAATAATGCAAATGGACGTCGGTTTAGATACCGGCCCGGTTTGGGAGACTCGTGAATTCACCATTAACGAACAAGAAACTGGGGCCTCTCTTCACGATCGGCTGGCAGAGCTAGGTGCCAATTCATTGGTAGAAACGTTACCGACAATTTTTGAGCAAAAAGGTCAGCCCCAACCTCAACCTGAAGAGGGTGTAGTTTATGCTCACAAACTCCAAAAGGCCGAAGCTGAGATTGATTGGAAGTTACCTGCAGCTGTCATAGAGCGGAAAATAAGAGCTTTCAATAGTTGGCCTGTCGCTTACTTCACGGTTCAACAAAATAATGTTCGTGTTTGGGATGTTGAATTAGTCGATTCTAGTCCAACGCAATTTCAACCAGGAGAAGTGGTCGAGTCATCAAAAGAGGGCATCATCATCGCGTGTGGAGAAAATGCGCTTAAACTCAAAGAGTTACAAGCTCCTGGTAGCAGAAGAATGCCGGTACAAGACCTATTAAATTCTCGAGCCCACTGGTTTGAGAAAGGCGCTATATTGGAGTAGACGATATGAGCTTGTCTTTGCGTCATTCGATTACGCAATACTTTTCAGAAATTGCGTTTCAGGGCAAGTCAGCCAATGAAGTTGTCGCCACAGCCCGAAAGAATAACCATGACGATATCGGTTACATTCAGGAGTGCCTGTTTGGCACGGCTCGACATTTTTTTAGTCTCAACTTTATTCTCAACCAACTACTTGAGAAAAAACTCGCAAAAAAGCATTCTGATTTACACTCGCTACTATTAACTAGCCTTTACCAAATAGAGTTTTTAAGCACGCCCGATCACGCAGTCGTATCTGAATCAGTGGAAACAGCTCGAGAACTTGGAAAGGAGTGGGCATGCCAATTGGTTAATGGAGTGCTAAGAAACTTTCAGCGCGATAAAAAGGCGTTATGGTTGGCAGCAGAGAATAATGCTGAAGCAGCTGCAGAATTGCCAAACTGGTTAATTAAACGATTACAGAATGCCTGGAAAGGGAAAGAAAAAAGCATTTATACAGGGTTAAAACAAAAACCGCCTCTCACTCTTAGAGTCAACCAGTCTCATCCTAACTTTAGCCAAGCGTTTAAGATTCTTGAAGAATCGAACATTGGGTATGCAAAACATCCAACTGTAAGTTCAGCGATCATTCTTGATACTCCCGTACCTGTTGAAGCCATCCCTCAGTTTGACCAAGGCCTGTTTTCCGTGCAAGACGCATCAGCTCAACTGGCGGCTTGGTTACTTCCGTTATCTAAGGGAGATTTAGTTTTGGACGCTTGTGCCGCTCCCGGAGGCAAAACCGCTCATTTGCTAGAGCGCTACTCTGTTGACCTTATCGCAATTGATAATCAGCAAAGCAGGGCTCAAAAAATTCATGAAAACTTGCAACGAATAGGCCTTAACGCATCGGTTCTGGTCAATGACGCGACTCAATGGAAGAATAACCGGCCATTCGATGCGATTCTGTTAGATGCTCCGTGTTCTGCCACTGGCGTGATTAGAAGGCAGCCGGACATAAAACTTCATCGAACCGACGACGATATCTATCCTCTGGTTAAACTACAACGCGCATTGCTTGATAACTGCTGGAACCAACTTAAAGCTGGGGGTTACTTACTTTACGCAACGTGCTCTTTGTTACCCGATGAAAACAACAAGCAAATTAAACGTTTTTGTCGAGATAACACCGATGCACAAGTAGTTCAGTTGGATCCTGAATTTCAGGGTCTGGGAACCGTAGGTGAGTTTGGCTTACAACTTTTCCCAAATAACTCTCAAGATGGCTTTTTCTATAGTCTGCTTCGCAAAACTGTTTAAGTTCAAAAGCTATCAAGTGTAAGTAGAGTGAAAACGGCTTCATTTTTATTTAGCATCAAGCACTTCAGTTTAATCGATCTATATGATTAACCTATTGAAATTTAAGTATTTCACTGGAAAATCAGAATAAATAGCGCATAATGCTACAAACTTCTACACCCAAGACAGACACATGAAAATCATAATTCTTGGAGCAGGTCAGGTCGGCGGCACCTTAGCTGTTAACCTGGCAGGTGAAGATAACGATATAACGGTCATCGATACAAATGCGAAACGTTTGCGAGAGTTGCAGGATCACTTAGACCTGAGAACTATCGTTGGTAATGGTGCGTATCCTCATATTCTCCGGCAAGCAGGTGCCGACGATGCCGATATGTTAATAGCGGTCAGTAATAGCGATGAAACTAATATGGTTGCATGCCAGGTCGCCTTTTCACTATTTAACACTCCAAGAAAAATCGCTCGAGTGCGCTCTTCAAGTTACCTTCAAGAAGATGAGTTGTTTCAATCAGACGCCGTCCCTATCGACGTGGTGATAAGTCCAGAAGAGTTGGTGGTTAAGTCAATTTTTCGATTGATTGAAAATCCTGGCGCATTGCAAGTGATGGATTTTGCGGAAGGGAAAGTTCGTCTTGTCGCCGTAAAAGCCTATTACGGAGGCCCTCTAGTTGGTAATGCACTTTCAACACTTAAAGAGCATATGCCCACTATCGATACTCGAGTAGCCGCTATATTTCGACAGGGTCAGGCAATAATGCCAACTGGCGAAACTGTCATTGAAGCCGACGATGAAGTATTTTTTCTCGCAGCGAAAAATCATATACGTTCCGTGATGGGTGAGTTGCAACGGTTAGAGAAGCCCTATCAAAGAATTATGATAGCGGGTGGTGGAAATATCGGACTAGGTTTAGCAAAGCTCCTTGAGGAAGATTACCAAGTAAAGCTTATTGAGCATAACGCGAAACGAGCTCAGATTATATCTGAAGAATTGGATGATACATTGATACTTCAAGGGGATGCATCCAATCAAGATATGCTCCATGACGAAAACATTGAAGACATAGACGTTTTTGTTGCTGTTACTAACAATGATGAAGTCAACATATTATCCGCTATTCTGGCAAAGCGAATGGGCGCCAGAAAAACTATGGTTCTTATAAGTCGACCAGCTTATGTGGATTTAATGCAGGGACATGAAATTGATATAGCGATCTCACCTCAGCACGCGACGATAGGGAGTTTACTCACTCATATAAGACGAGGCGATGTTGCTAACGTTTATTCTTTACGAAGAGGAGCAGCTGAAGCATTAGAAGCTATCGCTCATGGTGATGAACAGACTTCTCGCGTTGTAGGAAGAGCCATAGGTGAAATCGATTTGCCACCGGGAACAACCATAGGCGCAGTTGTTAGAGAAGAGCAGGTACTGATTGCACACGATAATATCGTGATTCAATCTGACGACCATGTCATTTTATTTTTGGTAGATAAAAAATACATTAATGATGTTGAACAATTGTTCCAAGTCGATTTTGCCTTTTTCTAAAAGCTTAAACCTAAACATAGAGTAGGGTATGCAACATAGAGTTGTTATTCGCATAGTTGGTGTATTGTTAGTGTTATTCAGCACGACAATGTTACCTCCGTTTATTGTGTCGCTTATTTACAATGATGGCGAAGGCTCTTACTTCGTAACCGCTATGTTTTTAAGCTTGGTAACCGGGCTTTTGTTATTTTGGCCAAACAGAGCTCATCGAAGAGAATTGAAAACCAGAGATGGCTTTTTAGTTGTTGTGATGTTTTGGTCTGTACTGAGTTTTTTTGGCGCAATTCCGCTATACCTTTCCAATATTCCAGACTTTAATTTGGCCGATGCTGTATTCGAATCCTTTTCCGGATTAACGACAACAGGCGCTACTGTTATTGTTGGGCTTGATGAGTTGCCTAAATCAATTTTATTTTATCGCCAACAACTGCAATGGTTAGGCGGTATGGGAATAATCGTTCTGGCCGTTGCTATATTACCAATGTTAGGCATTGGTGGAATGCAACTCTATCGAGCCGAAACGCCAGGACCAGTTAAAGATGCTAAGTTAACTCCAAGAATTGCAGGAACTGCTAAGGCGCTGTGGTTTATATATTTGGGACTAACAGTTTCTTGTGCTGTAAGTTATTGGCTTGCTGGCATGTCTCCATTCGATGCCATATGTCACAGCTTTAGTACTGTTGCGATTGGTGGGTTTTCGACACACGATTTAAGCATTGGATGGTTTCAATCAAGTAATATCGAAATAATATGCAGCATATTCATGTTAATTTCAGGAGTAAATTTTTCGCTTCACTTTGTCGCTTACAGGCAATTAAGTATTCAACCTTATACACGTGATCCAGAGTTTAAAGCCTATGTAACTTTAATTATAATAGTTGCCGCAACTTGTTTTATAGGTTTGTTTTTTTCTCAAACATTCAATTTTAGTGAGTCTATTTATAAAGCAATATTTCATACCATATCCATAGGGACAACGACGGGTTTTGCAAGTAGCGACTTTTCATCTTGGCCAGGGATGCTACCACTTCTTTTAATATTTTTAAGTTTCGTTGGAGGATGTGCAGGATCGACTGGAGGCGGCATAAAAGTTATTCGCTTTCTTTTATTATTCAAACAGGGAATGAGAGAAATTCAAAAGCTCATTCATCCCAATGCGTTATTGAGGGTAAAGCTCGGCAAACAAGTTTTATCGGAAAAAGTTTCTGACGCGGTTTGGGGGTTTTTCGCTACTTATGTAGCGATTTTTGTGCTGCTGATGTTGGCATTGATTGCCGATGGGATGGATCAAGTGACAGCCTTTTCTGCGGTTGCTGCAAGCATGAACAACCTTGGCCCTGGTTTAGGAGGAGTTGCAGAAAACTACTCTGATATTAGCGACCTTGCGAAATGGCTTCTCTGCCTCGCCATGATTTTTGGTCGGTTGGAAATCTTTACTCTTTTAGTTTTACTTACACCAGCGTTTTGGCGTCGTTGAATACTCAGTCTAAAAATTATTATTCTGGATAAAAATCATAGTCTCCATCTGGTGGAGACTTGAATCGCTTATAGCCCCATTCAAATTGCGACATATTATTTTCAATTACCTTCTCAATTTCTAAATTCAATTTGGTTGCGAAGTTAATTGGAGTATCTTTTTTTTCTAAATGATTTAAATCAGACATTTCTAAGCTCCAACCTTTTTTGGTGCGAAGTATAGTAAACATAATAAGCGATGCATTTGTCGATTGAATCAATTTTTGCGGTAATGTCATTGTATAGGCGGGGCGATTAAAAAAGTTGGCATACACACCGCTTCCTTTTTTTGGTTCCTGATCATTTAAAATCACAAAGAACTCCCCAGACTTTAATTTTTTAAGTATTTTGCGCATGTTATTGGCATTTGCTTCATATAAGTCTGCACCTGTTTTGGATCGTCCTCTTCTAATTATTCGATCAAACTCCTTTTGTTTAACCACTCTGTAAAATGCACTGGTCCTTTTTAGAGTTGCAGCCCAAATTGTAATAATCTCCCAGCAACCTACATGTGGGCCAGTAAAAACAATACCTTTATTATCAGTCAATGACTCTTGAACTAATGATTCATTAATAACACTTAACTTCTTGAGGACAGTTTGTGGTCGTCGAGTCCAAACCCATAAAGAATCAGTAATAGCCATTCCTGTTTGAATACAGCTTTCAAGTACGATTTGAGCCCTTTTTTCATTCGACATTTTAGGGAAACAGTATTCAAGGTTTCTAAAACTGGTTTTTTTTAGTCTTGTGGCGAATAGATATATTAGGTATCCGTAGAAGCGACCTAGTAGGCGACAAAAAGTTAATGGTAACGCACCGTGAAAATAGACGATCGCATAAACAAGTAATTTCATTTTAAGTCAGAGTACAAAGTAATGGTTTCATCTGGTTGTGGTCGGAAACGGCGATAAGACCATTCGAACTGTTCAGGGCATTGCATTATTTGTGTTTCAAGTTGTCGATTCAATAATGAAGCAAATTTCTCAGAATCAGGTTGATTAATATCAAAAGACGCGGGTTCTATTATGACTTCAAATCCATTTTTGATTCTTTTTGCATAAAAAAACAAAAGTTGTGCCGATGTTTTTTGAGCTAAGAACTGTACTAAAGTCATAGTGTAGGCTTGTGTGTTAAAGAAAGGAGCAAAGACTCCACCTTTTTTACCCGGTCTTTGATCGGATAAGATAATAAAAGTACCGTTTTCTTCTAGTACATTAATCATTTGCTTGATTCCAATGCGAGTACCAGGAACCATTGTAACTCCAGCCTTTTCACGAGCAGATTTAATAATTAAATCCATACCAGAAATTTTGGGTTCTTTATAAGCAATTGTGCAAGGCATCTGGGAGGCTATCCAGTTCAATAAAGCTTCCCAGTTCCCTAAATGAGCACCCGTCATTAATATAGGCGTTTTTTTCTCCCTTAGACTTAATATATGCTCCAAACCTTTTATTTTTATAAATTTTGTTAATACCTTATCCGCAGAAACCCCCCATACCCAAAAGGATTCCATTGCGCATTTCATGGATTCAATTGTGCTTTGTTTTACAAGGTTTTCTTGATTAATGTTCGAGAATTCATGGAAACAAATCGAAATGTTACGTCTGGTAACTTTGACATCACGTGAATTTAATTGGTATTTCAGCCATCCAATTATTCCACCAAAGGCACGAATAATAGAAAAAGGAAGGAGAGAGGTGAGTTTTAAAAATAGACGAATTAGCCAAATCTTCATGTTCGTTGCTTCCGTCTTTAAATTAAAATGAGCATTTATAAGGCTTTGAAAATTTAAAGCACACGAGTGATGATAATCACTCGTGTGCTACTCATTATCGATTAATTAATTCTAAAATAGCATCGACGAGCTCTTTATTGGATTTGAATTGATTTGCATTTAGTCGAAATCGATCATTTACGACAAATGTCGGTGTTGAAAGTATACGATTAGCTACTGCATTTTGGCGAGCTTGCTTTTCTTTCGAGTCAAGTTGAAAACTTTTAGCTGCTTGGTCAAAACGTTTTGGATCAGCACCATTGGCGACAAATAATGTTTTCAACTGCTCAAGATTACCGATAGGCTTTTTTTCAACGTGTATTCGATGAAAAATAACCTCATGCATTTTTTCACGAAGCTTTAGCATGTCGGCAATAAAAAATGCCTGTACGTAAATTTTCCAACTTGGATTATTTTCGAAAGGCACATGCTCCAATTGCACATCTTTTGGCAAAGCACTTTTTACTTGCTTGACTAATGATTCAGATTTGTAACATCCAGGGCAGCCATAGTTAAAATAGACAGACACGAACTTACGTTCACTTGGTAACGTACTGACTCGCTCATAATGTACGCCTTCTTCTAACGTGACAGCATTTGTTTTAAATGCTGCGAAAAGTACAAAAGTAATTAAAATAATTTTTGTTACTTGCATGGTTTACTCCACAGTGACAGATTTCGCTAAGTTACGTGGCTGATCGACATCAGTGCCTTTTATAACCGCAACGTGATAACTTAAAAGTTGAAGAGGTAATGTATATATAATTGGTGCTGTAACTTCGTGATTAGAAATTACTGGTACCACTTTAATTCCAGACTCATTTTTAATTTTACTTTCAGAGTCTGCAAATACATAAAGTTGACCACCTCTCGCTCTTACTTCTTCCATATTGGACTTGAGTTTTTCATAAAGTTCATTTTTCGGTGCAACAACAACAATAGGCATTTCATGATCGATTAGAGCAAGTGGTCCATGTTTTAATTCTCCCGCCGCATAAGCTTCGGCATGGATATAGGAGATTTCTTTAAGTTTAAGAGCTCCTTCCATGGCAATAGGGTATTGTTCGCCACGACCTAGAAATAGACTGTGATGTTTTTCTGAAAAATCCTCAGCTAACTCTTGAATGATGGGATCTTGCTCCAGAGATTGTTTAATTTCTCCTGGAACAGCTTCTAGAGCACTTACGAGCTTTCTTGATGTGTCTTCCGACATACCTTTTTGTTTTGCAATTGCAATAACAAGCATCAGTAAGCTGGCTAATTGAGTAGTAAATGCCTTGGTACTAGCAACACCTATTTCAGCACCTGCTCGAGTCATAAATGATAAGTCTGACTCTCTAACAAGAGAAGAGCCGGGGACATTACAAATCGAAAGTGAACTCATAAAACCACTTTCTTTTGCAACTCTTAAAGCAGCTAATGTATCGGCTGTTTCTCCAGATTGTGAAATAGTGATAAATAAAGCTTTTTTCGGAACGACACTTTTTCGATAACGGTACTCACTAGCAATTTCCACTAAGCAGGGAACATTTGCTATTGATTCACACCAGTAACGTGCAACCATGGCAGCATGATAAGATGTCCCACAAGCGACTATTTGTATAGCTTCAAGTTCACTAAAGATATTTTTGGCGTGCTCACCAAAGATATTAGAATTGATATCACCATCTTTTATGCGGCCTTCAAGTGTATTAGCAATAGCATCGGGCTGCTCATAAATTTCTTTCAGCATGTAATGACGATAAGGTCCTTTATCACCAGCATCGTGTTCGATGTTAGATTCTTCAAAATTTCGATCAACTGGCTTGTCATTGCTATCATAAATGTCGATAGAAGTACGAGTGACGTTTGCAACCTCTCCTTCTTCTAAATATAAGAACTGGCGTGTAACTGGCAGCAACGCAAGTTGATCAGAAGCGACAAACATCTCACCGATTCCTTTGCCAACCACTAGAGGACTGCCCGATCGAGCTACTATTAGCTGTTCAGGAAGATCTTTATGCATCACTACTGTGCCATAAGCTCCCTCAAGTAACTTTACAGCTCGTTGAACAGCGATTAGAAGATCCTTAGTTTGCTTATATTCATCCGCTACTAAATGTGCAATAACTTCCGTATCAGTTGCGCTTTCGAAAGAGTAACCCTTGCTGGTTAATATATCTTTCAACTCTTGATGGTTTTCTATGATTCCGTTATGAACAACGGCAATGTCGTTACCAGAAACATGAGGATGCGCATTAATTTCACTTGGCTCGCCATGTGTAGCCCATCGAGTATGAGCTATTCCAGTTCCACCAGGAAGAGGCTCTAATGCCAATGCGTCTGACAGCTCTTTAACTTTACCAAGTCGTCTTAGACGAGAAATTTGATTATTCTGATTAATCGCCAAGCCAGCGGAGTCATAACCTCGATACTCTAATCGTCGTAATCCTTCGACAAGTATTTCTGACACATCGCGCTGAGCAACCGCGCCTACTATCCCACACATATCTTACTCCGCTTTAGATTTCTTGGTTGGTCGTTGCCAACCAGCAATTTCTTTCTGTTTAACGCGAGTCAAGCATAATGCTTCCGCGTTTACATTTTTAGTGATGGTACTTCCTGCAGCTACAGTAGCACCTTTTCCTATCGTTACCGGTGCGACAAGCTGTGTATCACTACCAATAAATGCATTATCTTCAATTACCGTTAAATGTTTATTCGCACCATCGTAGTTACAGGTAATAGTACCAGCACCTACATTGACCGATTTACCAATTTGCGCATCTCCAATGTAAGCCAAATGATTTGCTTTACTCCCCGAGCCTATAGTTGACTTTTTAACTTCTACAAAGTTTCCTATATGAGAGTTATCACTCATGCTTGTGCCAGGTCTAATGCGGGCAAAAGGTCCTAAAGTACAGTCAGCGCCAACCATAGCGCCTTCCACTATAGTGTTGTTTTTCACTACGCAGTTTTCACCAATTGTGCAATCGATTAAGTGACAATTGGGTCCGATATAAGCGCCTGATTTAATAATCACATTTCCTTCAATGATGGTATTTACATCGATTATTACATCAGTTTCGGCTGTTAATTTTCCTCGCAGATCAAAACGGTAAGGGTCTAGCAATGTCACGCCGCCGTCCATTAGCTCTTGAGCTCTAAAAATTTGATAAGCTCTTTCCAATGAAGCAAGTTGGCGTCGATTATTAACACCCTCAACCTCAGCTGGTTCATTAGGCGTTGCAGTAACGATTGCTCTTCCTTCTGATGCCGCAAACCCAATTACATCGGTCAGATAATATTCTTGCTGTGCATTGTCTGACGATAAATTAGCAAGCCATCTTTTTAGCTCTTTGCCATTCGCAGCCATGATACCAGTGTTGACTTCTTGAATAAGCAATTGTTGTTCATTGGCATCCTTTTGCTCAACAATGCCCATAACAGTTTGCTTGTCGTCTCGAACAATTCTACCGTAACCAGTTGGGTCAGCTAGTTGATTGGTTAGTAATGAAATACCGTTTTCCGGAAAAATAGAAATTAATTCATGTAAAGTGTCGTGATGAATTAATGGAACATCGCCATAAAGAATGAGAACTTGCGACTCGTCATCAATCTCTGGAGAAACCTGTTTTACTGCATGACCGGTACCCAGTTGCTCTGCCTGCTTTACCCAACGAATACTTTTATCGGTAATTGTTGACTTAACTTGCTCTCCACCATGCCCATAAACCACAAAAATATCATCCGCTTTCAGGCTTTTGCAGGTATCGATAACATGCTGAAGCATAGGTTTTCCCGCAATACGGTGAAGTACTTTGGGAAGAGTGGAACGCATTCGAGTTCCTTGACCGGCAGCCAGTATAATGACACTGAGCTTCATTAAACTATTCCTTACTTCCTAGGTTAAGTTTTAACAAATGATGGTAATCTTAGAGCGAATTAAAAAGGATTTCCATTAAAACGGAAAGAGGGAGGCTAGCCTCCCTCTTATTACAACTTGATTTGTGGAAAGATGTTTATTTTCCTGCTTTTCTTCGAATCGCCTGTAGAGTACGAAGCTGCGCTGCAGCTTCTGCAAGCTCTGCTGCAGCCTTAGAGTACTCAATTTCTGCGCTTTGATCTTTTAAAGCTTCTTCGGCAGCCTTTTGAGCTTCCAGAGCAGCAGCTTCATCGACATCATTAGCTCGAACCGCTGTATCTGCTAGGATAGTTACTACGTGAGGTTGAACTTCAAGCATACCGCCTGACACGTAATAAAACTCTTCTTCTCCACCATGCTTTGTTACTTTTACTGGACCAGGTTTTAATGTGGTCAATAACGGTGCGTGGCCAGGTGCTATACCTAATTCTCCAAGATCACCAGTCGCAACAAGCATGTCTACGGTGCCGGAGAAGATCTCTTCTTCGGCACTGACGATATCGAGATGAAATGTATATGGCATTGTCTTCATCCCTTCTTTATGACTTAAAGATTTTTCGCTTTTTCAACAGCTTCTTCAATGCTTCCAACCATATAGAAAGCCTGCTCTGGTAAGTGATCATACTCACCGTCCAGTATGCCTTTAAAGCCACTAATGGTATCTTTCAATGAAACGTACTTACCAGGTGAACCAGTAAATACTTCCGCTACGAAGAAAGGTTGTGACAAGAAACGTTGAATTTTACGTGCTCGAGCAACAACTTGTTTGTCTTCTTCACTTAGCTCATCCATACCAAGAATCGCGATGATATCTTTAAGCTCTTTATAGCGTTGTAAGACAGACTGTACGCCACGAGCAACTTCATAATGCTCTTGACCAATAACTAAAGGATCAAGTTGGCGTGATGTTGAGTCTAGCGGGTCAACCGCAGGGTAGATACCTAACTCAGCAATTTGACGTGAAAGTACAACGGTAGCGTCCAAGTGAGCAAAGGTTGTTGCTGGTGACGGGTCAGTTAAGTCATCCGCAGGTACGTATACAGCTTGAATCGAAGTAATCGAACCAGTTTTAGTTGAAGTAATACGCTCTTGAAGAACACCCATCTCTTCAGCTAGAGTTGGCTGATAACCAACAGCAGATGGCATACGACCTAACAGAGCTGATACTTCAGTTCCAGCAAGCGTATAACGATAAATGTTATCAACGAATAATAATACATCGCGTCCTTCATCACGGAATTTCTCTGCCATTGTCAATCCGGTTAAAGCAACACGAAGTCTGTTTCCTGGTGGTTCGTTCATCTGTCCATAAACCAAGGAAACTTTGTCGATAACGTTCGAGTCTGTCATCTCGTGATAGAAGTCGTTTCCTTCACGAGTACGCTCTCCAACACCTGCGAATACAGAGTAACCAGAGTGCTCAATCGCAATGTTACGAATAAGCTCCATCATGTTAACGGTTTTACCAACACCGGC
>JABXHY010000030.1 GCA_013373375.1 Gammaproteobacteria bacterium
CTATTTAACATAATATACATTATGCGCATTATAGGGCGCGTACAGTGACACTGGACAACGGATTTCACACGTCTTTTAAAAACGGACCTTTAAAGGCGCCCAAATCTTTCAGCTGTTGCTCAACCTCTTTGAGCCTCTTATAGTTCTGATGGTAAGCATCGTCTTTTTCCTTAGTGTTTTTATGATAGTTGTAGTGGGTTTTTGTCAATTCACGAAAATTTTTTTCAAGCTTATTAATTAGACAAGTTTTTTCATGTTCATTCATAAATATCTCCTTATTTAAATCGAATGAAGTGGCCAAAAAAGCCGGAAATACCAAGAAAGGCATAATTAATTTTAGTTTATGGAAGCTAATCTGCTAGCTAAGTCTTATAACTAATAAGGTCATGTTTATGACAAAATTAAGTGGATGACCATGTGAAAAGAAACGGGCTTGCGCCCGTCTAAAATAAAAATCTATTTTTTGGTATCGCTCGTAATACAAAGTATTGAGAGCATCTGTACAGTTGTGACTTAGAGGTATTACATGAGAAAATTGACAAGGCTTTTTTTGGTATTGCTGATGCAATGCACTTTCTTTACATCAGCATTTGCAAATCAGAATAAAGCTGTTGTTGTTCCCCTACCCTCAGTAGACGACTTCAGCAAAGGTAAAGATGGCTGGAGCTTTGGACTAGGGTTGGGTGTTGAGTATGAATCGGCTTATGAAGGGTCGGATGAGTTTGGTTTCGAAGTTCAGCCTGCTGGAGCTGTTCAGTGGCGCAGCGGTAATGATACCTTCTATTGGGCAGGTGAAGCGCTTGGTTGGCGGGGTCTCCGTTCTGATGCATGGCTATTGGAGGCCGCATTGGCTTTTGATGAAGGTCGTGAAGAAGGTGATTCCGATGAAGGTCGTTTAGATGGACTCGGCGATCAAGAAGAAGGAACCGAATTAATTTTGCAAACAAAATATGCTCTGGACAGCGATTGGCGCAATTGGCTGGTTGGGCGGATTGTCACCGGTGACAATGGAAACTTGGGATTGTTTGGCGTAGGACATCGCTTTGGCGACCGAAGCGACGGTACGGGTTCTGATCTCTCTTTCGTTGTTGTGTATCACGATAGCAAATACGCTAATACAGGTTTCGGCATAAACTCAGAACAATCGGTTGCTTCAGGATTAGACGAGACATTATTGAGTGGCGGACTTCGCTCATTAGCGTTGGATTATACTTATCGCTTTTATATTAACGATAACTGGCAGGTATTTGGTGAGGCGTTCTATGAGCATTTTAGTAGCGATGTTCAAGATAGCCCAATTGCTCGAAGCAACTATGAGGCTGAAGTAAGCCTCGGATTTATTTACCTGTTTTAGTACCACTATCCAAGTACGAAGGGAGTGTTTATAGCCTCCCTCTTGCTGCTATCTGTTGGCAAATTTTCACTTGAAGACAAGAGTTAACTTTCAACCTCTTGCTGACCGTTCTGTGCGAAATATTCAACATTCAATTAATCTTTTTGAAATAGATATATTGCTATTAGTAAAATTATTTTTTAATTCACTGCTTGTTGGATGCACTGTTTTTTGCAGACATCACCACGAAAGTCGATAAATATTTATTCGGTATTTTCACAACTTGCAAGACAGGCTATGGTTAAACATTTAACTATTCGTTCCTGTTGAGCATCAATCTACTGTCAGTTCACTTACGGAGCACTAATACTGATATAATGGTTTTAAATCGTAATAATCTTGATTTAGGTGAGCATATTATGAGCAATATTCATCAGTATATTTACAAGCTGTATGTTAAAACTGTGAACAGTATTGCGTTTTACCCTTCTTTAATAGCATTTACCTATTTTCTGTTTGCTTTTGCAGTTATGGCTAATGAATACCACTCTGCTCTTATGCATTTTAAAATGACTATATCTAAAGTTCTTGTTCATGGAGAAGACAACGCTCGATTAGTTTTAGGCACATTAGTAGGAAGTATTATATCGCTAATGGTTTTTAGTTTTTCAATGGTGATGTTGGTACTAAGCCGTTCCTCCTCTACCCTATCCCCTCGAGTAATTCCAAGCCTGGTTTCTAGAAAGTCTCATCAATGGGTTCTTGGAAACTATTTAGGAACTATTATTTATAGTTTAATTATGGTCGTTAATATCAATTCAAAACAAAGTCCTGATCAAATTCCATCGTTAGGCATTTTATTCGCAATGATTTTTGGCGTTTATTGCTTAATTCTTTTTATTTACTTTATACATTCAATTTCAAAATCAATTCAAACTGACAGTATTCTCGACACAATATTTGAAGAAACAAAATGTAAAATGAAAGAATATTTCGACAATAAGGTTGAAACCTTGCCTAATACCGATAAGTGGCATCAAATTAGATCAAAACAAGCAGGTTACTTAAAACAAATCAATACCAATAAATTACTAAAGATATGTCGTAAATATGATTTAAAAATTCAACTCACAAAACCAGTCGGCTTCTTTCTAATTGAAGACTTCCCAATTGCCAAAATTGATAATGATATAGATGAAAATGTTGAAGATTTAATTTTACAGTGTTTTATTTGTTATCCAGAAGAACGACTTGAAGATCATTATCATTTTGGATTCAAACATATTTCAGAGATTGCAATTAAAGCGTTAAGTCCCGGTATCAACGACCCAGGCACAGCCATTAAATCCATAGATATGCTGTCATTATTATTCACAAAAAAAATGAAATTCGAAGGAAATATTGGTTTACATGAGAAGAATATTTTAAGATTAATTTTTACTGAAGTTACTTTAGAGCAAATGTTGTTTATTAATCTAACACCCATTAGAGATTACGGTCGGTGTGATGCAAATGTAATGTTCAGTCTATTAGAAAGTCTGAAAAACATGATTTACTCTTGTGATAATGATGAACACATAAATATTCTTATTGACTATACGGGTAGCGTGGTTGCGTCTTGCGATAAATATATTGAAAGCCAGCTCGATCGCAAAGCAATCAATTGTCTTATAACATGCATAAATGAGCTCTTAAAAACCGGTACGTCACTATCGGAAATATCTCTTAACAAGCAATAAGCATTTAGGTCCTTAAAAAAATTGACCTAATAAACTGACTATATCATCGGTCAAAAACATGTCATAAAACTACAGTCTAATTTTCATTTTGTTTCTTTAAGTTGGTTGCATCCACTTAAAGGAGAACAATGATGAAAGCTTTTGCTCTACTTGTTACAGCCTTAGTTTCTTTGAATAGCTACTCAGTATCTTCGCAACATTGTTCAGAAGGTTGCCCTACAGGTACACCTAGTTCAAATTGGCACATTTGGCGCAATGCCTACACACTTAGCAATAATGCAACGACTAAATTTGCTGATTGGGTTGCTTACACAGTGACCAAAAGTACAATTAATGGAAGCAGAAGTCGAAATTGGCAAGCCGATCCTGACATTTGGTCCAGCAGAACATTGGAACCGAGCGATCACACAAATGCGCATGCAACAATAGGTACCGACAGAGGCCACCAGGCACCGTTAGCCTCCTTAAGTGGCACGTCAGACTGGTACACACTAAATTATTTATCAAACATCACACCGCAGCGATCTGCCCTCAATCAAGGTCCTTGGAATTACCTTGAAGGTCGAGTTCGAAATTTGGCACAACGATATGATGTATCCGAGGTACATGTTGTTACTGGTCCACTGTATGAATATTATTTTGCAAGCTTACCGAATGCCGATGAGTCGCATAGAATTCCTAGTGGATATTGGAAAGTGATCTATGTGAATAATGGTTCGATTCAAACAGCTGCTTTTATATTTGATCAAAATACCTCACGTTCTGCTAATTATTGCAATTATCAGGTATCCATTGATCAAGTTGAAAGCCGAAGTGGATTAAACATTCTGCCCTATATGTCTAACCAAAGTACTATTGAGAGAAGAACAGGATGGTTACGCGACGATTTAGGCTGTTAGTGAAGTGCAGTCAAATCGGGATAGTGTGTCAGTGTCTTAAACACTCAGCTCAGTAAAACATTTTTCAGTAAAAGCTAAAACAGGGGTACCTTGATTAATGACAAACACTGCCCATCTTCGCTTAATACTATGTGTTTAATTTATCAACCTGGCACTACACTATTTCACGACTTTATTAAGTTAAAAGCTTAATCAATTTGTTCTAGCTAAATTTGTTGCTTTCTCAAATTATTACTCACTAAGGAAACTTTCCTCAAGCTAATAATTTTAAATTTAGTTTGGAGGCTTATAATTTTAAAAGTATTATTCTGACTCTTAAGCCGCCATCAGAAAGGTTCGACAATTCAATTTGCCCACCGTGTGAATGAATTATGTTTTGAGTGATCGACAATCCCAATCCAAGACCACCAGTTTTTTTATTTCGTGATTTTTCTTGTCGATAGAAGGGTTTGAAAACATCTTTTTGGTTTTGTTCTGGAATGCCAGGTCCAATATCACACACATCCAATACAATATTTGAGTCATTCGCGTTCAATGTAATTTGAGCACACTCTCCATACTTAATTGCGTTGTCGATAACATTTTGAATCCCTCTGCGAAGGGCAACCGGTCGACACTCTATTATCTGCTCATCAACATCAGAGTCAATTGTTACTGCGAATCCTTCATCTTTTAGATCATCGCAAAGACTTTCGACTAACGCTCGAAACTCAACTCGTCTAGAAGCCTCGTTACTGTGCTCGCCTCTAAGATAATCCAATATCGAATGAATCATTTGCGACATATCGCTAACGACTCGAAATAAACCTTGCTGCTGCTCTTTATTTTCGATTTGCTCAACACGTAAATTTAAACGAGTAAGTGACGTTTTTAAATCATGAGAAACTGCAGCAAACATTTCGGTTTGGCTTTTCATCTGTCTTATCAATCGTTCCTGCATGTGATTAAAAGAGCGAGCGGCGACTCGAACCTCTACAGCGCCCTCTTCCTCGTTCATTGGTTCTGAATTAATATCACGCCCCATTGATTCGGCTGCTTGCGCAAACCTCTCAATAGGTGACACCAGTCGAATAATAAAGATCCATGACAACATCAAACCAACACACACAAGCGCTAAAAGATAAAACACAACGGTTTGATTAAATAATGAATTTTTAATCGGCAGAACCGCATGAAACATTGACGACGTTTGATCCGGAAACTTAATTATGACCATAACATCCAAAGCGCCTTGAGTATCCTTTTTTACAACACTAGCAAGTCCATCAAGTTCTCTGACACACACACGAATTTGATGCTTAGACATGTTCAGAAATGCACGTTCTAACTCGCTAATCATTTCTTTGGAAAATTCATTATTGGTGCATGAGCTTTCTTCGAATGGCGTTACTATGGGATACATAGACAGAAACTGGGTTTCTGCAGACGCTAAAATATTTCTACGCTCTGAACTGGGAAACTCTTGAGCCAGACTAACAATTCCAGAGATTCGAGCTGCAAGATCACTCGCCTCTGTCATTAAGATCGTGTGATTTCGGTTGTGCTCGTAGATAAACAAGCTGACGGTTTGTGATATAACAAACACCCCACACAAAAACAGAATCGCTTGGGTTTTGATTTTATTTGGAATGATGCCTTTCATCTAATTTCGACATTATGAGTAAATATATAACCTGATCCCCAAGCTGTTTTTATGGTCTCTGGATTTTTTGCATCATCTTTAAGTTTTCTACGTAAACGGCTAATGTGAGAGTCGATGCTCCTATCGAATGCGTTACTGTTGCGCCCTTTGGTAAGGCTGAGCAGACGATCGCGTGACAATGGAATTTTTGGATTTCTGACAAACGCTAACAAAATATCATTTTCGCTTGATGATAATGTGGTCAAAGTAGAGTCGCTATCGATGAGTTCCATTCGAGAAGGTGAAAACTGCCAACCATTAAAGTGATAGATCCCGCGACTGGTACCCAAAGACTGATTTTGTATTCTTCTTAATACAGCGCGAATTCGTGCAATTAACTCTCGACTACCAAAAGGCTTAACAACGTAATCATCAGCCCCAACCTCTAATCCTACAACTCTATCAATTTCTTCATCTTTCGCGGTGAGCATTATTATAGGCGGCATATCTGGGTCAGCGCGAAGTTGTCGGCACAACTCAATACCGTCTCTTCCGGGTAACATAATGTCGAGAAGTATCAAATCGATACGCGTTTCTGCCAACCTTGCCAACATTTCCTCACCATTATGTGCAGTTACACTTAAGAAATTATTGGACGTCAACAGTTGTGACACTAATTCACATATATCTTCGTCATCATCTGTAACAAGAATACGGGTTTTTTGTTCAGCCATAGTCTTTCTCACATAAACCTATCTCACTATACACATTTTTTATATTAATTTCAGTGGATTATCAAAGATTAAAATATGTGCATTGACTGCACATTATTTCACATATTTAACAATATTAATTACAGTTTTGGTGGCAGAGTAATGTCACTGTCTTTAATAAATGTGAAAAGTGGCTAGATATGAACATCTCATTTGTAACAACGAGCAAAAGTTTAGTCGTTTTAATCGGACTCTATTGTGGCAGTCTTAGTGCTTTAGGAGGCGAGTTTGTCAATGCAAAGTCGCTGATAGAATCCTGTAAACAAGTGACTGATAAAAATGTGCCGAAATTGTGCGGTGCGTACATTCAAGGTTATCTAGAAGCCTCCCAACATATCATTAAAGAAACTCAGCTTCCTTCCGAGTTTATGATGCGAGCTTTAAAAACACGAGCACCTCATAAAGACGTAGCGGTTGAAACGGTATCAAAAGCTAAGTACTGCGTTCCTGAGAAAGGTTTTGTCTTTGAATTTGTTGGCAAAGTATCTCAGGTTGATTACAACCCTGATACACAAACATTAGCAAGTACGGTAGTCGAATCTGTATTAATCGATCATTACAGCTGCAAATCTGACAAATAAAAGAATTAATGACTTGGGCGTTTCCGCTCACTTTTTGTACCAGTTTAGTATCGAGAGCTGAAAACTGACTTTCATGAGGTAGCTATGCGTCATACCATCAGTATTGCAATAATGCTGAGTATTATTTGGTTAATAAACTCTGGGCATTATTCGCCTTTGTTTTTAGTCTTTGGCGCTGTATCCGTTGCATTTGTCATTTGGTTTGCACATCGAATGGATGTAATTGATGATGAGTCACAGCCCATCCATTTGTCTGCGGAGCTTCCCTTATATTACGGCTGGCTAATAAAAAAGATAGTCGTTGCAAATATTGACGTTGCGAGAAGAGCTTGGCAAGTAAAGCCTTCTATCTCCCCAAGTATACAAAATATACCGGTGTCTCAAAAAACAGATATGGGTCGAGTGATATTTGCAAATTCCATTAACCTTACGCCTGGCACACTCTCTGTAGAACTAAACAATGAGCAAGTGTTGGTTCACTCTCTTACCTATGAAGCGATGCAAGAGTTAGTTGAAGGTGAAATGGGACGACGTGTGTCGAAGATAGAGTGATATTTAAAGATGATTTTAATCGCGACTACTGTAGCTTTATTAGCAGTCATGGCAATGGCTATGATTAGAGCATTTGCAGGCCCGACAATATTTGATCGAGTGTTAGCTGGCAATTTGTTCGGTACTAAAGTTGTTTTACTGATTGCTGTTCTTGGTTTTTTATTTGGTCGACCAGACTTTCTCGATGTCGCACTTACCTATGCGTTAATAAATTTCATTAGTGTCATCGGTGTTTTGAGATTTGTTGAAATCACAAAACGCTCAACGTCTAAGGAAGAAAAGTAATGGCGTTGTTTATCGATATTATCAGCGGAGTTTGTTTATTGATCGGCAGCTTTTTGATTTTTTCTGGAGCATTAGGAGTTCTTCGGTTCCCAGACTTTTACACCAGAATGCATGCAGCAGGCGTCACCGAAACCTTAGCTGCCAGTTTGATTCTGATTGGACTCATGTTAATAGCAGGTTGGGGACTCGTGCTTGCTAAGCTAATTCTTATTTTATTGTTTATTTTACTTACCAGTCCAACTGCAAGTCATGCTTTAGGAAAAGCCGCTTGGAAAGCAGGCCTAAAGCCAGCAGGCACGACTGAAAACAGCGACCATCGCTAATTTTGAGCGGAGGACAGGATCATCGAATTCTTAATTAATACATCATTGCTGTGCTTTTTAGTCGTTACCTCAATCTTCATAGCACGAAGTAAAGATTTATTAGCGGTTACCATGCTGTTCAGTATTTTTGGTTTGGTGTCAGCCAGCTTTTTTATGAATAAAGACGCAGTGGATGTTGCCTTTACAGAGGCAGCAGTTGGAGCCGGAATCTCACCGCTTTTAATGTTAGCAACGTTAGCAATTGTAGGGCGCTATCAAAATACCAAGGCGCTACCTACTCGTCCTCTAATTTCACTGACTATCGTTACGATTACGGGTGCACTATTAATAATAGGTACATTGGATATGCCTGCGTTTGGCGCAGCCGATGCTCCGTCTCAGCTTCATGTTGCACCAAGATACATACAAGATTCGGTAGAAGAAATCGGTATTCCTAATATGGTGACGTCAGTGCTGGCAAGTTATCGAGCCTACGATACTTTGGGAGAGGTAGCGGTTATCTTCACTGCGGGAATAGGAGTGTTATCTTTACTGGCGTTCTCACACGCAAATCGAAAAGAAAAACACTTAATCGACGACATAATCGAGTTAGATGAACACAAAATACTAAGAATTGTAATTAAGATATTAGTGGCGCCGATATTAATTTTTGCTCTTTATGTCCAATTTCACGGTGATTTTGGTCCAGGAGGAGGATTTCAAGCCGGCGTTATTTTTGCTGCAGCTATCATTCTTTACACCTTATTTTTTGGAATTAACGTCGGTAAAAAAGTCGTTAATTTATCCATCGTTAGGGTTTTCTCCGCTATCGGCTTACTTTTATACGGCAGCGTGGGAGTCGTTTCGTTTGTGAGCGGCAAAAATTATCTGGATTACCACGTCTTAGCAGAAAATCCACAAACGGCCCAGCATATCGGAATTGTGGTGATAGAACTTGGCGTTGGTATCACTGTTGCGTGTGTCATGATGCTTATTTTCTTCGCGTTTTTTGAAAGAATCGGAAAGGATAAAGTCGAATGATCATTTTTGATTTATTAAATTATTGGGTTGTCATTATTTTAATGATGATTGGTTTTTTTATTGTGATTTCTCGCGGCAATCTTGTTAAGAAAATTATTGGTCTCAATATTTTTCAAGTGTCGGTGTTTATTTTTTATATAAGTGTCGGCAATGTGAGAGGTGGAACAGCTCCAATTTTTCTTGAAGGAGCAACTCTTTACTCGAATCCCCTTCCTCATGTATTGATACTTACCGCCATTGTTGTCGGCATTGCAACGACAGCACTAGCACTTTCACTTGTCATTCGTATAAAAGCCAGTTACGGCACCATTGAAGAAACCGAAATTCTAGAGCAGGACAAGCAGTGATCAGCCATCTCCCTATTCTTCAAGTTATTATTCCGTTACTCGGAGCTCCCGCCTGTTTGCTTTTGGGTAAAGCCCGCTTGTCATGGATCTTTGCGACAGTCGTAGCACTTATAACCTTTATAATAAGCGTTTTGCTGTTGATACAAGTTAATGAGCAAGGAACCATTAGCTATATGCTTGGAGGCTGGGAGGCACCTTGGGGTATTGAGTACCGGATAGACTACTTAAATGCTTTTGTACTCGCCATTATTTCTGCAGTCGGTACGCTGACGTTAATAGCCGCGAACGACGGAATCAAGAAAGAAATCGATGAAGCTCGCCAACCGTTGTTTTATGTTTCATTTTTATTGTGCTTTGCTGGATTGCTAGGCATAACCGCAACGGGCGATGCGTTTAATGTTTTCGTGTTTTTAGAAATATCGTCGTTGTCCATGTATACGATTATTGCTTTAGGTAAAGATCGAAGAGCTCTTTGGGCGTCCTATCAATATTTAATTGTCGGAACCATAGGCGCAACCTTTATTTTGGTTGGCATCGGATTGATGTATTCGATGACAGGTACGCTGAATATGGTTGATTTGGCCGAACGGTTACCTCCAGTAGCTGAATCCAAATCCGTGCTCGCCTCTTATGCCTTTATATTTGTTGGTGTTTCACTAAAATTAGCCTTGTTTCCATTACATTTTTGGTTGCCAAACGCTTACACATTCTCACCAGGAATTGTTACGGCATTTTTAGCTGCAACCGCAACTAAAGTCGCAGTTTATTTACTAATTCGATTTGATTTTGGGGTATTTGAAATGTCATCACCCGAAGTCAAGCAAACGATTAATAGGTTATTTATCACATTAGGTATCGCAGCGACCCTGATTGCTTCTTGGACAGCCATTAAGCAGTCCGATATTAAACGCATGTTAGCCTATTCCAGTGTTGCTCAAATCGGTTATATGATCATCGGTATTGGTCTTGATTCCAGCTCGGGTGTTCAAGCAAGTGTTTTGCATTTATTTAACCACGCACTTATGAAAGGCGGACTGTTTCTTGTATTAGTCGCAATTGCTCTCCAGTTAGGCAGTACACAATTGAAGGATCTGCAAGGCATCGCGAAAAGAATGCCGTGGACATTTTTTGGCTTTGTATTGGGAGGGTTAAGTTTAATTGGAGTTCCTTTAACGGCAGGCTTCATAAGTAAATGGTATTTAGTGTCCGCCGCTGCAGAACAGGAGCAATGGTACATTATCGCTTTCGTGCTTATCGGATCACTATTAGCTGTCGCTTACATTTGGCGAGTAGTTGAAGTCGCCTGGTTTAAAAGTGCTGACTCCGAAATAGCCAACCAGCAACAACAAACGATGCCCGAAAAAATACCGTTATTACTTCTTATTCCCTTATGGATATTAATTTTGAGCAATATTTATTTTGGTATTGATGCTCGCTTTCCGATTTATTTTAGCCAACAAGCCGCTAATCTATTTTTTGGAGGCTTATAATGGAAAACCATGCGTTCTTACTGCTTTTAATTTTAACTATCCCTATTGTAGCAACGCTCGGAATATTTTTATTTCGTAACACGCCAAATCTAAGAGAGTTCGTCTCGCTCGTTGCCGGCTTTTCGGTATTTTCATTGAGTTGGACTCTTTTTCAAAAAGTTCGTCTTAACGAGTTAGTAGAGTGGCACTTGCTCGATATAATCCCTGGCCTTTCAATTCATTTTAAAATCGATGAGCTGGGCGCTATATTCGCTCTGGTAGCAGGATTTTTATGGATTATTACGACTTTGTATTCAATTGGCTATATGCGTGGCCATCACGAAAAAAATCAAACACGATTCTATATTTGTTTTGCAATCGCTATTTCCGCTGTACTTGGTGTTGCTTACTCTGAAAATCTATTCACTCTTTTTGTGTTTTATGAGGTATTAACGCTCAGTACCTATCCGCTCGTTACCCATGCAGGAACAGAAAAAGCAAAAGGTGGTGGTCGCACCTATCTTGGAATACTCATTGGTACATCAATTGTCTTCCTTCTTCCTGCGATAATTATCACCTGGCTGAATGCAGGTACAGTGTCCTTTACGGCTGGAGGTGTATTTAGTGAAGGAACCTCAACTACATTACTGACCATTTTGCTTATTCTGTTTATTTTTGGGATTGGAAAGGCGGCAATAATGCCGATTCATCGTTGGCTGCCTGCTGCCATGTTAGCACCAACACCCGTTAGCGCACTTCTTCATGCAGTTGCAGTTGTTAAAGCCGGTGTTTTTAGCGTTCTTAAAGTGTGTGTATTTATTTTTGGCGCAGAAACCTTAAGTTCATTGGATATCACGCAACTGTTCATCTATTTAGCTGGTGCGACCATTCTTATCTCATCGCTCATCGCAATGCGTCAGGACAATTTAAAAAAACGACTCGCTTACTCAACCATTAGTCAGTTGAGTTATGTAATTCTTGGTGCACTTCTTGTCTCATCGCTTAGTGTAACAGGTAGCGCACTTCACATTGTTATGCATGCGTTTGGAAAAATCACATTGTTCTTCTGCGCAGGCGCAATCTTAGTGGCCAGTCACAAAAGTAATATTAGTGAAATGCGAGGTTTAGGTAGGCAAATGCCAGTTACCATGATCGCATTTTTTATAGCAAGCCTTAGTATTATCGGACTACCTCCAGTCGGTGGAACATGGAGCAAGTGGTTTTTGATTATGTCAACTATTGAGGCAGAACAATTATTCTTAATGAGTGTCTTGATGATTAGTTCGTTATTGAACATTTATTATCTTCTACCGATCCCGATCAAAGCTTTTATGACGCAAGAAAACACTACTGAACAAAATAAAGGCACTCCATTTTTTGCTATTAAAGAAGCACCTATCGCATCAGTTATAGCGATTGTGATTACCACACTCTGTTGCTTGCTGTTATTTATTTTCCCACAGTCATTTGTCGACATGGCACAGCGTATTATTTAGTGAGTAGATTATGTCTAGTTCTGGTGAAAAGAATCATTTGTTCGATAATCCGCAAAATGTAAAGAGGTTAATGAATGGCCTTTACGTTTGCTGTGGTATTTTACTTATACTCGACTTCATAATTTCTCGGTACAGCAAACACCCATTGGAGTGGATTTGGGGTTTTTATCCGATCTATGGTTTTGTTGGGTGTGTTATTTTAGTTATCGTCGCTAAGTGGATGAGAAAATTAATAATGCGCGATGAAAACTATTATGGCGATCTAAATAAGAAAATCGAAAAAACTACTCCAGAGGAGAATCTATAATGCTCCCTGTTACCTACCCTTTCGTTTTTCTATTCGTAGCGGCGTTAATAGTGCCTTTTACAAAAGGTCATTTACGAACTGCATTTGTCCTTATTGCGATAGTATTAAGTGCACTTAATATAAGCAATCTAAGTGATGGCCTTACTTGGCAATGGACATTTATGCAGTTTGAACTTACGCCTTTAAGAGTTGATCGGCTAAGTTTACTGTTCGGCTATTTGTTTCATATTGCAGCGCTTATCGGTGTGATATTTTCTTTGCACGTTAAATCCAAGTTGCAACAGTCGTCTTCTTTGATTTATGCAGGAAGTGCATTAGGTGCTGTGTTTGCTGGTGACTTACTCACATTATTTATTTTCTGGGAGTTACTTGCATTAAGTTCCGTTTTCCTAATCTGGGCACGCGGAAGTGAACGTTCATTTAAAGCGGGTATGCGATATCTACAAGTTCAAATTCTTTCAGGACTATTATTGCTCGCTGGCTTGTTATTTTATTGGCAGGAGCATAATAGTTTGTCTTTTGAGTTTATTGGCTTGTCCGGTGCTCACGGCTGGTTAATATTTTTAGCCTTCGGAATTAAGTGTGCGTTTCCTTTTGCTCATAATTGGTTAACCGATGCCTATCCAGAAGCGACTGCAACCGGTACGGTATTTTTAAGTGCGTTTACAACAAAAGTTGCAGTTTATTGCTTAGCACGAGCCTATCCAGGTACCGAGCTTTTAATTTATATCGGTGCCGCAATGGCCTGTTTCCCGATTTTTTACGCAGTAATTGAGAATGATTTAAGACGCGTACTCGCTTACAGCTTGGTCAACCAATTAGGTTTTATGGTTGTTGGTGTTGGTATTGGTACAGCATTAGCTCTCAATGGAGCGGTTGCACACGCGTTCACCGATGTCATTTTTAAAGGCTTACTGTTTATGTCGATGGGAGCAGTACTTCACATGACTGGGAAAATTAATGGCTCGGAACTTGGAGGGCTTTACAAGTCGATGCCGAAGACAACCATAATGTGTATCATCGGAGCGGCATCGATATCAGCCTTCCCTCTGTTCAGTGGTTTTATCAGCAAATCGATGATTATGACTGCCGCCTTATACGAAAAATTTAACGGTGTCTGGTTAATTCTATTATTCGCTTCGGCTGGAGTGTTCCACCATGCGGGTATAAAAATTCCTTACTTTGCTTTCTTTGCGCATGACTCGGGCATAAGAACGACAGAGCCCCCCAAAAACATGCTGCTTGCGATGTTTATAGCTGCAGTTTTATGTTTGGTCTTAGGAATATTTCCAACTGTGTTGTATCAGCACCTGCCCTTTAATGCACAGTACACACCTTATGATGTAACCCACGTTCTCACTCAATTGCAGTTGCTGTTCTTTTCTGCACTTGCTTTTGTTTGGTTGAATCTTAAGAACTTGTACCCGCCAGAATTACCTTCGGTCAATTTGGAGTTCGATTGGTTTTATCGCCGCTTGATCCCTAACTCATACCATTGGGTAGTTCACCAACTCGGAGTTTTGAAATCCAATTTAATAGCGATTGCTAACAGAGTGTATTCAGAAACTAAATTGCATTATCAATTTATTCCGGGGCTAGAGGCATTAGCGTCTGGACGCGCTATATCGACTAGTGCAATGGTGTCTTGGATATCGGTTATATTGGTAATATTTTTATTGCTGAGCTTTCTTTAAACCTGATTGACGGACATATATCTACAATAACTAGAGAGCTGTTCAATACTGACAGCTCTGCCAATAAGTAATCTAACTCAGTTTAAATTTGGCATTTATAGCCTTTTTATAAAAATGAACCCGTCTTTCTAACGAATCTGTACTCGACCACAAATCTGATCGCGACAGTCAAACTTTACATTCAATGTCTGTTTAGTCTTTAATGTTTTAAAGCAGACTCTGGTAAATTCAGTTATGCCTTATTACCTATACAATAGCTAAAATCATTGCAAATTGAGGTGAACAATCCATTAAATTTCGGTTTCAAAAGTCTATATTTAAATTATTGGTAAAACAGTTTTGTCGTTGTAGTTCCAGGCTTGAAATATTTTCTAAATCTCAAAAGACAGATAGCGACCATGAGTTTAAATACTTCTTTTATAAACGCTCAATTACAGTACATTATCGAAGCTGTAGGAATGGAAGTTGCTATATTGAGCAAAATTTACGATCAAAAATACGAAGTCATCTCTATTGTTCCGGAGGTTCCGTTTGTAAAACCGGGTAGCATTTTTCCTTTAGAGAGCCGCTTGTGTATGGAGGTAGTGAGAAAACAACGCTTAGTTCACTATCATTACATTTTTTCTATTGAAGAACTTCGTGATCATCCAGTTTACAAAGCAATTCAACCGGAGGCTTATATAGGTTGCCCTGTCTATGCTAATGGAGAACTCTGGGGCACGATTAATACAATGGCGTTTTACCCTAAACTTGAAGGATTCACCGATTATCAGCTCGAAATTGTACGCACAGCGGCGGCAGAAATTGCTCTTTCGATTGAAGAGCGAGTAGCTTGATTAATTAAATTTAACTAAAGCAAGTTTAAGACGCTGACTTTGTTTTTACGCGCTTTGCTAAATACATGGCTTGATCAGCTTTCTCTAAAAGCTCTGTCAATGTCTCGCCATCGGATGGATAAGTCACTTTTCCTATGCTGGCATCTAACTCGAAGCATTCATCATCGATGTATATAGGTTTTCTAATTTTTATTAAAAGTCTCTCGATAAAGTCATCAACCAATGTTAATGCTTTTAAATTAGTAATCACAAAGACAAACTCATCTCCGCCAATTCTGGCGGCACAATCCCCACCACGAATCGCATCTGACATTCTTTCACCGAGAGTCTCTAGAATTGCATCTCCACTTTTATGACCGTGATGGTCATTGATAGGTTTGAACCCATCCAGGTCAACGTAGACAACCGAAAACTGCGCTAGTGAACGTTGTGCCCTCGAAATTTCTTCTTTAATAAATTGGTGTAACCTAAATCGATTTGCTAGACCTGTTAGAGAGTCTTCATTTGCGCGTTTAAAAAGCTGGCTCTCCTTCTTGTATCCATCAGTTATGTCTTCCGATAGGCCCAATATATATTGTTTATTAGTCTCAGGATCAGCAATTAAAAGCTTTTTGGTGTGGAAATAACGTCTGGTTTGGTCTGGGTACTCTATGTACTCATTCTCTATTTCCAGTACATTACCAGTTCTTAAAACTTTTTTATCATCTTGCAAAAAGGCTTTAGCAATATTCGATGGCAATAAATCCGCATCCTTTTTCCCGATCACATCCTCGACTTGATGTCCCATTGCTAAGGCACAATTCTGGTTACAGTAAACGTAACTTAAATCTGCAGTATCTTTAATAAAAATCAGATCTGGCAAACTTTCAATGATAACTTGCAACAACCTATGCCTCTCTAATATTTGAGAGATATCGACTATTTTTAGTAATAAATGTTGGTCGCTTTCAAATGACTTTTTAACTGTGAGATTAACAGGAAACTCCTCTCCTGAGCGTCTTATGCATTTAAACTGAAACCTTCTAATGGCATTCGAGCTGAAGCCGCTTTTTGCGAGTTGCTTTAATACATTGTGAAGCTTTACCTTCGACCGCTTTGGTATCAGACGTTCGAAGTTACTGCCGATCAAATCTTGCTGTTCATACTCAAACAAACTGAGCGCTTTTTGAGTTGCCAGCTTTATAGTTCCATCTAGCGATAAACTAATTAAAGCATCAAAGGAATTTTCTGAGAGTATGGACTGCAACAGCATTGGGCTTTGATCATTCGACAGTTCAAAAATAGGCCGACTCAACTCCCATTCAATAGATTTTGTGATATCACGAAAGAAAGCTCTTTCGCCTTCTGCTACCTCTCGGGACGAATGATCCATCATACAGATTGTTCCTATGACTAAACCGTTAGGCAAACGCAACGGCATTCCATAGTAAAATTTAATTGGGAAATTAGCGATTTTTAATTTATTGAAGTCTTCACTATCGTCGAGGTTAGGGATTAATAATTCTTTATTTAATGAAGCAGTAGAGCTGCATATTGAATTATTTCTATTAAAAAATGATAAATCAGATCCAACTTTTGATTTTAACCATAATTTATCTTCTTCAATAAAAGTAATAAAAACTAAGGGCACATTGAAATAGCGGGAGAGCATGCGTGTAAAGCGGTCAAAGCGCTCTTCTTGAGACAAGTTAAACTGCAAGGCTGACTCTTGATTTAATCTGACTTCATTTTTCACAATCTTTTCAGCTCTCTTGAAAGTATGTAAAATTATTGTTCAATACCGATTGAATTTTCCCTTCACATTTCTCTACATTATTAAAAGCTAAACACCTGGAACTTCGCCCTAGCAGATTAAGATTAATTAGTCCTATTGAGATTTTTCGTAATTGTAAAACAGTTATAATCTTATACCTCGTTCAGGAAGCTAGCCACTTTTTTGCACAAAATATCTCTTTTTATATCAAATTTTAATATCACGGTTTTTTTATAGTACAAAGAGCCATTTTTTAACTTAGACAAATAAAGTTTTGAGGACTTCCCCTAACCTTTGAGTCCTATTACAAAGCTCGCAGTAGCTATAATAAGTTTAAATAAACCTCCCTCTCTCGCCTGTCTCTATCTTGGTCTACATCTTCAATGGACGTCACACATAGAATATTCTCCTGTATATATTGCTCTGGTAACTGATTCTCGATAGCCCCCTGATACACATGATTAAAATACCAGCTAAACGGCAATAAGTTGTTATTTATCTTTGTCGCTATATAGGTAGACGCTTCTAACAATTTCCCATCGACGTCATCCATAATCATTACATTGGTCCGAATATAACCTGATCCGACTCCTTCTATCTCATCTAATTTCTGGATCTCTTCCGAAGGAACTTTGAACAATGCGCCATAAATATGATTTGCACTATTGT
Source organism: Gammaproteobacteria bacterium (assembly GCA_013373375.1). Classification (GTDB taxonomy): domain Bacteria; phylum Pseudomonadota; class Gammaproteobacteria; order Enterobacterales; family Kangiellaceae; genus Pleionea. The sequence continues at coordinate 17,698 of JABXHY010000030.1, forward strand.
TCGTTTTGAAAGCATCACATTTTGCAGACCCATCGTCTCCGGCCTTATGAAATTGAAGCTTATAGCCAGGGAGCTTGTACCTTCCTATATGAGTAACACCACTCAGCCGATGTTGGATACGCTTGAGCGACATATTAGAGCCATACGCAAAGTAGTAATTCATAGAATAAAATCCTTTCTATATCGGTTTGCTACACTTAAGCACACGCATCGGGTATGGTGACTATTAATTCACCGAATAGACTATGAATGCACCGAATAGTCTATTAATGCACATAATAAGACTGACACTCAACATGGTTTCGACCTTATCAAGAGTATTATGTACAAACTAGTTTTAGCTTTATTATTGTCGACCACCTTTGTGAGCTTCATCTCTAAAGTATCGGCTCAAAAGACGATTGATCAAGGAGAATATGAGTCACTTGTGCCCTTCTCCGTTGATCTTAAAACTTTAACCTTTGAAGAACGCATCAATTGGTTAGAAGTACAATTAGAAACACAATCTAGTTTCGTCCAGCGCTACAGGCTCTACCGAGAGCTTGCGCTACAATTCGCTAATCAAAACAAAGACGATAAAGTCTCCCCAATCTGCTCTATGAACCCACCACAAGAATTTGACCTACAATATAGATTAATTTGTCTCGAGAACTCTAATAATAAAAACCGTATTAACCAACTACTAACGTTGCATAGCGATGCGATCTCACGCAATGATGTTTTAGTCGCTGCAAAAGCACTGGACCTGGTCGCTTGGCTTGAGTCTGTGAATGGCAATATTGCTCAGGCTTTCCAAACATACGAAAAAGTCCTTCCATTGGCAGAACAGACGAATATTTATTTTCTTACCAATGTTACGCTCAATTTAGCGCTTATGTATGTATTACACGGAGATGAAGACTATATTCAAAAAGGCATCAAACTGAAGTTGGCTGCTATCGAACGATTAAAACAACTTAAGCAAGATGATCCAAAAGCTACCGCCTATGCTGATAGGACGATAACAGCAATCCACTTTAATATCGGGATAGCTTATGCATTACACTTAAATGATTACCGTAAAGCCATTGTTTGGTTTAGCAAGGTACCTGAGGACAATGAAGATTTAATCGAGTCAAAATTAGTATTCTCAAGTTTATCGTATGCCGAACTTAATGACGAAGAGAACGCCAGAGAATTACTTACAAAGTCGCTAAATACAAAACCCAGCGTTGAATTTAATAGCGATTACCTAGCTTGTTATCAGCAGATTATTCAAATTCAATTATCAATTTCAAATGACATAACTAACTGTGAACAATTGTCAGAGCAAACGCCGCTTGAAGTTAAACAAGATCTCGTCAAAAGAATGATTGAGTCAGCGCATCCCGGTTTGCAACAAATCGGTTATCAAAAGCTTTACGAACTGTATATTGATAAATTAGAGCCGCAACTGAAACAAAGCACCATGAAAGCAGCATCGAGAGCAGAACTCAGTCGATTGGAACAAGAGTCCCGCTTAAAAAGCGAATTAATTGAAAAAGAAATAGCTCTTAAAGAAGCTGAGGAAGCAAAAGTAGCCATTAGAACTAAGCTCAATATTACCTCGGTCCTTATTTTTACGTTAATTTTGATTGTCGTTTTAATGCAACTTAGGCAAAAGAAAAAGTTGGCTTTACAGTTCGAAGAAATTAGCCTGCATGATCGACTTACTGGATTGCACAATCGCCGCTATTTAGAACAAAATATTGATCGGGAAATGAGCTTTGTGAAACGAGCTCAACATGAAGATAGTCGACAGACGATAGCTTTTTATCTTTTTGATATCGATCATTTTAAAAATATAAATGATAGTTACGGTCACGATGTAGGTGATGCTGTATTAAAAGAGTTTTCGAAGAGAGCGCAGCAAGTTATCAGAGACACCGATCTTTTAGCTCGTTGGGGCGGCGAGGAGTTTTTATTGGTGTCTCGGCTGCAAAGCCTTTCTGAATATCATGGAATAGCAGAAAGAATCAGAGATGTTATGGATAACCAACGGTTTAAAGTCACAAATAACCGTGAGTTAGAAATCACCTGTACGATTGGAGGGGTTATATGCCCTAATCTTGAATCGATGAAACAAACAGTAGACTGGCCGCAGCTTGTAAAATTGGCGGATAAAGCACTTTACCTTGGCAAACATGAGCGAAGAAATTGTTGGGTGTGCATTGATCATCTTCCCGACAATGACACTTTCAACTTGGCTCTTCTAGACGATCTAAAGTCACTGGAACAGCAAAAGTTGCTCAAATTATCTCGTCATCATTCTTGAGATAATAGTTGAGGCAACTTAATACTGCAGTTTAACCTTCATCATTCAGCCGAAACTATCAACCATCTCTACCATTCAGTAATCATCATTGATTGAGATGCTCTATTTTGCATTAGTGCTTTTTATTTATATATTTTACAAATACTTACGCCATGATTCTAATTAATTTATTAACAGTTAGTCCGGTCTAGTTTATTGCCTATCTTGTCATAACTAAGCACATCAATTGATTAAACTCATACATTATACGCATTATCTCTAATTAGCGATATTTTGTGACGAAGCTCAACCATTTAATGGTGAAAATGCCAATCACATAGACAATAGAGAGCATATTCTTTAGATTAATAAGCAATATCTATAATAATTAATTAAATTGCAGCTGCTATGTCACCATCGTCTGTACTTATTGTTGAAGATGATACGCCCACAGCGAATCGAGTCGCCCATGTAATAGAAACACACGACCGATTTAATCTAATTGGCGTTGCGACTAACTGTGCTGACGCAAAAATTATGTTTCGAGAGCAGCCAGCTGATGTTGTCGTTCTTGATATCGGTCTGCCAGACGGCGACGGTAAACAGTTAATTCCCGAGTTTAAACAACTGAATCCAAATGCTTGTATCATTATGTTAAGTGCGTTTGATGACCCTAAAAATGTTATCGACGCAATTACTTTTGGTGCAAACGGGTATATTTTAAAAGATGCCGCGAATGAAGACATCGCCTTACTGATATCTCAAATGTTAGAAGGCGGCGCACCAATAAGCCCACAAATAGCCACTCATATTTTAAAGTTAATAAGAAAGCCAGAAAAAGTTCAAGCCGAGGATGCGGCTAAATTGTCAGATAAAGAGCAAGAAATCCTAATTCTTATCAGCAAAGGATACAGCTACTCAGAAATCTCCAATATTATTAAACTAAAATACAATACCGTCGCCTCTTATATAAAAAATATTTATCGAAAACTTGATGTGTCATCACGATGTGAAGCCGTTTATGAAGCGCAATCACAGGGATTAATTGATGAAACTAAGTTCCGTGCCTAAGCACAAGCTCTACATTTATCTTTCTACAGCTGTTTTTGTCATTTTGTTTGTGGTGGCAACTGTGTACTTTTGGCTCTGGTTTCATCCAATCAAGCAGCAGAGTCCTCACCCGGCATTAACACAATTAGAAAACCCTCTATTTTTGCACGGTAGTAACAATGTATCAGAATTAAATTTTAAGACTGCACGCAAGGTAACCTTACCTCATTTAGCACGCACAACAGAGTCACAACCTCACAATTGGTACCAATTCAATATTACTCCTGATCAAACGCCAAAGTTATGGGGACTCTATATCCCTGGAAAGAAATGGGATATTGAATTGTATGTCAACGAAACTTTAGTAGGACAGTCTGCAAAAACTATTATTACCGACCCAAACTGGTATACCCCTTCCTACTTTTACTTTTCCAATGAGCTGTTAAATGCAAGCTCTCAAAATACGATCAAATTAAAATTAAGTTCAGCAGCAACAGCAACGTTTTTGAGCCCAATATATTTGGGCAATCACGAATACGCGTATCCGGTTTATTCAAACGACCATTTTTTTAGGGTAACAATTCAGCAGTTTATTAATTTGTCATTATGGACGTTTTGTTTTCTGGGAATTTTTCTTTGGGCCGTAAGAAAAACAGATTACGTCTATTTATGGTTTTCATTAACCACAGCCATTTGGGCGCTACACAACTCGTTAAAATTAATTTCGGTACCCTATTTTATAGATTATGATCCATGGCGAATTCTTTTAAATAGCTCACTTTTATGGTTTGTAATTACCGCTTATATTTTTGTTTGCCGCACCTTAAAACAAAAGAGCAAGCGACCAGAGACAGTGCTTTTATCCTATGGAGCAGTTTTACAAGTATCTTACATAGCGTTTCTTTATGTCTGGCCTGATCTTTATCGTTACTTCGCACTCTATGTATTTATGTTTAGCGTCCTCGGGATTGGTATACTGATCGGTTTAAAACTCATAAGCTCACTCGCTGTAAAAAGACACTTTAAATTTTTAACTTGCGTTACGCTATTAGTCATTAGTGTCGGAGTGCATGATGTCATGCTGCTATTCGGCAAAATACTTGGTCCCTACTTATTACAATATTCCGCTCCTATATTATTAACGTTTTTCTTATTTCAATTGATCTCACAATTTATTCGCTCTATTAGTCATACAGAAAAGTTATTTGAGACCTATGGCCTTAACCCCGGTCTATCTCAACAAGAAGATGCTGTCATAAATTGGAAGAGTATAAAGCTGCAAGAAGAAAGTAAGGTGCTCGATAAAGAGCGAGAGCGATTTCGTCAGGAGCTGCACGATGGTTTGTCAGGTCCTCTAACATCCGTTATTTCATCACTCAGATTTAAAGGAAATGAGTCCACTGCCCTCCTCACACCTCTTGAACAATGCATGCAGGAGATGCGAAAGATAATAAACAGTGAACGTGGAGAGTCCACCAGTCTTTGCTGTCTGTTGGCAATGTTTCGTCAAAAAATAACACCTCAATTACAACTCGTCGATTTAAAGCTTAACTGGAATCTATTCGAATTAAATCACGAACTGGAAGTTTCGGCGGAAGAGGCTCACCAGTTAACCAGAATATTACAAGAAGTGTTCACTAATATTATAAAGCATGCGCAAGCAGACCAAATATCTCTTGCGGCTTCGAGTAATCAATCCGAATTGGATGGTACGCATAAAGTGTTCATAATAATTTCCGATAATGGTATTGGTAATCAAAGTTCAAGTAATTTAAAGGAAAGAGTCGATAAAGGAAATGGTTTGGGTAACATGAAAAGTCGAGCCGCCAGTATTAATGCACAGCTCGACTTTGAATTTACACCTCAAGGAACACAGATTTCATTGAAATTCAATTCAACAATAAGTGAAATGAGTTATTACAGTTAACATTCTACACTTCCTCTATTCATTCATTAATACGATATTTATTCATTTACTCTGTGTTTGTTCTTTAAACCAGCTTTGAATTATTCCACTCCTAAGTTTTCAAACGCAGATGTACATTCAGAAGTAGTTTCAGGTGGAGTGTCAGCAAACCGAACAAAATCAAATCTTGCCAATGTATCACTATTACTCCAAGCATGTCCCATTACACCAACCTGAACAGTTTCAGGCATCTGATCGTGTTGGAAAAACATAGTATTAGTGCCACCCACAGCGGGTGTGAATATTTCTGACGTGACAGACGAAGAGTTTCGCCAGGTCGTAGCAGTAGAACCATTTACTGGAGTTTGATTAAATATCTGCTCTTCCTGCCATGCATTATTCGCGTCAGACCAATGATAAAAATGAAACTCAGGGCCTACACGGCAAACCAATAAATACTCTTGAGTACTGGGTTGATTATTTAAAAACAAATTAGAGATTGAGCCAACGGTCTTTTTGATTTCTCTTGCATAAGCGTATTCACCATTACCCATCTGCGCACCCATATTATACATAACCCAGTTTTCATCATTATTATGAGTACCATCAGGATCTCGGATGACAAAACCACCTGCGTTAAATCCGACATTTGGTGGGTTATTTGAATTATAACGGCTAACAACTTCAACCCTGGTTGCAACTGCAAAATTGCCTGTTACGTTTTTATAGATTAAGGGTCCGTAGGAATCTTGAAACCAAGCATTTTGATTAAAGGCCTGAGGTATTACAGAAAGCCAACCCTCTGAGATAGAAATTTGATCAGATCTGCCGTCTGGCTGATCTAAAAACAACCAGTCACTGGTATTGTCAGCTAATAGATCAATTGTACCTTCAAATTCATCGTTAAATTCAGCTACTCCACTACCGTCACCATCTCCATCATTGCCGCCATCACCATCACCATCGCTACCTGTTCCTCCGGCACTTTCTTCAATTGGTAAAGTACATTCACTTTCATTATTGACTGTCGCAAATCGAGCATATTCAAATTGCGCTTGAATATCAGCGGGACCGGACCAGGCGTGAGCTGTAACGCCTGCTTGTAATTCTAACGGCATGTCAGGCCGATCAAATGTTGCTAGCAAACTCCAACTCTGTTCGTTATCCATTTGACGATAAAGTCGAAATGTATTATCGATTCGACAAATTCGGACTTCGCCATCAATGGCTCCTACATTAGAAATAATTTGAGTCGTAGAATTATTCGTCGATTCCGCCAGTGATCCTAACCAACCTCCTTGACGTCCTACCACAACCATTAACCAATCCTCACTAATAGTGTTATTACTTAACGGACTTCGAACCATAACGCCTGCAGCATTATAATTGCTTGCTGGTGCACTTAGTGGCTCATCTGGCTGGCCGACATTAACTTGAGTGCTTACCACAAAGTTTCCACTGATATTTTTGAAAAACAAAGGACCGTCTTGGTTTTGATACCATCCAGTATTGGTTGGCTCTAATGTTAATTGACTTTCATTCTCACCATTAACATCGACTAAGGTATATTGAGCTGGCCGTGACTCTACCTGATGTAAACGGGTCCAATTGTCTAAGCTTGTTGGTTCACTAAACTCATCAGAAATATCTAAAGCTGTTAATGACTCAGGTGGTTCGATTGGAGGCTCTATTGGAGGAACATCTTGAAAGTCATTACAGTTTTGCAAAGATAAGGGCGTCGTAAATTCAATTGAGTCAAACATTGCGCTCATGTCTGAAGGCGATTGATAAGCATTTAAAACAATTCCAACCTGAACCTGATTACTGATATCGGGACGATTATAAGACGTTAGCAACTCCCATTGCGCACCAACACCAAATCGTCTTAACAGTTGATATTCAGTACCTATTCTGCAAATCCTTAACTGACCACTATTCGGTCCTGCTTGAAATTGAAAAGGTGTTGATGACACTGTGGTGCTTCTGGTAAGCGTTCCGGTTCCTGAAGCCTGCTGTCCAATATCTACCATGACATAATTTTGGTTACCCGCTACGCTATTTTGATCACGAACTATTATTCCTGCAGAGTTATAACTATTCGACGGAGGTTGGGTTGGATTATTCTCATTAACAACACTAGCATCGAGTGTCACCATAAAATCGCCAGCCAGATTTTTATACAATAGTGGCGCTACATTATTCATATACCAATAGCCGTTTTCCAAGTTAAAGATTAACTGTCCCTCTGTATTTATCGAAAGTTCAGTGATTTGCGATGGAAGACTCTCCTGCTCGTGTCTTAATAACCAGTCAGAAAGCGTCTCCGAGTTACTAAAGTCGTCTGATAAAACTGAAATATCACATTGATTAGAACCGAGTGGTTCATCTAAGCAAGCGTTTGTTTCAGCCCGTAGATTTCCGCACACAGATAACAGTGGCCCGCAAACCAAAGCAATGTAAATTAAACTATGTTTTGCCTTAAACATTTTGACTCTCCTTGTTGTTGGCTGAGTAGCGAATTCGAAAATAATACGATCTCCGAACAACTAAAATCATTAACATTAAAATCAGTAAGTTCGAAAGATTACCGATAGTAATTTCTGTCTCTTCTGTGATACGAATGTTTTTCTGTGTTGTTGAGGTTAGGCCAGAATTATCCATCACTGTTAGTGTCACTAAATATTCACCTGGCTCCTGAAATACAGTTGCGGCGATAGACAGATCAGATACAAGACCATTTCCAAAGTCCCACGAATAACTGATGATTTCACCGTCACTATCCAAAGAAGGACTGGCAAAAAATGAAACTGTTGCCGGAGCGTCAAACGAATCAGATGAATAAGAAAACTCTGCTGTTGGGCTAATTTCTGTAACCGTAATATTTTTAGTAATACTGTGACTGTTGCCAGCACTATCGCTCACCGTTAATTCAACGGCATAAACACCAGCTTGATTGTAAGTGTGAATCACCGATAAACCTTCAGCAGTATTGTTATCACCGAACTGCCAGTTGTACTGAACGATTTCACCGGAATCATCAGTGCTTAAGCTTCCATCAAAAGAAATTGCAACGTTTACTGGCGTGTCATTTGAAAACGCAAAATCGGCAGTCGGCGCAATTTGATCCGGAAATGGAATACCTTGTTCAAAACCATCAATTTGTAATAAATAATCAACTAAACGTTCTTTATCTTGAACCGATAGATGAGCGGTTACACCATGGTCATCATTACTATTAAGATTGATAACTTCGAGTAAAGTCGATGCAGAACCATCGTGCAAATAAGGCGCAGTTTTCCATACACCGCGAAGAGTTGGGGTGTCGAGCCCTGTTAACTCATCACCTAACCGATTGCCACTGGAGTCTTTTAATGTTCCGACATCAAATAGTTGATTTGTTTCAGAATTGGTAAATGATTCTCCACCGTGACATCCATGGCATCCTGACTCAATAAAGATCTGTTTTCCCTGTACAGCACTTGCCGTTAAGCTGCCGTTGTTTTCACGGAAAGGACTTCTTGGAATTGTTGTTGCTCCTAATGAACTTACATACGAAGCTAATGCGTCTAACTCGTCAGATAAACCTGCTTTTGGATCGCCAAGTGGGTCACTTCTAGTTCCCGCATTAAATACTTGGTCAGATAAAAATCCAGTACCACTGAATAACTCCCGAATATCACCTTCAAAGTCCTGGATCTCATCAAAGTTTGCAGTCCAGTGCACTCGTCCGTGTTGCATTCCTGCTTGTCCGGTTAAAGACGTTGTATTTCGCAACCCTTCACCCATTTGAGTGTGATCCCAAGTTTGGCCATCACTTTCTCCATCAAGATGACACGCTGCGCAAGAGATATAACCATCTTGCCCCATCCTAGGATCTTGTGCGTTATAAAAAATTTGTTTTCCAGTTAAAATTTGTTGTTGTAATAGTTCATTAGTCACCATACTTATCGGACTCTGTAGCTCTGGTAATTCAAATGAAGTATTTGTTAAAACGCCAGAGCCATCAAATACTGAAATATTACGACTCAGGAAATTTTTAACGAACACTCTTGATGTTTCATGATCAATTGCAATAGCGTCTGGAGCTCGACCCACCTCTACTCGAGTAATTTCATTACCGGTAAATGGATTGAGTACAATTAATCTATTATTTCCCATAAGCGTAACAAACAATTGATTTCCACTTTGACTGTAAACGGTCGACGAGGGAAGTACAGAGTCATCTATATCAAAAGAGCTATTTTCGACTTGATTAGAACTTAAATTAATGGGAGATATTAATGCACGTTTAATTGTTTCGAAGTTTCTTAATTGCTCATCTCGTTGCAACCCACGTAAAATATTATCCTTATTACTTAACACCATTGCTCTGTCGGAATTCGGATTTAACGCTATACCAAGTAAATAATTAGGTAAGCCTCTACCTTCTACAGGTGAATCTTCAGTCTGCGTGTCAATTGGGAGTTGGATTACCGTCGACAATGAAAAATCGTTGGCATTAATTTTCCAGACTATACCAGCATTACCCCGAGAAATTTTTTGTGTAATGTAAAGAAAATCATCATTACCCGATAGAGCAAACGCATGAGGCTCTCCCGTCAAATTAATACTTCCGGGAACGACATCTCTCGTATTTGCATTTAGACGCAAGACAGACTTTTTACCCGAAAGCACGACATATCCTGTGTCGCTTTGTTGTTCAAATAATACAGCGACCGGTGCGGCCCCATATCCTAGTTGGACGCTTTCTATAATTTGATTGTTATCCGGATCAATTACCTTAATCGAATCATCGCCAAAGCAGGTAACCCAAATTTGGTCACGAACATCTAACGCTATGGAAGTTGGTTTATCACATACGTTTATTTCGACTAAACCAGAAAGCTCATCAACGTGAATGTGGCTTACCGTCGCGTTGTCTGGGTTGACACTCCACAACCTCCTTCTTTGTTGATCGATAAGTAATCGAGACGACTGCTGTGGATAGAGCTCAGGTTCAGGTTCGACGATTTGAACGTTAAGAGTAAGTGATGTTACAAGTTGAGCAGAATCTCTTACCTGTAGAGTCAATATGAAATTTCCAGCACTTAGATATTGATGCTGAACTGTTGGGCTGGATACCCATGTTGTTGTGTTACCATCACCAAAGTCCCAACGGTATTCCAGAGGGTCGTCATCTGGATCAGATGCACTTGCCGCAATTTCAATTACACTATTAACCAGTAGTGGTAGAGATTGAGTTATTGTGACTGCGCTTATGATCGGAGCAGAGTTATTACCGCCATCAATTTCACTGCCAGTAGAGAACTGAAATTCATATGGTTCGATTGTATTACCAGCAACATCCTCGATTCCCGCGACTATTAATGTATAAGTTGTATCTTCAATGAGATTTTGTTTTGGAATGATATTAATCACATCATGCTGAGACGATGTTATAACTGTCTCAACGACTTGCCCGGAAGAGCTCGTTAGTTGCAAAGAAGTTTCATTGATGGTGAGATCATTTAAAGTCTCATTGATCACTAATCCAATTCTCGAGGTCAACGGCATGTCAGTTGCGCCATTTTGCGGCCAATGCCAACCCACTGTTGGAGATCTAGTATCAATAGTATCTTGATGCTGATAAAAAATAGAATGCGAACGAGTTGCCTGAGCGCCAGACGCCATTACAACATGTCCATACGGTATAGGTTGGAAATCCATACTGTCAGGTCCTGAAACTGATGCTGGTCGATCAATTTTTAACGCGAGCTCTCCTGTTAGCATATTAATTTTAAATAAACCGCTCGCATTATTTGAAAAACCAAATTCATCTTGAAACTGAATATATCGACCACCCGCAGTTTCTATTGGAAGTTCATACTCAACATGAATATCCTCAGGATCACCAATATCGATAACGACCATATTGGCATCGCCATCCTGTCCGTTTGAATTAGCACCCGACATAATGACTACGTAATGACGCCAGATGTGCCAGGCATTGGTATATTGTGTGTAATTACCGGTCAAAGTATCGAGCAAGCGAGGGCTTTGTGGATCACCAACATCGAATATGGCTAATCCTGGATTATTTTCAGTTGGAGAGTGAATAACTAAGTTACCAATCGACCAAATATTATTAGTATTCGTGCCAGACTGTGCGATTAAATTTTGATTATTAATTAATTGACCACTACGAGAATCGTAGATACCCGTCTGATGAATATGATACGGATAGTTTAACGCCGGGCTGAACCACTGGTTAGGATTCGAATAATAGTTGAATGGATCATTCCAGGGCTGTCTATCTAGCATATTGTTAAGAGAAACAAATCGATTATTTGAATCTGGATGAGCGTAACTGCGCCAAAATGCTTGCTGCCCGTCTGATAAAAACTTAACCCATGCGTGTCCATTTACACCAGTCGTTTGATTTTGCAGTCGTTGTAAAGTTCGAAAATCTGAAAAATCCCATACACTTGTTGTATCTTCGGCACCAAGATACAACTGACAATTATGCACAGTTACAACCCTTCCACCTTGTTCAATTTGAGAAATAAATTCGCCTGCCGAACCATAATCAATATTCAATGCTGAACAATTGGATTCTGCTCGCACTAAATCAACATAAGTTACAGTTATTAGAAATAAACCATATTGCAAAATTGAATATAAAACTTGAATATTGCGCATAGAAAAATCCATTTAAAAAAAAGACTTAACTTAACTATAGGTCGAAGGAATTACTAGACGTACCCCAGAGTTAGGGTTTTAAAGAAAGGGATTCGAATAAGAATTAAATTTTTAATGAGTAGTGAGAGCAATGTCACATTATAAAATAATAAGAAAGGCTTGCCTCTGTAATAGCGAATAACCCTTTGCTCTCAAGACTCTACATCTTAGATAAAATGATTTACTTAATTATCGCATCAATTATTCCAAAACTCAGAATCAAATCGAGATAACTTATTGGTTCGAATCATTGATCTAATTTCCTTAATATATTCCTCGCCTCGCTCAGAATAATTACTTAATCCTTGCGCCAATTCTGAACCACTAAATTGACCTTTTGACTGTCTTAATGTTGCTCTGTAGGTTCGTAGTTGTTGGTAAGCTTGGTGTTTATTAATGTTTCGAACATAACTAAATACTGACTCATTAACCGAATCAAACTTTCGAACCTCGTGTTTCAGTCCATCTTTCCGATTCTTTGGTATGAAACCGCAACCCTCTGTAAAACACCATTGTCCGTACAAATTATTCGCTTCTCTAGCAAAACGGGAGCTTCCCCATCCCGATTCATTGGCAGCTTGAGCTAGAGCTAATGATGGTGGAACGACATCAAGTCGTTTTAGGAGTACTTCTTTCGACTGATAAACCGCTTGTATGTCGTCGACTTCCAGATTAAATGCCTCGGATATTTCGAGAAGCCATTCTCTATCCTCTTCTTCTAATTCAGCGACCGGTAATTTGAACAATTCTAAAGCCTTGCTCCTTTGAATGAGTACTTTGCGATTTGCGTCGTTCACCATTGGGTGTAATAAATTGAAAAACGTTGTCTTTTTTTCATTCACGTCTTTGATTTCCGCAAACTCAGGCAGCTCTTCAACGCACTCTGTTTTTGTATTGTAACAGGGTTGTAATGCTCCGGCAGGTCCGCTGGTACCGCATCCAGTAACAATCAACAAGATAATGATAAGTGCGAAGATAAAACTAATACGAAAATTTAACCCATCCATTATTTACTCTTCCTGAAAAAGTCACAATTTAGATATGGTAACACTCATGATTTTAATTGAGTGAATGGTTTGAGATATTATGTGATTTTGTCTAACTAGTTTTTAATCGATGGAAAGTGTTGAAAACTGTACAAAAGAAAATTTAAAAGTATAAAAAAATAAATCTTTATCAGTTTAATATATTTATAAATAACAAAAAACTGCAAGTAACATTAACTGTCAACTTGCAGTAATCATTGATGTCATAACGTTAAATTTAAGCAATTAATAACCGCTTTTGATTTAACCTATGCCAGAGCTGATCCATTATTCTTATCAATTAATAACTAATTCCACTGAGCGCTAATATTGACGTCTGAAAAACTAGAATAGCCCCTGATACTAATATACCAAGTATCTGCTGCGGGGTTATTAATCGCACATGTTTCATTATTTCCCCAGCGATAAGGGCGGCAGTCGTATTGATTTAATGTTGCCTCACTACCTTTTCTCACATACAGATCTGCATCTCCGTTTCCACCAGACATTTCAACGTTCAGCGAAGACATTCCAGCAGGAATTTGGATCGCAAAATGCTGCCACTGGCCTTCGGCTCCTGAAAGGTCAGACTGCTCAAAAGAACCGCCGGTACCGTTTTTGGTATAGGATGCGGTTAAAGAAACACCACTAAATGCTCGGTAACCTCTCAGCATGACAAAATATCTTCCAGCCTGAACATTTGTTACATTACAGGTTTCTTGATTGCCATTTCGATAAGGACGACAATCATAATCGGATGCAGTTGGTTCAGAACCAAACTTAACATATAAATCAGCATCACCCGAGCCGCCGGTAATGTTAAACGTTAAGTTAGCCGCGTCGGCAGGAACATTAATAAAATACTGCAACTCTTCTGCTTGATCGCCTGACAATCCAGAGATAGTTACACCATTTTGCAACTCATTTCCTGAAACATCAGATACGGTTACAGACTTGGTCTCTACATCACTGCCAGAATTATTATCTCTGACGGTCAACGAAACACTGTAAGTACCGGCTTGGGAAAATGTATGTTGCACATTTACACCGGCATCAGATGAACCATCACCAAAACCCCACTCATAGTTTGCAATTTGACCAGAACTTAATGCTCCGTCAAAACTACAGGTTAGAGCTGTACAGTCAAAAGCAAAGTCTGCAGATAAAGGAGGTGTAGTATCGTCAGTAATTTTCAGAAAAGACGCAGAGATTGCACCAAAGGTATTTGTGGTATCTTTCGAACGAACAAACACAATGTGCTCACCAACTGACAAACTACTGGTATTAATTAATCCAGAAATAGATTCTGTCTTATTATTATAGTTACCATCACTTGCGCCTAATGGAATCGCGACTGCGCCATCCTGCCAGGGAGGTACATCAATATAATACTCAGCACCACTGATATTCTGAGTGCTTTCAGTTCCGTTGCGAGTGCTAAAACGTGTATCACTGGCACTCGCTGAAATCTCGACACTAGTGCCTGCAGGAACTCCTGTGGTGGAAGCGTCATCACTTAACGATAAGTTAAGGATATCTGGGCCAGAAGGTGTTACATATGGCGCACTAACGACTTTCGCTGCGTAAATTAAAGCAGGAAGGTTATCGGGTTTAATCGTATTGTTGTAAGTTGAACAGTTTTGAAAAAAGCTGGTGCCTAATTCAAATGTAATCGCTGGAACACCCAATTCGCTGTAACTTACACTATCACTGGTACCATCGGTTGCGTAAAGACCTATCGATTGTTGCGGTAAGTAACCATTGAAAAATGCGAACTTTCGACCAAGAGATTGTAACGCAGCTCCATTTGGCGCTGGAGTATTCTTGTCTCCCCAAGGCCATAATACCAGTTCACTGTAACTGTGAATATCAATGTGCATACCTGTTGTCGTATCAGGAGCTGCATCGTTATCGTTCGGCCCTCTTAAATCTGGGAAAATACTCCTAATATAGTTTTCGATCGCCTGAATTTCTGGTTCCGAGCCTGCACTTGGACCGCGATATGTATCACTACACTGATTTCCACTGGAGCCAGAGCCGTTGGTAATATCCCAACGGTCAGTAAAGTTTCGATTTAAATCGGCCCCTCTTCGACTCGATGTCGCACCACAGTAATTTTGATTGGTGTTTTTGCGCCAACTACTTCCAGCTTCAGCTTTTTTGCGACCATCAGGATTAGTTTGTAGCATCAAGTGCACTTCGTGATGATCTAATATCCAACGAGCATCCGCGTTATCTGCATAACCATTTAGCAACCAACGAGCAAAGTCTAAATTTAATGGCGCCGTAGTGTATTCTCTTGCGTGAATTGCACTATTGATAAATAACTTTGGTTTTTCGAAATTATTGGATTTATTAGTCAGCACCAAAACACGAATATCGTACCCACCAAGGTTTGCTCCTTTCTCCCAAGAATCACCAACGTCTACCCACTCTGCTAAATTGGGATAATCCGTGGTAAAGTTCTGAGCAGCTAAAAACGTTTCTTCAACAGTTTCGTAGCAAGCGTATCCCGGGATAGCAGTTGGCTCTGCATTAAACAATGAGTTTGACTTAAGCTGATTTTGCAATTGTTCGAGTCTTTGATTTCGTCGTTTGATAAAGTCATTTGCTTTTTCAATTTTAAAGTTAAATGGCTTTAATTTTTTCAGGTCTTCTTTACTCAACTCGATAATCATATAACCTTTTGATTTGTGAGTTTCCTGTAATTGACTGTGAAATGAAATGGATAACTTATTCATCATCGTTTCGTTACCGAAATAAACTCGATAGACATCTGTCACATTCTTTTCATCTTCAAGTGTTTGAATAAGGTCTTGGGTTTTCTTGCTACTTATATTGTTAGCTTGCGCATCGGTAGCGCTTAAAGCAAGTAAGCTAACGTAACTGCAGGAAACGATAGCGATTAAAATTTTTCTAAATATCATTGTTTGGTCCTCGGTAAATTTATTTATTTTTTATTAACCATTACATGTCAAAACACCTCATATTTTTTGATAACGCCGAAATGGTTGAACAAATAATAGTCACTAGGTACCAAACTAATTGAGATATAAGAGAAAACTTAAAAGCTTGAGATATTTTCTTATGGTTAGATTGCGATTAATTTAAAAGTATAAGGACGTACTACTCGCTTCGAGTTTATATAGTACATTAAAGATTTTAATATTCTTGTCTGACGAGTTGAAAATAGTTAAGCCTGATATCAACTTCAACCAGCTCACCATAGTACATATTTTAACCAAACTTTATACCGTATTCCTGCGCCACTCTTTTCAACAGTAATATGTACACAACTCGAGGATAGCAGTAATATAAGCGCACTATTATTTATAGATGTTAGAGAGAAAAATGGGACGCGCTTTTCAAAACCGTAAAGAGTCTATGGCGAAGACTTCGGACCAAAACGCCAAAGTTTATAGCAAATTTAGCCGAGAAATCTATGTTACCGCTAAGGCTGGCGGAATCGACCCTGACGGAAACCTCGCATTACGCAGTCTTTTGGAAAGAGCCAAGAGAAGTCAGGTCCCGGCTCACGTTATAGAGAAAGCCTTGGACAAAGCCACAGGCGGAGCTGGAGAAGACTTTTCCGTCGCTCGCTACGAGGGATTCGGGCCCGGCAATGTAATGGTAATTGTAGAATGCTTAACCGACAACCCAAACCGAACGTTTGGCGATGTGAGACTTTGCTTTACCAAAACCAAGTGCAAGATTGGTACTCAAGGGGCAGTCAGTCACATGTTTGACCATTGTGCGATTTTTGTGTTCCCCAGTAATAATGAAGAAGCGGTTCTTGATGCCTTAATGGAAGCGGATGTTGATGTCACCGACATAGAGTCCAATGATAGCACTATTACAGTGTTTGCCCCTCAGGCAGAGTATTTTAAAGCGAAGCAGGCATTAACCGATACTTTTGAGGACATCGCTTTCGAAGTGGATGAAATTCAATTTGTGCCACAAACCACAACAGAAGTAACTGGCGATGATGTTGCAATGTTTGAAAAATTTCTTGATATGCTCAATGATTTAGATGATGTGCAAAACGTTTATCATAACGCAGAGCTTTAAAAGGTATATCGTTATCAAATAATCGTTTCATTTAGTTTTTCAGCTAACTTTGAATACGTAAGAAAGTAATTATCAAATCGTATACTTTCCAAAATTTTAGTCCCTATTCTGATGTTTTTTAGGGACTTTATTTTTTACAATCTTTATTTTCTGCAGTCTTCATTTTTCATCCACGATCGAATCTCTTTATCTCTTTATCTCTTTATCTCTTTATCTCTTTATCTATAAAAATCTTAACCTTAGTCAAATGGTACGGCAATATCACTAAACTAGAAATTTAATTTATATAAATTAAAACTAAAATCGTTGTCCCGTTGTTATTATGTTGTTATTTAGTACGAGTGTTTTTGTTAGCCTTATTTTTATCTCAATAACACAAGTTTTAAATATTAATTTAATAAAAAAGTCATGCTCCAAGGTAACTTGGTTATACACTAGCGCCCTATTTTTAGTCGTACTAAAAACCTACCTTGAAAACACCTTTTATACTGGAGCTTATCGATGACGAAATACATCGCTTTAATATTATTTTTAGTCGGATGCGGCATTACTCATTCGCAACAACTAATAAGTAATATTGATTCTATTGCAGAAAGACAATTACAAAACCGAGCAGGTGACACTCTTACAAACTGTGGTTTTGCAGAAAACATCATGTGGGAAGCAGCAAATGATTTATTAAGCGCAGTACCAGGTATTGGTACTCTTACTAAATTCACTATTGCTTTCAGCAAAATCGGCAATAACGTGGCGTGTAATAAGTTAGGTAATAATGCGAGCACACTAGCTTACATGTCAGAAATTGCAGCTCAAATTGCAAAAAAAGAAGTCGACCAAGCATTAAGAACCCAACTTACAAATGAAGCTGACGATTTATTAGAGCAGCTTGGCGATATTGCAGCTTCTGTTGAGCAATACGCAAACCTCACTGAACAAGAACAAATCCAAATATTAGCTCGACTAAATGCTATCGGTTCTGACGCTTCACAACTGGAAGCTGCAGGAAGTTCATTGAGCTTCGAAGTAATCCCACCGCTTATGGTTATATCGAGTGTTAAGTTAGGTGCTTACTCACTTCAGTACGGATTAATGGAAAATGGATTTTATAAAGATCAGCTTGGTTTACTTATAATTGATGAAGCTAATGAAAGCATCGAGCGATTTGAAAGTAAAGAAACGCAAGTAACTGAATACATCCGTAATATTAAAAAATATTACAAAGCTAAAGTTTATGGACCAGATGTTGGTTCCGTAATGGAAATATATCGTGTTGATGCGGACGTCAAAACCAGTGATGGAAAAATCTTATGGGAACAGCACTATCGTTGTAATAAATTTGTATTAGCATTCAAAAAATGTCGTGACTATAATAAGAAAAAACGTGAAATAAAAAGTCGCGTTGACTACCAATTTAATCACCAACGAAAATTAATGCGTGAAGGCATTATTAATATGGAGTTTGCTCGCATTAAAATGAAAACAATGGCATTCGCAACTCAATCAAAGCCAAAGAATAGCTGGTCACATTTTATGTCCGCTCAAGCTGGGCGTAAATGTTTAGATGCGACTGGGCAGCATATCGATGGTAAAAAAGTTGTTATGTGGGACTGTGATTTAAATAATCGCAACCAAAATTGGTACATGGATGACAATGGACAAATACGAAGTGCGACCACATTCCAACAATGTCTACAGCCAACGAATGGCGATATTCTTAGTGGTACTTCTGTTGAACTTTGGAAATGCTCTGAAAATGAAACATCTCAACAGTTTACTCGCTTTTTAGGCAATACGATAAGACCGGTAGATAACATTGATTTATGCCTTGAGGTTGAAGGCGCAAACACTGGTAACGGTGCAAAGCTGATATTAATGGACTGTCATGGCAACGCAAGCCAACAGTGGTATTCTTATTCCCATTTACAAAATGGAAATTCAAAGTGTATGGATAGCGCAGGAAAACTTAACAATGGTCATGAAATTCACTCGTGGGAGTGTGGCATTTCAAATAACAATCAATCCTGGGCTCACACAAGCGATGGATTCATTAGAAGCTTTGTGAACCCAAATAAATGCCTAGACCCCACAGGACCTTCGGTAAATCGTGGTACTGAAATTCAAGTGTGGGATTGTATTGACGGTTATGTTTTTCATCGTTGGAATACACCGCAGGACAACACTATTCGCCCAGTATTAACAAATGGAATGTGTATGAATATTGAAAACGCTAGTACGGATAATGGCGCACGTATCTTACTCGAAACTTGTGATGGACGAGAAAGCGAATTGTGGTATTGATAACTAGAATGCTTCAATAGACAATTAAAAAAAGCGAGTAATTCATTACGATTGCTCGCTTTACTGTTTTCTAATATCCATTTTTCACTATTTTTTATTTTTTCTTTCAAGGAATACAATAGCTCACTTTAATAATAAAAAGGAAAATTCACCAGTTTACATTAAAGTTGATCCACCACTGCCTTCCTGTCGCAGGAATATCATAAACCGGATAAAGTAAATTTAAGTAATCACTGGATAAGTCGGATGGAAATGCGATATGTTGATATTGCTTATCGAAAAGGTTTTTAACCGAAAAATCAATCGCAAGACCTTCAGTCACCATAAAGTCACCGACTTTTAAATTGATTAATGTGTAGGATTGTAGAGCGTCGGCCGTCTCAATTGGATTAAGACGATCACCAAAGTGCTTGAGCTCCATTGAAACATGCCAAGAATCGGAAATTTGATGTGAACTACCAAGCTTTACATATTGTCTGGGTGAAAAAGGAACACGAGTGCTATCAACTTGATTAGTGACATGCCCATAACTCACACTTGCAAACGCTCGCCAACTGTCTCCCCTATAATTTAAATCCAACTCAATACCGACACCTTCTATACCCGGACTATTAACAAAAGTCTCAGTATCATCGGTCCTGATTGTGTTCTCTGTTTCATAAAAGTAAATCGAAGAATGAAATTGCCAGTTCTGACGCAAAGTTTTATCAAGAGTAATCTCGTAAGTTTGTATCGTTTCAGGTACTAATGCCTGATTGCCGTCTATGAAAAAACCGCCATTGAGCTCCCAACTGTTTGGTGCTCGAAACGATTCACCATATAGAAGTCTTATGACAGAATCTGACTGATAATTGTAAGAGAATGCCGTGCGGAAGCTGTAATAACGCCCTACTGTTTCATAGTCATCAAAATGAACTCCAACATCCAATCTTAGTTCTGGATAAAAACGAATTTCATGACTAAAAAATCCGCTTCTAATGGTTTCATTTGGATCAACAACTAAATCGATATTAACCTGCTGCAAAGGATCGTTCTCAGAGCGATAGATAAAGTCATAATTACGATACGACTTATACTCAAATCCATAAATAGTTCGACTGTGCGGGTTCCAGTTAGTATCTGCGATTAACTCAAAGCCATAAGAGCTACTGTGAATTTTATTCAATTCAGACGGATAATTAGGCCCAAGCACTTCCATGGTGTCTTGTAGATATTCGTATCGACCGTAAAATTGATAAGAATCATAGTAAACTCGTCCATTAAAACTAAGATTATCCGTTGTTTTTTTATCGAACCCTAATTCTAAATGTTGGTTTTGATCTTCAAAAAAGGTATCGTTTTGATCAATTCGACCACCAAAAATTCCAGTAGGAACATATTTTCGTCTATTATGATGGAAAAGCTGAACGTAAAGATTGTCGTTACTCAAGCGTGAGGTAAACACTTCTTTTGTTCCACGATTTCCTTTACCAGCAACGCGGCCTCGAGTTGGGTAGTCGTTATTATTGTATTCATCAAGGAAAATGGATTCTTCCATACCTTGTTGTACGGCGATTTGCGTGGAAAGATTCCAATCGTCCCACTCATAGATGGCTTGTCCATGTAATTTGAAATCGTTGAAACTACCAACTGCCCCACCGTAAAAGCTGCGATCTTTACGAGTAACAACATTAATAACGGCATACATTGCATTAGTTCCATAAACGGCTGAACCGGGGCCCCTCACTACTTCTACTCGCTCAATATGATTGACATCAACTGTCGCTAACTGACCATTAAAATAACCGAAATTTTCAACTACGCTATGTCCGTTAAGTAATAATAGTATGCGCGAATTGGGATCATTCGACTGATAAGCTCCACGGGTAATTATAAAATTGTATACACGATCACT
Organism: Gammaproteobacteria bacterium; assembly: GCA_013373375.1. Classification (GTDB taxonomy): domain Bacteria; phylum Pseudomonadota; class Gammaproteobacteria; order Enterobacterales; family Kangiellaceae; genus Pleionea. The sequence goes on from JABXHY010000030.1 coordinate 38,928, forward strand.
AGAAACCATGAAGCCAGCGAGAGAATCAATAATTTCACTTAGTGACCGCCAACCAAAAAGATCAATGTCTTCTTTCGTCACTACTGTTATGTACGCAGCGGTATCTTTAATATTTTCTTTGGATTTTTTTGCGGATGTCACCTCTATGTTTAATAACTGTTCGAGGTCCAGATTAAATAAGTTTTCCGAATGTTCTGAATTTACTGCATGTAAACTCGAGCTGATAGGTACAATGATAAACAGTCCAGCGATTAATAAGCCGGCTTTTCGTTGTTTCAATTTATCATTGAATCCAAGTTTAAATTTCATACAAACATTGTCACTCAACTCAAAATATTAAGCCTTTTTAATCACTCGAATAGCAAATATGAGAATAATCGCCCCGACAGTAGCGGTAATAATCGAACCTAATAAACCACCCGCTTGAATACCAAGTGTGCCGAATACGACTCCACCCACAACCGCACCTATAATTCCGACGATTATATTGCCAACCAGCCCAAAACCGCCGCCTTTCAGTAAAGTCCCTGCAAGCCAACCAGCAATAGCACCAATTGCAAGAAAAATAAGCAGTTCGGTTATATTCATTTCAGTTCTCCCAATATTATTTTAATTTAGCTCAATTTTGGTCGATTTAATTGCTCAGAACGACCAACTAAATCTCGCTTAATGCCTCTAATTCTTCTTTAAATTTAGCACTTCGAACTTTTACATTGTTTCTACCATTTGACTTAGCAGAGTACAGCGCTTGATCAGCATTTGAGAGCAATATTTCTGCATCAGCAATACTATCAGAAGAATCAATAGCGGATACGCCAAAACTGCAAGTGAGTTTTAATTGTGTCGTATTCAGTTCAAACGTATACTGTTCGACAGCGCTACGAATCCTCTCTGCCACATGCAAACCGCCTTTTTCAGAAGAGTTCGTCAGTACAATTACAAACTCTTCGCCGCCAAAACGAGCAACCCAGTCGGTATCGGCACGAATATTGTCATTTACAATGTTTACAAAGCTTTTTAATACCGCATCGCCACTACTGTGACCATAGGTGTCGTTTACTAATTTAAAGTGATCAATATCTGCAAAAATAACGGCGATTGGATAATCAATTCTAGAGCATCTTAAAATTTCTTTTGGCAGTTGACGATCGAGATACAGTCGATTAAAGCACCCGGTTAAAGGATCTTCAATGGACAACTTTTTTACTTTTCTGTGCATCATTAAAAAACGGCTTACCAGGTTATATCCCATGAAAGCAAAAATAGAAAAGTAAATTGTAAGGTAAAACATTATGGTGAATTGCGTGGTTTGATTTATTGAAATCAAAGAATCAACAAACAGTGAGAATCCACCGAAAACGACCACTAAAAACAAAGCCGCAATAGATAACAGTAACCGAAATGAACCAACAAAAATTGAGTTAGCAATTAGAACGATAGCAACAGAAAAAATAACCCACTGATTGGGAACTAGTAAACATATGCATCCTGTTAAAACACAATCAAGGTGCATATTGAGCAGTTCTTGTCTTTTAGTCGGAACAAGTGCCGCGAGCCATATTGCTATAAATGGCCAAAGTAACCCACCAATTAAAATAACCACGGCGGGCAACTGAAATAATTCGTTTTTTAGAACAAGCCATGCAAAAAACAGATAGCTGTAAGCCGCTAGAATTCGCGGAAAAAAATTAATTTTTGCTAATGGATGAAGTTTCATTCTATTTTATTTAGCGGCTATTTCACTCAAAAAGTTAAACTAACTACTTACTGGCTCAACTTTGATTAAAATGATCTTTTTTCCTTTTATGCTTTTTTATAAAAACTTATTTTTGTAACATTATGGCTACGCAATACTTAATAAGACTCATAACATCAATTTGTGTAAGTCACGAAAACCTTTAAACTAACTCGACTCACCTTAGCTTAGCAGCTTCTCAAAATGAGAACCACAAATGTAAATATGACAAATCTGTGTATTTTTAACTCAACTCCTGCTAAACCCACAACTAGTAATATATTGCAACAAAGGTAACATCATGCGAAATAGCATCTTAATTGCCTTAATCTCGTCACTTCCCATACATTCGTTTGCAATTCAACCGTCAGAGAATACGCTTAAATTTAGCATAGGTCATTGACCAAGTGCACATAAAAACTCTTTATCTGGTTTTGTGGAAACGGATGGAGAAACAAGAGCTTATAACTTAAACCTGTCATACCTATATACGCCTTATATAGCCGTGGAGACTGGGTTTATTGATTTTGGAAGATCAAATAATCAAAACGCCGACACTTTCGCTCGGAACTATCTATTTAAGAGGTCCTACAGTCCGGTTTATTTAGGTGTTATTGCTAATTCAACAGAATCTTCAGGCTTCACCTTTTCTGGTTCTATCAATACGGGAAACTTATTTGAAGAGATTCAGCTATTCGCTTGAGTTGGAGTAATGAAATGGAATTTAACTCAAAACATTGAAGGGCCTATCGATAGCTTGAATGATGGTACCATTTTTTACAGTGGACGTTATAAAAACTCAGGAACGGATCCTTTTTATTCGATAGGCGTAAATTATTCGATTAACTCAAATCTATTATTAGATCTGAATCACCAAAAATACGATATGAGTTATAAGGATAGTATTGAAGTATCATTGGCTGAGCAAGGAGACGCAATAATAGAAGGTCAGCAGCAATTTGAGCAAAATATGGATATGACAACCTTCGAGTTATCTTATTTGTTTTAAAAACGCCAACGATTGTTCATCGAATTGATATCTCAGCAAGAAGCTTTTATCTGGAAATTAACTAGCAACAATAGCTGGTGCGTAGAGAATATTGGAAATTATTACAACAGATTATCGTAACAATACTTCTTTAAAAGTAATTCCTTAAAAATATTCTTTAAATGTATTACTTTAACTGGATTGATTTACCAGTTTTACCCAAACGTTTATCTATACCGACAGTTTAGGTATGTCAGCCCAATCCGACATGTAATTTTGTGAGCGCCATTGTGATTTGGCCTCAGATGCGCAGTTTAGGTCCTCTCCTCCAAAGCGTATCGTCGACTTTCCAAATTTAGCGTTTAAAGCGTCTAGTACATTCATCGTTTTTTCGGACTGTTTTGTCTTTTCATCATTACAGAACAAGTCTGATTGCTGTTGAGATTTTGGGGTAATGCTACTTAAGACACAGCCAGCTTTCGCATAACGAAATCCTTTTCGATAAGTCTCATCGAATATTTTATGGGCTAACTTTAAAAACTCTCGAGTATCGTCAGTTGCAGTGCTCAAGGGCAAAGACTCAGAAACAGAGTATTCTGATTCTGCAGTGTTAAACCGACTGGTACGATAAAATAAAGAAAAGTATTGAGCTACTGCATTTTGTTTTCTCAACTTTTTACAGGCATTCGAAACATGTCGGGTAATAGCAGAAAACAGTATGTGTTTGTCATCGGTTTTTGTTCCGATACTTTTGGACGATATAATCTGTCGGTTAGTGTCGATATCAGATTCCCACTCGACACTTTCAATGCCTTGTAATTCCGCAACCGTTCTTGCAATAACAACATTAAACTGTTTTCGAACCTTTTCGGGATCCATTTGTGACAATTGATAAGCGTTTTTAATCTTCATAGATTCAAAATGTCGAGTCATCTGTTTTCCCACTCCCCATACCTCTCCAACTGGCATCATAGACAACATTTTTGCGCGTCTTTCAGGTTGTTGATAAATAGAAACAACACCTTTAAATGCAGGAAAATGCTTGGTTGCCCAGTTAGCTGCTTTCGCTAATGTTTTAGTTTCAGCAACTCCAACTCCCACGGGCATCCGAGTATGACGATAGACAATATTGCGAATATACTGACCGTACGCAGTTAAATCAGAACTAATCCCTGTTAGATCTAAAAAGGATTCATCAATACTATAGGGTACAACATCAAATGCGAGTGTTTCCAACACAGAGACAATTCGTTCACTCAAATTAGCGTAAAGCGGAAAGTTTGCACTTCGAACAATGAGTCCCTGCTTGACCAGATGCTGAAATTGAAAAAATGGCTGCCCCATTTTGACGCCCATCCGTTTTGCTTCAGCTGATCTGGCGATTGCGCATCCATCATTATTCGAGAGCACAACCACAGGTTTACCCATTATAAGAGGATCGAACACCTGTTCTGAACTTGCAAAACAGTTATTGACGTCACAAAGAGCGATGACTTTCAAATTTAATCACACCTGAGTTGTTGCACTATTGCAGTTACAACACCCCATAATTCAATTGAATCTGTTAATTCTGTTGTTTTATTATTCGATAATTGAGTAAGGTAGATTGAATTGCAGTTTTTTCCGAACTCCCTCATTGCAAAAGAGCCGTCTTCTACAATCACAACAAGATCGCCATTTTTTGGATCAAGTGATCGATCAACTATCGCAATATTCCCTTGTTTGATATGAGCATCGGCTAAATTACCGTCAATTTGCATAAAATAAGTTGCGGTCGGCCGTTTAATTAACAGTTGATCTAGTGATAGGCTTTCAGTTCGGTGTTGTTCATAAACTCCGGCAAAGCCTGTTGGAAGGACTTTAGACATACGCACTACAACTACTTATTTAAGTAGCTGTAGTCTAATCAATTTGATTTTTAAGTGCAATAACCCTACGGAAAGATAAGCTTTTAAACTACTTAGGCCGCAACAAAGTGGTTAGAAACCAGTGCAACATAAACTTCAACTCCCTCTTCAGCTTGAGATCGAGAAATATAAGGCCCCATCACTTCGCCTTCGCGAGTACGGAACCACCATTTATTATTGAATGGCACGATTCGCTTATATCGCTTAAAGGATGCGTTGCCCATATCTTGAACTCTAGTCATTTTCTAATTGCTCCCACTTCATTATTATGGATTTAGTATAAAATATGACCAAAGATTCCGCTTCTCACATATTCTGGCTTTAAATGTAAGCAAACTCTGAAAGATATTGCTAACTTGTGAGCAATTCGCCACTAAATATCTCTCGATGATATTTATATCAATATCTATTGGCTTTACAGGTCCAACTGAAACTTGAGTCTACAATCGCGCTTGAATTTATAGAGTAAGAAAAAGGCGCCTTATTTAGGCGCCTTTATATTCCAAGCGTTATGTTTTAACGGTTAAACTCATGAAAATTTTAGTAAGCAAAAACATCCATACTGGCAGGACCACTGGAAAATGGCGCCGCCAAGGTTACTTTAGTCGCAGTTACCTGGCTTCCAGCTTTTAATCCACCAGTACAGAAAGATAATGAGCGATGACCATCGACATTCCAATCTGGCCAGAAGTAACATGTTCCTTTACCGGATACTCCTAGTGTTACTAAACCGAATCGACTTTCGTTTTGAATGGATATATTCGCTGGCACGATCATTTCGCGATTAACTTCGTTGCTGCCCGAAACAATACTTACTCGAACCGGCTGTTCAAAAGCACCACTTTCCGATGACATATTCAATTTTTCTTTTAATTGATCAATTGCATTAGGTCCATCGCAAAACCGCCCTTCCCAAAAAGGAAAAGTCGGAAAACCAAAGCCTGCAGCTCGTTTGATGGTATTTGAAAAACTACCAGTATCACTAAAGGAATCACCAAGCACTACCAGCCGGTTTACTTGAACATTAGCAAGTTTTGACGCAGCAAGTTCAGCTATTTTTTTTGCCGCAGCAGTAGAAAAATGAACATCGTCAGCGTACATGTATTGCTCACAGGGAATACCTCGAGGCAAACCATGGAAAAAGCAAGCGTTACTAATATTGCTAAACTCACCACTTTGCTCCATTTGGGAGAATAATGACTGAACGTCCAAATCGATCACTAATGCATCAGAGTATTCTGATTTGAATTCACTTATTGCTATTTTTAATGCTTCGTTATGCTGCAACGTTAACTGGTTAATTGAGTCTTGTATTTCCAGCTCTTTGTTAAATTTTGGAGTATTACCTAGTAACATCAAATTCGGAATAACGAAGGTACGCGCATCTAAATTTTTGTACAGGCGAATCATTTTTGCCTTTAATTCAGTTGCAGCAAGTGTGGGCTCGATATTTCCTGTTTCGGCAGCGATTAAAATATTATTGGTGCCAGCCCAAATCCAAAACACATCATTGCGATTAACGTTACTTAAAACGGCTTCAGAGAAGTCGATTTGCTGAGAAAGGCCAACCAGCTCTAAACCAATCGATCCAGCTAAATCGTCAAGGATCGGAGCAACCATCGCAGTCGCATTTTCTGAATTTGTCGTCGCACCACCAAATGCAAAGTTTAATGAATCATTTGACTCTGCTAATGCTGTAAAACTTGCGACTAATATCGCAAGTGCGGTTATTAATTTCATTACACCTCTCCTTTAATTATTTCTGCTTTTAGAGTTGTAATAAGGCAAAGCATTTCCGTTGAATAAATTATTCATCGAAAGCCCTATCAGGATTTTGAACGCGGACGATTGTATTAAGGATTTAGAAACTGTAAAGGGGGGCTAAGCCAATTATGAGACTTATGGTTAAGCAATGGTGTTTTATGAAATTTGCTGCCTAGAAGCAAGTTTTATAATGGTTGAGATTGGATGATCTGAAAAAAGTATAACTATCAATGGAAAATTTGAGTTTGCTCCAAAACCATGTTTAGCTAACCCCAGCCTTTTGCATGCGCTGAACTGACACCAATTGCTCTAAACTTGTTTCCCTTTCTCGAGCCAGAGTACTCATCTTATTATCAATTATTTTAAGATCACCACTCGCTAGCTTCTCTGCTAGCTCGTTCTCATGCCAATCGGCAATTTTCCGACCTTGTAAATCAGAGAAAACATACTTACCAGACACTTTGAGTTTGAGCATGAATCGAATCACCTGCCCAGGTAATTCACTGTACGAGAACCGAGCGCCGGGTGATAAGGTTTGAATAACATCTTTGGTTTCACTCAGTAACACATTATGCGCCTGAAATGCCTGTAGTTTTGACTCTTCCTGTCGAGCGGTTTGCTCTTCGTCGCGACGCTTCTTATCAAGTTTTGCAGCTTCAAGTTTGCCCTCTAACTTTTCTCTGCACAATGCCACTTCTTTCGAAATTTTTGTGACCGTTGCATTTAGGTCTGAATGCAGTGAAATGAATTGAAAAGCCTGTTCTTCTAACGCATGATTGAGTTGTTCAAAGTTAAACGATGCTACTTTTTCTCCTGAAAAGTTAACCAAAACAATAAGAGAGAGTTTGGTCTCTCGAAAAGCTACTCGACAAAAACGATGTTTTTCATTAGCCCGATATCGCAACCACATGCCAGGTTTAAACTTAGCCATAACCATTCTTTGTTCACTTTCAGAAGCCTCTAATGACTTCCCTCGGAGTGATGCACTTGATGGAAATGTTGACCAGTGAATATTAGTTTTTACGCCTTGAGATAGATTTTCATGAAACACTTTTAGCTGCATTAAGAATTTATTCAGTGAGCCTTGATGTTCCTCAAACTCCTGAGTTAAAGCTGCAATATTCTCTCTCAACCAAGAAAACTCGCTATTGACGCAATCATTTGCAAAATCATCATCATTGTGTGATTTAAAACTTTTCAATAGCTCATGCAACAATGAAACTGCCCAATTAAGTGACTTCGCCGGGCGCTTAATATCTAAATTGGCCTGAAACAGACTAATCCAGAGCTCACTAATAAAATCGTACGCCCAATGAGGCACTGTGCGGCCTGCAACTTCATCTAAAAACAGTTCTTCTGCCTGCCTTCTTAAGTCAGCAGCTTCTGCTAAACCGGTCTCTTTTAAAATAACGTGTCGCTTGGTAATTTCAGTAGAACTCTCAAAACGTCGGTAAAGCTCCATAATGCTTGTTAAAAGCAACTCGCTATCGTGCGAGTCCTCAACAAAGCTTTTTACTTCATTTTGGAATGTCTTGGTTATATTTTTAATAAACTCTTCAAATCGCCCACCGGCATTCGAATCATAGGTGGTGAACACTCGAGCAATAAACTGAAGAACGGCACACACTTCTTCACCTTTAGTTTTTTGACGATACGTTGTGCACCAGGCTTTAGTTAACCAACATTGAATGCTACGAACGAATTCGGGATGTGCTTTAACGAGTGACTCTATCGGTAATATCGCTTTTGACATTCTTTCAACAAGATTAACCATAAAACCAAGATACGGCATCTGTTTGATTGAATTGTCGGCGATTAATGGTTTAGAAGGGTCTATAGCAATGACTTTATTGATTGCTGGCGACTCGAGCTGGGCTAAATGAGCACTGCCATTGAACTTACGGGAAAGTCCAAAGTAAGAAGAAACCTCTTGATTGACGAGTTGTAGGCTAGCCTGCATATTAAAATCCGTGTTTATCAATCATTATCGAATGGCATCAACTTCTATGTGAGCCTAATTTTCTTCGAAATGCGTCCGCCATTAAACGGATGGAGGTCTTTAAAAAACCATCCAGATTAGTATTTGAGATTAAAGACAATTATATGATCGAATATAAATTTTCTATATATTTTGAAAGGTTAATAGTGACAAAGAATGTGTGATGAAGCGCACAGATTTAGTTTGTTTGTGTGCCGCGACTCAACATGTATAGACTTGCTGACAGAAAATTGGCGCTATCTAAGACGATAGTTCTAAGACAGTAGTTCTAAGACAGTAGTTGTACTCATGCACAAGCTAGAAATCGATTTTGGCGAGCCAACACCCCTAAATGTTCGATAACTGCTGGTGTAAAGCAACCGATGACCCAACCCCTTCTTCTTCAGTCATGCCGGTTTGACTCACAGCCACTAGCTCTCGAATATAAACCCAACATTTCATCTCTGCTCCACCAGAAAGAAAAGTTGAGAATGTAACTTCTACGGGAATAATATTCTCATTTTTGGTAATACACTGAATTGGGCGACCATCAACATGAGTTGTTTTTCTGAACTCCGATTTCATTGACTCGCCTAAATACACCAGGTGCTTATCTCGACTCTCTTCTGGAACTAACGAGCTAATATTTCTCCCATGGAGTTCACTTGCGGGGTATTGAAATAAGGATTGCGCATGTTGGTTTGCTGATAAAATGTAGCCTTCTTTATCAATTAGAAGTACTCCCAACGGTGCACCATCGACCATTGCTTTTTCTTTGCGCTTTAAAGACAAGTAGGTTGATAATATACGATATAAAAACATCGATAAGCCGATGACCAGAATTATCGCTATCCCCAGGTACGTATAAGTCCAGTTTTTCAATTGTGCTTGGCTTTCTGCTGCTCTGATATAGGAAAGATTCGACAATCGCATTATTTTCTCTCGTACTCTTGCCAGTGCTTCTGAGGCAGGTTCATCATCAACCTTAACAAGCTTATCAAGAGCTGCCGGGTCTATCCCTTTTTTGACAATGTCTTTGGCGTAAGTAAGGTTTCGAAAATAAAGGTTTACGGTTGCTTTAATTTCGATTAAGTCCTTGTCTTCTAGCGCGCCAGTTGATTTTATTTGCTCTATGGTAGACATTAAAGCCTTATGCTTATCAACAGCGTCTTGGTAATAGCGTTCTTCTCGCCTTAATACATAATTTTTGAATGTGTGGATAAAACCTCGGTAGCCTAATAATCTTTCAAGGTCGCTTAGCAACTTAATCTTTTCGACGTTTTCAGCAGAAGCAATGCGCCATTGCTGGTCGGATAATTGCAACTCTTTATATTGCCAATAGCCGCCGACGACTATCAAACTGCAAAGTGCAACGAGAATAGATCCAGTTATTAATAGGCGATTTCGAGTGCTCATATTACGTTGATGTCCGAGAGATCAAAATACCAAAAAATCCGATTTACTATGGTTTAATATAGCTTGAAAATCGCTGTATTCAAGGAATCAACAATACAACGGTTATGCTGTGACATAACGGTCATGCTGTGACATAACGTTCATGCTGTAACGAATTCAATTAAGTTCTTCTTTATTTAAATCTGGCTTTGAGCTAGTCACAGTGACAATTCCTTTGTTTATTGTTTCCGCAAGGGGTTTAGTAAGAAGTTCTTCGACTTCTTGATAGCTCGAAACCGCGACGTTTTCAATCATGACCCAGCAATCCCTACCCAAAGACTTTCCGTAATAAAGTGCAGAGTCTGCCAAACTGATTAACCGCGTCCAAGATTCTTGATTATCCGTATCGACAAACGGATATTGTACGATTCCAATAGTACAAGATACTGGCAACTCAAGACCGTCTCCCACCATAAAGTCAACGCTGTTAACCACCTTTAAAATCCTATTTGCGATATCCAATGTTTGAGATTTATCTTCCACTTGCGCCAAGCAAACAAACTCTTCTCCCCCCCAACGAACAAGCAGATCAGTTTCGCGTATAGTCGAGTGAATTCGTCTGCTCAACTGCTGTAACACTTCATCGCCAACATTATGGCCGTATGTGTCGTTAATTTGTTTAAAGTGATCAATATCGAAAATAAAAATGCCTAATGCAGATGTCTTGCCTTGCTGAATGTTACGAGAAACTGTAGCTAGTTCACGTTGAACATTATGCTCCAACAAACGACGATTACCCAATTGAGTCAGCGAGTCTCTGAAGCTCATTTGATGGTACTGTTCTGCCAACTGTCTTTTCTGACGGAACTGGAAATAAACCAACAATAAAAAGAAAAGTAAAATAAAAAACAAAGCGATAAAAAAGTTTCGTTGTGCGGTAAAACGAGCATTTTTTGCAATATTGAGCTGCTGTTCTTTTTCAAGCACAAGCGATTTAAGTTCAGACTCTCTTTGTAACCGCTTTAGTTCCAAATTAGACGCAGCAGCCGATGCCCTACTTCTTAATTTCGGTTCTAATACATTCACAAACAGAGCCTTTAATTGCTCAAGAGCAAATATTTGGACTTCTTTGTTTTGAACATCTGAGAGTCGCTTATAGATATCAATTTTAACTTCTACTGATGTATTGTCATAAAGATTGAAACAGGGTTCAAATGAGACATTTTTATTCCAGAAATACTCGGCCAAATGCCGATAACAGCTCAGGTATTGATCAAATACCGGATCACCATCGCGTTCTTTTTTGGCTCTCTGCAAGAAGCCCTGAGCTTCATCGATTCTACTTAGATTAGCTGCGGCTAAAGCCGAATAGGTAAGTGAGTTTGCGCTGAGCGCATTATTTGCATTATTAACCTTTTTAAAGGCATCAAGTGCCTTATCATATTGGTACAAATGCAAAATATGTGCGACGCCAATATTAAAATAAGCAAATTGTATTTGGAGAGTTAAATGTTTTCGGTCATCGTCAGTTTCTGCCACCGCGAGTAATTCTTCATAATTTTTACGAACTCGATTTAAAAGCTTAACGCCTCGCTCAACATAAGCATCATCACCATGAGCAATATAATTTGATGCGCTATCGAATAACAGACTATTTACTAAATCAGAATCGTCTGATGGAACAATTTCTAAAGCAGTCTCATAACTGGTAAAAGCAGCACCAAAATCCCCTTCCTGTGATTGCCTCCAGGCTAAATTTCTGAAAAGTCGTGCGGCTATCGAATTTTGCTCAGAGTTTTGCGCTTCGAAAATAATGCTTTGCATTTCAATTTGATAATCAGAGTAAGAAGGCTCAGAGGCTTCCAAACAACCATGGCGGTATAAAAAATCTTGATCTAACGGTTTTGACTGTGAACAAATAGGCTTTATGGATTGCAGATCGCCTTGCTTTAAAAGCTCTAAAGCAAACGCTCGGTTAAGCCAATAAAACTCTGTAGGACCGGAGTTATTTTCTATTTGCTGTCGGTACCACTTGAGTTTATCGCCAGGAGTGAGCGCATTAACCTCTGCCAGCAATGCATCATGCTGCTGAATATCTTGCAGAGTAAAGTCACGTGTTTCTTCCGCGCTGCAAAGATTAATAAGGCCACCGCTGATTGCTAAAAGCAACATCAGGGCTTTTATGAATGCTCTATGTAATCGATAAATCAATATCTGAGCTCCGTGACCTCGAATTCGCCTAATTATAGCAAATAATCATAATGGTATGATTTCTTACAATAGAATATGACTTTAAAGCAAGTAGACTGCTTTAGGGGACATTATGATCCAATTTTTATACTCGTCTTTCTGAAGAATACCAATCAAAGGTGCGCAATGACTAAATCCGAGCCATAGCCACCTTTTAAACAGCCGAAAACTGGCGCAAACGACAGCAACAGGAAGGTTTGCTTATCTCTATACCCAATGCCATACTAAAGCTCAACTTGCTGCAAATAATTCGTTTATGAAACCTTGTCTGGCACTATTAATTAAAAGTTCATTAATTATAAGTTCATTGTCCCTATCATCGGCAGCGAAACAATTTACAATTGTGAATCAAGATGGTCGAAAACTTGAGGGGGCAGTATTAGAAATTGTTTTGAAAACATCAACAAATAATAAACAACTTGATCCTGCTGCAAGTAAGGAGTCAAGGTCAGTCCCTTACATTATTGATCAAGTTAACAAACAGTTTGTTCCAGAATTAATTGTAGTGCCAGCTGGAGCCGAAGTCAGTTTCCCGAATAGTGATAATATACGCCATCACGTGTATTCTTTTTCCAAGGTAAAGCCTTTTGAACTAAAACTTTACTCAGGACAACCAAAAGATCCCATACAATTTCCCAACCATGGTGTCGTTGTTTTAGGTTGTAATATACATGACTCAATGGTTGGGCACATTTACATTGCACAATCAAAATATGTCGCAGCTTCAAACGATAAAGGCTTACTTAATATTGACTTGCCCGAAGGAGAAATCAAACTGATATCCTTGTGGCATAGTAATTATGTGGGAGGAGCTGAAAAAACCCTGCCTTTAACAAAAGCCCAATTAACAAACAACAACACCTTGATTTTATCGACACAACCGGATAAACCAAGAAACACCTTTCAAGAAATGTTCAAAGACAATAATTAATGGCAGAGCAAACAAGACTCGTATCACAGATTACACGATTAGCACTCGGTGCAATTATTCTCACTGCACTGGCTATGGTTACGTTATTTGCATTTTACACTTATCATCAATTACAGGATCGAGCAGAGTCAAATCTATTCACAGCTGAGAAAGTTGTGAAAGATTATTTATCCGCTAAAAATCAACTACTGACAACCGCTGCCACTGTTTTAGCGGCAGACTTTGGGTTCAAACAAGCTGTTGCCACAAATGATTCTGAAACAATTGAAAGTGTGTTGCAAAATCATGGGGCTCGCATAAATGCTGATTTAATGTTGTTAATTAATCAGAATGGTGAGTTTTCGTTTTCCTCAAATACAGATGCTATTAATAAACAGCAACTCGCATCGGCACTGTCCAATACTAATTTTAACCAATCGTTTCTGTCTCTAGATGGAAAGTTATTCAAAATAATAGCAGTTCCTGTAAAAGCACCTCATACCATTGGCTATGCTGTGATTGGTTTTTTGATCGATAAAACTGCAACCAAAGAGTTAAAAGATTTGTCTCAAGTAGAAATTGAATTTTACGATCAAAACAACATTTTATTAGTAAGCAGTCTTGATAAAGCAATGACAGACTCCGACTTTCTGTCTCGTATTGCAAATCTTGAGAGTGACTCCAATCTAAAAGCACACTTGTTGTTTGATCTCACCCCTCTCAAATGGGAGTTTTATCGTTTAATTGGCTCAGTGAGCCTCGTAGCAATTTTCATAGTGGTATTGAGTCTTTTTGCAAGTCGACGATTAGCATTAAGTATCTCAAAGCCATTAAACCGATTTATTAAAGCATCTAAACGTATTGCCGATGGAAGTTTCAGTGAAGACCTTTCCAATGACTCAAAATCATTAGAAATTGACGATTTAACCATTGCTTTTAACTTAATGAGCAAGAAGGTAAAAGATCGTGAGCAACAAATCGTTTATCAAGCAAATCATGATTCGCTCACCAATCTTGCGAATCGACATTTGTTTACTGAGCAACTTAATCACTTAATAAGGCAAGAAGAACTGTTCATTGTCATTGCAATGAATGTCAGGAATTTTAAGCGAGTTAATGATGTATTAGGTATGCAAACAGGTGACCGCTGTTTGAAAAGTATAGCGGATCGTTTAGCAGAACATTTTCACGATAATATCTATCTTTCAAGTCGACTGTCAGCAGATACCTTCATCATAGCTCAACCTTTAATTGACGACGCTCAAGAACTGTTAAAAGAACTGAATCAACGATTAATTAAACCTCTTTCATTTGATAATTTATCACTACAATTAAACTTTATTTACTCTTATTGCTTAATACCGCAACAGGGTCAAGACGCTGACACTATAATTCGTCGTGTATTACTCAGCCTAGAACGCGCAAGAACAGAAAAACAGGTATTTCGAGCTTATGTTACTGGAGAAGATGAAGAACATTTATTGCGGTTGACCCTGATAGACGAGTTAAGGGATGCTCTCGAATCAAATTCAAGTGCCTTATCCATCGTTTTTCACCCAAAAGTTAGCTTGAATAATTTAAAGCCCACTAAAGCGGAAGTTTTAATGCGATGGGAACACCCAAAGCATGGCTTTATTTCTCCTGAATTATTTATCGCACTCGCTGAGCAATCTGGTCTAATTGTCAATCTTACTCGATGGGTATTAAAACAATCCTTCAACTCGCTAATTACGATTCATAAACTACATCCTGATCTAAAGATTGCGATTAATATTGCAGCACAAGACCTCGCGCAGGCGGGATTTATCGAGAATGTAGTAGAGCTGTGCAGCGAATACGACATCTCGTCCAAGCACATAATCTTTGAACTTACAGAACGCGATATCATCGAAAACCAATCGTTAATCATCAAAAAACTGGATGCGCTAAGAGCCATTGGTTTCGAAATATCCGTTGATGACTTTGGAATTGGACAATCGTCATTGTCGTTGCTCAGAACCTTACCCGTTGATGAGTTAAAAATCGATAAAAGCTTCATCTTAGACTTAGATACAAATCTTGATAATCAGTATATTGTTCAGTCAACCATTGAACTCGGACATAAGCTTGGTCTTCGAATCATTGCTGAGGGTGTTGAAAATGAAGCGTCTCTGCAACATTTAATCTTTATGAAATGTGACTATGCCCAAGGCTATTATTTTGCAAAACCTCTTGCGATTAATAAATTTTTAGATTGGTTTAAACATTATGATCAAACCCTATCTGTATAGCCTTGTACTGATAATCAATTGGCTATCGTTTGCTCCCCTTTATGCCAGCGGTAAGATACTAGCAACACCGGGAGTTAGTCAAATCGAAGGATCGGCGGGCGGCGGTCTAGTGCCATGGGCACAATTAGCAGGATACGCTAGCGATTCTGAAATAGCGGCTTCCGCATTCTGCACACGCACTAATGTCCGTTCATTCTCGCTCGGGGTGTGTGGCGTTCAATTAAATTTATACGACCGTGTCGAGTTGTCTTACGCAAAACAAGACTTTCAAATTAAACCTTTAGATCTTATCGTTGAGCCAACCATTATTGGGTTAAAGACTCGATTGTACGGTGATATAGTCTATTCGTCCTGGCCACAGATAAGTCTGGGCATTCAACGTAAATCACTTAACGACGGGAGTCTCGCACTGGCACTTGGCGCTAAAGAAGACTCTGGAACCGATGTTTACATCGCAATGAGTAAACTTCATTTAGCAGGAATTTTTGATAGAAACTTCTTTTGGAATTTAACCATCCGTCATTCAACGGCTAATGAACTTGGAATACTTGGATATGGTGGAGCCAATGAAGATCCGATAAACCTGGAGCTATCCTCTGCGCTGTTTATAGATCAACATTGGGCGGTGGGGTTGGAATTCCGCCAAAAGCCCAATCAGTTAGGCTTAAATGAGAGCAATTGGAAAGATGTCTTTATTGCCTGGTTTCCAAACAAACACATGAATTTAACCGCCGCTTATGTTGACTTGGATACTATTGCTAATATTCAGCAACAACAGGGTTGGTATTTTTCAGTGATGGGTAACTTTTAACGATGAACCTCCCTATTTCAATAAAAACCTTTCTTGCAAAATGTCGATTGACTCTTGTTTGTACACTTGCGATCGCATTCATTGGCTGTGCTGGTAAAGAGCCAAAAGTAACGCTTTACCAACAAATGGGCAGTCAACAAGGAATCAATCAACTTGTTGATCAATTAATTATAAAGATAGGTAATGATAATCAGATCTTTCATTATTTCGCCAAAGCCAATGTAACCCACTTTCGTAAAGGGCTAGTACAACATTTCTGTGCTGTTGCCGATGGACCTTGTCGATACGAGGGTGACTCAATGAAGCAAATTCATACCGGTATGAATATAAATGAAAAGGATTTTAATCATTTGGTGGAACTTTTGATTGAGGTGATGAATGAACTTAATTACTCGACTGGTGTACAAAACCAACTCCTCAAGCGACTCGCGCCTATGCGAGAAAATATTATTTACATCTAACGCGCCTTCTTAGCTTTAGCTTTTTAATTATCCGCTGCTGATGATTGTGAACTGATATAACTTATTTCATGAAATAATGGGTTTCGATACAGATAGGTTTATATCATCATTGATTAGAATTATACTTCCGGTCTAATTATTCAAATAAATTTTCATCTATGATTGATTTAAGAAGTGATACGGTTACAAAACCTTGCGATGCAATGCGTCAAGCTATGAGTACTGCAATTGTGGGAGACGATGTTTATCACGAAGATCCAACGGTGATTCAGTTGGAGCAGTATGTCGCCAAACTCACAGGAAAAGAAGCGGCCATTTTTGCGCCCAGCGGCACTCAAACGAATTTATTGGCCTTAATGGCTCATTGTGAGCGAGGTGACGAATATATCGTCGGGCAACAAGCCCACACGTACAAATATGAAGGCGGAGGTGCCGCAGTATTAGGAAGCATTCAGCCACAACCCTTACCGTTTCAAAAAGACGCAACTTTTGATTTGGATGATGTTAAAAACGCGATTAAACCAATCGACTCACACTTTGCTCGAACCAAACTTATTTGTCTGGAAAATACCCATCATGGCATCTGTTTGCCTATCGATTATCCTGACCAAGTAAAAAAAATTGCCGAAGAATATGGCTTACAATTACATCTCGACGGAGCTCGACTTTTTAATGCTTCAGTAAAACTAAATAAATCAGTTCAACAATTGTGTAAGCCTTTTGATTCTGTCTCATTATGTTTGTCAAAAGGCTTAGGTGCACCTGTAGGTTCTGTATTGGTTGGCAGTCAACGGATTATTGACAAAGCAAGGCGCTGGCGAAAGGTATTAGGCGGCGGAATGCGTCAAGCTGGTATTTTAGCGGCAGCAGGTTTATACGCTTTACATAATAATGTCCAACGCTTGTCCGAGGACCATAAAAATGCGAAAAAACTTGTTGATGCGATAAAGGACTCAACTGAGTTAATGGTTATGGATCATTCGGCCCAAACCAATATGATTTTTCTACAATTAAATCAAGCTCAACAAGACAGGCTCACCAGTTCTCGGGATAAATATCACATTACAGCTGATGTATCGGCGGTAACAAGATTAGTGATGCACAAAGATATTACTGAAGAAGATTTACCGCAAATAATCGAATGGCTCATGCAGTAAATCACTTAAAAATTAACTCACTAAAAAGGGCTCCATCGGAGCCCTTGTTTTATATCAACACCAGTACAACAATTTTACTAACGATAAATCATTAAGTTAAAGGTTTATCCGTTTTGCCTAACCTCTTGTAAAATGACATCCGTTGCCTTTTCGCTGATCATGTAAACCGATGTTACGATAAAAAAGCCCGGAATGTATGGGAATACAGAAGCGTCAACAACTCTTAAGTTATTCGTTCCAATTACTTTAAAGTTGCTGTCAACGACTGCACTTGGATCATTGATATTGCCCATTTTGTTTGAGCAGGACGCGTGGTGTCCCCAAGCTTCATTTTTAACGAACTGTTCAACTTGATCATCTGTTTCAATTTGACGTCCAGGCGACACTTCACTGTTTACCCACTTCTTAGCTGAACCGCGATCCATAATCGAACGACAGATTTTCACGCCTTCAACCACTGCATTTAAATCATCTCCGGATGCGTCATTACCTTCATCAAAATACTTAAAGTTAATGTCTGGCATGTCTTGAGGATCCGCAGAATTTAAAGTGACTTGTCCCGCACTGTTATTGGTATGCCCTTTCAACACTAACCAGGTAAATTGATCTTTTGTTGTCGACAAATCATTGGAATATCCTGGGTAGTAACCACGGAATCGTCCTGGCGCACTGAAAATAAATAAATCAGGATCTTCCATTTCTGGCTTTGAACGTTTAACAATTGATAACGCGGTGCCGTTACTGGCGTAAGGACCTCGATTCCACCATCGATTTTTATAGCGATCCAAGCAAGGATCTTCGCCTTCTCCAAAAGTACATTCATCCGTTAATGGGAGGTTTTGTGACATTTCACTTACGATTCCCACTTCGTAGCGATCCTGCAGGTTTTCCCCTACTCCTTTACGATTGATCTGAACAGGAATGTTATGACGATTTAACTCAGCTTCCGGTCCTATCCCAGATAACTTTAACAATTGAGGACTATTGAACGCGCCGCCTGCAAGAATAACTTCTCGGCTGGCACGAACTATCCGTTTGGTCCCACCCGTTCTTTCGTTGTGCAATGGATCAGCTCGATACAACTTACTGCCTTCCATATACTCAACACCGACAGCGGTTTTATTATCGTCCAATAAAACTTTAGAAACCAATGCACCAGTTCGAATCGTTAATCTATCAGGGTAACGCGCTTGGGTCGCTAACAAATATTCTCTAACACCATGACGCTGCCCATCACGATTAGTTGCCATAGCCGGAATAAATGCTCCCTCTTCTCCGAACGCAACTCTCCAGTGATTAATGTCGAGTAAATTTCCTGATAATACTTCTTGGAACGCGTCGCCTAAACCAGCTTCAGACAAACCAGCTCTAACGATATCTTGAACGATTTGATCTTCGAATAATAATCGCAGATCAGGTCGGTTAGTTTGCAGCCACCCATCAAAGCCATGACGTGACGGGTTAATACCGAACCATGGGCGTGGCATATAAAGGCAACGCTCAAGTCTTTGGAAGTAACGACGCATTTTAAATGCATCCCAAGAATCATCGCCGGTTAACTCTGCAATTCGATTAAAGTCACTGTTGTGTGGGTATACAGTAATCATTGCATGGTGAGTCGTACATCCGCCTATTGTACTGGCTCTTGGATACAGTATTCCTTTTCCTGGAACATATTTGGAATCTGCCTGCTGCCGAGCTGGATCCGAATAATGTTTTACAAAGAAATCCCAACTAATTTTTGGATCTTCTGATGCTTTCGCGTGAAACGCAGGTGTTTTGTATATATCATCGCTTGGATCATCATCGCCTGCTTCAAGCACTAAAACTCGGTGACCTGCGCGCGCTAAGTTCGCCGCTAACGGGCCGCCTCCAGCACCGGATCCTACGATAATGAATTCGAACTCTTCATTTACAAATTCAAAAGATTCGTTCATTAGTAAAGAACCATAAGCAGTGCTCATCAATCCTGCGGCAACACCTGCTTGCAACGTCTTTTTTGTAAAATCTCTTCGTGTAATATTTTTATTTAATGTTGAAGCGTTTGCCTCAGACTTATCATATTTATTATCTGTCAT
Organism: Gammaproteobacteria bacterium; assembly: GCA_013373375.1. GTDB lineage: Bacteria > Pseudomonadota > Gammaproteobacteria > Enterobacterales > Kangiellaceae > Pleionea. The sequence goes on from JABXHY010000030.1 coordinate 58,632, forward strand.
TGTCCTATCCGTCTTACTTAGAAACGCCGTACGACTATACCAATGACTTATGCGATAAAAAATGGGGTCAATCTATCCATCGCAATTTTAATTAAGAAGGATGAACAAATTTAGTATTAATTAAATAATATTGAATTGTGAAATACGGTTATTAATAAGTTCTTAAAACAGCCGCTAACTATTTGAATCAAAATATTTTTTTATTTACAACAATAAGCATTTCTTAAAAATACCTGCTCGTTTGTCATAAAAAACACACCCGAACCACTGAATCTATGAGATTTTAAATTGATATTTTTCGCGTAGATTATGCGATTTAAAGTTTAAATTTTAATCTTAGATAATTGGTTATTGATAATAAAATCACCTCTTTATTAATAAATTCATAAAACAAATTCATTAATAAAATAAATGAAGAGTGTAATTAAACTGTTTATTAAGAAATTACTAACGCGTAAGAGAAGTAGAATCGATAAAAATGCAAAGAAACCTTAGGTTGCCTATACAATTAGCAATTATTGAATAGAGCAAACCTAACGTTTCTTAATTAAGAATTGTAGCTGTTTCTTAAGTCGCTTTGCGACTAACTATCACAATCGATCAGTCGGAGAAATACCGGTAATTTCTTCACAAATCATCTCAGACAATGCACCGATTGTTAGAGCTGGATTTGCTCCAAGTGAACTTGGAATAATTGAGCCGTCAGCAACGTATAAATTTTTATAATTAAATGCCTGTCCGAGTTCCCCTTTATGAGCACTTACCACTCCATCATCAACCGTTTCCGACAATACACAACCTCCTAACGGGTGTACCGTTAAATTACGGCGCAGAGGCCAGAACCAGGTTGGAAACGCAAAAGACAATTTTGCTTTCAAGTAATTTTTTACTCGATGAGTGGTCGCAATAATGTTGTTAAATAGACTTTGACTATCATAATAAGGCCATTTTAACCGCATTGAATTAAAACGATTTAGATACATTTCACCGTTACTCTTGTCTAAGCCAACGTGTACTTGCAATAGAATTCGCTGGTCACCATCGATAGTTTCGATCATTTTATCCACATGGCGACGGACAAAATAACTTGGCTTCATAAGATCGACCATTTCCTTAAAGATACTCAACGGAACTGACATATCCTGAGCTAAAAAGCCATCACGATCTGGATTGTCCTGAATATTATGATCAATATACTGAATGACAGTTGGCCCGCGATTGATGTCTGTGTCAGTGTTAGTTCCTAGAACTAACGTTAAAAAGTCACCATTTCCCGAGTAGTTTTTTCCGAGTGCACTGCTAAGGTTTGGCAACGTATTGTATTGATATTTATTTTTTAACAAGAGTTCAGTAGTACCATAGGTACCGGCAGATAAGATTACTCGCTTAGATTTGAATACACGTTTTATTTTAGCGACTAGATCAACCAAATAAACATGATAGCCGTATTGTCCGCTCTCGTTAGTGTCTTCTTCACCAGCTGAATTTAATGGTACTATTTTTTCCACCAGATTTTCAGTACACACCGTCATGCCGTAACGCTGCTCTGCAACGTGCAAATAGTTTAGGTCCAGAGTATTTTTCGCATGAATGTTACAACCGACAATACACTCTGCACAATACGTACAAGATGTTTGCTCGGCTCCATACTTATTGACTTCGGTTTGGCCCATAGGTGTTGGGTTTTCACTGTCGTTACCGAAAAATACTGCCATATCGACATCGAAACGCGATTTATTGTCGTCTTGAGCAATTTTTTCGAATACTTCCTGACGCGCTAAATGACGTTCAGGCTCACCGGTTTTTGGCATCTTGTTCGCGCCCATAACACTTCGAAAAACATCGTAGTACTTTGACATCTGATCGCGTTTTACATTTGTTGGCCAGTTTTCATCAAAATAAGGGCTCATAGGTTCAATAAGCGCATTACCATACAATAATGATCCACCGCCGTAACCAGAAGACACCACTGAATCCATATGATCATAGTTTCTTAAATCAAACACTCCTCTCGATTCTCCGAACAACGGATAAAGTCGAGGCGTGTTGTCGCCTCTTAAACGCCAAAAAGCTTTTGATAAGTCCGGTATACCACGAGCAAACTCACCTTTTCCGTAGCGCTTGCCCCGTTCTACAATCATAACCTGCCCCGGCCATTTTTTACTTAAACGGCATGCGGAAACAGCCCCACCGAATCCAGAGCCAACAACAATTGCCTCATACTCTCTATTCGAGTTCTTAACGGTAAAGCTATCAAATTCACTTGGCTCAAATTGCTCAAAAGTGCCATCTGAAGCCTCGGCTGATTTACTTTTTAATACAGATGTGGATGCGATTGCCCCAATGGTTGTCCCTAAAAATGAGCGTCTTTTTAATGAAAACTTTTTCTTCTTGCTCTCGCTTTTAGGATTTTTATCATTTTTATTTGTCATTTTAAAAAGCCTTTATTGTCCAACAGTTCTTATTAGCGACCCACCGAAAGTTGAAAGTGCCATTTTTAATAGCAATTCCGTCTCGACAAATCTAATAGGTTTCGCATGGTTGCGTTAGCATTAACCCTAACGGAACTCTAATTGAGAGCGCGTGTTTAAAAGTCTCAAATGCTTGTTGGCATGTATCAAGGTTGTCAAATATGAGATATGAGTCTTGTAACGAGCGTTCGGCGGAAAGATACATTAAGTCGAACAGAATATAAGAGTGTTGGAAATAACGTTTAAATATAGACTCAAAAAATAAAAAACCGATTCCAAGGTGAAAGAGAATACTAATGTTTGGTCGTGGCGTTAACTATTCGAAATAGACAAGAAGAATAGTGACGCCATAACCACAACAAACAAGAGCATTACTGACTGAGCAATATTGGAGCACCCTCTTTTTCTATGTCAGTTAAATCCGGTATGGCCTCTATCATATCCTTTGAAACTAACATTAGCTTCGAGCGCACTATTTTGTTACTTAGATTAAAATTGGGTGAAATATCAGAGTACACACGTAAATAATTTGGAGTATGTCCGACATAACGAACTTGACCATTTTCGAGTTGTTGTGGACTGCCTTCCCACAAAACATCTACTTCTTTGCCTAAATGTTTCGACATTTCTGCCTGTTTCAATTTCTCGGCCAGGTCATGAAGCTTTTGAGAACGTTCTTTTTTAATAGGCCCTTCAATATGATTGGGTAATCTCGCGGCTTTAGTTCCTTCCCGAGGAGAGTAAGCAAAAATATGAATGTGGCCAAATCCAACTTTTTCGATGTAGTCGAGAGATTGTACGAACTCCTCGTCACTTTCTCCAGGAAAGCCAACGATAATATCGGTGGTGACATTAAAATCAGGAATGTGTTCTCTTGCTTGGTTAACCAGCCGCTCAAACTCAGCGGTTTTACAGCGACGCGCCATTCTTCGTAACACAGAGTCGGTTCCGCTTTGCAAAGGTAAGTGCATGTGCGGCATTACACGTTTATTCTCGAATAAAGTAAAAAAATTATCGGGCAAATCCCAGGGCTCAACTGATGCGAATCGGATGCGGGGAATCTCTGTTTTATCTAATATATCCTGAACAAGTGCGAACAGATTAGAATCAATATCACTGCCATAACCTCCAACGTGCACGCCAGCAATCACAATTTCCTGAATACCGTCAGCAACATGCTGGTTCACTTCGTCGATAATCGACTCGTGTGTTCTGCTGCGCTCATCGCCTCGGGCAACGGTGACAATACAAAATGTGCAGCGATAGCGACATCCATCTTGTACTTTTATAAAAGCGCGCTCTTTGTTCCTTGCAAATAAAGCCGGCGCTCCCGGCTCAGTTGCCATTGCAGGCATGGTAGGAATATCCAAAACAGATTGTGTCATGGCGACCAGTTGATCTTTCTCGGTATTAGGAACCACCAGATCAACACCTAAAATTTCGTTTGCTTCCTGCTCCTCTAAAGAAGCATAGCAACCAGTGACCACCATTTTCGCCTTAGGACTTTTTCGATGATGTTTACGAATAACTTGCCTGGACTTACGAGCCGCCTCTCCAGTAACCGCACAAGTATTCACGACTATGACAGACGCTTCTTCCGGCTGTTGAGTAATCGCATATCCAATAGACTGATATTCTTGCGCCCACCTTTGCAATTCAGCTTCATTTAACCGGCAACCTAAAGCGGTTAAAAATACTTTGCTCATATTTCTGTTACCTTAAATAAACTGCTCAAAACCTGAATACTCGATATTACATTGAATTGCGCAGTTATCGTTTGCGTCGAAACGCACTTTTAAATTCAATGTTTAAAATCAATCTTTTGATTGTTCAACGTCTTTTAGCGGATGCCCGGTCCAGCTCAAGTAATGTTGTTGCTGCGCTGCCGTTGGATTATCAACGACTTTGATAATCAAATCTTTATCTGGGTTAGGTTTCGCTTGAACCTCAATAGAAGTAAGCTCATCTCTTCGAAACACATGAACAGAAATAGATTGACCTGATTTTAAACTCTTAATCTTATCTTTAAGATTTTTGCTGGTTACTCGCATACCACCGATTGCCACTAACCGATCATCCGTAGTTATCCCTGCTTTCCATGCTGGGCCATTACGCTTCACTCGTGTAATTTCTAGATCGTCGTTAAAGCTAATACCTAAATCTATAGCTTGTTCATCAATATTTTTTCTAACCAACTCTAACCCAACAAAGGTCAGCATTTTTTCAAAGGGAATTGCTTTGGTACCCCAAACATAATCCTTCCAGAACTGTGTAAAATCTTGTTCAGTCACTTGATTCACTAACGCCAATAAATCTTGATCAGTAAACCCATTGTCAATTGCGTTATATTTTTCGTACAGTAAACGATGAACGTTGTCATAAGATTTCTGATTATTCGTCACCCTTCTAATTTCAAAGTCTAACCACCAACTGACCAGTGAACCTTTTGCGTAAATGTTAACACCGTGATTAATGGTAAAGTCATTGGTACCTTCGATCCATTTATACAAACTGGAATCCGACACCGATTGAATTTCTCTCCCTGGACGATTTAGAAGTGCCTCGATGGACTTTTGAAGCTGTTCGTGATGTTCTTTCTGTGTTGATATGCCTGCTCTACGAACTATCAAATTGTCATAATAACTGGTCGACCCTTCTGCAACCCACAATAGAGGTGTGTAGCTTTCTTGTTGGTAGTCATAGGGTGTAAGCGCTTTTGGACGGTAAGCTTTTACATTCCAAGTATGTATAAGTTCATGTGCGGCTGTCGAAATAAACTCGAGGTAATCGTCTCGCTTTTTGAATGCGTCTCGATGACGCTGAATCACTGTAGAATTTAAATGCTCGGTAGCACCTCTTGCCCCACTGGTCGCATGTACCATGTAGACGTAACGAGAGTAGGGAAAACTTCCCCAGATATTTTTAACTTCTTTGTCGAGCTTAATTAAATCGCTTTCGATTTGCTTGGCGTCGTAATTACCTTTGCCCCAAAACAATAACTCGTAATCTCGGTCATCCACTGAAAACTCATAAAACGTATGAAGTCCAGTTTCAATTGGAGAGTCAACTAATACATCGTAATTTGCGGCTTTAAATTCATGACGACCTGTTGACTCCATGCCAGATCGAGAGCGCCACTTTTTTGGTACTGATAGTTCAACCGTTACTGGTAAATTTCTCAACTCTTGGCTGTAGATAAAAACACCGCTGGCATCGAGAAATGCATGAGTATCATCAATGTGTCTAGAACGATAACCCAACTGATTAGCATACACTTGATAGCTTACTGTGACCGCTTGACCATCTGTTTTAATTTTCCAGCTGGATTTATCTAAAAACTCCCATTTTACTACTTTACCGCGTTTCGCAGATACACTGAAATCTCTGATGCCATTTGCCAAATCAAGAATTTCATAACGACCACTGCGCCAAGCTGGCAATTGTACTACTAATGTATCAGTCTTATGCTCAGGGAAATCAACTTCAACTGTCGCCAAATGATGAACAGGCTGCTCAATTGAGATTCTGTACTCGACACTTGGCGACGCGCTGACTGCCAAGATAGTAAAGAGAATATTAAGCGAAATCAGATACTTAAACATTAGTACTCCAACACATTAAAAAACGGCCGATATTGTAGCAGAATGATGACGCGGCGTCCTTTTTAGGATGCTAAGAAACTGGTGTTGCTCAAAGTAAGTTAGACCTATTGTTTTCAAGAAAGCAGATTCTTCAAATGTTTAAGGCGTTTACTCTTCAGCTTGGAGTTTATTTTTAAGATCGATCCATCGCGACATAAATTCAGTGCTCCGCATTGAGTGATAACGAAACATGGCATTAAAGAAGAGATGAGCCCTATGGTCTGAAGGGTTTTCCACAACCGCGTCGATCCTTTGTATTAAGCGAGAGGCGATACTTTGATAATCAAAATTGGTCGACAAAGTATCGACTATTTTATTTTGCGATCTGGTCCAGAGTTGTTCATCTTGGTACAACTCAACTGCCCGCTGCACAAACTCTGCTGAATTATCAACGACTGCTCCAGGCCAGTGCTCAGAAACTTGCATTCCCTCTGCTCCAATAGGTGTTGTTACGCTGGGTGTTCCTACCATCATCGCATCCATTAACTTACCTTTAATTCCAGCGCCAAATCGGAGAGGCGCGAGCAGGACTCGAGCATGACGAATAACATTTAACGCTGACTCGGCTCGATCTTTGATAATAAAACCACCTTTTGAATCGTTAAGTGCAGTCGCTTTAGGAGGCGTGTAGGCTCCATAAATATGTAACTCAGCTTCTGGCAGTTGGTGCCTGATGCTAGGCCAAAGACTCTTCAGTTGTAATACTGAGTCCCAATTAGGCGCGTGTCGAAAATTACCAATGCTGATAAAATTTTTTCGGTTTTTAAAGTGTGTAAATTCCTTCTCGGCCTGATTAACCAAAAATGGGATATGCAACAACTGTTGCTCAGGAATAGAAAAGTTTGTCTTCAACCAATCAAATTCAAAACTTGAAATTATTAACGATAAATCCGAACGAAAAATCGCCGCGATTTCACGCAGTGCTATGTCAGATAAGTGCTTTATTTTCGGATTTAAAATGTCACTCTTAGTAAAAGTCACGTTTTTAACCGTAATTTTTTTAACGGTATTGTTTTTAACAGTAATGTTATTCAAACTATCGGTTTCTGCGTTAGGCTCCAATTTATTGATCTCATCGGAACTCGACTTCACCAATCGATGTCGTGCATCCCTTAAACATTGTAAATCTTCGGTGTCTAAAATACGGACGGCATCAGGACATGACAATTCAACTCGCCAGCCAAATTGTTCTTCCATCATAAATCGGTCAAAGAGAACCGCGTCCGGACGTAGCGAATGACAAAACTGATTAAACGAGTCGCAGTTTAATTTGATGGACTCGACTAGAATGCCTATGGACTCGAGATCAAACTCAAAACCACTCTTTACGGCCGGTGATGCAAAGGTTACTTGCCATCCTTGCTCTTTAAATAACTGGATCAACGACAGCATGTGCGAACCTGCCGCAGAAGAATTTGGCTCAGGCCACACATAACCAATAACGAGAAGCTTTTTCATTAACTCTTAACGTTGAGCAAACTAAAATTCATGTCTTCGACTAATGTCGCTAAAAGGGCATTAATTAAATAACTTTTCACTAATCAGCCAGCTTCCACTGCAAGATTTCACCTGCAAAAAAAGGAACAATTGAAGACTTATCTATTAAATTAATTTGCTCAGGAACGGTCCAAGATTCTTTTACTAAAGTAATGGTTGATTGGTTTCGCGGTAAGCCATAAAAGTCTGGGCCGTAATGACTCGCAAAACCTTCGAGGTTTTCTAGGCATCCAAGTTCTTCAAACACTTGAGCATATAACTCGATAGCACTCCATGCACTATAACAACCAGCACAGCCGCAGGCCGTTTCCTTTTTGTGTTTCTCATGTGGCGCAGAGTCTGTGCCTAAAAAGAATTTTTTCGACCCTGACGCAACTGCTCGTCGTAAAGCTTGTTGATGAGTATTTCGCTTTAAAACTGGTAAACAGTAATTATGAGGGCGAATCCCTCCCACTAAAAGATCATTACGATTAAGCAATAGATGCTGAGGTGTAATGGTAGCAGCAACTTTGTCTGGAGCAGTTACAACGAAGTCGACTGCATCTTTCGTTGTGATGTGTTCCAATACAACTTTTAATTGAGGAAAGGCTTTAACTATTGGAGATAAGTGCCTGTCTATAAACACTTTTTCTCTATCAAATATATCGATATCACCATCGGTGACTTCTCCGTGTATCAACAGGAGCATATCTTGCTTGGCCATTTCTTCGAATATTGGAAATAAAGCTTCTACTTGATTAACAGCTGCATCTGAATTGGTGGTCGCGCCCGCTGGATAAAGTTTTGCAGCAACAACACCCGCCTTTTTCGCTTGTTTAATATCATCAGCAGTCGTCGAATTGGTTAAATACAAAGTCATTAGAGGCTCAAAGTTGTTGTTGGCAGGTACTGCAGCCATTATTCGATCTCTATATTCTACTGCCATGGCAGCTGTCGTAACTGGAGGCACCAGGTTTGGCATGACTATCGCGCGCTTAAAACAACGAGCAGTTGCAGGGACTGTTTCATTTAAGATGTCGCCATCGCGAAAATGTAAGTGCCAGTCATCAGGTTGAGTGATAGTAATTTTGGACGAATTAGCAACAGAATTGTCAGTGCTCATGCATTCTCCGGGAAATAACGAGATAGAGGTGTTAACACCGTTTAAAGAATTATGACAATTATAACATCAATGACCAGAAGAGTGCGTTTTGATGATCGCTATATTCTTTAAGACTAATATTCTTTAAGACTAATATTCTTTGAGAGCTATTTTGTTTAAGACTTATATTCTTATGGAGATATAGGCTTCAAGACTTTTATCTTCAAGCAATAGTCTCTTCGAGAAAATTTAGAAAGTATTCTGATTTAGCAGTTGTTTAGATTAAGAATTACCCAAGGCCGCATCCAAAACCTGTTCAATTAATAATCGATCTTGATCGTTAATATTATCTTGATCGACAGAACGCTGAATGTAATTGATCAGTATTTTCTGTTGAGATCCATCTTCGTCTTGTAACTGCTCAGCTTCTGCGTGCGCTAGAGCAACTTGTGGAATCACATAACCAATCGCGAACAGGTCAAACTCTTCTTCTGCTTCCATTGTTCGCAGCTTAGATTCTAATTCGGTCCAAAATTCGCTCATAGTTATACTCTTTTAACTATATTTCATGTCACTGCATGACAATGAATAAAGGCTGATCGTCTATTGTTCAGTAGGTTTGGCAAACCAACGCTGTAGTGTAAACCATCTTTAGACAATCTAAAACTTAACTTCACAGTCAAAAAAAGTGCGAACTAATTTAAGATGAAAATGATTGAAAACAGAAGCGGCCCCAAAAACAGTTATCTTCTGAGTTAAAGGGGCGCTACTTATTAGAGTCACTACTTATTAAGCTCTCGGCTTTTTAATTTCTACTTAATTATAGTGTTAACTATGACGCGTTCTTCATTGAAGATACGAATTTACCAAGCGCTTCCAATAATTCATCTCGGTTATCCAAATTGTCTTCAATTATTTTTACTACGGCAGAACCGGATATCACGCCATCAAAACCGTGTTGCTTTGCCGCGGTTACTTGTTCAGGTTTTGAGATTCCAAACCCCATAACCAGAGGTGGTGCATTGTTCTCTTTCAACAACTCCATAACACCGGATTTTGGCATTTTTGCTGCTACATCGGTGCCTGTAACCCCGGCTCGTCCCAGAACGTAAGTATACCCTTTGGACTGAGCCGCAACAGATTTCAAAGTATTATCAGATGGTTCTGGAGGTAATATATGAACAGGGTCAATACCATGGACAAGTGCTTTAGAATCAAAAAACTCTGTTTCTCGTAACGGCACATCGGCAATTAAAACTGAGTCAACACCAGAAGCTTCACACAGTTCATAAAACGTTTGTATTCCTTTGCGATAAATTAAATTTGAGTAAAGTAACAGACCGACGGGAATATCTGAGTAAGTTTCGCGAATCTTTTTTAATAACTCAAAACAATCGTCCAGGTTTACCTGATGTTTTAAAGCTCGTATGGCAGCCGCTTGTATGACTGGCCCATCCGCGACAGGATCGGAAAAAGGAATTCCTAACTCGAGCGCGTCAGCACCAGAGTCCACTAACTGCTTAATAATTTCGAACGAGGTTTCTAAATCGGGATCTCCGAGCATTACAAAAGGAATAAATGCAATTTTGCTTTCTTCTTTCAGACGAGAGAACATGTTTTGATAACGGCTCATTACTTAGCCTCCTCGTCGTTTGAAGATTTCTCAAGATTTCTAACGTACTCAAGATCCTTATCCCCTCTTCCCGAAAGGTTGACTAATATATGAGTATCATGTGTCGAAGCTTTGGCCAACTTGATGGCATAGGCTACCGCGTGCGCAGATTCAAGCGCAGGAATAATACCTTCTTTCTTAGATAGTAATTTAAAGGCATTTAATGCTTCAGTATCTGTAACCGACTCATATTGCGCTCGCCCGATTTCTTGGAGGTAAACATGCTGAGGACCAATTCCAGGATAATCCAATCCGGCCGATACCGAATAAGACTCTTCAATCTGTCCATCATCGTTTTGCATTATTTTAGTATGCGAACCATGCAGAATACCTAAGTGTCCTCGCGTCAAAGTTGCTCCATGGTGACCTGAATCTAAACCTTTTCCCGCAGGTTCAACACCAACTAACTTAACTTCCTTGTCCTCAACAAAATCAGCAAATAATCCTATGGCGTTCGACCCTCCTCCAACACATGCAATTGCATAGTCAGGCAAGCGGCCGGTTTGTTGTTTCATTTGTTGCTTCGCTTCCTCACCGATCATTTTGTGAAACTCACGAACTATCGTCGGAAAAGGGTGAGCTCCAGCGGCTGTTCCTAAAAGATAATGAGTTTGTTCATAAGTGGCAGCCCAATCTCTTAGCGCTTCGTTGATCGCATCTTTTAATGTTCCGCTACCATTGTTTACCGGAATTACTTTTGCTCCCATTAATTCCATTCTGTAAACATTAGGTTGCTGTCGTGCGCAGTCGACTGCACCCATATAAATTTCACAAGGTAGATCCATCAAAGCGCAAGCGAGTGCAGTAGCTACGCCATGTTGTCCGGCGCCGGTTTCCGCAATTATTCGAGTTTTCCCCATACGTTTTGCTAACAAAACTTGACCTAATACCTGGTTCGTTTTGTGCGCACCGCCGTGTAACAGGTCTTCACGCTTCATAAAAATTCGACCTTCTCTTGGCCCAGTTAAGTTTTTACATTCATATAAAGGAGTTGGACGACCCGCATAGTCCTTCAATAAACGATTAAAATCATTAATGAAAGATTCATCATCTATCGCATCGTAAAATGCTTTTTCTAATTGCTCTAGAGCTGGGACCAAAATTTCAGGAACAAACATGCCACCGTAATCGCCAAAGTAGCCATTAAAGCCATATTCTGACTGTGCAACATTTGGATCTATTTTAATTTGCTTTAAATCTGTCATCGTTAAGCTGCCTTTACACCATTTTGTCGACACTGCTCGAATAATGCCGAGATTAACTGTTTATCTTTTTCGCCTTTTAAGCGTTCAACACCACTACTGAGATCAAGGGTTACTTTATGAAATTCCAACAACTCTGAAACATTATCCGGCATAATCCCGCCGGCTATAACAATTCTTTCAGGATCAATTGTTTCGAAAAAGGACGGCAAGACACTCCAATCAAAAGACTTACCATTGCCACCTTTTGAAAAACGAGTTTGGTAATCGAGTACGATTTTATCAACGACATTCAACCATTGATTGATAATATGATGATTATCATTTGTCGATAAAGAAAGTGCTTTCCATACTTTAATGTTGCCAGATAACTGCTCTTTAATTGCTTGCGCCTGTTCTAATGTTTCATCACCGTGCAGCTGTACAACAGATAAATTAAGCCGACTTGCAACATCAACAATTTTACTGGAAACCTCATTAACAAATACACCGACATAATCACCTGGGATTGCTTTAACCAGAGTTTCAGCATCGTCTACAGTGACATTTCGTTTTGACTTGGGGTAAAACATCAATCCCAAATAACGTGCGCCAGCATTAATACTGTGCTCGGCGATGTCCTTTGAGCGCACTCCACATATTTTCACAGCCCCATACACCATATCAATCGCTGCGGCCTTTACATTGTCAGCGGACATAAGTGAAGAACCGATTAAAAAGCCATTTACATAAGGAGCCAAATAAGACACATCAGAACGAGAGTTGATGCCAGATTCAGAAATGACCACTCTATCATCTGGAATCAATGCTGATAACAATTTAGTTTGTTCAAGATTAATACTAAGATCTCTTAGGTCACGATTATTAATCCCTATAATATCCGCACCAAGTGTCACAGCTCTCTCACACTCTTCCACCGTGTGCGCTTCTGTTAATACATCAAGATTTAAACATTTAGCAATTGCGGCTAACTCTTTATATTCACTATCGCTCAATACTGACAACATAAGGAGTATTGCATCGGCACCGTAGCATCGAGCTTCGAATACTTGATAAGGGTCAATAAAAAAATCTTTGCATAAAACCGGTTTATTATCGTGAGTCGAAATATACTGAAGCCGCTTATGACTGCCTCCAAAATATTTTTCATCTGTTAATACAGAGTAAGCATCCGCCGATGCTGTATATGCTTTTATACAGTCATCAGCGGTAAAACTCTCTCGAATAACACCTTTGCTGGGAGAAGCTGTTTTATACTCCAGGATAAATCGATTCCCCGGTTGTAACAATACACTTTTCAGTGAGCGAACCGATGGCTCGACCTGCGCAGTGATTTGCTCGAGCGATAGATTCGCTTTTCGCTTCTGTATTTCAGTTTTTTTATATTCTACAATTTCCTGTAAAACGTTCTTTTTATTTTGCATTCGTTAATTCCGCAATTCTTTTCAAACGTTTTTCAACTCGACCACTCTGAATCACTTCCATCGCAACACTTACACCTTGCTCAAGATTATCAACCGCATTATTGAGTAATAAAACAGCTGCGGTATTCAACGCAATGACCTGTTGATGTTCTTTTTTACCAACCCCTTTAATAACGCACAGTAAAGCCGCTGCAATTTCATCTGGATCAGAAATCTGTAGCGACTTTAATGGAGCTCTTTCTAAACCAGCATCTTCTGGTTTAAATGTTGTTAGAGTGACATTACCGTTCTCTAATATAGCTACATTTGTTTCACAGTGAAGGGCTATTTCATCTAATCCACCCCCATTCACCACAAATGCTTTTTCGCAGCCCAAGTTTTTAAGTGCATAAGCCATGGTTTCCAATAAATCTGGATCGTAGACGCCCATTAACTGAACGTTTGGCAGAGCTGGATTTGCCAAAGGGCCAACCAAGTTAAACAAAGTCCTCGTTTTTAACGCTGTTCTCACAGGCATTACATGCTTCACCCCTGGATGATACAAAGGTGCAAATAAGAAGCAAAAGTTTTCTTTTTCTAAACATTCAGCAGCAACATCAGGTGTAACGTCTAGCTTTACGCCAAAGCGCTGCAATAAATCAGACGACCCGCTTTTTGATGAAACCGATCGGTTGCCATGCTTCGCTATTTTTACACCGCATTCCGCTGCAACTAATCCAACGACTGTCGAAATGTTAATTGTGCCAAAACCATCTCCACCCGTTCCACAGGTATCGACTACTGTACCTACTGGCCGTTTAAAAGGTGTTGCTGATGCTCGAAGCGCACTTGCTGCACCGGCTATTTCTGCCGCTGACTCACCCTTAATTTTAAGCGCTACCAGTAATGCGGAAATTTCTGCTTCACCTAACTCGCCATTTACGATTTGTTGGATAACTTGCTCGGTTTGTTCTTTCTCTAAATGTTCACCTCGATAGAGGGTTTCCATTATTGCATTCATGATTTTGCCCTATTGAGTTTTATATTGTTCCGTCGAACTATCAGAATTAACTAACAGGTCCACCGTTTGCTTTAACAACAGTGCGCCACGAGTTGTTAAAATCGATTCGGGATGAAATTGAAAACCAATTAATCTTTTTGTTGGGTGATATATCGCCATAATTAACTGATTAGTTGTTGCTAGACAGATAAAGTCTTTCGGTAATTCTTTTACAATTAATGAATGATACCTGGCGACATTAAACTCGCGAGGTAAGTTTGAAAAACAAAACTCACCATTGTGTTTTAGAACAGCTACTTTTCCATGCACCGGCATAGGTGCATGCGAAACTTCCGCTCCAGCAAACTGTGCAATTATTTGATGCCCAAGGCAAATACCCAAAAAGGGAACCTTTCCGTTTAGCTCTTGCAATAGTTGGAGAGAGTTTCCCGCATCACTTGGGCCTCCTGGACCGGGAGATAACACAATTAGATCATGCTCTAACCCAATTCTTGTTAACTCAGAGATGTCGACTGAATTTCTAACTACCGTTACGTCAAAGTTTAATAATCGAAATTCTTCAACCAGGTTGTAGGTAAATGAATCAAAATTATCGATAAAAAGAACTTTAGACATCAGCAGCCTCCTGCTGAAAATTATTTCGCTTACCAGAAACTGCTATTTGGTTGGCTTGGTTTATTGCTTGAATAACTGCTGCCGCTTTATTTTCAGTTTCTTTTATCTCGAGCTCTGAAACCGAATCAAACACTATCCCTGCACCCGCTGAAACGGTTGCTTGACAATCTTTAACCAATGCACTTCTAATAACGATTGCCGTATCCATATCACCAGCAGCGTTGATATAACCCATAGCACCGCCATAAGCGCCTCGATATTGCTGCTCGATTGTTCGAATTAGTTGTGTTGCTTTAACTTTTGGTGCCCCAGACAAAGTTCCCATATTCATACACGCCTGATAGGCCGATAATGCATCCAACTCTTCGCATAGCGTTCCAGAAACCTTAGACACTAAATGCATTACATGAGAGTAACGGTCTATCTCGAGTAAACGCTCAATTTTTCGAGTGCCTGACTGACAAACTCTAGCGATATCATTTCTACCCAGGTCCACTAACATCAAATGTTCAGACCGTTCCTTTTCATCATTTTTTAATTCTAATTCGATTCTCGCATCTAAATCGTGATTAATTGTACCATCGGCATTAAGTCCTCTCTTTCGAGTGCCAGCTATCGGATACAAACTTAAAAGTCTTGATTCCGACTCATATTTAACTGCACTCTCTGGTGATGCGCCAAACAGCTGGTAACTGGAATCCTCTATATAAAACATATAGGGGCTCGGATTCTGTTGACGTAAATATTGGTAAGCCAAAAACGCATTGTTGCAAGGCAGTTTAAAGTCTCTCGCTAAAACAATTTGAAAGATGTCGCCATCAATAATATGTTTTTTTGCCTTTTCGACTCGACTGGCAAACTCACTACTCAAAACGTTTACTTGTTCGCTTCCTGTTGAGAGGCTCTTTTTTGAGAAATTCATTTTTGAGAGACTCTTTTGATTGTTCGAACTCGACTCATTACCAGAAGTAGAAGTAACCAACGCTTCGAAATCCGTATTGATCGCCTGAAGCACATCGCAGGTGTCCGTATCATTTTCAAAAAAGTCGTTCAGAATGCTCAGTCGACGTTGATAATCGTTTTGCAACTCTCGCATTTTCTTCCCGGGAAATACTTTGGTATGAACTCTCGCCGAGTTATTAAGGTGATCAACCTCTAAAAGAGTATCCGCAAGATAAAATATATAATGTGGAAATTCAGGCTCGTCTTCCAGAGGGTTTAAAGACTCAAAAAGTTCGTAAATATCAAATGCAAAAGTACCGATCAACATGGTTGTTCGATCATCACTTGCTTGCACTTTTAACGGTTCCATTACCTTGCGCAGAACATCCATTACAGATGACTGGCAAAGCTTTTTACGCTCATCAACTTCTGAATGAAGATTTGCATGAGGAATCTCTATTTTAAATCCATTTTTTAAATTCTCCGGACCCAGGAATAATTGCTTAAACTCAGGTAAAAACTGAGCACCATTTTCATTGAGCGCTTTTACTTTAACGTTAAACCCCACACACTCAATTGATAACGCCGCTGACAACATCGCAATGCTGCGAGTGTGTTCTTTAGTGCTAATAGATGCTGTTTCAAGCAAAGCTGTTGGCGATTCAAAACGATCCTTTAGTCGGTGATAAACAGACGTCACCGACTTTGGAAAATTCACTTTAGAACTGAGTGTCTTAGTAGATTCCATGAGCAACAGTTCCTAACTTTTTTAAGCTGCTTTCAATTGAGTAACTTGACGACCAGCCGCTTTGATAAACGGCTCAAGTTCCAACATTAACTGCGAGAATTGCTCAGGATAAAGAGATTGCTTACCATCCGACAAAGCTTCCTTTGGCTCATGATGAACTTCTACTATCACACCATCGGCACCTACCGCGACAGCTGCTTTTGTCAAAGGCCCGACCAAATCTCGAATACCTGTTCCATGAGATGGATCAACAATTACTGGCAAATGTGAACGTTTCTTCATAAACGCAACAGCATTCAGGTCAAGTGTATTTCTAGTCGCAGTTTCAAACGTTCGTATACCGCGTTCACATAAAATGACATTAGGGTTACCCGAATCGACGACATATTCAGCGGCTAAAAGAGTTTCCTCAATCGTCGCAGCAATTCCTCTTTTTAATATAACGGGTGTCATTGTTCGACCTACAGCTTTGAGGAGATTAAAGTTTTGCATGTTACGTGCTCCAATTTGAAGTGCATCCACGTGTTGAACAATGATATCGATGTCAGCAGCGTCCATTACCTCCGTGACTGCTGGCACCCCTAATTCCTTACTCACTTGCTGCATAACTTTTAAAGCGTCAAGACCACCACCTTGAAAACTATAAGGACTGGTGCGAGGTTTAAACGCGCCGCCTCTTAAAGCAACCGCTCCACCTTTAACAGCAGCTGTTGCAGAGGCTCGAAAGCTGTCTAAGGTTTCAACCGCACATGGGCCACCAATTATTGAAAAATGTTGACCTCCGAAAGGTACATTACCAATAGACACGACAGAATCTGCTGGGTACAACTCACGACTGACCAACTTATAGTTGGACAAAATTGGCTTCACATCTTCAACCATTGGGTGCGCGGTAATGTTTAGTCCTTGCAATATTCTTTCATCTCCCAATGCACCCAAAACAGTTCTCTCAGTTCCCGGCATGTATAGTGGCTTTAATCCGGCATTTTCAATTTTTGCCAATATTTCATCCGCGTCTTGTTTACTTGCCTCTGCACTCAATACAATAATCATGTCTCTCTCCGAAAATTAAAATTTAATAATTTAAATAAAAACCCGCGTACGCGGGCTTAGATTACAGATTGGCAAATCCCGCAACGCATTCCATCTAATATAGCCACCAACACTTTGTTAAATTCATTTTTATACCATTCCTATCTTGTTGTTTTTTTAACAAATAAACTGAGTTAACTTTTTTATAGCAAAAAAAAACCCGCTAATAAGCGGGTTTCGAAAATCTGTAGAACGACTACAAATACGATAAAACCCGCTTGGAAGTGTGCCACCACCAGCGAGCTGTCATTTTTGTATTTTGGTTTAAAGTATTTGCGTTCATGTGAGTAAGACTATTTGAATATAAATTTCGAGTCAACAAAAAAAACTGATTTTTTCAATATTTTTTACAAAGTTGTATAGCCATAAAAAGAATTTATGGTTACTTTTGAGTATTAAGTTCCACGAGCAGAAAAAAGTTACACAACCTTTCGCATTGATTTACTGTCAACAAAACTGCGAGACTCTTCTAAATTTAAATGGACGAGCTCTGGCTCAACAGTCACACCTTCAGTTAGACCGACTAACTTAAGATTGAGTTCATCAACCGAACCTCTAATCGGCAGCTGCACAAGATTTGAAAACAACAAAGAAATGTCATTTTCGGGTTCAAAAAAATCGACTGGTATTCTATGCTTTCCTCTGCTGTCTTGGTATTCAATAAATAGAGCAACAGCATTTTTTACCGGTTGTGATAGACGAAAACTGCATAAAACATTCAGAGCGACAGACCAAGGTAAATCGGTGCTCTCAATATTTGCCGGCAAATATTTTTTTGCATCCAAGTAAATTGTTTGCATCACGCCTTTATTTAAATCAATTCGTTCCATAGCAATATTCTCTCTTTACAAATTAAACCGTAGTAACCTGTCTCTTGTTATTTTAACTCTTGTCTTTTCCTTAAGACTCGAGCTTATAAAAGCAATACAACACTTTGAGTAAAAAGCCATCAAAAGCATGTAACAACGTGAGATAAAAAACAAGGCGGATTAGTTGTATTGTGAATAATTACCGAAAATTATGTTAACTGCTGCAGATTAACTTATTTTACGCAGACGAGTTGGATCTGAAGGTGGTTCAATTACACGGATAAACAGCTCATCAATTTGAAAATTAAAGCTGGGGTCAGCGTAAGAAATTAATAAGGAAACATCCGAAATACTTCCTTTAATCGGAACTTTAACTAAATTGGAAAACAATATCTCAGTATCACCATCTTGAAGCTGGGTATCCACTAGCAATAACTGTTTGCCGCGGCTATCGAAATATTCAATGTACAGCGTCAATGATTGAACATTTTTCGTCTCTATTTTTAACCACACCCCAAGGTTAAGAGAAACAGACCAAGAAAAATCATCTTGACCAGGGTTTCCACTGGAAGGTAAGTATTGCGCTGGCGCTAGCTTACTGATCGTTTTAGATAAAAGTCCCACTTTTGAATTACCTCACACCGCAAACCGCGCAGCTTATAATCAAGGTTTAGCACATATTATTGATTTAAGCGTGACCTATTTCATAAAATCGTTTAGAAGCTAATCATGATACAAAACACCTTTATATAACTTTGAGATTATTATCATTAATTTCAATAAGTTAAATCCGAGACTTAAAGTGTTATCTTTTAAATATGCGGGCCTTAATCAAAATAGAGTTAAGGAAATTGCAAACCATATCTACTTTCAACTGCAGCAGGACTTAAATTTTTTGCCAGAGTCACAGGGGCAAATTTCATTCCTTCCAAGCTTTTTGGGAGTAAACGAATCGCCGGGAAACTCTCCTCTCTGATACATCCACTGATCCTCGTATTTACTGAAAAACGATAACTCCGTATGACAATATAAGTAGCCTGCCTTTATGAAGAAGGCTCTAAAATAAACCGTGCCGTGCGAATTAGAATCAAGCTGACTCTTAACAACCTCAAGCTTGCACCAATTGCTTTGTTTAGCGCTCAAGGTTAATTCCTCTGCAGTTAAATTACCTCGAAAGTCCGGATGATGAGTCTCATACAAATAGCTGCCATTGGCTATTTTAAATGCACAGAATCTACTTCGCATTAGCTGCTCTGGACTTGTAGCTTGCCTCTCTCCTGATATGAGTTGTAAACAACAACTAGAAAATAGCTGTCCACTTCCACAGGCACATTGCTCAATCACACTAACTTTCCTTTATAAAGCATTGATTTATTGATTGTTTTCTTTAAAGAAGTTATTCCACTTCGATTGCTAAACTCTTTGATCATCAACCATTAAGCACGATCGACCGGCATTGTAGTAAATTCGGCGATTTGATGCTTTAAATACATTTCATCAAAAGATTTTTGGCCTAGCTCCCTTAAGTCTTGAGATACGACAGATTCAAGTTGTGAAAAAAGTCGAACCTAAGTTAAAACACAATTCCAATTGACACTAAAAGTAAATCAAAGCAAAAACTGCCCTAAAAATAATCAATTTAATCAAAGTTTTATCAAAATATGCTGCTATTTTAGCCATCTACCGAAAAACTTTATTTTTTGCTTGTACTTGGTCAGGGATTTCGATAAATTTGCTCCCCTACGCGCCCGTAGCTCAGCTGGATAGAGTAGTTGGCTTCGAACCAATTGGTCGGGAGTTCGAATCTCTCCGGGCGCGCCAAATATGTACAAAGCTCACAGATTGTGAGCTTTTTTTTTAAAAAAGAAGTAGCTTTCCATATCTGAATTTCACTTTCTAAATGCTTTCAACAGCCTCTGTCGAAGCAAGACTTAAAGTGAATTAGTCAGCTCATAATGGCATCCTTTTGGTCAACTGAAAAATCTCACTTTTCACTTATAATGTCATTATCCTCACCATTACTACAAAAATATATATGGAATGAGATGGGAATTTTGATTTTTTAATGTGAAAATCTCGTGAATTCAAATCTTTCACAATTCTTAACTCTTTGTTTTTTCTAACTTATCTCGATACCCATTATATTTCCATAGAATTGCACAGCATTCTCAAAAAACATTAAGTATAAATAACCTGAATCCATTGATATTGTTCATCCAAACGACGAGAGGTACTCAAAATGAGAAGAGGAGACTTAGTTCAATTGAGTTCAGGCGGTACTAAAATGACCGTTTTCAACTTTGTTAAAGATCTACCTGATGAAGCTAAAGGTACTTACATCA